>NZ_AP018694.1:1875000-2547500 GCF_009689585.1 Aquipluma nitroreducens | reverse complement strand
ATGAGACTAACTTTTTATCTCCTATTACTCACGGTTTTCCAGGGAATTGCTTCAAATTCCTATTCTCAGAACACAAAACTTAGCTTTAAACTTAACGATGCAAAGGTTAAGGATGTGTTAAATGTGATTGAGGAAAAAAGTGAATTCTATTTTCTATTCAACAGCAAATTAGTTGATGTTGAACGAAAGGTTGATATTAACGTATCTAACCAGCAGGTCGACAAAATTCTTAGTAGCTTGTTTAACGGAACAAATGTCGGTTATACTGTAATGGATCGTCAGATTATTCTTCAGCCAACTGCAGAGGTGTCTGAGTTGACGACTTCCATGCAACAGCAAATCAAGGTTTCCGGAAAAATCACTGATGCAACCACCAACGAAACTCTTCCTGGTGTAAACATTGTTGTAAAAGGCACTACTACCGGTACCCTTACTGACTTGGACGGAAGTTATACGATTAATGTTCCAAGTCGAAAAACAACTTTGATTTTTTCATTCGTGGGATACAACTCACAGGAAGTTGTTGTTGGGGATAATACAGTTCTTGACATTGTCCTAAAAGCTACAATGACTGATTTGGACGAAGTTGTTGTTGTAGGTTACGGAACACAAAAACGTACCAATGTTGTTGGAGCTGTTGCCTCTGTCACAGGAGATAAACTGCTTTCAATTCCTTCAATGAACGTTTCCAATGCCATTTCTGGTATGATTCCCGGAACAACTGTTATGCAGACAACTGGTGAGCCAGGACAAGGAACCCCAAGAATCCAGGTTCGTGGTAGAACAACAGTTAATGCAAACGGTAATATGGACCGCTTGTCAAATGATGCCACCAAAGCGCCTCAGGTGTTAGTTGTTATTGATGGTGTACCCGGACGTTCGATGGACGAAATCGACCCTAACGATATTGAAAGCCTTTCTGTTTTGAAAGATGCCTCTGCTGCTATTTACGGTGCTCAGGCTGCAAACGGAGTTATCCTGATCAAGACCAAATCGGGGAGAGAAGGCAAAACCCGTTTGAGTTACCAATTCTATCAAGGAGTTATGACTCCAACTTTGACACCTAAGGTTACCAATGCTGCTGATTATGCAACAATGCTTTCGGAATACCAGGTTGCACAGGGTAAAGCCCGTAGGTATTCGGATGCAGATATCGAACTTTTCAGAAATGGTAAAGATCCATGGGAACATCCAAACACTGACTGGTATGGTGACCTGATTAAAGACTGGACATCTACCAGCAGACACAATGTTACTCTTGACGGTGGAGCCAAGGGGATGAGTTATTACGTTTCTTTCGGTTATAAGACTGACGATGCGATGTATAAAGCTTCATCAACTAAGTATAAGCAATACAACGTCAGGACAAAAATAGAAATGCCAGTTACCGATTGGTTAAAAACAGGTGTAGAACTTGCTGGTTTCTTGACTGATCGTCAATATCCATACAAGAGTGCTGATGCTATTGTTGGTCAGTCAACTCGTTTGGTTCCAACCAACTGGTCATTCTGGCCAACAAGTGAAGGCCGTTATCCTGGACCAGACATTGAGTATGGCGACAACCCAGTTGAAACTTCTACTTTTAGTGCAGGAAAAAATGACCAGAAAACCTATCGGTTGTTAAGTACATTTAATGCAACTATTACAGTTCCTTTTGTAAAAGGTCTTTCTTTATCGGGAAATTATAGCTACGACATTACCAATTACTTCAACAAAAGATTCTATCAACCTTGGACTTTGTACTACCCAAACTGGTCACAAGCAACCAGAGGTGCTGACGGTTTTATCACTTCGATGCCTTTAACTCCAACTTTGAGAGGACTTTCATCTGCTGAGAACTCTGAAAGGTATGAGCGTACCATCAATCAAACAGCTATGATTAATGCTAATTTCAACCGGAAATTTGGCGACCATACTATTTCTTTGTTTGGCGGTTACGAACAATACCAAAGCGACTGGAATTATTTCGAGGCATATCGCAAATATTATATTTCCTCGGTTATCCAGACCATGGATGCAGGTAACGCCAAAGACCAAAACATATTAGGGACTGCTACCATCTATGCCCGCAAATCATTTATTGGCCGTGCTTCATACGATTATAAAGGCAAATACCTTGCTGAAGTTGTGTTCCGTGCTGACGGTTCGTTGAAGTTTCCAACATCTGACCGTTGGGGATATTTTCCTGCATTATTGTTAGGATGGCGTGCTTCCGAAGAAAATTTCTGGAAAGCTAATCTGTCGTTTGTCGACTACTTTAAACTTAGAGCATCTATTGGCCAGATGGGTAATGACCCTGGAAATCCATTCCAATACATGGATAAATATGGTATTGGTACAGGTATGACATTTGGCACAGGTGGAGCTATCCAAACTGTTGTTGGCCCACCAACGGTTGCCAATCCATTTATTACATGGGAAAGACAAACATCCTATAATCTTGGATTTGAGTCAAAATTCGCAAATAGTCTTTTCAGTTTAAATGCTGAATTCTTCTACCAAAGAAGGGATAATATCCTGGTAACCAAAGATGCTTCGGTTCCTAACTTTACAGGGTTATCGCTTCCACAACAAAATATTGGTATTGTTGACAACCGCGGATTTGAACTCGAAGGTGGTTACCACAAAGCAGTTAACAAGGATTTGCGTATTGATGCAACCGCCAATATAAGTTATAACCATAATAAAGTTGTATTTATGGACGAACCTGCAAGAGCAGTGCCATGGCAGCAACTTACAGGAAAATCATATTTAGCTTGGTTGATGTATGATGCAATTGGCATTTACAAAGATCAGGCGCAGGTTGATGCAACTCCACACGTTACCGGAGCAAAAGCTGGTGATGTAATTTTCAGAGATGTATCAGGTGATGGTAAAATTGATGGTGATGACCGTATTTTAATCGAAAAGGTTGATGCACCGGAAACGTTCTATGGCGCCACTGTTAATGTAGCTTACAAAGCATTTACATTATCTGTTCAGATTCAAGGTCAGGGCAAATTCTTAAAGAACAGCCAATACGATAACCGTCGCGGTGAAGCAGGTAACTATTACCAATGGCAATTTGACAACCGTTGGACACCAACCAACACTGTAACTAACATCGCCAGGGCATATAACCGTGATGACCTTTACTGGTCACCTGATGTTCGAATGAGTACCTACTGGATGGAGAATACAGCTTATTGCCGTTTGAAGAATGTGGTACTGAACTATGTAATTCCACAGAAATACTACCAGAAAATTGGTTTATCAAGAGCAAGTGTTTATGTAACAGGCAATAACCTTGCATTAATTTGGAGCGCTACCAGAAAGTGGGATCCGGAAACCAACAATGCAGGAGTATATCCTACTATGAAAACGTTTGCCATTGGTGCCAACATTACTTTCTAATTATCAATTTAATGTATAAACAGTTAGAATATGAAAAAAATACTTTTAAATATATCAGCAATAGGACTACTTCTGGTTGCGGTATCTTGTACAGACGTTCTGGACAAGCAGGCCGTTGATACGTTCAACGAACAGCTTGTTTTTTCAGACATGAATGTTGTTAATGCATACCTGGGCAAAGTTTACGACAGAATGGGTGGTAATACGGATAATGGTATTCTGGGAATGCGCGAAGACATTTTAACCGATATGACAGACCAGACTCTTTGTATCCACCGTCCGTCAAACTTCGTTATGCTTAAAGGAACTATGACTCCTGACAACCTTGGTCATTTTACTAATGATGGCTTGGGTGGTTATTTGCGCTGGAATAATCTGTACAGCAATATTCAGGATGCCAACCGTATTTTAGCCAACATCGATGCTGTTCCATCTGTAAATCAAGATGCGCTTAAAAAACAGATGAAAGGTGAAGCTTATTTTATCAGGGCTTATGATTATTCAACCCTTATGATGGTGTATGGGGGTGCGGTCCTTAAAGATACTCAGTATAAGCTGGACGATGACTTTACTACAGCCAAGAGATCGTCTATTAAAGAAACGCTTGATTTTATTCTGAAAGATATTCAAAGCGCTATCGATAATTTACCGGCAACGGTTGAACAGGGACGTGCAAACCGTGCTGCAGCCGGTGCATTAAAATCAAGAGTTCTACTTTTCTGTGCCAGTAAACTAACAAACGGTGGATGGACTGAACAAGCTTCGAATACCCTGATTTCATTCCCTGCAGGTAGCCAGACAGCTTTGTTAACACAAGCGCGCGATGCAGCAAAGGATGTAATGGATGGTAAATATGGAACTTTCTCTTTGGTAGGAACAACTTCAGAGCCAGCTTCACCACTTTCTGCTGCCGATATTCAGAAATATGCTGACAACTATTTCAGTATATTTAACCAAAAAGCAGCATGGAACAGCGAAACCATCTGGGGCATTGAATATCCGCTTTCAGGAGGTAACGTTAATAACATGAACATCTGGTCTGGTCCTAATGGTTATCACAATTGGGGAAACAACAACCCAACCGAACAAGCTGTAAGAAAATTTGAAATGGCTGATGGGTCAAAATTCCAATGGGACAAATACAACCCTGGAGATATGGATGTAAGAACTGCAACTGCAGAAGAATTAGCTGCCGATCCTAACCGTAATCCTTACAATGGTCGTGAGCCACGTTTTTATGCCTGTGTACTTTATGATGGAGCACCATGGCAAGCACGTCCTGCTGATGCAGCCGGACTTGAACCAGAAAACAAAGTTCAGACTAGTTACTTTTTTCACAACGTTGGCGATGCAACCCCATGGAAAAGTGGAATCGATACCCGTCAAGGTTTAATTGAGGCATGGAATGGCCAAAAAACAGGCTATAACCTTAGAAAATTACTTGATCCTGCAACTGCTGGACAGTATTACAGAAATACAAATGCCTGGATATAATTCAGATATGCTGAAATCTTGATGAATTATGCTGAAGCTTGTATTGAGCTGGGTGGCGCTGACCTGCAAAAAGGTATTGATGCTATGAACATGGTTAGAAGACGTGCTGGATTACCAAGCAGGGTAACTACAGATCAGGCTATGGCTCGTCAATATGTTCGCGATGAAAGAAACATCGAGTTCTTCGCAGAAGGCCATCGCTTCTACGATATGCGCCGCTGGATGATTTGTGAACAGGTTATCGAAAATGTTTACGGTACAAGAATTGAACATTACGATAATGGTTACACAATTTGGAAATCGAACAAAGCCGATTTGGAAGATCAAAGATCATTCACAGATAAAAAATTCTATTGGGTTCCTATTACGCGTGACGAAATGAACAAAGCGCCACAACTACAACAAAACCCGGGTTATAATTAATCAATTCTGTATACAAATCTAATAGAAACGGCTGCCCTTTGGGGTGGCCGTTTTTTGCATCTATCCAATTAATCAGCTATTTTCGTTTTGCATAAAACCAATCTCCGATGAACCGAACTTTGATATTCACAATTATTGCACTGTGTAGTCTATATTCATGTAATGCTCCTAAAATGAAAGTTGACTTGATTGTTACAAATGCCAGGATTTATACTATTGATGATTCTTTTTCAATTGCCGAAAGTTTTGCGGTGAAAGATGGTAAATTCATTGCAGTTGGCTCCAGTGATGATATTGCCTCTAAATATGTCTCTGATCGGGTTATAGACTGCAAAGGGAAAACCGTTTATCCGGGCTTTAATGATGCACATTGCCATTTTTACGGATATGGAATGGATCTGATGCAGTATGCCGATTTGGCCGGACTCGCTGATCAGGAGAGTGTTTACCAAAAGCTTCAGGAATACCAGAGACGAACAGGCAGCAAATGGATACTTGGCCGGGGTTGGGATCAGAATTTATGGCCTGAGAAATCATTTCCCGACAATAAGCGATTAAACGAACTGTTCCCTGATATTCCGGTTTACCTTGTTCGTGTCGATGGTCATGCAGCCTGGTGTAATGCCAAAGCGCTTGAATTTGCTGGAATAACTTCTCAAACAAACATTTCCGGAGGAGAGGTATTGTTGAAATACGGACAGCCAACCGGTGTACTGATCGACAATGCCAAAGAATTGGTATTTAAGCAAATTCCTTCACCATCGTCAGAGCTGAAAGCAAAAGCATTACTTGAAGCGCAAAAGAATTGCTTTGCAGTTGGCTTGACTTCGGTTACCGATTGTGGCCTTTCAAAGGACGTTATTTTGCTGATCGATTCATTGCAAAAGAATGGTGAACTTTGTATGCGAATCAATGCGATGATGGAGCCAAGCAATGAAAATCTGGAATATTTTCTAAAAAGTGCCCCTTATAAAACCGATCGCTTACAGGTAAATACCATCAAACTATATGCTGATGGAGCTTTAGGTTCGCGTGGTGCCTATTTGTTGGAAGATTATTCGGATGATCCCGGAAACCGTGGTTTACTTATGGAAAAAACATCGTATTACGAAGACATTTGTCAGAAAGCATACAATGCCGGATTTCAGGTGGCCACCCATTGCATTGGCGATGGCGCCAACCGTTTTATGCTGAACATTTATGCCAAATTCCTGAAAGCAAAAAATGATCGTCGCTGGCGCATTGAACATGTGCAGGTTGTACATCCTGATGATATGGCCTCATTCGGAAAGTACTCGGTAATTCCATCGATTCAGGCAACGCATGCTACTTCCGATATGTTTTGGGCCGATGAGCGACTGGGTAATGAACGCCTAAAAACGGCATATGCCTATCAACAATTGCTTGAGCAGAATGGTTGGCTTCCCAACGGTACCGATTTTCCGATTGAAGACATCAGCCCAATAAAAACCTTTTTTGCCTCTGTTTGCCGGACGAACTCCAAAGGATTGCCAGTTGGTGGATTCCAAATGGAAAACGCCCTGTCGCGTGAACAAGCTATACGATCGGAAACAATTTGGGCTGCAAAAGCAGGGTTTGAGGAAGGTAGAATAGGAAGCATTGAAATAGGGAAGGAAGCAGATTTTATTGTCCTCGATACCGATTTGATGAATTGTCCTACGGATGCAATTCTTCGCACAAAGGTTCTGAAAACAGTTTTGGGAGGGGAACTTGTGTTTGAATCAGAAACAGATCAGGGAAAAAATCATCAATAAGTCCATCATTATTTTCGTGTACTTTCCCATTCAGCCCAATTGATGGATGCGAAGAAACTACGGAGCATTCCATCGAACAAACGAATGGCCTGAATCCGCGAATTGGCCGAATTGATTTCCTGGGTCTCGACGGTTATCATCTTAATTCGTTGATCAATAAATGCATTGAAATCATTCAAGGTTTGCGAATAATCAGTTAGATTTTTTCCTTTCGAAATCTGTTCAAATTTTTCAGGGATCCGGATGCTATCAATATTTAAATCAGGAATATACTGCAGCAAGTGTTCGAAGGTTTTATCGGGCAGCTTAGCTTGCCAATTGGCGTAATTACCAATTAATTTTACAAGCTCAGTTTTACTTTCACTTGAAGGCTGTGCAGGTAGTTTCGCGAGTTCCTGTTTTTGTTCATTTAAGAAAGATTCCAGAGTTGACCAGTTGGTTTTAATCAAAGAAAATAGGTTGACATCACTGTATGGTTGATCACTTGGAAGGCCGATAAAAAGTACTTTTATTTGGTAGGGGGGATTACTTGCCTTTAACTCGTCAATAGTTGATTTAAGATCATTCGTTATGGTTTGAAGGTTTCGGATTGCTTGCTGAACAGCTGAAAACTTAAGCTTATTTAAATCGTTTTCAATGCTGTCGCATGCTGATTGTATCATGATTAATTTTTCCTGTACCAATTCGTTTTTTATCCCGCTTACTTTAATGTTTTTTGATAAATACCATTCGTCGGAGGCTCCGGCAATTTTAAGGTAGACAGATGCTACTGCTATGTTTTCTTCCTGAAGTGTTGTATCACTACTGCTAAACTGCCAGATTGCTTTGATGGTAGCTTTTACAAATGATTGCGAAAATTTTTCATTTGAAACAATAAGTTCGGCAGATTTTTGATTTTCAGAAGACACAACTTTTATAAAATCATCGGTAGAAAACTGAACATTTTCGCTTAGGAGTTTCCATTCAGCTTTTTTATCGTTGAGCATGTAGGTAAGTCCATTATCGCCTCTCGAAAGAATTTGTGCGGTGCCCGTAATGTCAGCATAGGCATCCGGAAATTTACAAAAATCCCGGCGTCCACCTTCCATCTCAACCTCTAATTTCAATTTACGGCCACGGGTAACAGTTAGAACATCTCCGGTTTTTAAGAGCGTTCCATCAATCTTCATTTTAATAAATGGTTTTCTTGCAGGTTGTACAGCGTTTAATGTACCAACCATAATAACCATAACCAGAATCAAGAAAATGGTTTTCATATTTCCGGATATTTAAGTTCATGATTTGGTATAAAGTTAAATAAAAAGTAACGGATTAAATATTAGGTTACACTGTTTTTTATGAAGGAAATTCTTAATTACGCATTTTATTGTACAATAGTTTGTTGGCTCCGGATTGAACAAATTAGTTCTTTATCATTTTTTCGGTAAAAATCTGGCGGGTTGTTTTTATTCTCACAAAGAATAGTCCACGGTTAATCCCGTTTAATTCAAACGTAAAACGAGTCGCATTTGGTTGTAATTTTCTTAGAATTTTACCATCGGCAGAAATTAGTTCGATTTCCTGAATCGCATCAGGAGCTTCAATTTGCAGCCTGTCGGTTGCCGGATTGGGGAAGATTCGAATATCTGAGTTGCTTAATTTTACTGAAGAATCTGTTAGTGGACCTTTAAATTCGGGCAATTTTTTGTCGCTGTATAACCGGTATTCTCCTGCCTTGAGCAAAATTGTTGTACTGACATCCGAAATGTTTAATTCGGCGCCGGTAAAGAATTCGTACCATAAACCAGTATGCTGAAACCCGGGAATAACAGTTTGATCGGCTAGCCCGAAATTGCCAAGTAAATTGATATTGTGATCGTTAAGTTTAAGTTGTATTTTTTTGAAATTACCATTTACTGAAAGGGTTTCGGTTCCTGATGTAAAAACATCAAATTGCGAACGTAACCGCAGCATTGCAGCATACACATCAAATAGCTTTTTCCGTTCAGGATCATCGAAATACGACCATAGAATTGGCTTTTTGCCAACCCTTCCATTCTGGTCGATAGAAATATCGTATCCCAATTCACCAAACTGCCAAATCATTTTTGGTCCGGCCAACGACATAAAAAACGTGGTTGAAAGCTGGCTTCTGGTTAAAGCAGTATTGAGATCTTTGGTGTTGTATGTTCCAAACGAGTTACCGTATGTTTCTGTTTTAAACATCTGCCGTTCCTCATCATGACTTTCCATGTAAGCAACCAGCCCGGGTTTCGTAAAGCCTCTTTTCTGATAGGATGCCCAATTGAAGTCCGACTTGTTCGATTCATTATAACCCATGGCCGCTTCTGCAAAAGTTGAATTTGCATTTCCCCAAACCAGCATCCCATTTCCATATGAAGTTAATTCCTGCTCTTCTGAATTGATGGCAAAATGTTCGAGTATAACAATTGCCTTTGGATTTACCTCCCAAATCTTATCGGCCATTCTTTTCAAAATAGCAATTCGGGCTGCATCGTACCCACTGCCATCGCCCGGCGTGTTTGTAAATCCTTTGGTAAAGTCGAAACGGAATCCGTCAACTTTGTATTCAGTCATCCAGTATCTGGTAACCCGGTCAACAAAATCTTTGGTTGCCTGGCTCTCGTGGTTGAAATCGTTTCCCCAACTGTAAGCCGTGTTTGGCGATGTTTCGTTGTACCAGGGGTTGTTGGCTGCCGGACGGCTCAGTGTCGAATTCCAGTACATTTTTGCCAATGGACTCGAATTGTACGAATGGTTTAAAACCATATCCTGAATCACGATAAATCCTTGTTTGTGGCATTCGTCAATCAGAGCTTTCAAGTCGTTTTTCGTACCGTAAGCTTTATCCGGAGCAAAATAGAAATTGGGATTGTAGCCCCAGCTGTCGTTTCCTTCAAACTCACTGAAAGGCATCAACTCAATCGTGTTAATGCCCAATTGTTTCAGATAATCAAGCTTTGCCTGAACGGCATTGTAGGTTCCTTCAGTGGTAAAATCGCGGAGAAGCAATTCGTAAATCGAGAGCTTGCTTGTTTGTGGTATTGCATACGAACTGTTTCTCCACGAATAAGGCGTTTGGGCTGTTTGTAAAACCGAAGCCCGGTCAGTTGCTTTTCCTTCAGGATATGAAATCAGGTTAGGATAGGTTGATGTTGAAATGTATTTATCATCCGGATCGGAAACTTTATCGGTATACGGATCGGCTACTTTCAGGCTTCCATCAATCAGGTATTGAAAAACGTATTCTTTTTGCGGAATCAAATTGTTGATTGTTAGCCAATAATAGTCGCCATCTTTCTTCATTTGGTAACCATTGTCGGGTAGCCAGTCGTTAAAATCGCCGGTTACGAAAATGTTATTTTTAAATGGAGCATAAATAACGAGGGTTGCCGACTGATCGCTGGTATAATTGATTCCGGCTTGAAGTCCGGAAGGTTTGGCTTCAATTGGAGTGGTTTCACGGATGCAGACATACACTGAGTCGCGTTTAATCGTTGTATTTTGTGTCACTGTTGCTTTTAACCAGTAGTTTCCTGCATCTGGAATGGTCATGGTTTGGGTAAGTTCAGTACCTGTTACAGAAGAAATTTGCTGATTATTCAGGAATAGTTTTAGATCAGCCGATGCTGTGGATGAAGCTGTGAACTGAAAGCTTTGATTTTTATCGAACACGTTTATGCGTGAAGGTGACGTAATGTTGACATGTAAATCTTCGGTTGAAACATTGATGAAAAGATCGTTGGTTTGTTTCGACCCATCTGCTGATCGAAACACAAAATCCATTTTTGTAACTAATTCGGAAGGTGGGACTGAGTAGTAGGTATTTATATCGGGATTGATTACTAATTCGTAAATACCATTTCCTTTGTTTGTTAGCTTGGGTTGTATCGCATTGTCATTCCAGTTTCCGATTACATGCTTCCAGTCGCCAATACCTGCAATAGAAACTCCAGTATGGGCATACAATTCTCCTGAAAAAAGGCCAAGCCTTGAATCTTTCGACGAATCGAATGTAATGGTTACAGCCTTACTGTCGATGGGCAGGACTGGGTTTGTGCTGAGCTGGGCAAAAAGGCCGAGAGGAAAAAGAAATGCAATAATAAGAATACCAATGCGGGTCATAACAATAATTGTTTCAGGTCTGAAATATTGAGTATCAAAAATACCCTGCCAGGCATTTGGTGTCCTGACAGGGTAAATTAAACATGTGGCAGTTTATTTTGCCAAAGAACTTATTTATTGGATAGCGCCAGCACCTGTTTTGAAATTCAAATTTACAGTATGTGATCCGGCAGTAACAGTAACACGACTCTGGTCGCCACCAGTACCACGGAATGCAAGTTTTCCATCAAGGATAATAAATTCTGATTGCCACCAATCGGTAAACCAAGGATGCCAGGCGTACATTCTCAATTCGTCGGCAGCTAAGGTTTTAGTAATCGTAACCACACTATTGGCGTTATCAACGGTGAACAACCCTGCAGCATTGCCGGTATCCCACGAGCCGATAGTGTTACCAATCAAATAGACTTTTGGATCGGCAATGGCTATTTTATTGGCTGTCAAATCAACAACAACCATATAATATCCTGCTGTTCCAGGAACGGGAATATTATCTCCACCTTTGGCGTAAACTCCGTCAGTTGCAGTTCCGGTTGAACCAAAATCGTCTTTCCATTCTTTTTGAGGAGCAAATTTGAACCCACCGGAAGCATTCATCCAAACAATTTTCCAGAACATATTGGGATGGCTGTTTACTGGAATCATCGGGAGATCAACACTTGCCCAATCCCAACCACCAACTCCATCGCCAATCATAAACAAGGCCGATGGATAAGCTGCAACAACTTTATAGGTCATCGCACCCAAATCAACGGTTACTTTGTAATTACCGCCGGTTTCAGGAGTGGTAATGGCATCCGGATCGCTTCCGCCGCCTAAGTTTGCACCTAGTACACCTGCATCCTGACCTGTTGCCTGACCCCATTGTGGTTGCCATGCACCCAAAGTTTGAATAAATTTCATGCTTTTGGCTGGTGCCAATACTAAAATTCCCTCATAAATACCAGGAGTTGCAGTTTGGCTAATTTTGATCGCTTTGGTATTATCCCATTGGGCTTCTGTTCCATCGCCTAAAGCATAAATTGCATCAGGTAAGGCTGCGGTTTTAAATGTTACTTCAGGGCCATATCCTGTACCGGCGCTATTGGTAGCATAAGCACGTACATAATAGGTTGTATTGTGCTTCAGGCCTTTCAGTGAGCTTATAAATGCTCCCAAACCCGTTCCGTCGGTAGTTTTGCCATCGGCAACCGTTGGAGCAGTTTTTAGGCCAAAACAAACCCCACGAGCAGTAATGTTGGCACCTCCGTCCTTAGTCACATTACCTCCACCTGTAGCGGTGAAGCTTGTAACTGCTGTCACTGCGGCAGTGGTAAGTGTTGGTACTACTGGTAGAGTTGTAAATGTACTTTCTTCGCCGTAAATGGTTCCGTTTGGACCAATTGCATAAGCACGGGCGTAGTATTTGGTGGCATAAGTTAACCCGGTTAGGGTAACATTGAAAGTAGCGGTTTTTGTTTGACCAGTATAAGCCACTTTCATGTTTTCAACTGTTGGGGCGGTAGCTGTATTGTAGCAAATACCCTTTTCATTAAAACCATCTCCTTCGGCAATTACATAGCCCACAACATTTGCTGAACTCGAAGTAATTTTCAGCGATTGTGTGGTTGCAAGCGTTGGATCAAGCCTGACATCTGCAGTTTCCTTTGTACATGCTGAAAAAAGAATTGTCGCAGTTACAAGGATGGCCAATATTCTATAGAATGATTTTCTTTTCATGAGTAAATATTTAATTAGTTGGAGTAAAAACAACCTTCATCGGAGTTGTTTCCAGATACAGTTTTATATTATACTTACCGGGAGCTATATCGTCAATGTTTTGACTGTCAGTTTTACCATCGTTTTGGTATAGGTTATTCAAATCATGACCGGCAGGATTGTATGCAACATTTACTGCTGCCCAACTATTGTGAGTGCGGAATTTAATACCTCCGGCTGTTACTGTTTTGGTCACATTCCAGGTATGGTCGGTGAAATTGTAAACCATTTTGGTATCGTTATCCCATCCACCAACTGCATCGCCAATTATTCCAATGGTAACATCAGCAATCGTCAGTTTCATAACTCCTGTATTTACGTCAGCGGTCATGTTGTAAGCTCCGGCAGGAAGCGAAATTGCCGGACCGTTTTCGGTTAATGCACATGATACATCTCCTGAAGCCAAAACTCCACCATATTTTTTACCATTGTCATTGTTGGTAAATTGGAAAGGTGTACCATCGGTATAAATCCAACCGATATATAAACCATTATCTGCTGCTGATACGATGCCTTGCAGTTTTCCGGCTACAGTTAATGCCAACGTTGGAGGGCCATAAGTGGTAACATCAACAGTTTTAGCTGCTGAACTATATTCATATGATCCGGTGCCACTGCTTAAAGATAAAACAGATCTGATTCGGAAATCAATCGAGGAAACCTTATCGGCAGGGAATTTCTTGAGCAAAATGCCATCAAGATCAGCTACCGTGATTTTCATAGATAGATCTTGATTATCACTTAAAATGAGAGTTGCATCGGCAAAGTTGGTACCCTTGGCACAAGCTTCCAGATAATACGTTGCAGAAGCTTGAAAGCCAGGATCAACAGCAGTGCCTTTAAATTCAAGCACGTTCAGTCCATTGGCTCTTTTTAAGGTCAAATCAGGTGTACTTTGAATCGTTGGTACAATTGGGTTATCGAGCAGTACTGCTTTTGTTTCGTCCTTTTGACATGAAAACAAAAGTCCGATTAACCCAATGAAAGTCAGATATAAATATATTTTTTTATTCATTGTTCTTCAGTTTTAGGGATTAATAACCTGTATTTTGTTTTAAGGTCGGATTGGCTCCTAAATCGTTAGCAGGAATGGGATACAAGTCGCGGTAACTCTGGGTTGCTGCTCCTTCAGCAACTTTTCCTTTCCATGGCCATAAATAGCTTGCACTGGTAAACTTTCCAAACCTGATTAAGTCGGTCCTGCGATGTCCTTCCCAAAAGAGTTCACGGGCGCGCTCATCCAAAATGAAATCCAATGTCAGCTGTCCGGCAGTAATATTTCCTGAAGTGTTGCCATAGGCTCTTTCGCGCAATGCATTCACATAAGTTAATGCATTGGCAGCACTTCCACCAGTTCCACCTCTAAGTACAGCTTCGGCATACATCAAGTTCACGTCAGCCAAACGGAATACAGGGTAGTCGGTATCCACAAAGTCAGGATGGGCGTGGGGTGCAGCAGCTCCGGTTGAGGTGAGATTCGAGAATTTAGTTATTGCCCAACCATCGGTAAATTGTCCAATATCATTGATTTCAAATTTTTGGCCATCAGACCAGAACATTGCACGTTTATCGGTAGCTCCGGTGTTATCGGCAAATTTGTTTACAAGGGCTTTAGTTGTGCGGATTCCACCCCAACCACCTCCAACACCAAATGCTGCCGGCGACATCGTTCCTCCAATTTGAGCATGAATAAGATAAGTCATCCCACCATAAGACTGAGTATTCTGTCCGTCGCAAGTGATAGGAAATATCATTTCAGGACTCAGATTGTTATCGGCAGTGAAATTATTCGCGTATTTGCTTGCCAATGTATAACCGGCAGCAATTACTTTGTTGCAATAAGCGATACATTCAGTATTCTTGTCCTGACCTATATATACTTTTGCATTGAGGTAAAGTTGAGCTAAAAGAGTCCATGCAGCACCCTGATCTGCCCGGCCATATTCAAATCTTGGGGCACCCAGCTCATTTTCTATTGCTTTCAACTCACTTTCGATGTAAGTAAACAACTCGGCACGTGTCGTTTGTTTTGGGAAAAAGGCTCCGGGAGCATCTGCTTCGGTTACAAATGGTGGATTCCCAAATAAGTCGATGGCATGAGAATAAGCCAGGGCGCGAATAAACCGTGCTTCAGCATGATATTTTACAATATCAGCGTCGGTATTATCGGCAGTTGCCCTGATGTATTCGTTACAAAGAGCCACTGTGTACATGATCCGGGAATAAATAGCTGAGATGAATACATCATTCGGAGCCCAGGTCTGCCAATGAAAGTCCTTGATGGAAGCATCGTTCCAGGCCATTACGGCTTCATCGGTAGGCAACTCCTGTACATTCCAATATTGACGCAGGTAATTTCCGAAACCTTCATCAATCCCGGCAATATCTGGTTGTCCGGAAGGTCCCTGTTGTCCGCTTACTGAAAAAGTAGCATACAATTTGGCCAAACCTTCTTTGTAGGCTTGTGGTGTGTTGTAAACGGTAAGAGATGTTATAATATTTGGATCTTTTGGTGTGAGATCCAGGTCTTTAACACAAGATGTAAACATTAGTGCGAGAAAGACAACTGCTAATGATTTTATATTTTTGTTTTTCATGTCGTATTCTTAATGAAGTTAGAATGTAAGATTTACGCCAAGTACAAAGACTCTCGGACGAGGATAGAAATTGTTGTCAATACCACCATCAACTTCAGGATCGAGTCCGTGGTATTTGGTAATAGTAAACACATTTTGTACAGTAAAGCTTACCCGAGCTTTAAGAGCCTTTTCGAAATTATATCCAACACTCATGTTGTCCATTTTGAAGAATGAAGCATTCTCTACATAGAAATCGGAGAAGTACTGAGTATTAGTAAACTTCGCGTTATTAACCTGAGTCGGTATGTTGTTAAAGAAACCAGACTGATTGTAGACTGTTGTATAAAGAGCACTTGAGGCTACATTGTTATAAACGTAGTTACCAATGTTTGCCCTTCCCGAAAAAGAGAAATCAATTTGCTTATAACTAAACCGTGAATTAATACCCAATGTTACATCAGGTGCTGGTTTTTTATAATGGTATTTGTTTAGGTTATTGCTGGTTATTGTTCCACCATTTCCAGTACGATCAACATAAAGTCCTTCGATTGGCATGCCGTTCGAACCATAAACCTGTTGGAAAACAAAAAATGAGTTAACAGGGAATCCAACCCGGTCATTCTGAATAAAGTTTCCGACTCCACCACCAATTAAACCAACATCAACTCCGGTATAATTTGGATCATCTGTTTTGGTCAGCTTGGTAATTTTATTTTCGTTATAGGCTGCATTAAAACCTACACTCCAGCTCATATCCTTTTTTGCAATAATTTGGCCGGTGATTGAAAATTCAACCCCTTTGTTTTCGAGACTTCCAACATTGGTGGTCAGGAAGTTTGAAAAGTTGCTTCCTGCAGCAATTGGAATGAAGTTTAACAAGTCTTTGGTATCGCGTTTATAAGCATCGATGGTACCGGTAATGCGGTTTTTCAGGAATCCAAAATCTAATCCGATGTTATAGGTTGCTGTTTGCTCCCATTTAATGTTTGCATCGTATGGATTTGGACGAAGCGTGTTGTAGAATGTATTTCCTAACTGGTATTGCGCAGTTGGAGTGCTACCACGGTAAACAGGCAAATATGGATAGTCATTACCGATATCCTGCTGACCCGTTATACCCCATCCCAGTCTTAATTTAAGATCTGAAACTGCCGATACATTTTTCAGGAACGATTCATCATTAATTTTCCAGGCCAATGCCGCTGCCGGGAAAAGTCCCCAGCGATTTGCTTTCGAAAAACGCGAAGATCCGTCGTCGCGCAGTGTAAATGTTAGTAAATAGCGATCCAGCAAAGTGTAATTCAAACGCCCAAAGAAAGAAACCAAATAGTTTTCATTGATGAATTTAGAAGTTTTTCGATCAACAGAAACCTGACTTCCGTCGCCATTCCTTACGAATGATGAACCGTCTTTATAAAAATATTGCCAAGAATAACCACCGGTAACGTCAACCTTACTTTTAATTGATGGTATTTCTTTCACATAGTTCAGATAGAAATCTAACAGTTGAGTTTTTCCGGTCTGATCATAGTCGTTCAGGCGGCCAATTCCACTTCTATAGGTAAATGCAGCTTCGTTTGGTGCATTGTTGTGCCCTTTGGTTGTGAAATAGTCATAACCCAGGTTTAAATTGGCACGGAGTTCTGGAAGGAATGGAATTTTATAATCGAATTGCACATTTCCGATACTCCGTTGTACAGTAGACCGGTTATCAGTCTGATTTAATAAGGCAACCGGGTTGGCTACTCCAATTGGGTTTGGACTACCGTTTGGATCCATTGTTCCATCGGCCAAAACATCCGAAAGGTTAATCCATGTTGTATATCCACCAAATTTGGTATTCCCATTTCTGACAGGCTGTGTAGGATCATATGCAACAGCAGAACCTACAGCTCCTGATTCGCCAAAATTTTGTTTGGTATAACTTCCTTTCAGATTAATATTAATCTTCAATTGGTTATTCAAAAGGGAAGGATTGAGTCCCAATGCCAAAGTAGAACGCTCCATATTGGTTGTTTTCAAAATACCATCCTGATTGGTATATCCAATAGAAACCCGGTATGGCATATTTTTCATACCACCACTGATATTTACATTATGGTCGTGAGCAAGTGCAGTTTGATAGATTTCTTTTTGCCAGTTGGTATTTTGTGTTCCAAGGCGGCTAAGACTTCCCATGCTTAAACCAACAGCGCTTTTTGAAGCGAGATCATATGCCAGCGAACGCAACTCGTCTCCCGACATTACATCCATATAAGCAGGAATGGTGTTAACAGACATTGTTGCATTGTATTCGATTTGTACAGGCTTGCCGGTAACACCTTTTTTAGTGGTTATCAAAATAACCCCATTTGATGCTCTTGATCCGTAGATTGCAGTTGCCGAAGCATCTTTTAAAACAGTGAAAGTTTCGATGTCGTTCGGATTGATGGTAGAAAGGGGGTTTGCCAATCCTGAAATTCCGGAGTTACTTACTGGAAATCCATCAATGATAATTAACGGGTCGTTATTGGCCGACATGGAGGAGCCTCCTCTGATTCGAATAGTTGCTCCACTTCCGGGAGCGCCACCAGCTGATGTAATTACTGTACCGGCACTTTTACCTACAATTAAATCTTGTGGAGAGGAAACGCCTCCCTTGTTAAAGTCTTTCGAACTTACAGTACTTACCGAACCTGTTGCATCGGCTTTCTTTACTTGTCCATATCCGATTACAACTACTTCATCCAACTCAGCACGGTCAACAGCCATTGCAATTGTCAGATTTTTTTGTCCGTCAGCTAAAATTTCTTGTGTTTTATAACCAACAAAAGAAAATTGAATGACATCACCCTTTTTTACACTAAGGGTAAAGTTTCCATCTATATTCGTGATGGTTCCGTTAGTTGTTCCTTTCACAACAATAGAAACACCCGGTAAAGTTTCTCCCGATGAGCTATCGGTCACCTTACCAGTTAATACTGTTTGCTGAGCCATTGCATAATTTCCAAGCAAAAGCGAAAGCATCAATATTAATACATTTAGGTTTTTGCGAATAATCCTCATGTTTTAATAATTATTGGTTCAAATACTCGTTTTTAGATACATTTTTCCAATTTTTTGTCAATTTCGTTAGTGTTTTCCGTTAAATACTTCGAAAAAAATTAATTCCGAGACCAAAGTAAAGTTTCTGTAAATTGATTGTTAAAAAATGTTATAATCCTTTTTCTGCAATCGTTTGCGGTGTCGTTTGCACTCGAAGTGTTATAAAACAGGTAGTAACTGGTGGGTAACGTTTGATGCTTTAAAAGCATTTTAACGGCCAGTTTGATCATAAAAATAAAGTTGTATCTTTAAGGATATAATTTTAAAAAGACCAATAAAGTTATTCCAGATTATGCGAAGTAATCAGATCACGATCAAAGATATTGCGCGAATACTAGGGATCTCGCCTTCTACTGTGTCCAGAGCGCTGAAGGATCATCCGGATATTAATACTGATACCAAGAAGGCGGTAAATGAACTTGCCAGCAAGCTGAAATACCAGCCCAATGCTGTGGCTTTAAGCCTGAAAAACAGCCGTAGCAACACTATCGGCATAATGATTCCAGAAATCGTTCATTATTTTTTCTCTTCAGTAATCAGCGGAATTGAAGATGTTGCTTCACAAAAAGGCTATACCGTTATTATTTGTCAGTCGAACGAAAAATTTGCGCGAGAAGTATCCAATGCAAAGACTTTGCTTTCGCACCGTGTTGATGGAATTTTAATCTCTATTTCAAAGGAGACCAATTCGTTCGATCATTTTGTGAATTTGCAGGAAGGTGGAATTCCGTTGGTATTTTTTGATCGTATTGCTCCGGGAATTAGTGCTGATTTGGTTATCACTGACGATATAGATGCTTCATACAATGCCACCCGCCACCTGATTGAAACCGGATGCAAGCGGATTGCGCATTTTGCTGGCCCTCAAGGCCTGGTTATTAGCCGCGACCGACTTCAGGGCTATCTCAATGCGCTAACGGAGGCCGGTTTACCTATTGATAAACGGCTGATTATTGAAGCTGATACATTTGAAAAAGCCCGGAATACAGTTGGACATATGTTGGATGCAGGAAATGTTCCGGATGGAATATTTGCAGTGAACGACATGACGGCTATAGGTGCCATGCAAACAATCCAAAAAAGAGGATATAAAATTCCAGATCAAATTTCGATTGTTGGTTTTAGCGATGGCTATTTGTCCGGAATTACCGATCCGCATCTTTCATCGGTCGACCAACATGGTTACGAAATGGGAACCACTGCGGCCGAAATGCTTTTCCACCGAATATTATCCGATGAAGATGAATATGTTCCTGAAGTTAAAGTTTTAAGAGCCGATTTGATTGTAAGGGGAAGTTCGGAGAAAGAATAAATTCAAATTAATTGAAAATTTGTGTTCTTTGCTGCAAACGTTTGCAATGCGGTTTTTTGTTCTAAGAGTCTCTGTTTTGCTTGTCAGATAAGGTTTCTGGCAAATTTTAGATTTGGATTATTCAAAAAAGCTTCTTTATATTTGTATCGTTAATTCCGTTTTCTGTTAATTCCAAAACATACTTCATTTGGCTTCCTGAAATGAGTTTCGGGATCGCTTCGATTAATTCCAAACATTAGATGATGTTTTTAGACTGATATTTTTCGATTTCAGGTTAAAGTGTTAAGCCCATTTTCGTGGCATCGGTTTTTGATTGGGTATAAACTTATATCTTAAACGGTTAATCATTAATCGTTAATCAAATTATCTTGCGTCTTAAATCTAAAAATAAACCAAATGAAGAAGAAACCTGCTTTAAGTTTTTGGCAAATCTGGAACATGAGTTTTGGTTTTCTGGGTATCCAGTTTGGCTTTGCCTTGCAAAATGCCAATGTCAGCCGGATATTCGAAACACTTGGCGCCAAAGTTGACGACATACCGATTCTTTGGATTGCCGCTCCGGTAACCGGCTTAATCATCCAGCCGATTATTGGACATATGAGCGACAAAACCTGGAATCGTTTTGGGCGTCGCCGGCCATATTTTATGGTTGGAGCCATCCTGGCATCGTTGGCTTTATTGATCATGCCCAATTCGCCCACTTTGTGGATAGCCGCCGGACTGCTCTGGATGATGGACGCATCGATCAATGTTTCGATGGAACCTTTCCGTGCATTTGTTGGCGACATGCTGCCAAGCGAGCAGCGAACAACTGGGTTTGCCATGCAGAGTTTCTTTATCGGTACAGGTGCGGTTGTGGCTTCGGCTCTTCCCTGGATTTTTACCAATTGGTTTAATGTGTCGAACGAGGTTGTTGCCGGAGAACGCATTCCACAATCGGTAAAGCTTTCGTTTTACCTCGGAGGTGCGGTTTTTCTGATAGCTGTACTTTGGACCGTTTTCTCAACCAAAGAATATCCGCCTGAAGACCTCGCCGAATTTGAAGCCGAGAAAAAGCAGTCGTCAAATGCAGTTGAACATCCAATTATTTCGTCAGCCAACCTGTTACCGGGTTTTATCCGGAATGGTTTAATTTTTCTGGTAACCGGAATTCTGGGAAGCTTGCTAATCCTCCAGATGGGCTGGGAGAAAGAATTGTATGTGCTTTCGGTTGGTCTTGGTACTTTCGGATTGATTTTACTGATTTCGGCCTGGTACACCCGTCAAGGATTGGTGCATAACGGGTTAGTTGAAGTAATTACCGATTTGATGAACATGCCCAAAACCATGAAACAATTGGCAGTTGTACAGTTTTTCTCTTGGTTTGCTTTGTTTGCCATGTGGATTTATTCCACTTCGGCAGTTACCAGTCATATTTACGGAACCAGCGACACTGCTTCGGCTCTGTACAACGAAGGCGCCAATTGGGTAGGAATTCTGTTCGCAACCTACAATGGCTTTGCCGCCTTGGTAGCGTTTTTACTTCCGGTATTGGCCAAATGGACCAGCCGTAAAATGGCTCATGCCATTGCACTGGTTTGTGGTGGAATTGGATTGGCTTCGTTTTACATCGTGAAAGATCCGCATATGCTTGTTGTGTCGATGTTGGGCGTGGGATTTGCCTGGGCCAGCATTTTATCGATGCCATATGCCATTCTTACCGGATCGCTGCCCGCTCAGAAAATGGGAACTTACATGGGAATTTTTAACTTTTTCATTGTGATTCCGCAGATTTTGGCTGCCAGTATTTTGGGGTTTTTTACCAAAGTTTTGTTTCACGGGCATGCCATTTATGCCCTGATTTTAGGTGGCGCTTCATTGCTGATTGCCGCTGCGAGTGTAATGTTTGTCGATGATGTTGATCAAAAATAAATTTGATAATGATTGAAGCTTGTCTGTTTGATTTGGATGGGGTAGTGGTGGATACAGCCAAATACCATTTTATTGCATGGAAGGCTTTGGCCGAAGAACTGGGATTTGAATTCACTCTCGAAGATAATGAACGGTTGAAAGGCGTTAGCCGGATGCAGTCGCTCGATATTTTACTTGAAATCGGTGGTTTACAGTTTTCAGAACCAGAAAAGCTGGCGATGGCCGAAAAGAAAAACACGCTTTATGTATGTTACATCGAAAAGATGACGCCCGAAGAAACGTTGCCGGGAGTGGAGAAATTTCTTCAGGAATTAAGAAATGCCGGAATCGGGATTGCATTGGGCTCGGCCAGTAAAAATGCTCCGATGATTCTGGAACGTATTCAGCTCTCCGGAATGTTTGATGCCATTGTCGATGGTAATTCCATTTCGGAAGCTAAACCTAATCCGGAAGTATTCCTGAAAGGCGCTGAAAAATTGGGTGTTTTGCCAGAGAATTGTGTGGTATTTGAAGACGCTATTGCCGGAATTGAGGCGGCCCAAAATGCCAATATGTACAGCGTTGGAATTGGAGATCAGGAAACCTTGGGTTTTGCCGATCTGGTTATTCCTGGGTTCGAAGGATTTACGGTTGAAAAATTGAAAGCCTGCTTACCTTTTCCGCAAAAGGGGAAAGCTTAGGGCAATAGTGCGTAGTTGGAGTTTGTTGTGAAAATAGAGAAGTAAGATTCTCATTCAAAGCAATATCCTTTGCCGTTGGCTTCAGCCAACGGAGCAGAAAAGATAAAAAAAGGAAACAATTCGAAATTTTACCTGATTCACCTCAGGCTTAATTAATATAAAATCGTATGAAAGATTACATCATACATAACGAGTGGAAGATCATCGAAAAGGGATTTCACAAGGAGGATAACCGCATTACCGAAAGTTTGCTCAGCATTGGCAACGGTAGAACCGGGCAGCGGGCAAACTTTGAAGAGAAATATACCGGTGACACCCTTCGCGGAAGCTATGTTGCCGGTGTTTATTATCCCGACAAAACCCGTGTAGGTTGGTGGAAAAATGGCTATCCCGAATACTTTGCCAAAATACTGAATGCCACCAACTGGATTGGAATTAATGTCGCGGTTGATGGAGAAGAACTGGATTTAAACACGGCAAAAATCAACTTGTTTTATCGCGATCTCGATATGAAATCGGGTTTACTGACTCGTCATTTTGTTGCAGAATTATCGTCAGGGAAACAGATTGAGGTGCATTCCCGTCGATTTTTAAGTATTGCCGATCAGGAAATTGGTGCTATCCGATATTCGGTAAAAGCGCTTAATTTTTCAGGAGAAATTTCTTTTCAGCCTTACATCGATGGTGATGTGGTGAACGAAGATTCGAACTACGATGAAAATTTCTGGATCAGCATTGCGCAGAAAATTGGATGTTGCTCCGGATTCGTTTGTGTGGAAACCAAAAAGACTGCTTTTCAGGTTTGTACCGGAATGAGTTTCAAAACAAAACTGAATAAACAAATCATTGATATTGAAGCGAAAGGAATTGAAAAAGAAAAGTATGTTGGTGCTGAAATGAAGCTTCAGGTAAAACAGGGCGATGAGGTTTGCATCGAAAAGTATGCTGCCATTGTTTCAACACTCAACCACTCCAAAAATAAACTTCA
Organism: Aquipluma nitroreducens; assembly: GCF_009689585.1. GTDB lineage: Bacteria > Bacteroidota > Bacteroidia > Bacteroidales > Prolixibacteraceae > Aquipluma > Aquipluma nitroreducens. The sequence continues at coordinate 2,523,978 of NZ_AP018694.1, read as the reverse complement.
GGAAGCCACTGAAAAAACGCTTAGAAGAGCTTCCGACAAGGGATTTGACAAGCTTTTTGCCGATCAGGAAAAGGCCTGGGCCAAACGTTGGGAAACAAGCGACATTCGTATTGAAGGCGATGTGGCCGCGCAACAGGGAATCCGATTTAATATTTTCCAACTGAACCAAACCTATTTGGGTGACGACGAACGCCTGAACATTGGACCCAAAGGTTTTACCGGCGAAAAATATGGCGGCGTAACTTATTGGGACACCGAAGCCTATTGCTTGCCTTTTACTCTTGGAACAGCGCCGCAGATGGTCTCGAAAAACCTGTTGTTGTATCGTTACAAGCATCTACAAAAAGCCATCGAAAATGCCGAAAAGCTTGGTTTTACCGACGGTGCAGCCCTGTTTCCGATGGTAACCATCAACGGTGAAGAATGTCACAACGAATGGGAAATTACTTTCGAGGAAATTCACCGCAACGGGGCAATTGCCTACGCCATATACAATTACATCAATTATACCGGCGACAAAGAATACCTGGCGCCCTATGGTTTTGAGATGCTGCTTGCTCTGTCGCGTTTCTGGAGCCAGCGCGTAAATTGGTCGGATGAAAAGAAAAAATTTGTCATGTTGGGCGTCACCGGTCCCAACGAATACGAGAACAATGTGAACAACAACTTCCACACCAGCTACATGGCAGTGTGGACCTTAAAATATACGCTCGAAGCTATTGAATTCCTGAAGAAAGAACATCCGATCTTGTTCGAGGATATGGTGAAAAAGCATAAGCTGAAAGAGTTGAACGAAACTTCGCGGTGGAAGAAAATTATTAAGGATATGTATTTTCCTTACGATTTCAACCGAAAAATTTATTTGCAACAAGATGGCTTTCTCGACAAGGAACTGATTCCGGTCAGTCAGCTGAAACCCGAAGACCGTCCAATCAATCAAAAGTGGTCTTGGGATCGCATCTTGCGTTCGCCGTACATCAAACAGGCCGATACTTTGCAAAGTATTTATTGGTTCGAAGACGACTTTGATCGCGAGAGCATCGAACGCCATTTCGATTTCTATGAACCGCTGACAGTGCACGAATCATCGCTTTCGTGCTGCATCCATTCCATTCTGGCTGCGTCTATTGGCCGTCAGGAAAAGGCGTACGAAATGTATTTGCGTACTGCACGCCTCGATTTGGACGATTACAATAATGACACTTGCGATGGACTTCACATCACCAGTATGGGCGGAACCTGGATGGCGTTTGTTAAGGGCTTTGGCGGAATGCGAGTGAAGAATGGAAAGCTAAACTTCAATCCGTTCATTCCTGATGGCTGGAATTCATATTCTTTCCGCCTGAATTTCAGGGAATCGCATCTGGAGTTTATTATTAATCAATCAGATTTCCGCCTGGTCAACCATTCCAAAACAGATATCGAACTGGTTGTTCATGGAAAACAGTACCATTTGCCTGCAAAAAAGGAGTTGACAATCAAGAATTGATATTCAACCCTTTCAGGGTTGTTATGTTGAGGCATTCATTTGCCGTGGGTTTCACCCACGGTTATTCAAATTTAACCCTTGCAGGGTTTTGATTCCTAAGTCCGAAGGACTTGAATCTGAATAACCTCCGGTGAAACCGGAGGGAAAAGACGGACAGCAATGGGAACCCCGAAGTGGGTTCAACAATAAATAAACAAATAGTTACCACATGAGAAAGCTATATCTATTCATTATCAGTATTGCATTCAGCATTTCAACTTTTGCGTTGAATGTTGATCGTGTTGAACCTATGTTTTGGTGGGTTGGTATGAAAAATCCTAATTTACAATTGCTTATTCACGGAAATAATGTTTCTCAATACCAGGTTTCGATCAAATATCCGGGAGTAAAAGTGAATAAAGTGAACAAGGTTGAAAATCCCAACTATCTTTTTATCGACTTGGTTATTGATTCAAAATCGGCCAAAGCCGGAAAGTTTACGATCGACCTGCTGCAAAACGGCAAAACAGAAGGTACATATACCTACGAACTGAAAAACCGCAAACCAGGATCGGCGATCCGGCAGGGGTTTTCTTCGTCTGATGTGGTTTACCTGTTGATGCCCGACCGCTTTGCCAATGGTGATCCAGCAAACGACAATGTCGATTCCCAACCGGAAAAGGCAAACCGTACCATCGATTATGGACGGCATGGAGGCGACATTAAAGGCATCACCGATCACCTCGATTACATTAAACAACTAGGGGCTACGGCTATCTGGAGTACTCCGCTGCTGGAAAACAATTTCGATAAATACACCTACCACGGATATGCCATCAGCGATTTTTATCAAATCGACCCACGCTATGGCAGCAACGACGACTATGCCCGGCTGGTAGATGCAGCCCATCAAAAAGGATTGAAAATCATTATGGATATGGTCTCCAATCACGGGGGAATAGGGGCCTGGTGGATGAAAGACCTGCCCATGGCCGACTGGATACATCAGTGGCCAACGTTTACCCGCAGCAACCATAAAGCGATCACTACCAAAGATATTCATGCCGCCCAATGCGATTTGAAGTTAGATCAGGAAGGTTGGTTTGACACAACGATGCCCGACATGAATCAAAACAATCCGTATTTTTGGACCTATTACATTCAAAATAACATCTGGTGGATCGAATTTGCCGGTTTGGACGGAATCCGGATGGACACTTATCCCTACAACGACCGCGATGCCATGGCAAAATGGGCAAAAGCCATTACGAACGAATACCCTAAATTCAACATTACTGGCGAAACCTGGCTGCACAGTTCCGAAGACATTGCTTTTTGGCAAAAAGACGCCGTTAATTCACTGCATTATAATTCCCAACTGCCTACCCCGATGGACTTTGTAATGAACGATGCCTTGGCAGTTTGTTTCAACGAACAAGGAAATGGTTGGAACGAGCAGGGGATGAGCCGACTTTATAATGATATTTCGAAAGATTACTTGTTTGCCAACCCGAATAACCTGTTGATTTTTGCCGAGAACCACGATACACAACGGTACAACAATACCTTAAAAGGCGACCTTGCCAAATATAAAATGGCTATGTCGTTTCTGATGACAACCAGGGGAATTCCCCAAATTTACTACGGTACTGAAATCGGGATGACAGGCGACAAGAACAAAGGTGATGGAGATATTCGTCGCGATTTTCCGGGCGGATGGGCTGGCGACAGCATCAATGCCTTCATCCCTCAGGCACGCACTTCGTTTCAAAACAGTTACTACGATTTTACAGCTAAACTGCTCAATTGGAGGAAAAACAAGGAAGTGATTCATTCGGGAAAGTTGATTCATTACGTTCCTGAAAATGATATGTATGTTTATTTCAGGTACAACGACAAGGAAAAAGTAATGGTAGTACTGAATAACAACGAAAGCGCTCAAACGCTTAAAACAGATCGTTTTTCCGAGATGATGGAAAATTATACTTCAGGGAAAGAGGTTATTTCAGGGAAAACTTATACAGACCTGAAAAACCTGGATGTACCGGCAAAATCGGCTATGATTATTGAATTGAAATAGGAGAAAGTGATCAGAGTTCAGTCTCAGTTTGCATAAAACGCAAGAAGTCCGGAGACGGAAGTCCGAAGTACCGCACCCTGAGTAGCACAGCGTATCGAAGGGAGCAACACGAATCTCGTAACCCGCAACAAATTTGATAACGACAACATTCTAAAACGTCACACTATGAATAAAATTAAAAACCTGTTCTTTCTGCCTTTACTAGCACTGGCCTTGTTTTCTTGCCAGCCTGCACCGAAAAATCAATCGGTAAAAGCAGATATTTCTGAATGGACAAAAAAATCAGTACTGTACGAAGTGAATATCCGCCAGTACACTCCTGAAGGAACTTTCAAGGCATTTGAAACCCACCTGCCACGCCTGAAAGAATTAGGTGTTGATATTCTTTGGATCATGCCGATTAACCCAATTTCGGTAAAAAACCGAAAAGGAAGTTTGGGTTCTTATTATTCAGTTCAAGATTATAAAGCTGTTAATCCGGAATTTGGTACACTTGAGGACTTTAAAAATCTGGTGAATAAAGCGCACGAATTGGGATTAAAAGTTATTATTGATTGGGCGGCGAACCATACTGGCTGGGACAATCAATGGATTGTTGATCACAAAGACTGGTACACGCAGGATTCGTTGGGCAATGTCATTCCGCCAAATCCTGACTGGTCGGATATTGCTGACCTGAATTTTGATTCGAAACCGATGCGCCGCGCCATGATTGATGCCATGGACTTCTGGGTAAAGAATACCAATATAGATGGTTTCCGGTGCGATGTGGCCTGGGGTGTTCCTCAGGATTTTTGGGAAGCAGCAAAAGCTTCGCTTGATTCGATCAAACCAGTTTATATGCTGGCTGAAGACGAGGACCATCCTGATTTTCTCAAGAAGTCGTTTAAGTCGAACTATGCCTGGAAATTGCATCACCTTTTGAACGACGTGGCTCAAGGCAAAAAAACGGCAGCCGACATTCAGAAATATTACACCGATTCTATTAACAAATATGCGAACGGATCGTTTCCGATGCAGTTTATTACCAACCACGACGAAAATAGCTGGAATGGTACCGAATACGAACGCATGGGCGAGGCCGTTAAAACTTTTGCAACTTTGACATTTACTGTGGAAGGAATTCCTTTGCTATACAGCGGTCAGGAAGCTGGTTTGCACAAGCGGCTGTTATTTTTCGAAAAAGATACCATCAACTGGAGCAATCTGGAGATGCAAAAATTCTTTCAGTTGCTGACTAGCCTGAAGCACAATAATCAGGCTCTTTGGAATGGCAGTGCCGGTGGTTCCATGAATTTTGTGGTAACCTCAGCGCCTGAAAAGGTTTTGGCTTTCACGCGTGAAAAGGATAACAATCAGGTTCTGGCGGTTTTCAACTTATCAGCCGAACCGGTTGAGGCAAACATTCAACTCGCAAAGTCGGGTGAGTATCAGGATTACTTTTCAGGAGAAACAAAAACATTGGAAAACAATACCAATGTAAAATTGGAGAAATGGGGATATAAAGTGTTTATACGAAAATAGGTTTAGGGGTTTATGGTTTAGTTAGTTGGGAAGCTTGTCCGAAAGGGCAGGCTTTTTTATTTTGATTTATATGTAAAAACATGTCTGAATTGGTAACCCTGAAGTCAAATATTTCGAATCAATAGGCAAAACTATTAACTAATCCATATGCCATGGACAATAAACTGATTACCCTTGCTTCACTACCTCACTCACAGGCTGAGATATTACGTTCTCTGTTGGAGTCGGAAGACATTAATTGTTTTCTTGAAGATGCCATGGATACCGGGGTTCGGGTTCGAATTCAGGAGATAGATGCACAACAGGCTTTCCCCATTCTTGAAAGGATGTTGGGAAAAGTTATAGCGGATTTTAAAAAGCGTGAAAACTATGTTTTGATTCCCGTTGATTTTTCAGATTATTCGATAAAAGCGGCTATGGTTGGTTTCGATATTGCTGAAAAGCTCGAATCGAAAATGGTACTTTACCATTCAAGTCCCCGCCCAGAGTTTTTAACGATACCTTATTCAGATGTTATTGTGTACGATTCGGCATTGTTCCTGAATTATGAGATGACAGAAAAAGAAACCAATCAGAAATTTGAAAAGTTCCTAAATAAACTGACAGCGACTATTGACGCAGCACGCTGGAAAAAAGCGAAACCCGAGTACATTGTGAAAATAGGCGAAGCCGATGATGATATTTTGTCCTACATTCAGATTCATCCACCAAGAATGGTGGTTATGGGTATCCGGGGCGAAGACGCCAAATCAGCTGATCTGATTGGTACAACAACTGCCGGAGTTATTTTTAATACCAAGGTTCCGGTTTTGGCCATTCCTGAAAAGACTCCGGACAACTGGTTGAGTCATTTCAAAACGGTTGTTTATGCAACCAACTTTGAGTCGCACGATTTCATTGCGATGGATCGGCTCATCAAATTGGTGAAACCTTTTGGATGCAAAATTATCTGCATGCATGTTAATCAAGGAAATGATGGTAAATTAGACGAGGCCATGCTTGAAGGAATGCGCGAAGCATTGTGTGAAAAGTACCCATATGCAGTTTTCGATTGCCAATTGGTTCACCATAAAAATTTACCTGAAGCTATTGATCAGTTTATTCAGGATAACGGTGTTGACGCTTTGGCACTGACCACACATCGGAGAAACATACTTACCCGTTTATTTAATCCGAGCATTGCACACAAATTACTATTGCATACCAAAACACCAGTGCTTGTATTTCATGCCTAAATGGAACAGTTAGTGCAAGGTCACACCAAATTTATTTCGGGGTCTCATCAGGTTAGGGATGCCGAAACTCCGCCTGCCAAGCGAGCGGGCAGGAAGTTCGGCATGACACGGAGTCAAAAGTTCGGTTTAGTTGCGTAAGGGAGTAGAAAAAGCAAATCCGGTAAAATTTCCCCGTCTGAGAAGATTTTACCGGATTCGCTTTTTTTCGGGCGACTAAAATTTCTGATCGGTCGCAGCCACCCCGATGTACGAGTCGGCAGTGCCATAGTATAAAAACCATTTTCCTTTATAGAAAACCAGACCTTCACCGAATACTGTACCCGCTTTATACTGGCCTGTTTGCTCGTGAGGTAATGTTGGTTTCAGAATATTCGATTCTGAACGACTTAAAACCTTCTCCGGATTAGCAGCATCAATGAGTACTTGTCCCACCGAATATGTTCCTTTAGGTAACTTCGGATCAGCATCTTCGCCATCCGAATTTTTACCATTGTACAAAAGTAAAATACCTTTATTGGTAAGTAAAGCAGGTGGTCCGCATTCGGTTAGTGCGCTATCAAAATAGCCGGTTCGCGGAACAATTACTTTCCGAAGGTCTCCTTTTTCGTCGATGTTTGGATACCAATCGATGAGATTGTCGGACATGGCCAGGTTAACAGCCTTCTCACCCCAATACAAATAATATTTATCCTTGAATTTAGCAACAGTCTGTTTTTCATTTTTCATCTGTGTCACAATCGATCCCGATTTGGTAGCCATATTCAGGAATTTGCCGTTGTATGCTTTGGCAAAGGCCGGGCCTTTCTTTTGCCAGTGGATCAAATCTTTTGATGTGGCTACCGACAGGCGCGGGGTATCGTAATTCCAACTGGTGTACAACATTACAAACAAACCCTCTTCTGTTTCAACAACACGTGGATCTTCGCATCCGCCCATGTGGTCGTATTTGGCAAAATCGTCGTTATCCGGATACAAAACCGGAGTCGGGTAGTAGTCGAAATGAATTCCGTCGGTGCTTGATGCCAAACCAATGCGCGAAGTACGGCCACCTAAAATTGCCTTTGGATTGTCCTCGCAACGGGTCAGGAGAATTACTTTTCCATCGTGAACAATGGCTGCCGGATTAAAAACATCGGCACGCTGCCACTTAACTTCGGCTTTTTTCACAGGGCAGAAAAATGTTTTGGTAGAGTCGGCTCCAAGAATTGGGTTTTCTGCTGGTTTGGTAAATCCGGAAAACCCCCATGAAGTATCCGGCTTGACGTTTTGGCTGAACCCGGGAAATGATGCAGAAACAAAGAACAACAGCATTGCTGAAGCAATAGATTTAGTCCAGATTTTCATATTAAATAGCTTAGGTTTTTCCTGAATAAATTTGTGGTGCGTAATAATCCGAATGGCAAAGATGTGAATTTTAAAATAAATTTTAGGAATTGATCGTCGGAAAATGGATGGAATCAAAACTCGGTTTATAACAAAAATCCCGGCTCTTTCCAGTGTCGGGATTCGTATTTTGCAGATGTATTTTCTTCTAATTGGCCGATTCGAACTGCTTCAGAAAACGAACATCGTTTTCGAAGAAGTGGCGGATGTCTTTGATTCCGTATTTCAGCATGGTAATCCGTTCGATTCCCATTCCGAAAGCGAAGCCGGTGTATTTCTTGCTGTCGATGTTGCAGGCTTCCAAAACATTGGGATCAACCATTCCGCAGCCCAGAATTTCGAGCCAGCCGGTATATTTACATACGTTGCAACCTTCGCCGCCGCAAATCGAGCAGCTCACATCCATTTCGGCCGATGGTTCGGTGAATGGGAAATACGAAGGACGTAAACGGATTTGCGATTTCTCGCCAAAAAGCTCACGGGCAAAATACAACAGTGTTTGTTTCAGGTCGGCAAACGATACATTTTCGTCAACGTACAAACCTTCAATCTGGTGGAAAATGCAGTGCGAACGTGCCGAGATTGCTTCGTTCCGGAATACACGTCCGGGGAAAATAGCACGAATTGGCGGCTGGGTTTTTTCCATCACGCGGATTTGTACGCTCGAAGTGTGTGTGCGTAATAAAACGTCCGGATCTTTTTCGATGAAAAAGGTATCCTGCATGTCGCGGGCCGGGTGTTCCGGTGGAAAGTTCAGGGCCGAAAATACGTGCCAGTCATCTTCAATTTCGGGACCTTCAGCAATAGTGAATCCCAGACGCGTGAAGATGTCGATCATTTCGTTTTTTACAATCGAAAGCGGGTGACGGCTTCCCAGTTTGAGTGGCTCTCCGGGCATGGTCAGGTCAATGCCTGATTCTCCCTGGTCGGCAGCCTCAAAATTATCTTTCAGTTCATTGATTTTGTTGGTTGCAAACTCTTTTAATTCGTTGATGGCCTGTCCAACTTCTTTCTTAATTTCAACAGGAACATCTTTAAACTCATTAAAAAGCTGGCCAACCAATCCTTTTTTGCTGATATATTTAATACGTAATTCTTCAACTTCTTCTTTGGCCGAAACCGAGGCTTGCTCAATTTCAGCTTTTAGTGCTTTTATTTTTTCTAACATTTCATTCATGCTAATAAATTGATCGGCAAAGATAATGATTCATCGAATAAAGTGAACCAAATCTTCGGGAATACTGATTTTTTGAAATGCTCACGGCTTAAAGTACAATTCTTATAAAATTGTTATTGTGAATTTGATGTCTTTTTGCGGGCGATCATATCGATCGGTTGGCTCTTTTGCAATGGCATCCACAACGCCCATCCCTTCAATTACTTCTCCAAAAATGGTGTAAAGATTGTCTAGTGGTGGATAACCGCCAATGGTAGTATAGGCTTTTCGTTGCTCTTCAGTGAATTTGAGTGATGGCAGTTGGGCAACTTCTGCCAAAACTTCTTCTTTTATAGTATTGTAGCGAGCTAACAATTCATCCTGTTTTCCTTCCTGACCGAGTTTATTCAATTCAGGTTCAACCGACTTTATTTTGGATTGCAACATGTTCATTTTTCGTGATTCTTCCAACTTCACTTCCATCGTATCCAATTCTGCTGGTCTGAATACCTTTCCCTGAAGGATATAAAACTGTGAGGCTGAAGATCTTCTTTCCGGATTTGTATCGTCTCCTTGTCGGGCCGCGGCAAGAACACCTCTTCGATGAAAGAATTTGGAATTAATTTCTGCCGGAATAGTATAACCTAAATCTCCGGTACCCAACATCTTACCCGGTTCTGCATTTTTCGAATCCGGATCGCCGCCTTGAATCATAAAGCCCTGAATGACCCGATGAAAAAGCAGATCAGTGTAAACCCCTTCTTTGATTAATTTAATAAAGTTATCGCGGTGAAGGGGTGTTTCATCGTAAAGTTTGATTTTTATATTTCCAAATTCGGTTTTGATTTGAACCATTGTTTCTTTACTTTTTGGCGAAACCCCGCACGACAGGTTTATAAATAAACCTGCAAATATCATGAATAGAGCCAATTTCTTCATTGTCAATTCTGTGTTTTAGTATTATTCTTTAAATCACTCTTGAAGCAAAGATAAGCAATCGCTCACATTGCAATATTCTTTTTTGTTGTTCTGCCCGAAAATTAATGTTGAATGAAAATTCACGTTTTTATTGTATTTTGGCTTTAAGTAATTTTATCTGAACTGGAGATATTGTCATGGAAAAACTCACCATAGATGATCATTCGTTTTTGGAACGATTAAGCCTTTTGCATGTGGAAGCCATATTCACGGCTATCGATCAGAATAGGAAATTTCTGCGGAAATGGCTTCCATTTGTTGACTTCACTCAAAAACGGAGTGATACCGAACGATTTGTGCGGTCGATCATTGATAAAGTATCATCAAATCGCGATGAAGTATACATAATTTGGTATAAGCATGAATTTGCCGGCCTGATCGGATTTAAAGATATTGATCGGATCAACGATAAAATTGAGATTGGCTATTGGTTAATCGAAAAAATGACAGGTAAAGGGCTCGCCACCTCAGCAGCTCGAAAAATGGTAAACCTTGCTTTCAGAAATATGGAAATGAACAGGGTAGTGATTCGTTGTGGTGTCGGAAACGACAAAAGTGCCGCAATACCGCGCAGGCTGGGGTTCTCCCTCGAAGGAATTGAACGAAATGGAGAGCGGCACAATCATTCCTATATTGATCTTGAGGTTTTTAGTTTGCTTAAGCTGGAATGGGCAAAAACCTTATTTTAATGGTCTGAGCGTTTGAACGTTAAATTAATGCAACCTCCGTTCTTGAAGTCAAAGCATTGCTCTGTGAAATTTAAAGTGCTAAATATGAATGTTTTGCGTCTTGATGATGCCTTTCACTTGTTGCAAAAAGGATAAGGTTGTCTTTTTTGACTCATGTGATCAATTGGTCGAATGTTTTATTTCTTACTTTTGCACGGTTCAATCTAAATCGTTGTTGTAGTTTAAATGATTTAGAGTTAAAGCAGAAGACTATGGAAAACAAAACAAATCAGCGAACCTTGTATAAGGTGCTAAGGAAAACAGGAGTACGCCGTGATCGTATTAAGCTTGAAGCTTCTTTTACTGATGATTTAAATTTTGATCAGGTTGACTGGGCTCTTTTCGTATTTTATCTTGAAGGATTATTTAAGATTCAGTTGGAAGATCAGGAAATTACAGAATTATCATTGGTGAATGACACTTTGGAAATTGTAAACAAAAGAACTAAAGTTGAATTTTCGTAATCGGATTCAATCTATTTAGTGAACGTATTTTATCGAAAAGGTATTTGGGAAACCAGATACCTTTTTACATTATCTAAAACCGAATCATTAGGTTGATTTTTGGAGTTCCTCTTTTATTTCTGTTCAGGTTGTTCAGGAAATAAATTTCTAAAATTGTTCATTCATTTGCTCTATTGAACCATTCGCATTGAATATTGGTCATTTCAGAAAATTCATTTGATAAAATAGCAATAATGATTTTCAAGACTATATTTTTGATTCAGTTTTCATGGAAAATCAATTCGCGCTTATATATTAATATTGTGTAATTGTACCCCAAGAGCACAAAATGAAAGTCAATCATTTTTTTGATTGACTTTTTTTATTTTCCGATTTTAAATCTTCAGCACTATTAAAACTTTTCATTTACTTTTGTTGAAAATTGATGTCATGCTAAAATTTAAACGGATTTTACTAAAGCTGAGCGGCGAATCGCTCATGGGCGAACAACAATACGGAATCGATCAGCAACGGCTTGCTGATTATGCCGAGCAAATTAAGGAAATTGCAGATCTTGGAGTTCAGATTGGAATCGTCATAGGAGGTGGGAATATCTTTCGCGGATTGAGCGGAGCGACCAAAGGATTCGATCGGGTGAAAGGCGACCAGATGGGAATGCTGGCAACCGTAATTAACAGTCTTGCTCTTAATTCTGCTCTTCAAAGCGTAGGATGTAAGTCGCGGGTTCTGACAGCAATTCGGATGGAACCAATAGGAGAGTTCTATTCAAAAGATAGAGCCATCGAAGTTTTGGAAAGAGGCGAGGTCGCCATTTTTTCTGCCGGAACCGGAAATCCCTATTTTACCACCGACACCGGCTCATCGCTTCGTGGAATTGAAATTGAAGCTGATGTTATGTTGAAGGGCACTCGGGTTGATGGTGTATATACAGCCGATCCGGAGAAGGATTTAACGGCTACCCGTTTTGAAAAAATAACTTTTGATGAAGTGCATCAACGCGATTTAAAGGTGATGGATCTCACCGCAACTGCTATGTGTAAGGAAAATAATCTGCCAATTATTGTTTTTAATATGGATATTAAAGGAAACTTGAAAAAAGTATTGGAAGGTCAAAGTGTTGGTACATACGTATATAGATAGTGCTTGAAGTTTTTTTGATTTAACGTTTGAATATAAATTTTAAAGTAATTTAATTTTTTCTATATTTGTTCCCAGCACTTTTAATAAACGAAAAGAGTTAGTTCATATGCAGGAAGAGGTTGAAATGATTTTGGATATTTGCAGGGAAAAAATGGAACACGCTATTGCCCATCTTGAAAAAGAATTGGTTCATATTCGTGCCGGAAAAGCTTCTCCGCGAATGCTGGACTCAGTTATGGTTGAATATTATGGAAGTATGGTTCCGGTTGCGCAAGTATCAAACATCAATACACCTGATGCCAGAACAATTGCAATTCAACCTTGGGAAAAAAATATGATTCGTCCCATTGAGAAAGCAATTATCAATTCAAATCTGGGATTTAATCCTGATAACAATGGAGAGTTTATTCGCATAAACGTACCTGCACCAACCGAACAACGTCGTAAAAACATGGTGAAAACGGTTAATCATGAAGGTGAAGTTGCTAAAGTTAGTTTGCGAAGTGCCCGGAAAGATGCCAACGATAATTTAAAAAAATTATTAAAGGATGGCCTTTCTGAAGATCTTGAAAAAGATGCTGAAGATAAAGTTCAAGGTATGGTTAATGACTTCAGCAAAAGAGTGGAAAAAATGCTCGATGATAAAAATGTCGAGATTTTAACGATATAATTGTTTCTAGTTTTCTGTTTTCTGAACATTGTTTAATTGTTTTCATGGCTTTGAGGCGGCTTGTTGAAGCCGTCTCAATTTTTTTTGTAACATTTTGATGTTCAGATACGATCTAGCTTCTTCTCAATTCTTTCACTTTATCCATAAACAGCTTTAACCTTTCCTCCGAAATGGAGTTTTCCCATTTCCCTTCAAATTTAAATCCGGAGCCAACAATGAAAGCATCGGCAAAATCCCAGTAATTCTCAATATTACCGGTAGTTATTCCCGAACCAATTATAACGGGTAAAATGGTGCTTTGACATGCGATTTTTACATCATCAATTAATGCTTCTTTTCCGGTTGAACTTCCGGTAATGATAATTCCATCACTCCTGAAATAGCTTGCAGTTTCAACATGTTCCTTCATGCTGATGTCGGCAGTAATTGAATGGGAAGAATGTTTTTTCTGAACATCGGTAAAGATGCGGATGTGTTCTGCTCCTATCAATTTTCGGTATCGGAGCAATTCGCCCGCACAGCTTTCCATATAACCTTCGTCAGCTATATGCGCAAAGGTAAAACCTTCGGCCCTGATAAAATCTAATCTGGCTGCTTGTGCAACGGCCAGAGCTTCTTTGTTTGCTCCTGCCAGAATCTGGATGCCAATCGGGAGTTGAATAATTTTGCGTAATTCAATCGAGACCGCAGTCATGCAGGCAACGATTTCGGGTCCTACTTGCCTTTTAAGGTAGGGAACATCGTGCATATTTTCGATCAAAATGGCATCAACCTCTGCGTTTTGTAATTTAAGTGCTTCTTCAATCGACTTATTGACAATTGACTGAATTGAGAGAGTATTAAGCGGAGTGCCCGGTAAAGCCTCAACATGAACCATTCCAATGATCCATTTGCCTTGTTTCATTTGTTGAATAGTATTTGTTCCCATACCTTAAAATTAATAGTTTTCTGACCGTGAACCTCGGTTCTTATGTTATTTTTGAAAATCAAAACATTGTACCTTGTGCATTTCATATTTAGTTAATAATTTCAGAAGTTCATTTTTATGATGGAAAAATCAGAGAAATGATTTTTCCATACTCTGATATTTCGTTTCAGAGATTGTAACAAAAGATGTAAACAGTTGTATATGAAAAGGATATTTGTTTTATTATTGGGAATAGTCGCATTTTTAACTGTTGTTGCCCAAAATGACAAGATCAACACATTATCGGAAAAAGAAAAAAATGATGGCTGGCAATTGCTATTTAACGGAAAAGATCTGAATGGATGGAGAACTTTTCAGGGAAAAGAGATTTCAGGATGGAAAGTCATTGATGGAGTCTTAAACAATTCAGGTGTTGGAAGTGATCATGGTGGTGATATTATTACCAAGGCTAAATTTCAGAATTTTGAATTGTCGCTCGAATGGAAGATTGCTCCGCAAAGTAACAGCGGTATCTTTTACCACGTAAATGAAAAGATAGGAACTGCCATATATGAATCTGGTCCTGAATATCAGCTTATTGACGACAAAGGTTGGCCAGACCGATTACGCGATGACCAACATTCAGGAGCAAATTACGGTATGCATGCTCCGAAGAATGCAGTTGTTAAAGACTCAAACGAATGGAATCAAACTCGGATTGTTGTGGAGGGAACGCATGTTCAGCATTACCTGAATGGAGTAAAAGTTGTTGACTATCAGTTATGGGATAACGATTGGCTGCTCTTGAAAGGAAAAGGGAAATGGAAGGATTACCCATACTATGGAATGGCTCGGAAAGGTCCAATTGGGCTACAGGATCATGGCGGATTAGCTCAGTTCAGAAACATTAAAATTAAAGTAATAAAATAGTTATGATTGGATTGGTAGACTATCACATGCACTCAGTCTTGTCAGACGGAAAAAATTCGCATGAAGAAATGATTCTGGCGGCAATTTCGAAAGGACTGGATGAAATTGGGTTTAGCGACCATGTTTGCCTCAAACCTGTTGATTGGGCTATTCGAATGGAAGACATCCCGGTAATGACCAGGCAAATACTTGACCTTAAACAGAAATATGAGAACCAGATTCAAATTAGATATGGTATTGAAGTGGATTATTTTCCTGGTTATGAAGATGAATTGAGTGATTTGATCGAAAGCATTCCGGTTGATTATGTCATCGGCTCAGTTCATTTTATTGGTGACTGGAATTTTGATGTCGACCAGTCCTTATATGGGAAATGGTCAAACGACAAACTCTATGAAATGTATTTTGGACTAATTCAGCAGGCAGCCCAATCTGGTTTATTCGACACAATTGGTCACATTGATATCATTAAAAAATTCAGGGTTTATCCGGAGACAAATCAGGATAAGCTGTTTGACGATACCATTCGGATAATTAAAGATTACAATCTGGTGGTTGAACTAAATACAGGAGGAATGGACCGGCCTTGTGCCGAATTTACTCCAGGTATAAAATTACTCGAAATGTGTTACAAGCATCATGTTCCGGTTACATTATCTTCTGATGCCCACAGGGTTGAGCAAATAGCCCGGCATTATGAAAGTGCAACTGCAATGCTCTCTCACATTGGATATACCGAAATCGTTGGGTTCAATAAACGTATCCGTCGGATGATCAGGTTGTAGAAAATACGTTCTTAATTATTTTCGAGAATCCTGAAAATTTCATCCAGCCGGGGAGTCAGAATAATTTCGGTTCTCCTGTTTTTCTGTCGGGCTTCCGGAGTATTTGCTTCATCAATCGGGAAAAATTCTCCGCGACCAGCCGAAGTAATCCGCTTTGGATCAACAGATTTGTTTTTCAATAGAATACGGGTAACTGCCGTTGCGCGCATCACGCTTAAATCCCAATTGTCTTTCACTAAGCCAGTTCCACGCATTGGAACATTATCGGTATGCCCTTCGACTAAAACATTAATGTCGGGGTTTTGTCCCAGAACTTCGGCAAGGTTCGAAAGTGCCTGCTGCCCTTTGGGATCAACATCCCACTGCCCGGTTTTAAACAGAAGCTGTTCATCAAGCGAAACGTAAACCTTCCCATTTTTCTCCTGAATAGTTAACCCTTTGTTGTTAAAACCGACCAAGGCATCCATAACTTTTTGACGAAGTTGCTTAACTGCATCGTCTTTTTGTTTTAGCGCTTCTTCAAGTTCCTGAAGACGAAGACTACGTTTTTCCAGTTCGGTTTGCGCCGATTTCAGAATATCTTCCCGCTTTTGCAAATCGGTTTGTGCTTCCTGAAGTTTTCCCATTAACCGGGCAATTTCTTCCGAACTTCCGGCCTTTAAACTTTCCAGATTTCCGGTTGTTTCGTTGAGTTTTGCAGTAAGTTCACTAATATCTTTGATTTGTTTGTCTATTTTGCTCTGAAGTTCGGTGATTTTTACGTTCAATGCCTGATTCTGTTCTTTCATGGATTGAACCGTTTTTTCACAATCCTGGAAGTTTCCATTCAACTGATTGAATTTTTTGGATGATACACAGGACAATAGAAAGAAAAAGGCGAATACGTATAATAATTTATTCATGGCTTGTGTTTTTAGTCTGGTAAATATAGAACTTTGCAAAGTCAGGAGCAAATCGGAAATGGTCATTAGTCATTCGTAAATCGGAAGGTTGTTTTTAACCTTTTCCCCAATGATTATTCCAGTCAGATGCCGGCTTGGATTTTTTCCTTCAGTTCTAATGACTAATGACTTTTTACGTTGTATATTTGGATTCAAAATTGAAAGTTGATGGTTGAAAATACGGGAAGTCTATTGGATCAGATCACAGATCCATCGGAATTAAGAAAGCTGAAAGTTGAAGAATTACCTCAGGTTTGTCAGGAATTAAGAGACTTTATTATTGATGTGGTTTCAACTAATCCGGGTCATTTTGGGGCAAGCCTCGGCGTTGTGGAATTAACCGTGGCGCTTCATTATGTGTTTAAAACTCCTTATGATTTATTGGTTTGGGATGTTGGACATCAGGCATACGGGCACAAAATTTTGACCGGAAGGAAAGATGTATTTCACACCAACCGCAAATACAATGGCATCAGCGGATTTCCCAAACCTTCTGAAAGCATTTACGATACTTTTGGAGTTGGCCATTCAAGTACGTCTATTTCGGCGGCTTTGGGCATGGCTGTTGCAGCTAATCTTAAAGGTGAGAATAGCCGGAAGATTATTGCTGTAATAGGCGACGGGGCAATTACCGGAGGTATGGCTTTTGAAGGTTTAAACAATGCTGCTGTTAACAAATCAGACTTGCTCGTTATCCTGAACGATAACAACATGGCCATCGATCCCAACGTGGGTGGACTTAGCAATTATCTATTGAATATTTCGAAATCTCAAACATACAACCGACTAAAAAAGGATATTTGGGAAGGATTGGGCAAGCTAAACGGATTTGGCCCAAAAGCCAGACGAGTGGTTCAGAAAACTGAAAATGCGATAAAGACCATGTTGCTGAAACAGTCGAACCTGTTTGAAGGATTGGGTTTCAGATATTTCGGGCCAGTTGATGGACACAATGTGGTTTATTTGGCTGAAGTTCTTGAAAGTCTTAGCAGTATTCCAGGCCCCAAGTTATTACATGTGATTACGAAAAAGGGAAAGGGATTCAAGCAGGCAGAACTTAATCAGACAGAATACCATGCTCCGGGGAAGTTCGATAAAATTACAGGAGAATTGCTCGATTGCGAATGTCAGGTTAATAAACCTCCAAAATTCCAGAATGTATTTGGCAAAACCATTATTGAGTTGGCTGAAATGAATGATCGGATTGTGGCTATAACACCAGCGATGCCTTCCGGATGTTCTCTTAATCTGATGATGGAAAAGATGCCACACAGAACCTTTGACGTTGGTATTGCCGAGCAACACGCAGTAACGTTCTCTGCCGGACTTGCTACACAAGGAATGCTCCCGTTTTGCAACATCTATTCCACTTTCATGCAGCGTGCTTACGATCAGGTAATTCACGATGTGGCAATACAAAATTTGCAAGTTGTTTTTTGTCTCGATCGTGGAGGGCTTGTTGGAGCTGACGGTCCAACCCATCATGGGGTTTTCGATTTGGCGTATATGCGTTCAATTCCAAACATGATAGTATCAGCACCGATGGATGAACTTGAATTACGCAATTTGATGTTCACGGCTCAAAATGAAAATCACGGTCCTTTTTCGATTCGATATCCACGCGGATGTGGCAGTGTTATCGATTGGAACCAACCTATGAAAGCAATTCCTATTGGACAATGCAGGCAGCTCTCTGAAGGTACTGATTTGGCGATATTGACTATTGGTACGATGGGAGTTCAGGCAAGCAGAGTTGTGAAAATGCTTTCGAAAGATGGAATTCTAGCATCACATTACGACATGAGGTTTGTTAAACCGTTGGACGAGAAGGCTCTTCATTCGATTTTTAAGAATTTTAGCCATGTACTTACTGTTGAAGATGGCGTTTTGCAGGGAGGATTTGGTAGTGCAATATTAGAATTTATGGCCGATCATCAATACAACATTCCACTGAAACGAATTGGTATTCCTGACAAGTTCATCGATCATGGTACAACCGAAGAACTGTTTCGTGATTATGGACTTGACCAGCAAGGGATTTATAGAACGGCAGAATCGTTTATCCAAAAAGATTAAAATTCGGAATACTTTTTAAAAGGTGCATGCGTTTATCAGTCATATTATTAAATCATACTAACCTTGGATTTCTATTTTAGAAAACGTCGCTGGAAGATTCTACTTCTGATGCTTGCAGTTGTGATTGGAATTGGGGCATTTTATTATACCAATTGGCTGGTAAAAAACATGGCCAGGGAAGAGCGTAAAAGTGTTGAGTTATGGGCCGAGGCTACCCAGAAACTTGCCAGTGCCGACATTAATTCCAATCAAGACATCACCTTTCTGAATAACATTATCATTCGCAACACAACTATTCCTATTATAATTGCTGATAGTCTGGATCAAATTGGAGATTCAAGGAACATCTCATATTCAGATGAAAACAAGGACAAGGTATTGTTTAGGGAATTGCATAAAATGAAAGAGCAAAACGAACCAATTATTATTTCAATTCCTGGCGGTGAGACTCAATATCTTTATTATCGTGATTCTATTTTGCTCGAAAACCTTAAGTATTACCCAGTCGTTCAATTTGGTGTAATCTTTTTGTTTATTCTGGTAGCTTATCTTGCATTTAATTCTTCACGAAATTCAGAACAGAACCAGGTATGGGTTGGTATGTCGAAAGAGACTGCCCACCAGTTAGGAACGCCTATTTCATCGTTAATGGCCTGGGTTGAGTTATTAAAAATGCAAAATATTGATGCAAAACTGATTCAGGAATTTGAAAAGGATACCGAACGGTTGCAAAAAATAACTGAGCGCTTCTCCAAAATAGGATCGATTCCTGAACTAGTTCGAACAGATGTCGCCGAAACGATTCGCTCAACCATTGAATATTTAAAAACGCGCTCGTCAGGCAAGATCATATTCATTCTTGATTATGATCCTGAGATAAGACATGAAGCACCTTTGAATTCGTCATTGTTCAGCTGGGTGATCGAAAACTTGTGTAAGAATGCAATCGATGCGATGAACAATTCAGGAACAATTCAGGTTTCCATTACGGAAAAACCGGATCAATTGTTTATTGACGTTTCTGACACGGGGAAGGGGATTTCGAAAGCTTATTACAAGTCAGTGTTTCAACCTGGCTTTACAACAAAGAAAAGAGGTTGGGGCCTCGGGCTCTCTTTGGCCAAACGAATTGTTGAGAACTATCACAAAGGAAAAATTTTTCTGAAGCAATCTGAGATCAACAAAGGAACAACCTTCAGGATAATTCTGAACAAGGCATAACTTATTAACAATACGAACCGGAAGCAATTAATTGATATCTAATTGGTTCGATTGTGAAAACCAATTAAGGGAGAAACGTTGTTAAAAAAATCAATATATTTTCGGGGTTTGTATATTTTTTATACTTTTGCAAAACTTTTTTCAGGCAATGAGCAGTCAATCATTCTATAGCATTGCATTCAAAGGGCTTTCACAAGGGAAGCATATTTTTGAATACGAAATAGATGGCAAATTCTTTTCTGAGTTTGGCGGTGGTGTTGTCGATGAAGGTAATGTAAACGTTCGGATTACTCTTGAAAAACAGAGTTCACTGATGATCTTGTGGTTTGATGTGAAGGGAACAGTAAATGTTCAGTGCGACCGTTGTCTTGAAATGTACGATCAGCCAATCAATGGGTCGGAGCGAATTTTCGTTAAATTTGGCGAAAAGGAATTCGTTGAAGGCGATGACGTAATTTGGGTAAGCACAAACGATTATCAATTGAACGTAGCTCAATTGATTTATGAATTTATTTGTTTGGCTATTCCGATCAAAAGAGTTCATCCTGACGATGAAAACGGAAACACAACATGTGATCCGGCGATGATCGAAAAGTTAAGCAAATATATTATCAGAGAAGACGAGGAAAACAAGTCAGTCTGGAATGATTTAAAGAAATTATTAGATAACGAATAAAGATTAAGTTAAGATGGCACATCCAAAACACAGGGTATCAAAAACCCGCAGAGACAAAAGAAGAACACATTACAAAGCTACGCCAGCAACATTGGCAGCTTGTTCAAATTGTGGTACAACTGTTAAATATCATACTGTATGTCCGGAGTGTGGATATTACAGAGGTAAGTTGGCAATCGAAAAAGACGTTACAGTTTAATAACAACTCCATTATGATCAGAAGAATCCTATTCTTCTGATCTTTTTTTGCTCTCCTGTTTTAATATTCGAACAATTTAATTAATTGTTTTAAAAGGAGTTAGGTGAATTATTTGCCTGATTATTCTTTGCTGTTCAGTTTTTTCATCTTAACTTGCGCCGCAATTAATTTCCAAATA
Source organism: Aquipluma nitroreducens (assembly GCF_009689585.1). Classification (GTDB taxonomy): domain Bacteria; phylum Bacteroidota; class Bacteroidia; order Bacteroidales; family Prolixibacteraceae; genus Aquipluma; species Aquipluma nitroreducens. The sequence continues at coordinate 2,503,239 of NZ_AP018694.1, read as the reverse complement.
TTACAGTTTGATTTGGATCTCTTCTGAATTTTTGGGAGGGCTTTTTTTGATAGATTTGATTTAAAAAATTTCACTATGAATAAAATTCGTGCTGCAATTACTGGCATTGGAGCATTTTTACCTGAGTATCGTTTAACTAACGAAGAATTGAGTACTTGGGTTGAAACATCCGACGAATGGATCATGCAGCGTATTGGCATTAAAGAGCGCCGCATCATGAAAGAGGAAGGATTAGCAACCTCGGATATGGGAGCCGCTGCTGTAAAGCAATTGCTCGAAAAAACAGGAACAAAACCGGAAGAGATTGAATTATTGATTTGTGCCACGATAACTCCTGATTCCCCACTACCTGCATCTGCGAATCTGATCAATCTCAAAGCAGGATTAATTAACGCTTGGGGTTTTGACCTTAATGCTGCATGTTCAGGATTTATATTTGCATTGACTACCGGCGCTAAATTTATTGAAAGTGGACAATACAAAAAGGTGATTGTTTTGGGTGCCGACATGATGTCGTCGATTACAAACTATAAAGACCGCACAACTTGTCCATTGTTTGGCGATGGAGCTGCTGCCGTTTTACTTGAACCGACAACTGAAAATTTGGGAGTGATTGATCATATCAATCGGGTCGACGGTTCAGGAAGTTCATTCCTTCAGATTAAAAGTGGCGGTTCTTTAAGGCCGGCTTCGAATGAAACTGTTTACAATGAAGAACATTTCGTAACTCAGGAGGGACAAACCGTATTTAAGTCTGCGGTTTCAAATATGGCTGATGTTTCCATTGAAATGATGGAAAAGCATAATATCACAGAGAATGATCTGGCATGGTTTGTTCCCCATCAGGCAAATATGAGAATTATCGACGCTGTTGGTCGTCGAATGGGAATTGACAAGGAGCGGGTAATGGTGAATATTCAGAAATACGGAAATACCACTGCTGCAACAATCCCACTTTGCTTGTACGATTACGAAAGCCAGTTACGGAAAGGTGACAACATCATTCTTGCTGCATTTGGCGCAGGTTTTACCTGGGGAAGTATATATTTAAAGTGGGCCTACGATCCGAAATAGAAAATAAATACTAAACACCTAAAACAAACCGATTATGGGAAAGCTTATTGTAAGAAGTCACGAGGAATTTGAAAAACTTGTTGGACAGGAACTCGGTATTTCTGAATATTTGACTGTTACACAGGATCAAATCAATAAGTTTGCCGATGCAACACTCGATCATCAATGGATTCATGTGGATGAGGAAAGAGCTAAAACAGAAGGTGCATTTGGAAGTACAATTGCACATGGATATTTGACTCTTTCGCTTTTGCCTTACATGTGGGATCAGATTATTCAGGTCGAAAACATTAAGATGCTGGTTAATTACGGAATTGATAGCTTCAAATTTAATCAACCAGTTTTGGTGAACAGCAGAATCAGGACCCGCGTCGTTTTGCGTTCGGTTGCAAATCTGAGGGGAATAACCAAAATACAGTTAGACATTCGCATGGAAATAGAGGGAAACCGGAAACCCGCTTTCGAAGGAATCACGACTTTCCTTTATCATTTCATCTAAAGGCTGCTTAAAATATTGAACTAAAATATTGAACGTGTTTCTGAAAAGAGACACGTTTTTTGCTTCTATAGCCTTTTTTTACAGTTTCAGTTAGCGATCTAAGGACAGCTTTTGTATATTTGAAATTCGTTCAAAAAAACCAAAAGCAATGGCTAAAGAAAACAATGAAATTAATCTGCAAGTAATTAATCTGATTGCCAAAGGGACGCGAATTACTGGTAATATAACCTCAGATGGCGACCTTCGGGTGGATGGTGAAATTGTTGGCGACCTCGAAACTAAAGGAAGACTGGTAATAGGCGCTTCTGGAAAGATAGAAGGAGAAATCAGATGCAAAAGTTGCGAGATTGCCGGAATCCATAAAGGTAAATTGTTTGTTGCTGAGTTGCTTTCGTTAAAAGCATCGTCGCAGGTTACCGGCGACATTGTTACTGGGAAGTTGGCTATTGAACCTGGAGCCTATTTTGCAGGTACTTGCTCTATGAGTGATGAAAATGTCAGTTAATGAATCCTGAAAAATATCAGAAACCTAAGAAAAAACTGGATGATTTTATCCGATATTCCAGTCTGGCTTTTGAAATGATTGTCATCATGGGAGTTGGAACGTGGTTGGGAACACTCATTGACCATTGGATCGAATTTAAATTCCCCGTGTTTACCTTAGCTTTAATGATATTGTCAGTTATTGGTGCGATTTATCATGCTGTCCGGAAATTTTTGTAGTTAAAAAATGAAATATTATTTATTTGATCAGTCATCGATGAAGCGATTTATTATACAATCTACTGTTTTGACTATCATCGTTTTCATTTTGGGAGCGGTTGTTTATTCATCATTTCTTCAGCCATACTACTCGCCAATTCTACCAATTTCGGCACTCCTTTTTTATATCGTAACAAACCTTGTTCATGCTTATTTGTTAAAGATTGCCGTCAAATCAGGTTCAAGATTTACTTCGCAATATATGGCGGTTAGCTTTCTGAAAATGTTCTTTTACCTGATCGTGGCGATTGTTTATGCATTTTTAAATAGAGAGTATGCTAAAATATTTTTAGGTAATTTTTTAATACTGTATGCCGTGTATACAACTTTCGAAGTGCTTCAATTTTCGAAGTTTGTTAGACAGAAAAAAATATAATTACTCTTTATTGCGAAGATTGGTTTTAATCGCATAAAAAATTAAATTTGTTGACCGCTGAATACAATGAAAAAAAAATGAATCAAATTATACGACCTTTATTCATTATCATATTAGTCATATTTCTTGGAACTGGATTTGTTCGGGCAGCTGAAGAATCGGAGAATACAACAGAGACCTCACAACCGGAGGGGTTCAATCCTGGGAAATTTGTAATTGAGCATGTGTCTGATGCTTTTGAATGGCATATTGCCACTTTTGGTGAAACAGAAATCAGCATTCCATTACCAATTATTCTATACAGTTCTGATAAAGGATGGAACTTCTTTATGTCCTCCAGATTTCATCACGGAAAAGAAACTTTTAATGGGTTCAGGATTGAGCACGAAGGGAAAAACGAAGGCAAAATTGTTGAAATAAACGAACAGGGAGAAGTCATAGGTTTACCTATCGATTTGTCGATTACCAAAACTGTAGCCGGAATTTTTGTTAGCGTAATCGTACTCTTGCTTATTTTCCTGAATATTGCAAAAACAGCTAAAAGGCGTGTAAATAAAGCTCCTGCCGGAATGCAGAGTTTGTTTGAGCCAGTTATTCTTTTTGTTCGCGACGATGTCGCTAAACCAGCAATTGGCGAAAAGAAATACGAAAGATTCATGCCTTTTCTGTTAACAGTTTTTTTCTTTATCCTGATCAACAATTTACTGGGATTGGTTCCCATTTTCCCGTTTGGATCAAATGTTACCGGGAACATCGCAGTAACGATGGTTTTGGCGTTGTTTACCTTTTTCGTAACCACGTTTAGTACGAATAAACATTACTGGAAAGAAATCTATAATCCCGATGTACCTTGGTGGTTGAAGTTTCCGATACCGCTGATGCCCATTGTTGAACTTACCGGAGTCATTACCAAACCATTTGTATTAATGGTTCGTCTCTTTGCCAACATGTTGGCAGGCCACTTGATTGTGACGGTGTTTGTTTCATTGATTTTCATTTTTAACGTTAAAATGGGGATCGAAGCCGGTTTGGGCGTTTCTGTTCTTTCAGTCTCCTTCTCTGTTTTTATTTTATTGCTCGATGTGCTTGTATCTTTTATTCAAGCATACGTATTTACATTACTGTCAGCCCTTTATTTTGGGATGGCATCACCTGAACATCATCATTAGTTTCAATATATTTTAAACAGTTATTGTTATGACATCATTATTTATCTTATTAGCAGATGCGGCAACTCTGGCAGTTGGGCCAATGGGAGCTGCAATGGGCGCAGGTTTAGCAGCAATCGGAGCTGGTATTGGTATCGGTAAAATCGGTGCCAGTGCAATGGAAGCAATTGCTCGTCAGCCAGAAGCTGTTGGCGATATCCGTTCGAACATGATTGTTTCGGCAGCATTGATCGAAGGTGTTGCATTCTTTGCCGTTATCATCTGTGCTTTGGTAATTTTCATTTAAGAAATTTTTGTTTTGGAGCCCACTCCCGGGATTGCCGGGAGTAAGGGTTGCTACTAACCAACAATCACATCGCTATGGGATTTGTAACTCCGGATTACGGTACAATATTTTGGATGCTAATTATTTTCGGGATTGTAATGTTTATCCTGAAAAAATTTGCCTGGGTACCCATTTTGAACGCATTGAAAGATCGGGAAAAATCGATTGCTGATGCCTTGAATTCAGCCGAAAAAGCCAGAAAGGATGTTGCCGGGTTAAAGGCCGCCAACGATCAGATTATTACTGAGGCCAGAAGGGAAAAAGACATTATCCTGAAGGAAGCTCGCGATATCAAGGATAAAATCATTGCTGATGCAAAAAATCAGGCAAATCATGAAGCCCAAAAGAGCATTGAATACGCCAAGCAGCAAATCGATGCCGAAAAAACAGCAGCCATAAATGATATCAAAAAGCAAGTTGCTGAGTTATCGGTGATGATTGCTGAAAAAGTGATAAGGAAACAACTCGACAATCCGAAAGATCAGGAAGTCTTGGTTGAGGATATGCTAAAAGATCTGAAGTTGAAATAATTGTATGGATCAAAGTAAAATCAATGTTCGGTACGCCAAGGCATTTTTTACACTTGCAAAGGATAAAGGTTTGACCCTTGAACTTCGCAAGGATGCCGGATTAATTTCTTCTGTTTGTACAACAAGCAGTGACTTTATTCTTATGCTCGAAAGTCCGGTAGTAAAAACCTCGCAAAAAGTAGAGGCGATCAAACGCATTTTTGACGGCAAAATCAATGTTTTGTCCTTGAATTTTCTACTTCTTATCGCCGAAAACAAACGTGAAAATTATATTCCGGGAATTTTCAGGAATCTGGAAGATTTATATCGTCAGGAAGAAGGAATTAAATCCGCCGTATTAACCAGCGCCCAACCGATAAGCGAAGTTCTTGTACTTCAAATTCAGAAAATTCTTGAAACCGATTTCAATGCCAAGGTTGAATTAAGCCAAAAAGTTGATGACCGTTTACTTGGAGGTTTTGTGATACGCGTTGAGGATAAACAATACGACGCAAGTCTGTCGACACAGTTGAAAAAAATCAGAGAGCAATTGCTTCATACAGAATTGAAATAGAATAACGAAAGAATAAAAATAGAAATAAGATGGCAAATATAAAACCTGCTGAAGTTTCAGAAATACTCAAGCAACAACTGGAAGGCTTTAAAAGTCAGGCCGAACTGGAAGAAGTGGGGACTGTACTTCAGGTTGGAGATGGAACTGCGCGTATTTATGGTCTTTCGAATGTTGAGTCGAATGAGATGATTGAATTCGACTCGGGCGTAATGGGGATCGTGTTGAATCTGGAAGAAGATAATGTCGGTGCTGTAATTCTAGGCTTGACCAAAGAGATCAAAGAAGGTGACACCGTGAAAAGACTTCGCCGGACTGCTTCGATTGAAGTAGGCGAAGGATTACTTGGCAGGGTTATCAATACTTTGGGCGAACCGATAGATGGCAAAGGAGTTATTGCCGGCGAAAAATTTGTTTTGCCATTAGAGCGTAAAGCTCCTGGTGTAATCTTCAGGCAGCCCGTTTCGAAACCACTTCAAACAGGTTTAAAAGCGATTGATGCCATGATTCCAATCGGACGTGGTCAGCGTGAGTTAATCATTGGTGACCGTCAAACCGGGAAAACTGCAGTGGCCATTGATGCCATCATTAATCAGCGTGAGAATTTTGAACAAGGGAAACCAGTATATTGTATTTACGTGGCCATTGGGCAAAAAGGTTCGACAGTAGCCAATCTGGCAGCAACTCTCGAGAAACATGGAGCCATGGCTTATACTGTAATCGTAATGGCAACAGCTTCCGATCCGGCTGCTCTTCAATATTATGCACCTTATGCCGGAGCTGCTATTGGTGAATTTTTCAGAGATACAGGCCGCGATGCCTTGATTATTTACGATGACCTTTCGAAACAGGCCGTTTCATACCGCGAAGTTTCGTTGTTGTTGCGTCGTCCACCAGGCCGTGAAGCTTATCCTGGCGACGTATTCTATTTGCACTCTCGTTTACTCGAAAGAGCTGCCCGAATCATTGTTTCAGATGAAATGGCGGCCAAAATGAACGATTTACCCGAATGCCTGAAAGGTATAGTAAAAGGAGGAGGTTCATTAACCGCACTTCCGATTATTGAAACTCAGGCAGGCGACGTGTCAGCATACATTCCGACTAACGTAATTTCAATTACCGATGGTCAGATCTTCCTCGAATCAAACTTGTTTAACTCCGGAGTTCGCCCTGCTATCAATGTGGGTATTTCGGTATCGCGTGTTGGAGGAAATGCCCAGATTAAAGGCATGAAGAAGATAGCCGGAACCCTGAAATTAGATCAGGCTCAGTTCCGCGAATTGGAAGCTTTCTCGAAATTCGGATCTGATTTGGATGCTGCAACCATGCGCGTTCTGGACAAAGGACGCAAAAACGTGGAAATTCTGAAGCAGCAACAATATGCTCCAATGAAAATTGAGCATCAGATTGCCATTATTTATTGCGGGGTAAAAGAATTGTTACGCGAAGTACCTGTTGAAAAAGTGAGAGCTTTTGAGCGCGATTTTCTTGAATTGATGGAAATGCAGTATCGGAATGTGCTTGACCAGATCAAGGCAGGTGTTCTTACTGATAATGAAACAACAGTGATTGAAAAAGTAGCAGCCGAAGTTGCTGAAAGATATTCAGAATAAACATTCGTGATTGAAAACACTTTGATTGAATGGCTAATTTAAAAGAAATACGAACCCGGATAACATCTGTAAAAACGACCAGACAGGTTACCAGCGCCATGAAAATGGTGTCGGCAGCCAAACTGAAAAAAGCGCAGGATGCTATTTTGCAGATTCGTCCGTATGCTGAAAAACTTTCAGATTTACTTTCATCATTGAGTTCTGCATTGGATAATTCAGCCGATTCGGTTTTTACGGTTCAGCGCACTCCTGAAAAGGTCTTGATCGTTTTGATTAGTTCAAACCGGGGGCTTTGCGGTGGATTTAATTCTTATATCTCCAAAAAGGCGATTCATTTGGCAAAAACAAAATACAAAAATCAGTTTAATGCCGGAACGCTTGATTTTATTGTCATCGGGAAACAAGCTGGAAAGATTCTTCGTTCGTATCAGATCAAAATTCAGAGTGAAAAAAATCATCTTTTCGATAATCTGAGTTTTGAAAATGTTTCGGTTGAGGTTAAAGCGATTATGGCTGATTTTGTGAGTGGTAAATATGATCGGGTTGAGCTGGTATATAACAAATTCATAAATGCAGCATCGCAGGATTTGATTTGTGAACAATTCTTGCCCGTATTACCGGCAATTACTGATCGGAAGAAGCAGAGTAATACCGACTACATTTACGAGCCTTCGCTTGAAACTATTGTGGAAGAATTAATACCAAGGTCATTGGCGATCCAATTTTACAAAGCGTTGCTCGATTCGCATGCGGCAGAACACGGCGCTCGTATGACCGCTATGCACAAGGCAACCGACAATGCATCGGAATTGATTGACGAACTGACCCTGACCTTTAATAAAGCCCGCCAGGCCGCCATTACCAATGCGATTCTGGAGGTTACGAATGGTGCTGAGGCTTTGAACGGATAATTACTAAAAAGATATAGATTTGAATCCCGATCGTTCATGCGACCGGGATTTTTTGTTATGAATTGAATTTATGGATATTAAAATGAATTCGACATCAATGGTTATATGAAAGTTAAGAAAAGGTAATGATCATTGTAACACGATTTGACTGTCCATTAAATTACGATTGTTTCCTAATTAATTACTAATTTTAGCCGCTCTAAATTTTGAAAAGCTATGAATCAATTATTTGTCATTTTAGTCCTGACAAATTTTTTACGGACAGTTGGTATTATAGTAGTTCTCTATTATGTGCTGAAATTTGTCGGACGCTTACTTTTCCCCATCGTGGTTAAAAAGGCCGTGAATAATATGCAGGAAAGGCAAACGCAGTATCAGCGCCAACAACAATATAAACCAGAAGGTGAAGTCACGATAGAAAAGGATCGGAAACAGCAAACCCGGACCAATACTACCGAAGGTGAATATGTTGACTTCGAGGAAATAGAATAACACCATTTCGAGTTTCAAGCAGTTCCTGCAAAACTTAACTCGCAACAATACAATAAATAATAATTAATCTATCATCAACAATAAATGCTATGGCTCAGGAAGATGTTTTTAAGAAGCTGGTCGCTCATTGTAAAGAATATGGCTTTGTGTTTCAATCGAGTGAAATTTACGATGGACTGGGAGCAGTTTACGATTACGGACAAAATGGTGTTGAACTGAAGAACAACATCAAAAAATATTGGTGGGACTCGATGGTCCTGCTGCACGAAAATGTGGTTGGAATTGATTCGGCTATTTTTATGCACCCCACCATTTGGAAAGCTTCAGGCCATGTTGACGCATTCAACGACCCATTGATCGATAACAAAGATTCCAAGAAACGATACCGCGCCGATGTTTTGATTGAAGAACAACTGGCCAAATACGAAGATAAAATTGAGAAGGAAGTCGAAAAAGCGAAGAAACGCTTTGGCGAGAGTTTCGACGAAAAACAGTTCAAGGAAACCAATGGTCGGGTATTGGAATATCAGGCAAAATGGGACGAACTGCAAGGCCGGTTTGTAAAAGCTTTGAACGATAGTAACCTGGAGGAGTTGAAGCAAATCATCATCGATCAGGAAATTGTTTGCCCCATCTCCGGAACACGCAACTGGACCGATGTTCGCCAGTTCAACCTGATGTTTTCAACTGAAATGGGTTCGACTGCCGATGGCGCTTTGAAGATTTATCTTCGCCCGGAAACTGCCCAGGGAATCTTCGTAAATTACCTGAATGTGCAGAAAACCGGTCGAATGAAAATTCCGTTCGGGATTGCCCAGATTGGTAAAGCGTTCCGTAACGAAATTGTTGCCCGGCAGTTTATTTTCCGGATGCGCGAGTTTGAACAAATGGAATTGCAGTTCTTTGTCCGTCCAGGCAGCGAATTGGAATGGTTTCAGAAATGGAAACAAACCCGTATGGCCTGGCATCAGGCGCTTGGATTTGGTCAGGAAAACTACCGTTTTCACGAACACGACAAGCTGGCCCATTACGCCAATGCTGCAGTCGATGTTGAATACCGTTTCCCATTCGGCTTTAAAGAGGTGGAAGGAATTCACTCTCGCACCGACTTCGATTTGTCGCAGCACCAACAGTATTCGGGCAAGAAGATTACTTATTTCGATCCGGAACTGAATGAATCATATGTTCCCTTCGTAGTTGAAACTTCTATCGGAGTCGACCGCATGTTCCTGCAAATTATGGCAGCATCGTATGCCGAAGAAGAAATGACCAGCGAAGATGGTAAAAAAGATATTCGCGTAGTGCTTCGTATTCCGGCACCTTTGGCTCCGGTTAAACTGGCTGTTCTGCCTTTGATGAAAAAAGATGGTTTAGCTGAAAAGGCTCGTGAAATTATTGACGACCTGAAATTTGATTTCAATTGCCAATACGACGAAAAAGACTCGATTGGAAAACGTTACCGTCGCCAGGATGCGATCGGGACACCTTTCTGTGTAACTGTTGACCATGTCACACTCGAAGATGGAACTGTAACCATTCGTTATCGCGACACTATGCTACAGGATCGCGTCAAAATCAGTGACCTGAAAAGTATCATTTCAGGCGAAGTAAGTATGAAAAAGTTGTTTGCCAAATTGTAAGAATTATTCCTCAACATATTCAGAATCCGGTGCCGAAAAGCATCGGATTTTTTTGTGACTGTGGATGATTAAAACCGCTGGGTGAGGCTTACATAGATGCTGTGGTACTTGTTCGATTTCTCGAAAGTGCCATCGTAATTGGCTGAAAAATACATTTTCTTGCTGATTTGCCAAGAAAGTTCCAATGCAGCCATGTGTTGCAGCGAACGCGGTCCCGAAGTGGCATTCAGGTATTTATTATCAACTAACCGGTAATTGATACCGGCACTCAACTTCGAAGGAACAAGCTCTTTGTCTAATTGAACACCGTAAATCATTCCGTCAACATAACTTGATTGAATCCAGTTGGTCGAGAACGTTACCGATGAATTGATTCCAGGCACCTTGGAGAAGGTTAAAAAGCCATTGACATTGAGCATAGGATGAATGTCGTTTTTCTGGAACCGGTATCCTCCGGTAAGACTTGAGCTGATCGAATTCGATGGCCGGTAATTAATCCGAAGTTGATATCCCTGCCTGGTCGCATCCTGCAAAAGCAAGTCGAGGTAGTTTTTAAACGTTTCGTAATAGATTACGTTTTTGCGCGCATCGTACGAAAGGTAGGCCGAGAGTTGTTTGGAAACCCGGTAGCGTAATGAAAGATAAAGACTGGTCAGGCTAATCGTGTTGGTTGGAATGCTGTCTTTCAAGGCATATAAGTCAACTTCAGAAGAGACAAACAAGTTGATGTTTTTGATCAGTGAGTTATCGTGCTGAAAGTACGCGAAGCGTCGGTCGGTCATTCCGTGGCTGGTTTGTTGAAAAAACGCCAATGAACTAGACATGTTGCCCGATTTATTATTGATGTCGTGCGATATGTAGCCACCGTATTCGAAAAGTTTGGGATTGAAACTATAATCCGTATAATCAGGGCTGGTTCCGGCAACTGCCCCCAAAGTGAAATTTCCGGCTTTCGTTTCAGCCTGTAAGCCATCAATGGCGCCGATACTGGCAATTTTGGGATTGATTTTCCGGCCAACAGCAACCTGCGTTTTGTTGGTCACATCATAGTTTACCGACAAGCTATAGATTTTAAATGCATCGAAAATGTTATTCTTTACAGTAGCCCACTCATTGAGCTTATGGGTAAACGTAATGTAGGTGTCAGTCGAAATTCTACCTCCAGAAATATGATCGGCCGAAAGCGTAAAAGTGTACCGCATCCGCTGGTTGAAATCAGAGGTATTCGAGAAGCTTGAATAAGATGTGGCCGATAATCGTCCCCAGATTCTCTCTGCTCTTTCTAATCCAGGTACCGATTTGTCCGGAAGTTTCGATTCAGGACTTTGAACAGAATCAGTTCTGAGACTTGAAGGTCCCGTAGGGATTTTATCTTTTCTTGGCGTAGGCTTTGACGATTTTTTAACTTTAATGACAACAACGTCCGAAACTTTAATGTCGGTTTTAGCAACAGGCTTGCCGACACACGAAAGTGAAGATACCGATTCGGTAACAAACAGTGGAACTAAAGCCTGATCCTTCCGGATAAAAACGGTATCGCCGGGTTGAACCAATCCTGAAGTTTCAAACTTCACGTAAATATTCTGAAGGGTAATGTATGAAACTTTTCCTTCAGCAATTGGCCGATCCTCTTGCCCGTAAAGATTCAATATCGATAATGTCACTATGAAAATTAAAAAGCACCTCTTCATTCAATCCTTTCTGTTAGTTTCTCCAAATCTTCTAATCTCTCTCCTTATTCTTTTCCTGTTGGATGACATCGATAACACCCTGCACTGCCTTGACTTTGGTTATGGGCTCTCGCATGACATGCTGATGTTACACAAGTAAATACGGTATAATTTGTTGGCGTAGTATGGCAGGTTGCACAGCTAATATTGGTGTGCTTTCCGGTTGAAATTGGGAAATATGTCGTGTGATTAAATGTTGAAGGTACCCAGGCTGTTGTTTTATGGCATGATGCACAGTCCGTTGAGAACCCCGAGGTTTTATGTACCGGATTCTTGGTATTGTTATAGTCTGTGGTATGACATTCATAACAAGTGTTCGGTGTAGAAGTATAATTTCCATTGTGGCAAGCGGCACAGTTGTTGGCAATTGTCGCATGTGCACCGGTTAACGCATAGTAAGTACTGTGAATGGGGAATGTAGCTGGTTGCCAGCCGGGATTTGTGGTATGGCAGTCAGTACATGTAACAGACAATCCCAAAGTCTTATGGTTTGGATTGGCTGCTGAATTGTAATTGGCTTGATGGCAGCTTTTGCATTCCATGGATGTTCCGGCATATCCAGTCGTATGGCAGCTTGCACAATCTACTGTTGTGTGAGCGCCAGTCAATGGGAAATTGGTCGCTGAATGGTTGAATGTCGCGCCAAGCCAATTGTTATTGTTGTGGCACAAGGTACAATCGGCCGGAAACTTGGAGGCCACATGACCTGGTGCCCCATTATACTGCGCCTGATGACATGAAATACAATTTGGACTTGCTGAAGTTGTATTGCCCAAGTGGCACGACGAACATTGAACGATTGCCGCATGTGCACCGGCTAAAGTAAATCCGGTAGAGCTGTGTTTAAATGCTGAAGGTTGCCAGGCAGTAGTGGTATGGCAAGTTTTGCAATCTGCTGAAATTCCTGCTGCGGTGTGGTTTGGAACCTGTGCCGTATTGTATTTTGCCTGATGACAACTTTTACATTCCATGGATGTTCCGGCATAACCGGCTGTATGGCAGCTTGCACAATCAACAGTTGTGTGAGCGCCAGTCAATGGGAAATTGGTTGCTGAATGGTTGAACACAGCATTAAGCCAGTTATTATTGTTGTGACACAAGGTACAATCGGTCGGGAACTTGGAGGCCACATGACCTGGAGCCCCATTATACTGCACCTGATGACAGGAGATACATTCAGGTTTAGCCGAAGTTGTATTGCCCAAGTGACATGATGAACATTGAACAATTGCTGCATGTGCTCCGGCTAAAGTAAATCCGGTAGAGCTGTGTTTAAACGATGAAGGTTGCCAGGCCGTCGTGGTATGGCAAGTTTTGCAATCCACTGAAATTCCGGCGGCAGTATGGTTTGGAGCCTGTGCCGTATTGTATTTTGCCTGATGACAACTTTTACATTCCATGGATGTTCCGGCATAACCTGTAGTGTGGCAGCTTGCACAATCAACGGTTGTGTGTGCACCCGTCAAAGGGAAATTGGTTGCTGAATGGTTGAACACAGCATTAAGCCAGTTATTATTGTTGTGACATAAGGTACAATCGGTTGAGAACTTGGAGGCCACATGTCCTTTAGCGCCGTTATACTGAGTTTGGTGGCAGGAAATACATTCAGGTTTGGCAGAAGTGGTATTACCCAGATGACAGGACGAGCATTGAACTACAGCTGCGTGTGCTCCTGTTAATGGGAAATTGGTGTTACTATGATTAAAGGTTGACGTTTTATAATCAACTATCGAATGACAGCTTTTACAATCCGTCGAAATTCCTGCCTTTAAATGGTTGGGAATCTGAGTTGCGTTGTAATTGGTCTGATGGCAGCTTATACATTCCGTAGACAATTTCTGGTAAGTTCCACCGGTATGACATTGCACGCAGCTGATATTATGGCCTCCGGTAAGTGGAAATACACTATGGTCAAAGTTGGTAGTCGCCCAGGCTGTTGATTTAACGTTGTGACAGTCGGTGCAATTGGTTGAATATCCTAGTTTCTGATGATTGGGAGAGGTGGTGCGCAGGTAATCTTTTTTGTGGCAATCGACACATTCAATGCCCAAAGGCTCAAATTTCAGGTTGGTCGATGATTTATGGCAGGATGCACAATCAGTAACTGCATGGTTGCCTTCTAACGGGAAACGGCTTAACTGGTGCATGGTTTTTGTATTTTCAATAATCCATGTTTTGGGAGTATGGCAGCGTGCACAATCGGGTCCGAGCGTATTGGTGTGCATATCCGCATGACAGGCAATACACTCCGTTTTTGCTTCCTGAAATTTCAACGTTTGGTGGCAACTTTTACAATCGACCGATTGGTGTTGGCCGGTAAGTTTGAACTTAGTGGTATTGTGATCAAACGACATATCGGCTTTTGTCACTTTCCAGGTGTCGGCATTGTGGCACGAAGCGCAATCGATTTTAAATCCGTCACCATGCGGCGATTGGGCAAAACCAATCATGACTGAAAATAGGAATACAATTAAATATGACAGCTTGTACATTGCCTATCAGTGTTTTTGTATTGTATGAACGGAACAATTGTTGAATTATTTTGATGATGACATTTCCTGCAATCAACATTTTTATGTCCACCATCCAATTTAAACCGGGTTTTGTTGTGGTCAAAGCTTTCAGCCTTCCAGTTATCAAATCCGTGGCAAACGGAACAGTCGGTTGATCCGTTGGCGCTAAATTGTTTCTGATGCGCATCGGTATGGCAGCTTTCGCAATTAGGCTTCAAATCAGAAAAAACCTGGGTAACCTGATTCGAATTGACTTTTTTGAAATGGCAATCACGGCATGATGCTTCCGCGTGTTTCCCTTTCAATTCAAATGTAGTGATTTTGTGATCGAATGTTACTTTGCTCCAATTGGTTACCGTATGACATTTATCACACCTGCCTTCAGGAATAAATTTCGGATCCATAAAGTTTTTATGAATATTCTCGTGACAAGCCGAACAGTTTTTGTCCAGACCGCGGAATTTCCAATCCTCTCCCTTTTTATGACAGGCCAGACACGGAGTTGCCAAATGTGCTCCTTCAAGTTTAAACTGCCCCGTATTGTGCTGTTCTATAGTAAAAGATGTCTCCTTATAGCTATTCTCATTGTGACAGTCTTTGCAATCTGACTTAGGATTCTGCTTTGTAAATTGTCCGTTGTGGTAATCTTTATGGCAATTGTTGCAAAGGTCGTGTTTAATCGGTGTGGTTAAACTGCCTTTGTGGCAAGCCTTACAATCAACTGTTTGGTGTTTCCCTTTCAGGAGAAAATTGGTTTTGCTATGGTCAAAAGTTTTTATTCCTGAAATCTGGTGAAAAGATTCTTCGGAATGGCATTTGCGGCAATCGTTTCCGAATTTATTTTCGTGAACATCTTTATGACAGGCGGTGCAGTTATTAAAAGCAATACCAGAAAATTTCTGAACGTCCTGCCCGTTTTTCTTTTCCATCGGGTGACATTTGAGGCAGGCGACATCAGCATGTTTTCCGCGGAGAGGAAATTTGGTGGTCTGATGGTCAAATTTTTTGGTCGTTTTAAACGAATCAAACGAATGGCAATTTATACAGTTGGTGGGTAAAGTCCCCTGATGATAATCTTTGTGGCAACTTAAGCATTCGGTGCTCAAGCCAAGAAAAGTCATCTTTTTCTTTCTGATTGCCGGATCTTTAATATTCTCGGCTTTATGGCAATCCACGCATTGTTTTTCCTTGTGTTTTCCTTCCAGCACAAAGCCAGCATCCTTGTGGTCAAATTTTGTTTTATCCAGATGTACAATGTCATATTTTCGTGTGAGGTGGTCGCTGTGACAAGCAATACAATTTTTCCCACTCACTTTTGGCGATGCATGAAATCCCTTTTTCTGATCAATCCGCACTTTTAACTCTTTGTGGCAAGCCAAGCACTTTTGATCCGACACATGTTCGCCTAAATCATGACATTGGGTGCAGTTCGACATTCCTTCAAGATGGGCATGAGGCTCAGCCAATTCACCAGGTGATATTTGTCCTGTAGCCATCAAGCTTAAGAATAAAAATACAAGAGAGATGTGTAGGTTAATTATAAACTTCATGCTCAATCCCTAATCATGCTTTAAAACGGCTTCTCCAAATTTTTTGTCAACTTTTATTCCCGCTTTTTCCAGAAACTGGGTTGGAAGTTCACCTCCGGCAAAAATATAAACCAGGTCGTTTCCCAAATCAGTTACTTCGCCTGAAAGCAAATCAACGATTTTAACTTTATCATCTTCAATTGATTTCAGGTTGGTATTAAACCTGACGTCGATTTGCTTCTGTGCAATCGCTTCCTTTATTTTTTGATTATTTCCAACTTTTATTCTTCCAAAAGATTCCCCGCGGTACGAAAGTGTAACCTGATTTTGGTCCATTAAAAGTAAAGCAGTTTCAATGGCCGAGTCTCCACCGCCGACAACAACTATTTTTTTGTTTGAAATTAATTCGGGCTCAAGCAACCGGTAGGCTACTTTTTCACTCACTTCACCCGGAATATTTAATTTCCTCGGTGTCCCTCTCCGACCAATCGAAAGGAGCACCTTTCTGGTAGTAAACTGCTCCTTGGAGGCCGTTTCAACTACAAATCGTTTGTCCTGAAAAACAATACTTTCCACTTTCGACTGTTCTTTAATTACAATCTCATTTTTCCCCAAAACATTGTTCCATAAATCGAGTAATTCCATTTTGGTCGTTTCGCGGAGTTTTACCTTGCCATAAAGCGGAATATCCATGGGCGAGGTCATCACAATTTTTTTTCGGGGGAAAGTAAAAACCGTTCCGCCAAGCGAATCCTGCTCCAATGTTATTGCTTTCAGATTGTGTTTCTTTGCAGTGAGCGAAGCTGAAATACCCGCAGGTCCGGCGCCAATAATAATGATGTCGTAATCGGCCTGAATGTGTTTATCTATTTTTTTTGCCAGATTTTCAACGGCTTGTTTTCCTTGTTCAACGGCATTCCGAATCAGTCCCATTCCTCCAATTTCGCCGGCAATATAAATACCCGGAACATTGGTTTCGAACGATTGATCAACATGTGGAATATCAACTCCACGCTTTTCCGTTCCGATGCACAGTGTAATGGCATGAGTGGGGCAGGCATGAAAACAGGCGCCATGACCCACGCAATGCGATGCATTAATGGTAGTTGCCTTTCCGTTTAAAATGCCCAGGATGTCATGTTCCGGACAAGCGGAGATACAAGCTCCTGTTTGAATGCAGGAATTGACGTCAACTACCGGGTGCAATGAAACGGGTTCGTGCAATCCTTCTTCTTTGGCGATTTTAATCTTTTCTTCAACTATTTTTGAGTTTTTCTTTTCCTTCCGAACATAGAAATACACGATCGAAACAAAGAGAATTGCGATGAAAGAATAGATGATAATATTTTCAGTTAAAACTTCCATTTTACGATTTAGAAAATCCAGTGAGCGCCAAAAGTAATCGCCACACCAACATGAATAAGCATAGTAATAAGCATAAGTAATGCAAATGGTAAGTGCGCCACATGCCAGTATTTAAAGAGGTTTTGCATGGAAATTAAGCGATCAATTTTCCGATTCAGGTTAATTTCATCTTTGATAAGCCTGATAACTTCTTTATACCCTTTCCCATGGATATTGTTATGTTTCAGAATTTCTTTTACTTCACTGATAGTCCGGCTTTCGAATTTATATTTGGCAATACTTCGTGCCAACATGTTGTTTCCTGATCTGTCGGGGCGTTTTTTAACAGCATTCAAAATATCTTCAAGAGCCTTTTCTTCGATGTGATATACTGTGACGAGTTTTTTGTTTAGTTCATCTTTGATTTGATTGATCTCGTTCAGGTTCATTTCACGACCTTCAATGGTTCTTGGAATTTGAAGGTAAATGTATCGGCCAATCACCCCACTCAAAACTACAGCAACCATACTCCAGAAACTCACAGCAACCAGTCCGCCAAACTTGAACGCTGTATGGTAAAGTACTAATATTGGACCGAGAGTGCAGAGAAAGATATGAAATTCGAGCCAGTATTTTAAAACTCCAATTCGGGAAAACTTACTGACCCGTTTACGGAGCATATAAGTCGCCACGCCAACAAGCATAAGAAATGAACCGAGTATCCCTAAGGTGTGGCCCATAAAACCACTTGGTTTTAGTGTTTGATGATCCGGATGAAAGAACCGATTTTCAACGCCCAAAGAATAGTAAGAGTAACCTTGGTAGGCCAAAAATGAAGTAACTAGTACTACAACCAAAATAAGAATTCCAATATAAATCCGGTGAATGCTGATCCCTCCCATACTAATAATTTAAATTATTGCCTTCTATCACCCTGATCCGCAGATAAAAGTAAAAATAAACAATTTGAGTTTACAAAACGTCGTTTTATATTATTTAGTATGCAAATGATTTAATCGTCTATAAACCAAAAGAATAAAACGTATTGATCTGAATTTATCCCGAAGTTATTTTTCCGACTAGGGATTTTGCATCAATTCGCTTTGGAGAATTGAAATATGCTAACAACATTCAAATTGTGACCAGTGGAAATGATGTGATTGTAAATTATAAGCCATACATCGGCTGTAACTAATTTTTGTAAATATAAAGAGAGAATTTACCCAAAGTTTGTTTGTTTACAATTTCTTAACAATCAGAAAAAGAGCTTAATAATATCAAATAGTGCTGCAAAACATACTACTTTCAATTTATAAGCTACCGGATGATAATTTATATTAAAAAGAAAGATCGCTGCATTTTCCCTTCATTTTTAGATGCAAATACCTGATTCACCTTTTGATTTTTTTCTGACACTTTTTACTTTATGAAAACCTGACTTTTGATGTGTTTTTTAGAGCTGAATTGCCTTTAGATTTGCACTGTTCAATGTTAGAAAACTTAATTATTGCAAACTAAAACAAAAGAAAATGAAAAAAAGAAATTTGTTTGTTCAAGTGATGTTAGTAGTTTTTACGCTGATTTCTATTAACGTTTGGGCTGGTGACGAAGGTTCTTTAAATTCGACTTATAAGATCTCCCCCGATCTGAATTTTAATCCGACTTCCAGCTTTCAGAAAAGTTGGGAAATTGCTTATGGTGAATCAAAAACACCTGTTCATGTTTTCATGAAGGAGACAAAAAAAGGACAGGAATATCTGGTTCGTACCAAATACTTCGAAGTAAAATACGTAAATGGTTCAACTGGCTTTGGTGCCAGAGCGGTAAGTGAAACTGATCGTACGGTCAGTGAAGCTTTAAATGATGCTGTTCTAAATCAAAAACAGTTATTGAGTCAGAAATGTATTAGCACCGAAAGTATTGCGAACGATCAGGTTTTGGAAATGATTGCCAGCTATCTTCCCGATTTAATTAATGAACAATACAACAGCATCCTTAATTAGATAGATTATAGGGTTATGAGCCGCTTCAAGCAATTGAGGCGGCTTTTTTATTCCCAGTAGTATAAAGCTTGTTTTCTGATTCTTTCTGAAATACCTTATCTTTAACCCGAAAGTAGATAGCTTTTCCGATTGATATGAAGAAGGTTTTAATCATCACTTATTATTGGCCGCCGTCGGGTGGGGCAGGAGTTCAGCGGTGGCTGAAGTTTGCTAAATATTTGCCCGAATTGGGTTGGCAACCGGTTATACTGTCAGTCGATCCGAAATATGCCAGCTATCCGCAGCGCGATGAAAGCCTCTCCGCCGAAGTTGGTACTGAATGTTTGGTTTATACCACCAAAAGTTTCGAACTTTACAACTTGTACAAACTCATCTCCGGAAAGAAAGAAGTTCCTTACGGTGGTTTTGCCAATGAGTCGAAGGAAGGATTACTTCAGAAAGTCTCAAAATTTTTACGCGGCAACTTCCTGCTGCCCGATCCGCGCAAAGGCTGGAACAAATATGCATTGAGAAAAGCGATTGAGTTAATTCAGGAATTAGGCATTGATACGGTTGTAACCACAAGTCCTCCACATTCCACACAATTGATCGGACTTAAGCTCAAGAAACAATTCAATATTCGCTGGATTGCCGATTTGCGCGACCCCTGGACTGATATTTATTATTACAACCAGTTTCATCACACAGCGCTGGCCCGCCTGATTGATAGGAGCTACGAACGAAATGTAATTGAAAAGGCTGACGTTTTGGTCACCGTGAGCGAAGATGTGAAGCGTATTTTTGCAGAGAAGAGTGAATTACAGATTGCTGCGAAAACAGTTGTTATTCCCAACGGATTCGATGAGGATGATTTCAGGATAACGAATATACCAACCGACCCGAAAAAGATAATTACATATACCGGCACCATTTCTGAAGCTTACGATGTCGATAAGTTGCTTGATGCACTTGCTCGCGTTAACGAAAATTTGCGATCACAATTGCTCATCCGTTTTGTTGGAAAAGTTCCACCGTCGGTTGAGCAAAGATTCAGAGATACAGGATTAGACGTTGAGTTGGTAGGTTATGTCGATCACCCGAAATCAATAGAATACTTATTACGGTCCGACTTGCTTCTGCTGGTTATACCGAAAGTGAAAAACAATCGTGGCATTTTGACCGGTAAATTTTTTGAATATCTGGCTTCGCAAAAACCGGTTCTGGCCATTGGCCCGGTAGTAGGCGATCTGGCCAAAATAATACACGAAACAAATTGCGGCCGGATCTTCGATTATAACGATCCGGAGGGAATGCTCCGGTTTATTCATGACAAATTGGATCCCGTTCAGGTTTCAAGCAAAACTGAAAAAACAGGCCAATACTCCCGTAAAGAGCTAACTCGGAAGATAGCAGAATTACTTGAGGCTAAAATTTGAAAGCATGAGCAAAACTGTAATCATAAACCGTACACTTTCTGATTCTGAGATCATTGAAGTTAAGCGATTGGCTGAAACTGGCTCGACGATTTTTGCTTTTTCAGGAAATGAGATTTCGGGCATTACGCAACAAATTTCGTTGAGTCCGGACGAAAAGCGACAGGTGAATTACGAAACAATGGCCGAAGTGTTGCAGTTTGGCGATGTGACCTATAACGATAAAACCATTTCCGATCTTTTTCGGATCGACAATGCCAGCGTGTGGCACTACCATAAATTCAGGGTCTATTTTGCCGTTCGAAATCTGATGTATTTTCTGAAACCGCTTGAGCAGCTTTTCATTTCTTTCGAGAATCAAGTCTGGTTTGTTTCTACCGAAATTAAGCCTTTAAAAAAACTATATTCTGAAGTTGATTTCCGGTTTCCGGCCACAAAACCTAAAATTAAATTCAATTTTGGAAATCTGCTTAGTTATCTGATTCTGATTAAATATCGGGTTTTTCGCTACCTGATTTCTCCGCAGAAAAATCCAGAGTACCTGTTGTACCTGTCAGAAAAGTACTCGACAGTGATGGATAAAAATTCGCAGGAACCCGGATCAGGTCACCATATTCTTGAATACCTTATATCCGAATTGGACGACCGGTTTAGCTTGTTGACAGAAGTTTTAATGCCTAAACCGAAAGGAAAGTCAGATTATTCGTTTTCGGGCCAGCAATATAAAATGTCGTCAAATCATCAGCGCAAGATTTTTCTGGAAGGATTCTTGCTTTCCGGCTTGCTTAAAAGGCGGGTTCGCGAGCAGACTAGAAATGCTCACCGGGCTCTGCGGCACGCCTATCCAAGGGCACATGGGACTCAGTTATCACCAATTCAAAAATTGACACTTGAAATCTTTCAATCGCTCGACAAATCGTCCAGATATTATTTATTTCGGTATTTCGCTGCCCGTAAATTTTTCGGTCATTCCGGAGTTAAAGCGGTAATTGCAGCCGATGAAAATAGTCCACTTACCAAATCAATTCTGGACGCGGCCAAATTCTGCGGAATTAAAGTCGTTGGTTTGCAGCACGGAACAATGCACGATTTGCATCCGGCGTATCTTTATACTGAGAACGACCGGGAAAATCGAGTGATGCCCGATTTGACACTGACCTGGGGAAAATACTGGGAGAAATTTCTAATCCGGAAAGGAAATTATCCGTCTGATTCAGTGATTTCGGTTGGACAGATTCGCACCGATATTATTCCTTTATTATTGGCGGCCGAAAAACAAAAGCAAGCGCAATCAACCGATCTTATTGTATTTGCATCTCAGCCACAGCGTGATCCCGAATTGAGGTATCAGGCAGCTTTCGATGTTTTTAAAGCCGTAAAACGTTTGCCAAAGTCAAAACTCATCGTTAAACTTCACCCCCGTGAATTTGACGATTCGGATTATTATGAGGCTATTGCAAAGGCAGCGGGTTGTACCAATTACGTATTGGATACGACCTCCGATTTGTATCAGCTCATTGCTTCGTGCAATGTGTTAATCACTTGTTTCTCAACGGTTGGTACCGAAACGGTTTATTTTCATAAACCATTAATTATCCTCGATCACCTGAAACAGGACATTCAGGGATATGTGGCTGAAGGAGTTGCTTTTCATGCCACCAATTCGTTTACACTTGAAAGCATTCTCTCTGGAATTTTCCGTGGAACTCTGAAGATTGACCGTGAAAAATACGATGCGTTTATTGAAAAATATGCCTATCGTATTGATGGAAAGGTGGCAGAAAGGTGCATTAAGGCTATTACCCTGAATAGATCTGAGTTTGCTTAAAACCTGAAATCAGCTTAAAAAGCTAAGGGTAATATTTTGTGAAGCAAATAACAGCAAGTCTTTTAATTCAGCCGATCCATACAGCAGTCCTTGAATTTTTTTCCGCTTCCACATATACACGGATCGTCTTGCCCGGTTTTCGTGTACATTTCTGCATTATGATCTAGCGGAAAATCTATTTTGTTTTTCTCTTGCTTCTTCTTTTTGGGAAGGAAAGTGCCAATGAAGCCAAGATATCGGTTAAAAATATCCAGTAAATCTTGCTTCGATTCCTGATTATTTCCTTCTTTTTCGAATTCAGTTCTGACTTTTTGGATTGGGCCGCAAATCCCTTCACAAACATAAGTCATCCGAAACATTCGCTCAATATCGGGCAATAGGCGTTTTTCCCTTATTTCAGTAATATCGGAGACTATAAATGCCAACAATTCGCTGCTGTTAAGATTTTGATTTGCTGCATTTTCAATAAAAAAATCAATTACATCGTCGTACCAATGGATGATCTCATTTTTTCGGTGAGGCTGATAAAAATAAATTTGCTGAACGGCAGTTAATACCGATGTTTTTACATAAGTATCTACGTTTGGCTTGAACATAAACGCCTTAAGCTGATCGAGTTGAGATTCTCCAAGATAGTATATTGGCTCATAAATTGTTTCTGTTTTGTGATCGCCCAGCCAAAATACAAGGAAGTCATTTTCAAAAGAAAGGAACTTTAAAATTAAACCCAGACTTTCTTTGGCTTTTAATTCAGCAAGCAACAATATGGCATGAATTGGAAAAGAAAGTCGGTCTTCACCAATCCCATCGGTTTCTAAAAGCTCTTCAAAATAACGATACCTTGAGATGCTGTCATTCAATACCAGTTCCAGATCAGCAATCACACTTGGTCTGGGCAGTGCAAGTATATTTTCAATAAATATATGTGGAATGCTCAGGTCAAATTCATAAAGACAGTAGATTTCCGGATGAATAAAAACCGGATTTTCTCTTGTTTGTTCCTCGGCAAATGTGCTTTGCTTTGTAATTACGTTTTTAGCATTCTCCGGATTAAGTCCTCTGATTCCCTTTTCAAGTAACCTAAAATGAAACCAATCCTTGGCGCTTTTGGTGTCCTGGTGGTCAGGAAACAACTTATCCAGTAAATTTAATCTCGATTCAGCGTCTTCCAGGTTTCCTGTCTCAAAAAAGTATTGGATGGCAAATTTGGTAAAACTGGTAAATTCACCCACATAAAATATGTCGCGATTGGGATATAAATCCTTTAACTCCATCTTTTCTCCCAGAAGTGATTTAATTTTGTCTAATTCATTCCGGTGAAAATAGGTAGCGGCGATATTTAATACTCCAAACAAATAATCCGGATGTTCCTTCATAACCCACCGGTTTACTTCCTCACATTTTTCAATTTCACCAATATTATTGTAGGCAATACTTAGGCAGTTCTTCAATTGAGGATTTTGCGGAAACTTCTGGATCAGTTTCAGAATAAGGGGAATAACTGATTTGTTTCCTTTATGAATATCGAAATACAGATCTTTAATCTGATCTTTTAAGTAAGTAGTCATATGGTTTTGGCGATCCAGAAAATCCGGATCATCAGTCAGGTTATAACCATCTACTGTAATAATGCTACTCATATTCGCCTTTATTAATTTCTTACTGAATAGTTGCAGCCGTCAGTAAAACCTTCCAACACAATAACTTTTGTAGTGAAAGATTGTAATTTGACACTCATCCAGAATTTAATTGCAAATGTATAGCAATTGTCGAATTCATTTGCTCAAATATCTAAAATATTGCAGGCCGACAACGCTTAAATCTCATCGGCAGCAGATAATTAATCACTAAAACCCATTAAACGTGTACTAATTTTTTTTAAATTTAATTGTAAGTCAATTCAATCAATAATCAGTCCCGAACCAGTGATGAAAACTTCAGTATTTTTTTACCTGACCGAACTCTTATTTCCCCGGCTTTGTGTGGTTTGCGGCGATAGGCTGATCGAACAGGAACAATGGATTTGCCTGCATTGTCTTCATCATATTCCCCGAACGAATTATCATCTTGATCTGAATAACCCCGTTGCGCAAATATTCTACGGAAGAGTCCAAATTGAATTTGCCACAGCTTTTTTTAGGTTCAGCAAAGGTAGCCAATACCAAAAATTGCTGCATAATCTGAAATACAAAGGAATGAAAGAGCTTGGTGAGGAAATTGGGAAACATTTTGGCATTGACCTGTTGCAATCACCCGAATTCTCTTCAGTTGACATAATTTGTCCGGTTCCACTGCATCCGCAGAAGGAGAAGAAGCGTGGTTACAACCAAAGCTGGTGGATTGCCTCCGGAATGGCCAAACAGATGAATAAAGAACTTTCGGCCAATAACCTGAAACGAGTCACGGCCACCGAAACGCAAACACGCAAAAACCGATTCGAACGATGGCAAAACGTGGAAGGCATTTTTGAACTTTCCGATCCGGAAGCATTCTCCGGAAAACATATCTTGCTGGTCGATGATGTTGTAACCACCGGGTCAACGCTCGAAGCGTGTGCGGCTTCCATTATTTCAACAACCAATGCAAGGGTGAGTATTGCCACATTGGCTACTGCCTGATTGATTCATTTCACAGCTATAAACCTGACAAACATTCATAAAATCAAGAAATGGTTTTTATACCTTCGCAACACATAAACCATTCGGTCATGAATGCCATTTTGAGGAACATCTTGTTGACTGCACTTTTCAATCACCTTTTCCTGAACCTAAAAAACAGGGACGGATTTGCTGCTTAACCTCCATTTGCTGTTATTCTGACAGCCCTAAATTCAAATCTTTTATTAAAATTCCGTTCATTTTTAACCTGCATCGATTGATGTTTGATTAATCGTATGCTTTAATATTTACTCTTATGAATTTACCATTCGCCGAAAACTATAAAATCAAGATGGTAGAACCCATCTACCGTTCAACTCGCGAGCAACGCGTACAGTGGATTGCTGATGCCAATTACAACCTGTTTAACCTGAGCAGCGACAAGGTTTTTATCGATTTGCTGACCGATAGCGGAACCGGAGCCATGAGCGACCGCCAATGGGCCGCCATCATGACTGGCGACGAAAGCTATGCCGGTTCGTCATCCTATTATCACCTGAAAGAAAAAATCCAGACGATCTTTGGGTTCGAACACTTTTTGCCAACTCATCAAGGGCGTGCTGCCGAGAATGTTTTATTCTCTGTTCTGCTGAAGGAAGGTGACCTGGTTCCCGGAAATTCGCATTTCGACACTACCAAAGGTCACATCGAGTACCGTAAGGCAAAAGCCATCGATTGTACCATCGACGAAGCTTTTGATACCGACAGCACTTTCCCGTTTAAAGGAAATGTTGACCTCGCCAAACTCGAAAAAGTTTTCAAACTTCAACCTCAAAAGAATATTCCGGCAATGATCATGACCATTACTTGCAACTCTTCCGGAGGGCAACCTGTTTCGATGGCAAACCTGAAAGCAGTGAAAGAAATGGCCACTGAATATGGCGTTCCGGTGATTTTCGATTCGGCTCGTTTTGCCGAGAATGCCTGGTTTATCCAGCAACGCGAAGAAGGATATTCCACCAAAACAATCAAAGAAATTGTGAAAGAAATGTTTACGTATGCCGATGCCATGACCATGAGCAGCAAAAAAGACGGCGCTGTAAACATTGGTGGTTTTATGGCCATGAGAAACATCGATTGGTACGATAAAGCCTCAACGTTCAACATCATGTACGAAGGCTTTGTAACCTATGGCGGAATGGCCGGACGCGACATGAATGCCTTAGCTGTTGGCCTTGATGAAGTAACCACCAACGATTTTCTGGACACACGAATCAAGCAGGTTCAATACCTTGGCAACAAACTGATGGAATACGGAATACCCATTCAGCAACCTATTGGTGGACACGCGGTTTTTGTTGATGCCAAGAAGTTTTTGCCGTACGTGCCTAAAGAAGAATACATTGCTCAAACGCTTGCCATTATTCTTTATCTGGAAGCTGGCGTACGTGGAGTTGAAGTGGGAACTTTACTGGCCGACCGCGATCCGGAAACGAACGATAACCGATACCCAAAACTCGAATTTCTGCGTTTGGCTATCCCACGCCGCACTTATTCAAATAACCACATGGACGTGGTAGCTGCCGGGCTGAAAAACATTTTCGAAATCCGCGACGAAATCCGGACTGGCCTACTAATCCGGAAAGAGGCAGCAATTATGCGACATTTTACCGTTCTTCTAGAAAAAGTAAAATCATAAATAAAAGCGGAGGCAAACCCTTCTCGAATTTGCCTCCGCTTTTTATTTTTTTCCTAAAAATAACGGTCATTTGTTCGTCTTAGAAATCAAGTCGGTACAAAACTGTCGTACTTAGCAAATTATTGAACTGGTTGCTTTTCCAATACCATAGCGGATCGCCTTTCTGTTTGCGGATAGGTAAAACAGAATAAGCTCCACGCAAATCAACAAAAAGCCGCTTCGTAAACTGGAACCGAAAACCCAATAATCCCTGAAGATCGAATTCACTGAACGCTTTCTGGTCTTGTTCGGTCAATTTTCCGTAGTCGTTGTATTCGCGTCCACTAATCAGATAGCCTGGCGACATACCAACCAGAAGGGATATTCGCTCACTGGTGCGAATCCCAAGGTAAACGGGAAGATCTACATAATTCAACCGCATGATATATTTGATCTGCCCGTCAGTCGCCAGTGAATCGATGTTCCGGCTACCTTTTTGTGCGAATTTGAGTTCCATTCCGGCATAAACCGTGCGCGAAAGGTTTGTTTGAACAAATCCACCCAGAGCCACGCCTGGTTTGTGGTACCCGCTATAATTATCGCCATCAACCTGCGAGGCATTAAGTCCGACAAGCACGCCTCCTTCAAACCGTTGTGAAAATCCACTTAAACTGACGATTGTCAGCAGCAAAACGATGAGATAAAACTGCTTCATACCAGTTCCTTTAATTTTTCTTTCAGGATTTCAACTCCTTTACCTGCTTTTTCCTGAATATAGGTCACATTCCGAATAAAGACCGAAGGACGTTCCGGGTCGATTACAAAAATAGGAGTTTCTCTTTTCGCGTAATTGACCAACCCGGCTGCCGGATAAACATTCAGTGAAGTGCCAATGACTACCAGAATGTCTGCCGATTCAACAATTGGAATGGCATCGTCCATGGCCGGAACTGCTTCACCAAACCAAACAATGTGGGGGCGAAGCTGGCTTCCTTTGGCGCACTTTTGTCCAAATTTCAGTTCCCAGCCATCAATATCATAAATTAACGATTCGTCGACCGAACTGCGTGCTTTTTTGAGTTCGCCATGCAAATGCAAAACCGATGAACTTCCAGCCCTTTCGTGCAGATCGTCAATGTTTTGGGTAATAATGTGAACTTCAAAATCTTTTTCCAGATCGACTAGCCCAAGATGACCAGCATTGGGAACTGCTTCGTACAATTGCTTCCGGCGGTCGTTGTAAAATTTCATCACCAGCATCGGGTTTTTCGCCCAGGCTTCGGGAGTAGCAACCTCTGTTACATCATACTCTTCCCACAAACCGTCCATGTCCCGGAATGTTCGGATTCCGCTTTCCTGGCTCATTCCGGCTCCTGAAAGGATAACCAATTTTTTCATTTTTTCATATGTTTTTTGATTGCAGATCAACGATTATAGATTAACGATTAATATTTGGATACGGGTAAGTTCGTTAATCCACAATCGTTATTCGTTAATCTACAATCAGTTTTTTATTTCGCGATCAGTGGCTCGGAGAAAGCCTTCAATTTTCAAACTACCGTTGTTATATACATCCACAATCATGCAAGCACTATTTTCAGGTCCATCGCCATCAACTACTGCATTCACCGAATAATAATGAATTCCATTAATCAGATTGTATCTTTCCTCGTGAACATGTCCCTGAATTACACAAAGGATATTTCCTGCTTGCTCCAAAATCTGTCGGACTTCCACCGCATTTTCCACAGCTTGTTTCACATCTTTCGATTCGTCGAGCATCTGATGGATAAAAACAATAACCGGAAGTTTATTCCATTTCAGATCAGCTTTGAGCCAATCCATCTCTTCTGCCGGAATGCTGGCGTTGTCCCATGTGAAATTTCCATGATCGTAGGCTTTCCCTTCTTTGGTGAAGTCTCCGTCCAAAACCACAAAATGAATTCCTTTCTGGGTAAACGAATAATAGCTTTCGGTATTCGGAATACCTGTATTTTCAACTCTTTCCAGAAATTGTTGCTTCGAAATTCCATCGGTGTCGTGATTTCCCAAGACGTGGTAAGTCGGGCCATTAAACTTACGGAAAACCGCTTCAATGTCAGCAAGGTATTTCAGTGTATTGGCTTCATTCGGAACTACATCCTGATCTTTAAAATCGCCAAGTTCGATCATAAAATCAACTTTTTGACGATTCATTTCATCAACAGCATCTTTCACTTTTGATAGCGACTGTCGATAAAAACGATTTCCAGCAGGTTCCCGGTCGGCATAATGTATATCCGAGATCATTCCAAATCTGATGATTGGCTTTGCATCAATTTTCGCAAATACGTTTGGCGGAAACATTAATCCGGCAACTGTAGTTCCTGCAATTCCGATGAATTTTCTTCTTGAAAGAGACCATTTTTCAGGCATAATCAGATCGATTTGTTTCAACCAAAGATAAGAATTAAACATTTGCCTTCGGTTGATTCTGTTAATACCTGTCCTTCCAAATTGTTAAATTTTTCCTGAAATGTGTCGCCTGAAATGTGAATTTTACCACTCTGAAGTTTATCTTTGACAATCATTCGGAATTTATATAACCCCAAGTTTTTCAGCAAAATGAGCAATACAACCATCCAAACACTGACGTTTATTTTTGACAATACAACCGATCATATTCTTTTGCATCAGATTGCCGAAGATGGTCCGTTGAAACGAAAACATTCAGGAATAAAAGGCAACATTGGGTTGTTGGAAGACATGCGCGATGCAGCTATCCGGAGTATTCAGGAAACAAGCGGACTCGAAGTTTCGGAAGCTGTTTTGCGCGGAGTGGTCAAAGCCATTCAGGCAACAACAGGCTCTTCAACCGTTTATATGGTTTACGAATCAGCCAAATTTCCGGAGAATTGGAGAACAAGCTTTCGGGACGCCTCAAATGGGTCGATATTCTGGATATTTTCAATTTACAAATGGAGAGCCTTGTTCAGGAAATTATGCCCAACCTTCTCGACGGTGAAAGTTTCTTTGATGGAACAGTTCATCTGGGTAGTCAGGATGAGATCATTAGTTCCGACATCCGGATTTGTAATACAATCTGATCGAAGAATCAGGGGAATTTCAACCTTTAAATTTTTACATTTGCATCAATGATTGATCAAGCTACCATCGAGCGAATTGTTGATGCGGCGCACATTTCGGATGTGGTGTCGGAGTTTGTTACGCTTAAGAAAAGAGGTGTTAACCAACTGGGATTGTGCCCTTTCCATAATGAAAAGACACCTTCGTTTACCGTTTCGCCTGCCAAAGGAATTTTTAAATGTTTTGGCTGCGGAAAAGGTGGCAACTCAGTGAACTTCATCATGGAGCTAGAACAGCTCAGTTATCCGGATGCTTTGCGATGGCTGGCCAAAAAGTTCCACATCGAGATTGAGGAAAAGGAAGAATCGCTGGAAGAGAAGGCGCTGAAAGACGAACGCGAAAGTATGATGATCGCTTCGGCTTTCGCACAAAAGTACTTCAGCCGGTTTTTGCTGAATGAAAATGAAGGCCGCACCATTGGCTTGAGTTACCTGCGCGAACGTGGCATCCGCGACGACATCATTACCAAATTTGAATTGGGTTATTGCCCCGATGGCAAAGACCTCTTCACCCAGGCGGCCACTCGTGAAGGCTATAAAATGGAGTTCCTCGAAAAGACTGGCCTGACCATCAAACGCGACGATTGGGTGCGCGACCGCTTTGGCGGACGGGTAATTTTTCCGGTTCACAACGTGGCTGGACGTGTCATCGCTTTTGGCGGACGAACCCTGACCAACGATAAAAAAGTGGCCAAATACCTGAATTCTCCGGAATCGGATATTTACCACAAAGGGCGGACGCTCTATGGAATTTATCAGGCCAAACGCGACATTACCCGCTTAGATAAATGTTATTTGGTTGAAGGATACACTGATGTGCTTTCGTTCCACCAGGCCGGTATTGAAAATGTGGTGGCCTCGTCGGGCACTTCACTGACGATCGATCAGATTCGGTTGATTCGTCGGTTTTCGCCCAACATTACCATTGTGTACGATGGCGATGATGCTGGTATAAAAGCCTCGCTTCGCGGAATCGACATGGTTTTGGAAGAAGGCATCAACGTAAAAGTATTACCTCTTCCGCGTGGTGAAGATCCCGATTCGTTTGCCCGTTCGATGAGCGCCAGCGAGTTGGCCGAATACATCAAGAAAAACGAAACCGACTTTATTAAGTTCAAGACCCAGCTTTTGATGGAATCCGTTGAAAACGATCCGGTTTCAAAAGCGCGGCTGATCAACGAAATCGTTCATTCCATTTCGGTTATTCCGGATACCATTACCCGAACCATTTACATCAAGGAATGCAGTCGGCTGATGGATGTTCAGGAAGCGGTTTTGTATTCCGAAATCCGGAAAATTCAGAACAAACAATCGGAAGATCATACCCGAAAAGAGCTTCAGGAGATCCAGGTACAAGCATCAAAACCCAGAGTTCCGGCGACCGAAAAGACGGTTGTCAATCCGTTTGAAACCGAAGAGCGAGAAATCCTTCGAATTCTGCTGAAATATTTTCATCAGGAAGTATTTGAAATTGAAGACGAAACGACTCATGAAACACATATCTACACCGTTGGTGTTTATGTGTTGTCTGAATTGCAGAATGACGGACTAATTTCGGTAAATGAAAGGGTTCGGGATATTTTATTGGCCATGGAAGAAAATGTTGACAACAAAGATTTCGACCCGATTAAATATTTTACCCAGCATCCCAACAATGAAATCAGCCAGTATGCAAGTAATTTGTTGGCCGAAAAATACATCGAAAGCAAACGTTGGAGTAAAGGTGGTGCCTTTATCGAAACCGAAAGCGAGTTGCTGCACGAGCTTGTACCAATTCTTATCAAGGAATATAAAATCAAAAACGTAAAACTAATGCAGAAAAATATCTGGTTGCAGATTGACGAAGCATTTAAAAAACGCGATGATGAAAAAGTGGCCGAACTTCAGACTCAATATCAAAAATTAAATGAAGTCGTTGCTGCACTCTCCAAGATGCATGGATTTCGGGCAATCACATAGATTAATTATATTGAACGAACATTTCGAATAAACCACATGAGAACACATTTTATTCACGACCGAAAAGCGATTGATGCCATTTTGAAACAGTGCAAAACCTGTTACGTAGCGATGTCTGTCGATGATGTGCCGTATGTTTTGCCCATGAATTTTGCCATGGATGGCGATCGGGTTATCCTGCATTCGGCTCAGCAAGGTCGTATGTGGGAAACGATTAAAAAGAACCCAAGGGTGTGTATCAACTGGACTTTAGGCGAAGAACTGGCCTGGCAAGACGAAAAGGTAGGATGCAGTTACCGGGTTAAATCCAAGTCGGTGATTATTGAAGGAACTGCCGAAATAGTTGATGATTTTGATGAGAAAGAACGTCTTTTCACTCAGTTTATGACACAATATAGCGATCTTCCTTTCAAATTCAGTGCACCTTCTATTCGAAATGTTGGAGTGTTGATTGTGCCCATTGAAAAATTATCGGCTAAAGAATTTGGAGCAAAGGCTGTTAAGCCCTGGAATACTTAAAAAAAGTTCGGAGTGCCTAAAGTCTGGAGTGTCTAAAGTTGTAAACAGGCACTTCGAAATCTAGGCACTTTAGTCACTTAAAACTTTATAATATGATACTGGTAACAGGCGGAACCGGATTGGTAGGTGCACATTTACTTTACGAATTGACCAAATCGGGGCATCGGGTAAAGGCGCTTCGCAGGCCGCAAAGCAACACCGAATGGGTTCGGAAAATCTTTTCGTACTACACTCCTGATGCCGATTTTTTGTTTTCTCAAATTGAATGGGTTGAAGGCGACATTCTGGATTACCTAAGCCTGGAAGAAGCATTAAATGGAGTAACCAGTATTTTTCACTGTGCCGCTATTGTTTCATTCCATGGCGACGATCACGACATCATGCTAAACAACAATGTGAAAGGCACCGGAAACCTGATTGATGCAGCCATCCACAACGGGGTTAAACGGTTTTGCCACGTTAGTTCCATTGCAGCGCTAGGCAAAACTCAGGATGGAAGCGAAATAACCGAAGAGACCTACTGGACGCCTTCAAAACGTAAGTCGGGTTATTCGCTCAGCAAGTTTTTTTCTGAAATGGAAGTCTGGCGTGGAATTGAAGAAGGATTGGATGCTGTAATCGTAAATCCATCGATCATTATGGGTCCGGGAAACTGGGAAATTGGCAGTCCAAAGATTTTTCAATCGATTTGGAAGGGATTGAATTATTATACCAAAGGAATTTCGGGCTTTGTTGATGTACGCGATGTGGTGAAAGCCATGATTCTGCTGATGGATGAAACCCGATTTGAACAGGTAAAAAACCAGCGTTTTATCCTGAACGCTGGAAACTTGAGCTATCAGGATTTCTTCAATAAAATTGCCGATGGGTTGAACAAACCCCGCCCGCGGAGTTTTGCCTCCGATATTAAGCTGCACATCGCCTGGCGAATGGCCAAAGCCGGTAGCTTTTTCACGGGGAAACGTCCGTTAATTACACGAGAAGCGGTTTCAGGAACAAACCAAAACAACCAATATTCAGGAGAAAAAATCACCCGTACTATCGGATTTGAATACAGGAGCCTGGATTCATCGATTTCTGGTATTGCCGAGATCTTTCTGAAAGACATGGTTTTACCTTCAGCAAAATAAATAACCAAACCCTGCCTGATAGAATCCGTAAGAAAGCACAGAATTATTTAAGGCTTATTGTTAATGTTCCAGGAAGCTAGAATCTGCGTAACTATTTTTTAGCTGGCAATAATGAAAGAACCGAATATTTTATACTATATTTGCACGCTTTTTAAAAAACAGGACCAGTCTATCTGGCTTATATTTAACCAAATACAATTGTCTGAAAGTACAATAAAAAGAGAAAAATCAGAAGGATGAAAAAATCAGATTTATTAAAAAACACCATCGAGCACATCGACATCAAGTCATTCGATTCAACTCCAATCATCGACTCTATGCGTAAAATGTCGTTCACCTCGCGCGATACAGCCAGTGCAACCGATATTTTATTGAAAATGGTGGGCAATACCGAATGTACCAACATATTGACTCTGGCCGGAAGTACAAGCGCCGCAGGCTGTATGCAGGTATATGTTGACATGGTTAAAAATAATATGATCGATGTTATTGTGGCAACTGGCGCCTCAATTATCGACATGGATTTTTTTGAAGCACTTGGTCATAAACACTACCGCGGTACCACCGAAATTAACGATGGCATTTTGCGCGACCTTTATATCGACCGAATTTATGACACTTTCATCGACGAGGAAGAATTACAGAATTGCGATGGAACCATCAAGGAAATTACCGATTCGTTGGAGAAAAGACCTTATTCTTCGCGCGAATTTATCAAAGAAATGGGTAAATGGCTGACTGAAAATTCAGTGAAAAAAGATAGTCTCATCCAGGTTTGCTACGAAAACAATGTACCAATTTTCTGCCCGGCATTCTCCGACTCAAGCGCTGGTTTTGGTTTGGCTAAACACCAATGGGAAAATCCTGAAAAACACGTTTCGATTGACTCAGTTGCCGACTTTTTGGAATTGACCAAAATTAAGATGGCTGCCGGTGTAACTGGTTTGTTCATGATTGGCGGAGGCGTTCCAAAGAACTTTGCTCAGGATACGGTAGTTTGTGCCGAAATTTTAGGTAAAGAAGTCCCAATGCACCAATATGCTGTTCAGATTACTGTTGCTGATGTTCGCGACGGAGCTTGCTCATCGTCAACACTGAAAGAAGCCAGCTCGTGGGGTAAAGTTCAGGTAACCGACGAACAAATGGTTTTTGCTGAAGCGACTTCGGTATTGCCATTAATTGTGAGTTACGTTTACCACAAAGGAACCTGGAAGAATCGTCAGCCTAAAAGCTGGAGTAATTTATTCGTAAAATAAACGACATTCAATAATATTTTAGCCCCATTGTTTGCGAAAACAATGGGGCTTTTTTCTGCGTCAAAATTGCGATCGCCAATTACTATTTTAAGCGTATTTCCGTCATCGATCCTCAACGAAAACAAAACTGATTTCTTGATTTTAATGAGTTGAAAAGTGACTATATAAGATGCTTTTGTCCTTTTTATCATCGATTTGTGCCATTAATTCTGGAATTTCTCCATTTTTTCGCGCTTTCACATCCCCTAACTTTGTGTCATTATAAACAATAAAAAATGACGACAATGGAAAATTTAACAAAGACCAAATGGGGTATCGACCCAACTCATAGCGAAATTGCTTTCAAAGTAAAGCACCTGATGATTACCAACGTAAAGGGAGTGTTCAAAGAATTTGATGCAAGTATTTATACCACTGGTGAAGATTTTATGACCTCCGAAATCGACTTCTGGATGAATCCGGCATCGGTCGATACGGGAGTTGCTGATCGTGACGCACATTTAAAAAGTGCCGATTTCTTCGACGTTGAAAACTTCAAGCAAATACATTTCATTGGAAATACCTATGAAAAAGTTGACAATGACGGAAGCTACGAATTGTATGGCGACCTCACCATTAAAGACATAACCAGACAAGTTAAACTCGACGTTGAATTTGGTGGCGTAATGAAAGATCCATGGGGGAACGAAAAAGCAGGTTTCACCATTAACGGAAAGTTAAACCGTAAAGATTTTGGACTGACATGGAATGCAACTTTAGAAGCTGGAGGCGTACTTGTTAGTGACGATGTTAGAATAAGCTGTGAAGTAGAACTGGTAAAACAGTCCTGATTTTAATTCGCCTCTTAGCCATTTACCAATGGAAATTCAGAAATCATGAAACGAGCCATGATAATAGCAATACGCTCACACACGAGGATGACTAATATGGCGAATTGTAGCGAAGCGGAAATCCCCGAAGGGAATTCCATCTGGCAATTAAAAAACAAATATATATACAGATGAAAAATACAATATTACACAAAGCTGATACCCGTGGCGACGCAAACCACGGCTGGTTACATAGCAAACATACATTTAGTTTTGCCAATTATCACAATCCCGAACGGATGCACTTTGGAGCATTACGCGTGTTGAATGACGATACCGTAGAAGCCGGAAAAGGCTTTGGTACACATCCTCACGACAATATGGAAATCATATCCATTCCGTTGGAAGGCGATCTGGAACACAAGGACAGTATGGGAAATGTTGCCGTTATTAAACATGGCGACATTCAGGTGATGAGTGCAGGAACTGGAATATACCACAGTGAGTACAACAAAAACACCGATCGCAGAGTGAAATTTCTACAAATTTGGGTGTTCCCAAATACGAAGAATGTGACACCTCGATACGATCAGATTACGCTGAACATTGCTGACCGCCATAATAAATTGCAACAGGTTCTTTCGCCGAATGCTGACGATGAAGGCGTTTGGATCTATCAAAACGCATGGTTCCATCTCGGAAATTTCGACAAGGGAGTCAGCGCCAATTACAACATTAAAGCAAAAGGCAACGGCGTATATGCTTTTATCCTGAAAGGTGATGTAACCATAAATGACCAGGCTTTAACAACCCGCGACGGATTTGGAATCTGGGATGTCGACTCGTTGGCAATAAAGGCTGACTCTGACGCAGAAATCTTGTTGATGGAAGTTCCTATGACTTTTTAATCAATCGAAAAAAACTTTTGATAATGGAAGTAAAACAGAAAAATGATTCGAAAAAAGGGATGTTCTACATCGAACAGGATGAGAAAATTGTTGCTGAAATGACCTACGTTTGGGCCGGAACGGAAAAAATTATCATTAACCATACAGAAGTTAATGAAATTTTGAAAGGGCAAGGCGCCGGAAAACAAATGCTAAGCAAAGCTGTTGAATTTGTACGGGAAAATGGACTTAAGATTATACCACTTTGCCCGTTTGTCAAAAGTGTTTTCGACAAGAAACCTGAATATGACGATGTATTATAAATTTCTGAAATAGAAAAATGAAAGACTGATCGTGTGGCCAAAACCATGCGATCAGCTCGTTTTAAGACCCTGCAATTTGTGGTTTTTAGGGCGCATAGCAAATGTTAAATATATCACTTCCCAAAATTGAACTTTTTGCGTATTTTACTCCTAAAATTCAAAACCGGATTCAGCCATGCGCATTGTTATCGCCCCCGATTCGTTTAAAGAATGTTTAACTGCCACGCAGGTAGCTGCAGCAATTTCAAAAGGGATAAAAAAAGTTGTTCCTGAAGCTGAAATCATTTGCATTCCAATCGCCGATGGTGGAGAAGGAACCGTTGAAGCTTTGGTAGCGGCAACTGCTGGAACAATCGTTTCAACACCATCAGTCGATGCGCTGAACCGAACAATACAATCTTTCTACGGAATTTTGGGCAATGGTAACACCGCTGTCATTGAAATGGCTGCTGCTTCGGGAATTGAATTACTTGTGCCGGAAGAACGAAATCCGATGATTACCTCGACATATGGAACCGGTTTGCTTCTGAAAGCCGCGATGGAAGCTGGTTTTACTGAAATCATTCTGGGGATTGGCGGAAGTGCAACGAACGATGGTGGAGTTGGAATGGCGCAGGCTCTTGGGTTTGGACTTCTTGATAAAAACGGTAATCAAATGGATTGGGGTGGCGGATCGTTGAACGAACTACATCGAATCGACAGTTCCAATGTCCATCCATTACTACGGAAAGTAAAAATCACAGTGGCTTGCGATGTGCAAAATCCACTTTTGGGGCCTTCCGGAGCAACTCATGTTTATGGACGACAAAAAGGAGCGACGCCCGAAATGGTTGAAACACTTGAAAAAAACATGACTCATTTGGCACAAATTCTTCATCAGGAATTTGGCACTGACTATTCCAATATTCTGGGAGCTGGCGCTGCCGGTGGCTTGGGAGCTGGATTGATGGCCTTCTGCAAAGCTGAAATAGTGCATGGATTTGAGCTAATTAGTCGATTGACAGACTTAGAGAATCGCATTCAAGCTGCATCACTGGTTTTTACTGCTGAAGGTAAAATTGATGAACAAACAGCTTTCGGAAAAACCATCAGCGGAGTGGCTCAACTGGGTAAGAAGTACCGGGTTCCGGTTATTGCTTTGGCCGGTATGGTTGAAGGCGACCTGTCTGAACTCTTCAGGCAGGGACTTACTTCGGCTTTTGCAATTGCCAACCGGCCCATGAGCCTCGAAGAATCGAAGACGAATGCTTCTCAATTGCTTGCTTCGACTTCAGAACAAATTATGCGATTAGTTTCAGAAATAAATAATTTCTGAAGACGATTTCAAGTTTACTTATCCGAATAATTGTAGATTTGTAAAAATGAAATCGATTGCACAAATCCTTTCAGAAGTAAAAAAGTACAACTAATTCTCTAATTTATAACATTATGAAACGAATATTCACACTTTCTCTTATTTTGTGTGCTTTGGCCACCGCAAGTTTTGCACAGAAAAATATTGGCCTTGATAACTGGTTTAACCACGAAACCAATGCCAAAACCGGTAAAATTTTCCACTACACCTGGGACGATCAGGAAAATAGCGGTTTTTCGCAGCTTGACGATTTATTTGTGAAACGCGGCGCCAAACTAAATACCATCGCAACTGCCCCAAACAGCAAATCCATGAAAGGTATTGATGTTTATATCATTGTTGATCCGGATACCACCAAAGAAAATCCAAATCCAAATTACATTCAGGCCAACGACATCAAGTTTCTGAAAAAATGGGTGAGCAAGGGAGGTGTTCTTTTGTTGATGGGAAACGATGGCCCGAACTGCGAATTCACTCATTTCAATCAGTTGGCTTCGGAATTTGGTTTTTATATGCAGCATTCAACCTTAAATCCAGTGATAAACAGGGATTGGGACATGGCCGCTGAAACCAAATTTACTGATCATCCATTGTTTGCTGGGGTTACGAAAGTCTACTTGAAAGAAGTTGCACCGATCGTTTTATCGAAAGATGCCAAACCTGTTCTGAAAGATGAAGCAACAAATTCGGTTATTATTGCTGAAGCCAACTATGGCAAAGGTTACGTCTTGATGGTAAGTGATCCATGGTTATACAACGAATACATCGACCATGCTTATTTACCACAAAGTTTTGAGAACCTGAAAGCTGCAAATAATTTGGTAGATTTGCTGCTGAAAAAGGCAAAAAAGTAGTAACCGAATGACTTAAGTTTGAGTCATTGAATAGCTGAATGTGATGGATCAGGATGCAATCAAAAATTTCATTTCAGGATTACCAAAGGCGGAACTTCACCTACACATCGAAGGTACGTTTGAGCCTGAACTGATGTTTGGGATTGCCGAACGAAACCACATTGATTTGAAATACAACTCGGTAGACGACCTGAAATCAGCTTACGACTTCAATAATCTTCAGGAATTTTTAGATATTTATTATAGCGGAACAAATGTTTTGATTGAGGAGCAGGATTTTTACGATCTGACCTGGGCGTATCTTCAAAAAATACATTCGCAAAATGTGCTTCATACCGAAATCTTTTTCGATCCTCAAACGCATACTTCAAGAGGAGTTGCATTCGATAAAGTTATTTCGGGGATTCATCGGGCATTGGGAGATGGTCGCAGCAAACTTGGGATCAGTAGCTTTTTGATCCTAAGTTTCCTGCGTCACCTCAGCGAAGAATCTGCTTTTCAAACATTGGAAGAAGCATTGCCCTACAAATCGTGGATAACTGCCATTGGATTGGATTCGTCAGAAAAAGGACATCCACCCAACAAGTTTGAGCGGGTATTTACAAAAGCACAGGCCGAAGGCTTTTTGACTGTTGCTCATGCCGGAGAGGAGGGGTCACCAGAATATGTTTGGGAAGCTTTAAAATTACTACAAGTTTCGCGCATCGACCACGGCAACCGATCACTTGAAGATTCATTATTGATTGATGAACTGGTGAAGCGAAAAATGTCTCTGACCGTCTGCCCGCTCTCGAATCTGAAACTGAAAGTCGTTCGGGATATGACTCAACATCCATTGGCCAAAATGCTCGATAAAGGGATGATGGCCACGGTCAATTCGGATGATCCGGCGTACTTTGGCGGATATGTAAATGAAAATTATGAGGCAGTAGCGGTCGCTTTAAAGCTGACGAAAGGACAAATCGTTCAATTGGCCAAAAACTCTTTTACAGCCAGTTTTTTAAATGAAGTAGAGAAGAAAGCGATGATTGAAAAAGTCGATCTTTATTATCGGGATCAAAAAAATTAAACCAATTTTTTAAACGTATTGTGCAATATATTTCAGTCCATCCAAAGTCAGATTCTCATCAATAATTTCAATTCTTGCCGAAACATTCTTCAATACTGCCGAAAGACCTCCAGTTGCAACAACCGTCAACTTTTCACCAAGTTCAGCTTCAGTACGACTGACCATCGAATCAACTAATCCGGAGAAACCAAGAATAATACCCGACTGTATGGCATGAACGGTGTTTTTGCCCAGAACCGAAGGGGGTGCGCTAAGTTGTACATCGCGCAATTGAGCCGTATTTCTGGTAAGTGATTTCAGCGCAGTGATCAATCCCGGAGTTATGGCCACTCCAAGAATCTCACCTTCGCGACTGATTGTTGTAAATGTGAGGGCAGTTCCGAAATCAATGACCATCGTGGAACCACCATAACCCATAAAGGCAGCAGTAGCATCAGCGACCAGGTCGGTTCCAATTTCGTAGGGATCAATTATTTTAATTGGCAGTTTATCGTAAATGGATGGCTCAACTAAAAGCAAAGAACTTTCGAGCAAGTTATTCAGCATTTCTCTAAACGCTCTTATCAGACTAGGAACGACGCTACTTAAAACGGCACGTGAGATGTCGTTGTAACTAATTGAAGAACTTGTAAATAGCGATCTGAAAATCACTTCATATTCGTCAGCCGTTTTTGACCAATCAGTTTGTATCCGCCAAATTTTTACCCATCCATTTTCATCGGCAACTCCAAATACAATATTTGTATTTCCTATATCTATGGCTAGAATCATTTTAAATCAGTTTTAATTTATCAATTTCTATTCCTGCTGAAATGTAGATGTTTGCTCAAAATAGAGATCTCAAAGTTGTGAAATTTATTGTTTCCCTGCTAAAAAATAAAAAACAATCATCATAAGTTATAATCCTTGATTATATCGATTTTTTTTTTCTAAATTTGGTTACTCTGTTTTTCATAGTCTTTTTAATAATCAGGCAGTATAAAGAGCGGACCTTTTTTCAACCTTTTGGACAAAAATATATTTACAGCATGCGAAACACCAAGAATCCTCTAATATTTGTCGTTGAAGACAATCAGATGTATAACAAGCTTGTTGTTAGTTATCTCAAGACCAATAAATTTACAAATGTTGAGTCCTATTTATCCGGAGAGGAAGCATTGAATAACATGACAAAGAATCCAGATATTGTTATTCAGGATTATCTTCTTGAAGGAATGACCGGTATTGAGGTATTGATCAAGGCAAAGAAAACAAATCCTGATGTTGAGTTTATTTTTCTCTCGGGTCAGGACAGTATTGACATTGCAATTAATAGTATGAAATATGGAGCATACGACTACATTGTAAAGGATCAGATGGCCTTGCAAAAAATGGTTAATAAAATTAACAAGATTAATTCAGTCACTGAATTGGTAACTTCGAACAAACGATACCGAGTTGGAGTTGTTTTGTTTTTTGTTGGTTTAGCCATTCTTATTATCGCAACATTGGCCATGGCGTTAATGTACCCGCATATTTTTGGATTGTAAATTCTCACAAAAAATACAAGCATAAAAAACCCGGTACAGTCTCCTGTCCGGGTTTTTGCTTTAACTTATGTGGTACATGGCATATTACTGAAAAATAGTTGGTAAAAAGCTCTGTAGAGCTCATTGCTATTGATATTACAGGAAGTTTGATGAAATTGGTTTCATCAAACTTTTTATGTTTATGAAAAAATCAAAAAAAACGCTGTTGGGCATGTGGTTATACTGATGTAATTCGTTGGGGAAAACAAAACGGGAAACAACGTTTTAAGTGCAAAAGGTGTGATATTTTTCTAACCGATAATCGACCAGAGCAGCGTGTCCAAAACAGGTTCGTTTGGTTTCGGAAATGGGTTCTGGAACGTCAGACATATCAGACATTAAGCAGAGACAGCGGTTTGTGCAGGGATACACTTCAACGGACATTCTACCAGTTATTAGAGCAAGCCCCTCGGATAAAAATAATCAAGCGAGAGGGTGTTCATTTTCGAATAGATGCTACCTATTTTGCAAAGTTTTGTGTGGTATGTTATCAGGACGACTATGACGGCTATACTCAGTTATTGCGTTTTACTGATGGGGAGCATTATGAAGAGATCAGGGAAGATCTTGCTAATTTGCTCAAGCTGGGGATACAGATTGAAAGTATCACAAGCGATGGTCATAAAAGTGCTCTGAAAGCCATCCGGAAGTCAGTTCCTGATGCCATTGTGCAGCGTTGCCTGGTTCATATTCAACGCATGTGCCTGATATGGCTGACCCGTTATCCCAGGCACCCAGCAGGACAACAGTTACGCAGATTGGTGCTACAGATTCTTAAAATCGAAACTGAAAATGACCGTATTTACTGGACCAGAGAATTTCTAAGTTGGCATGAATTTCACAAAGATTACCTGAATGAACGAACCTATAATACAGAAACCGGGAGGTATTGGTATACCCATAAACTACTCAGGCGTTCTTATATAACCATCAAACGGGCTTTGCCAAACATGTTTCATTACCTGTCAAACCCTGCTATTCCAAAGACCACAAATGGGATAGAAGGCTATTTCAGTCATCTGAAAAATCACCTGGATATCCATCGTGGATTAACGGTAAAACATCGGATCAACTTCATCAAATGGTACATCTATTTTACAAACGAAAAATGAGTTTTTTTAGCCATGTAGCATCCCAGTAATACAAAAAGGCAGCCAAACTGACTGCCCTTGTATTACTGTAAATGCATTAATCTTATTGCTGACAAGTTGATCTCCACCAGAGCCTGTTTCCTCTTCAGATTAATGGCGGGAGTTTACAAATTATTATTCTAAAAATCACCAACTATTTTTCAGTACATTACCTAACCTTTTCTCTTTTAACCTTACAATTGACCGATCTACTTAATAAAATTGTTCATGGCTTTGAGACAACTTATGTGTTTCAGTTTTACAAAACATGTGCCAAACAATATCCAGATCGCAATTTAAACATCAAAAAGTAAGATTTTTTATCCTGAAAATATCTCTTTATATCTTACCGATCGTATGAATCAGTAATTCAATTACATGACTTATATTTTCATTGAAAACCTTCAAAACATCGCCCCAGGTTACCGGAGCCTCATCGGTTTTCCAGCAGTCGTAATCAGTACTCATGGCGATAGCGGCATATGGTATTCCAAGCTCATTGGCTAAAATTGCTTCAGGAGCAGTC
Organism: Aquipluma nitroreducens; assembly: GCF_009689585.1. GTDB lineage: Bacteria > Bacteroidota > Bacteroidia > Bacteroidales > Prolixibacteraceae > Aquipluma > Aquipluma nitroreducens. The sequence continues at coordinate 2,460,155 of NZ_AP018694.1, read as the reverse complement.
GACATATTGATTACGTCAGCTCCCCACAACCGAAACATATTCGATTCGGCACGTGTCGAGAATCGTGGTCCTTCAATGGTAATTACAGTTCCTTTTTCAAAAATCTTCATGTTTAATTCCTTTGCCGTTTGAATGATTTTTGACCTGAGATAACTGTCGAACGGATCGGCCATTGGCGTATGTTTCATTTCGCGTGGCTCAAACGATTCAAAGAAAGTCACCGCACGATGCCGGGTAAAATCAATAAACTGATCGAGTATCACAAAATCGCCACGACCAATTTCCTGTCGTAAACTTCCGCAGGCAGTAGTTGCCACAATGTGCGTACAACCAATTTCGCGAATGGCCCAAACATTTGCCCGGTTATTTACCTGACTTGGCGGAATCGTATGTTGGCGTCCATGCCTGGAAAGAATCACAACTTCTTGTCTGTTAATTACTCCACATTTAAAATCGGATGTTGTCGATCCGTATGGCGTGTCCACTTTTAGCTCAGTTGCATTTTTCAGGATAGCAGGATTTTCCAATCCGGAGCCGCCAATGATGGCAATTTTAGTCATTTTGATAACGATTATAAATTTCAATAATTTGAGTTGTAGCTTCTTTCAGATTTTTGCCGAAAGCCAGAATTCCTTCACGGTGACCACCCATGATGATGATATTCTCGTCACTCATTCCCATTTCGGCTGCTAAAGATTGAACTGCTAAAGCCATTTCCGGAGTTCCGTACTCAATTTCTCCGGAAGTTGTTGGGTAATGATTCAGGAGCTTTTCCCACAGCCAAAGACAATGAACATGAACAACAGCGCCAACTTCAGGAATTGCTCTGTAAATGGCAGCATGAGTCAGACTTTCAGCTGATGCTTTGGTCAGGCCTTTGCACGTAATGGAATTATCCCCAAAACTGGATTCAGAAACCATTGAATAATGTGATTGATTGAGCGTGGGGAATTGGCCAGTTGCACTTCCGGTAATTAGAAAAGAACCTCCATTCGTTCGAACAGAAATATTTCCAAACCCAATTCCATCCGGATACATTCCGATCAATCCCAATTTATACAGTATCGACCGCTCCTTTTCCAGCGATAAAAACAATTCTTCCGGAAAATGAATTTCTTCATTCTCCCAATTACAATGAAACTTGATGTATCCTTCAGTCATTTTTCAAACTCCTTTCCGGAAAAAGTTCCAAGATGCCTTCTCTTGTTGCTTTACAGACTCCTCGCTCTGTAATTAAACCAGTAACTAACCGGGCAGGCGTAACATCGAAACCGTAATTGGCAACCGGGCTTTTCTCAGGTAGAATCCGGAATTCATGCACTTCATTGTTTAGCATTCCTTCCATCATCCAAACTTCACGACCATCGCGCTGTTCAATTGGGATCTCAGCGATCCCGTCGTTCAGATTCCAATCGATTGTTGTTGAAGGCAACGCTGCGTAAAACGGCACACAATTATCGGCTGCTGCCAGCGCTTTCAGGTAAGTTCCAATTTTGTTGGCCACATCTCCATTCAAGGTGGTGCGGTCGCTGCCAACGATTACCAAATCAACCATTTGATGCTGCATCAAATGTCCACCGGCATTATCCGGAATAACGGTATGTGGGATTCCCGCTTCGCCCAATTCCCAGGCAGTTAACCGGGCACCCTGATTTCGCGGACGCGTTTCATCGACCCAAACATGAATCGGAATACCAGCTTCATGAGCCAGATAAATCGGTGCTGTCGCGGTTCCCAATTCCACACAGGCCAATCGTCCGGCATTGCAGTGAGTCAGAATTTGAACCGGTTCGCCGATTTTATTTTTACTGATCGCTTTGATCAGTTCCAATCCGTGAATGCCAATGTTTTTGCTGAATTCGATTTCACGTTCCTTTAGGTTTTCAGCATAATCAAAGAGCAATTGTGTATTCTCTAAAACTGTATTTCGATCTGAAATCACGGAAAGAGCCTCATCGACAGCAAACGCCAGATTCACGGCTGTAGGCCTCGATGATTTTAACCAATCGGCTGCTCGTTGCATTTCTAAATAGAAGTCATCACCGGAAAAATTTCGGGCAGCCAAATACATTCCATAAGCGGCGGTAACTCCAATCAAGGGTGCACCGCGCACAATCATATCGGTGATTGCAAACCGTGCCTCATCCAGAGATCCGATTTCAACAACCCGGTTTTGAAATGGCAGGAATCGCTGATCAATGGTTTCGACTAAATTCTTCTCTTTGTTATACCAAATCGTTTGTGGGTTTCCCATGATTATATCTATTGTTTGCCTCCTCAAAGATAAGAGATAAAAAGCCTCCCCCAAACCCCCTCCGAAAGAGGGGGCTTTAGGTTCTGCATATCAGGAACACTACATCTCTTTTGTTGATTCAAATCCTAATTTTCAGAACCTGCCCCCTTCTCCTTGGGAGAAGGGTTGGGGATGAGGTTTTTTTTCTGACTTTTGTGAACTCGAAATTTGAAAGTTCTGGAAATGTTGAATGGAATAAGGCATATAATTTTTGACCTCGGCGGTGTCTTGCTTAATATTGATCCGAAAAAAACAATTGATGCTTTCGGAAAGCTTGGAATGGAACAATTGGTTGGCGATAAAGGACTTTCATACGACCATGAAATATTCTATCAGATGGAACAGGGCAAAATCACTCCTGAAGAATTCAGAAACGGAGTTCGGCAGTTGCTTCCCAAAGAGGTTTCCGATGATGAAATTGATGCCGCCTGGACTGCCATGCTACTCGATTTTCCGGGCATCAGGGTTGAGTTGGTAAAAAATCTCCGGAAAGATTTCAATATCTACCTTTTCAGCAATACCAATGCCATCCATGTTGAGAAATTTCATTCCATTTTCAGGAAACAACACGGATTCGAAGTTTCAACACTTTTCGATAAAGATTTCTACTCCAATGAAATAGGCTACCGGAAACCATCGTCTGAATCTTTTAAAGAAATCATACGACTTTCGGGGATTAATCCTGAAGAATCACTGTTTATTGATGACTCTTTCCTGAATGTTGAAAGTGCAATAACCTCTGGTCTCAAAGGATTTTGGCTTGAACCCGGACAAAAAGTTGAAGAAATATTTCAGGAATATTTATAGTCGCAACAACTTGCCTCGACTTTTTGTGATTGATACCTAAAATTTGCCTTGACTTTTTGGTGTTTTTGATGTATATTTGCCTTGACTTTTTGCTATAAAGTTGATAATCAATAAAAAAAAGGCAATGAAGCGAATAATCTTTAATCAATTACTCAATTGGAAGGAATCAGCCGAAAGGAAGGTTCTTTTGTTGCGTGGAGCCCGTCAGGTTGGTAAGACTTTTACGGTAAGAGAACTTGGAAAGACTTTTGCTAATTATATTGAAGTAAACTTCGAGATTGACTCTGATGTTTGCCCGTTTTTCAATCAAAATCTTGATCCAAACCGCATCTGTCAGGAACTATCAGCCTTTTACGGAAAGCCGATTCTTGAAAACGAAACACTTTTGTTTTTTGATGAAATTCAAGCTTGTCCCCGTGCGATTTCGGCGCTAAGGTTCTTTTATGAGAATAAGCCGGGCTTGCATGTAATTGCAGCAGGTTCGCTGCTCGAATTTGCCTTAGCTGAACTTCCTTCGTTTGGCGTTGGCCGTATCCGGTCAATGTTCATGTACCCGATGTCGTTTAATGAGTTCCTGATGGCCAACCAAATGGATCAGTATATTGAAATGATCAGGAATGCTTCTCCCGACCAACCAATAAACCCTGTGTTTCACGAGAAACTGACCGAATACTTCCGGAAGTTTCTGTTAACCGGAGGAATGCCCGAAGTAGTGCGGCAACTAGCCGAAAACAAGAGCTTGTACGATGCATTGAATGTGTTGAGCGATTTGGCTTTATCGATTCGTGATGATTTTTCGAAGTACCATAAGCGGGTTCCTGAAAGCCGCATCCGCGAAGTATTTGCCAGCATTGTTGAACAGGCTGGGGCAAAGTTTGTGTATTCGAACGTAATGGCAAAGGCAAGCCTACCTCAGGTAAAGGAAACGCTCGAATTACTAATAAAGGCCGGACTGGCTTATCCGGTTTATCACACTTCTGCCAATGGGTTTCCGCTTGGCGCTCAAATCGATTCGAAGAAGTTCAAGGTTTTGTTATACGATACCGGAATATTTCAACATATTCTGGGGCTGAATATCCGCGAGTATCTGGTAGTTGAAGAAATGGACATGGTGAACAAGGGAAATCTGGCCGAAATTTATGCAGGACTGGAACTGATCAAGGCATCGTCGTTTTTAGAAAAACCACAATTGTTCTATTGGCATCGTCAGGAAAGAAGCAGCAATGCTGAGGTCGATTATGTCATCCGTCAAGGCAATTCTATTGTGCCTGTCGAAATCAAGTCGGGCTATAGCGGAAAAATGCAAAGCATGCGCCTGTTCATGAAGGAAAAGAACCTGATCCGGGGAATTCGTTGCTCGCTCGAAAATTTTGGACGTGATGGAAACATAGAAATTGTTCCACTTTATGCGATTTCAACATTGATAAAGGAAAACTGAGCATAGAAACCTATGTGCTGTTGGTGAAGAGTGTTCAGTTTTCAGAAAAGCAAGCTCGGTAACTGCTAACTGCGACTGGCAGCTTTTTTAGGCTTCCCGGTCTTTCCAATCTCCATTTTCGCGGATAATAGCTTCCAGTTCTTCAACCGCTTGCTCAAAAGGAATGTGTCTTTTTATAAGTACCTGCCCTTTATACAGGTTCACATTTCCTGGGCCAGCGCCAACAAATCCATAATCAACATCGCCCATTTCGCCCGGACCATTGACCACGCAACCCATTACCCCAATTTTTAAATGATCGAGATGATTAAAATGAGTCTTGATTTTGATGGTTGTTTCGTGCAAATCGAACAAAGTTCGGCCACAACCCGGACATGAAATAAATTCGGTCTTGGTCAATCGCATCCGGCTGGCCTGAAGAATAGAAAAACTCAGGTCTTTCAGATCGGTAAATGTGATTTGTTCCGATTCGTTGGTAATGCAAATTCCGTCGCCATAGCCATCAATCAACAAACCACCCAAATCGGCAGCTGCTTTAATCTGAAGATTTTCGAGGTAACGCTCGTTGTATTTTCTGAAAATAACCACGGGAACTTTCCAAATGTGCGATTCCAGTGTCATGAAAAAAGCACGCAAATCGGCAAATGGATTCCGACTTAAACTTTCCAATATCAATATGGTCTTCCGGGTTTGTTTCAGCTTGGTGATTATCTCCGGATTTTCATTCATGAAATGGTCAAATTCCTCTTTGTTGGTCCGGATGAATTTGGTTTGACCCCAATGCGAACCTCCAAACAAATATTCTTCAAGTGTGAGTACCGGATATGAATTCCCTTCCAAATCAAGTACTTCATGATTATTGAAGAAGTACTCCGGAATTTGTTTGCCGCGTAATGGCAGAATTTCGGAAAGTGTACGGCCTCGTAAATCGGCCATAACAACTGGCAAATTCTTGTCTCCCATTTTCAAAACCGGACGGACAGAACGCCTTTCGTATTCAAATGGATTAATCTGCGCAAAAAGCGGCGCTTTTATCGGTTTATGATTTCGATATGTTTCAATGTGATTGATCAGCTTTCGGGCCACTGAAATTTCATTTTCAGGAGCTTCGGTTAACGAAACACGAATGGTATCGCCAATTCCGTCGGCCAGTAATGCACCAATCCCAACTGCTGATTTGATTCGCCCATCCTCACCCTCGCCAGCTTCAGTCACCCCGAGGTGAAGTGGATAGCTCATTTCTTCGAGACGCATCTTGTAGTTGAGTAAACGGACAGTATAAACCATTGAGCGGGTATTGCTCGATTTGATCGAAATAACCACATTGGCAAAATCCTGATTCTGGCAAATGCGTAGAAATTCCATGACCGATTCAACAATTCCGGCTGGAGTATCTCCATAACGGCTCATAATGCGATCGGACAATGATCCCTGATTTGCCCCAATCCGGAGTGCGGTATTGGTATCTTTCAGCATTTGAAGAAAAGGAACGAATTGTTCTTCTATCTTCCGAAGCTCGGTTTTATATTCTTCGTTGGTATAAAGATGGTGCTCGAATTTGGCCCGTTTGTCGTAGAAATTTCCAGGATTAATCCGGACTTTGAATACATATTTTGCAGCAATTTCGGCTAAATGAGGATTGAAATGAATGTCAGCAACCAATGGATTTTCAAATCCCCTGGCCACTAGTTCACTCTTTATATTTTTAAGATTTTCGGCATCGGCAACACCCCGAACGGTAACCCTAACCATATCGGCTCCTGCTTTGATAATGCGAATGATTTGCTCAACCGTGGCTTCGGTGTCGCTCGTATCGGTATCTGTCATTGATTGAATCCGGATCGGATTTTGATCTCCAAGCAATACTCCTCCTATCCGCACCAACGATGTTTTCTGCCGTTGATACCTCGTCAAATCCTCTATGTAGTTAAAGTTCTGATCCTTCATTTACCATGTATTGGGGGCGACAAAGTTAATTTAAAGTTAATAAAAATGAAAAGTAAATGACTCCTATTTACATGGAGTCAGGTGACGAAACTAATAAAAATAATCCAGAGCAGTCCCATTTCGAAAAGCAGATTTCGGAATCAATAGAAATCTTTACTTTTGACTGACCAAAATCAGAATAAAATGACCATCAAAATAGAGCAGGTAAGCAAGCTTTACGGAAACCAGAAAGCGCTTGATCAGGTTTCATTTGAGATAGGAACTGGCGAATTAGTCGGATTTTTAGGGCCAAATGGCGCCGGAAAATCGACTTTGATGAAGATTATCACCGGTTATCTTTCTTCTGATGGAGGAATGGTAACCATTAATGGTCAAATCGTTGAAACAAAAAATGTTGCTATCCGCTCACAAATTGGATATTTGCCTGAAAACAATCCGCTTTACACTGATTTATATGTAAGAGAATACCTTGAAATGGTGGCAGGATTTTATCAGCTTCAGAATAAAAAAGAACAGGTTTTGAAGATGATTGAATTAACCGGACTCAAAACCGAACAGCATAAAAAAATTGGGGCACTTTCGAAAGGCTATCGTCAACGCGTTGGATTGGCGCAGGCACTGATTCACGACCCCGCAGTACTTATTTTAGATGAACCAACTACCGGGCTCGATCCCAATCAGCTCGAAGAAATCAGGCAATTGATCCGAACGATTAGCGCAAACAAAACGGTTATGCTTTCAACCCACATTATGCAGGAAGTTGAAGCCATTTGTAGCCGCGTAATCATTATCAATAAAGGAAGCATTGTGGCTGACGGTTCGATCGATCAACTCAAAGGCGGGCAATTTGCGCAAAAACAAACGGTATTCGTTGAATTCGATCAATCGCCCAATCTGGAAGCTATTCGAAAAATTCAAGGACTTCGGAAAATTGAGGCAATTAACTCAACAACATTCATCGCCGAATCAGATGGCAGCAACGATTTACGACCTTCACTTTTTCATTTTGCAGTTCAAAATCAGCTTATTTTGCTTTCGTTGAAAGAACAACAGCAAAGTCTCGAAAATGTATTTCAGGACTTGACAAAGTAATCGGTCTGCAGTTTGCACAAACCAACGAATATTAAATCAAAATTTTAAAATGCCAAATAGCGAAATAATTTTAATCAGCATATCGGGAGAAGACAAACCCGGAGTAACCTCTTCGATCACTGAAATTCTTGGGAAATACGATGCAACCATCCTCGACATCGGTCAAGCCGACATACACCACACCCTTTCGTTAGGAATCCTTTTCAGAATGTCGGATAACGCCGAATCAGGGCATATCCTGAAAGAAGTGCTTTTCAAATGTTCGGAACTAAATGTAAATGTGCGTTTTACCGCGGTAACTCCTGAACGTTATACGAACTGGGTAGGCCGGCAGGGAAAAAGTAGATATATTGTTACCATCCTTGGTAAAGTAATAACCGCCAAACAGTTGTCGAAGGTAACAAAAGCCGTTTCGGATCAAAACTTAAACATCGACTCGATCAAACGCTTAACCGGCAGACCCAGTTTGCATACCGAAGATGAAAATGCCGTTCGGTCGTGCATTGAGCTATCGGTGAGGGGCGAATTGCTTGACAAGAACCTGCTTTCGGCTCAGTTTCTGGCCTATTCAGCTGAGCTAGGCATCGACATTTCGTTTCAGAAAGACGATATGTTTCGCCGCAATCGCCGGTTGATTTGCTTTGATATGGATTCAACCCTTATCAAAACCGAGGTGATTGATGAGCTGGCCGACCGGGCCGGAGTTGGCGAACAAGTGCGGGCCATTACCGAAGCAGCTATGCGGGGTGAAATTGATTTTTCGGAAAGCTTTGAACAACGGATTTCACTACTAAAAGGTTTGGACGAGAGCGTAATGCGTGAAATTTCCGAAAATCTGCCTATCATGGAAGGCGCCGCGAGGTTAATGTCGATATTGAAAAAATGTGGATTTAAAATAGCCATTCTTTCGGGCGGGTTCAGCTATTTTGGCAATCACCTGAAAAAACTTTTTGAGGTTGATTACCTTTATGCCAATGAGCTGGAAATTGTTGACGGGAAACTGACAGGCAAGCATTTGGGCGATATTGTAGATGGAAAACGAAAAGCTGAATTGTTAAAATTGATAGCCCAGGTTGAGAAAATTGATTTAGAACAAGTTATTGCCGTTGGCGACGGAGCTAACGATTTACCAATGTTGAATCTGGCAGGACTCGGAATTGCTTTCCATGCCAAACCAAAAGTAAAGGCTAACGCTCAACAATCAATTTCTACCATTGGTCTGGATGGTGTGTTATACTTTTTGGGATTTCGGGATATACACATTGATAGCTGAATGTTACCTGAGCAATTCCTTTGAATAATATTTTTTTTAAATAAAGACTTCCTTGTCTGAAAAAAGTTTATACATTTGCACCAGTTATGTGGATAAATTTGTTCTGATTGCAACCACGAAAAAAAATGCTAAAACGTAATGCTTTTTTTATCTTGCTTTTCTATCATTTACCCACAACTTTTATTTGTATAAATCATTTTATCTGAACACTATCAGCGAGTTTGCTGTTGTATCGGGTATCTAAATTAAACAGATTATGAGTTATTTTTTCACCAGTGAGTCAGTTTCAGAAGGCCATCCTGATAAAGTTTCCGATCAGATTTCGGATGCCCTTTTGGACGAATTTCTCGCATTCGATGCCAACTCTAAAGTTGCCATCGAAACCTTGGTTACCACAGGGCAGGTAGTTCTTGCCGGAGAGGTAAAATCAAAAACTTATGTTGACGTTCAGGAAACTGCGCGCCGTGTTATTAACCAAATCGGCTACACCAAAGCCGAATATCGTTTCGATGGCGATTCGTGCGGCGTTTTTAGTGCCATTCACGAACAAAGCCCCGATATTAATCGCGGCGTTGATAAAGCTGACAAAATGGATCAGGGAGCCGGCGACCAGGGAATGATGTTTGGTTATGCCAACTCAGAAACCGATAATTTCATGCCGCTTCCACTCGATTTGTCGCACCGCATTTTGCTTGAACTGGCCATCATTCGTCGCGAGCAAAAGGTGATGACTTATCTGCGTCCCGACTCAAAATCTCAGGTTACCATTGAGTACAACGACGATCATTCGCCCAAACGAGTTCATACCATTGTAGTTTCAACTCAACACGACGATTTTGATGCCGACGAACCAATGCTCGCCAAAATCAAAAAAGATGTGATCGAAATACTGATCCCACGGGTAAAAGCACAATTGCCCAAAAGACTTCAGGATTTATTTGCTGATGAAATTATCTATCACGTTAACCCAACCGGAAAATTCGTAATTGGCGGACCTCATGGCGATACCGGGCTGACTGGCCGCAAAATTATTGTTGACACTTATGGCGGTCGCGGAGCTCATGGCGGTGGCGCTTTCTCCGGAAAAGATCCATCAAAAGTTGACCGTTCGGCTGCTTATGCAGCACGCCACATTGCTAAAAATATGGTTGCGGCAGGAGTTGCCCGCGAAATGCTGGTTCAGCTTTCTTACGCCATTGGCGTTGCCAAGCCTGTAGGCGTTTACGTTGAAACCAGAGGCACCGCAATCGCAGGTCTTTCTGATTCAGACATATCAGAAAAAATTCAGGCGATTTTTGATCTCCGTCCGGCAGCCATCGAACAACGGCTCAAATTACGCAACCCAATTTACCGCGAAACTGCTGCCTATGGACACATGGGACGCCAGCCACAAACGGTGACCAAAGTTTTTGAATCGCCTTACAATGGCAGGATTGAACTGGAAGTTGAGTTGTTTACCTGGGAAAAACTCGATCACGTTGACCAGATTAAAAGCGTTTTCGGCCTTTAATCCTCAAAAACCGACATATAAAATCCGGATCTTGAAAGGTTCGGATTTTTTTATTCTCTTAACTTTCCGCAGTTCATTTGCACCCTAAAAGTTAAACATAGGATTCCGATGGAGCAAAAAATGAAAAGCTCCACAAAATCAATTAATTTTGCAACCTCACAAGAAACAAACTTGAATATGAAGACATACTCTGCCAAGCGACTATCATTATACATCACGGTATTGTTATTGCTTTCCAACTTTGGATTCTTTCTGATTGAGTCGAAAAAGGACTTTGGCCTGACCTACTCTTTCATTTTCGTCGTTCTATTCTGTGCAGTTTCTTATTTTTTGGTGCTTTTTATCCTGAACACATACATCAACGACAAAATTAAACCCATTTATAAAACCATTCGTGAAGTACCGATCAGCGGGAAAAAAGGGAAATTGCTTGAAGCAATAAGCACAACAAACATTTCGGATGTACAAAAAGAAGTTGAAGAATGGGCCAAAAATCAGACTCAGGAAATTACCCGGTTAAAAGATCTGGAAAAATACCGAAAAGAGTTTGTAGGAAATGTTTCGCACGAACTTAAAACTCCCATTTTCAACATTCAGGGCTACGTACTGACTTTACTCGAAGGCGGAATTGACGATCCGAAAATTAACAAATTATACCTTCAGCGAACAGAAAAGAGTATCGACCGAATGATCTCGATTGTAGAAGATTTGGAGTCGATAACCAAACTTGAATCGGGAGAATTGACATTAAATTGCGTTGAATTAGACCTTGTTAAATTAACCGAAGACGTATTCGAACTGGCGCAAATGCTTGCCAACGAACGAAATATTTCATTGCAATTTGCGACTAAAACCGATAAACCGATCATGGTTTTGGCCGACAAAAAGCGGATTATGGAAGTAATGAATAACCTGGTTGGCAACGGTATTAAATACGGAAAAAAGAAAGGACACGTCAAAGTTGGATTTTATGATCTGCATGAAACCATCCTAATCGAGGTCAGTGATAACGGCATCGGGATGGATAAAGCTGACTTGTACCGCATTTTTGAGCGTTTCTACAGAGTCGATAAATCTCGCTCGCGCGAGCAAGGAGGAACTGGACTGGGCTTGTCGATTGTAAAACATATCATTGAAGCTCACGATCAAACCATCAATGTAAAAAGTGTGGTTGACAAGGGAACAACCTTTACTTTTACGCTTGAAAAAGCAAAGTAAAACCTGGAGATCAAGGCACAGATAAAAAGGCGAAAATTAAATGTGGAAAATCAAATGAAATTGCTAATTTTCAAACAAAATTTTAAGTAAACATATCATCTGATCCAAAAGTAATCTTTACTTTTAAATTCAAATTCAATAACTACTATGAGCGACAGTCAATCAAAAATTTTGCTCGTCGATGACGAAGTTGATATTCTGGAATTTATCAGCTACAATCTGGAAAAAGAAGGATATAAAGTTTATACTGCCCAAAATGGCGCAGAAGCAATAAAAGTAGCAGAGAAGGTTCTTCCTGATCTGATTATTCTGGATGTAATGATGCCTGAAATGGATGGTATTGCCGCCTGCGAAGAAATTAGAAGAATCCCTGTTTTGCAGCACACCATTATAGCATTCCTCACTGCCCGTGGTGAAGATTATTCGCAAATTGCCGGATTCGAGGCTGGTGCCGATGATTACATCACCAAACCCATACGCCCAAAAGTTCTGGTCAGCCGGGTAAAAGCTTTACTGAAACGCACTTCAACCGTTGGAACTGCGCCGGTAGCTGTTATCGAAAGTGGTCATACCGTCACGATTGGAAATCTGGTTATCGACAAAGAACGTTATCTGATCATGAAAGACGGCGAAGAAATGATTCTTCCGCGAAAGGAATTTGAATTGCTATCACTTTTAGTTTCAAAACCAGGGAAAGTGTTTACCCGCGAAGAAATTTATTATTCAGTTTGGGGCGACAATGTGGTCGTTGGAGACCGGACGATTGATGTTCACATCCGGAAGCTTCGAGAAAAAATAGGCAACGATCTAATTAAGACACTAAAGGGAATCGGCTATAAATTTGTCGACTAGTACCAATAAATCTTGTTCTGAAGTTGACAAGTACCTATAAAACCAGATAAATAAGCCAATTCGGCCTATTTATCTGGTTTTTTCATTCATCAAATTCACGGTTAACTTCGGCTCCCAAGTCATATAATCTACCCTGAATATTAATTATTTATTGCAATTCATCAGATTCCTTGTCACGGCAAAGCTTTTGAATTACCAATACTAAATTTTTCTATATTTGTCCTTTCAAAAAATAAGGCTATAATTTACGTTCCGATGAGCAATAAATTTCAGGTTTACAAGCAATTAGACCTCTCCCAAATCAATAAAGATGTATTGAAACGATGGGAAGATGACGATACATTTCACAAAAGTATAACGACTCGTGAAGGCAAACCCACATTTGTGTTTTACGAAGGACCTCCATCTGCAAACGGAATGCCCGGCATTCACCATGTAATGGCTCGTGCCATTAAAGATACGTTTTGCCGCTACAAAACCATGAAAGGCTTCCGCGTTCACCGTAAGGCTGGCTGGGATACTCACGGACTTCCGGTTGAATTGGGTGTTGAAAAATCGCTTGGAATTACCAAAGACGACATTGGGAAAAAGATTAGTGTGGCCGAATACAATGCTGCCTGCCGCACTGAGGTTATGAAATATACCCGCGAATGGGAAGAATTAACCCGTCAAATGGGCTATTGGGTGAACATGGACGATCCATATATCACTTACGATAATCGATACATTGAAACCGTTTGGTGGTTGCTGAAACAGCTTTTCGAGAAAAATCTGCTATACAAAGGCTACACCATTCAGCCATTTTCGCCTGCCGCCGGAACCGGTCTAAGTTCGCACGAATTGAACCAGCCCGGATGTTATCGCGATGTAAAAGATACCACGGCTGTTGCTCAATTTAAAGCCATCCGGAACGAAAAATCGGAATTCCTCTTTGAAAATGTCGAAACCGATTTGTATTTCCTGGCTTGGACAACAACACCATGGACATTACCATCGAACACGGCTTTGTGCGTTGGTCCAAAAATTACATACCTGAAAGTCAGGACATTCAATCCATATACTGGGGAGCCAGTTACCCTGATTTTGGCTAAAAATCTGTTGGCTGCTCATTTTGATCCCAAAAATGCAGAACTTGCGCTGGAAGATTATAGTGCAGGCGACAAAAAAATACCATACCAAGTCCTGGGCGAATACTCCGGAACTCAGCTCGAAGGGGTGAATTACGAACAGCTCATCAACTGGGTAAAACCGAAAGGCGATGCTTTCAGGGTGATTACCGGCGATTTTGTGACCACCGAAGATGGAACCGGAATCGTTCACATCGCTCCAACTTTTGGTGCCGACGATGATCGCGTAGCCAAACAAAGTGGTATTGCTCCGCTCATTGTCGACGATCTGGAAGGCAAACGTCAACCTTTAGTCGATCGCAACGGACGGTTTTTCCTGATCGAAAATATGGATCCGGCTTTCGTATCCGAATATGTGAATCAGTTAGAATACACCGAATTTGCTGGTCGCTACGTCAAAAATGAATACGACGATACGCTTACAGAAGACGATGCAACAGTGGACATCGACATCAGTGTGATGCTGAAAAAAGAGAACAAAGCCTTTAAAGTTGAAAAACACGTTCACTCGTATCCGCATTGCTGGAGAACCGATAAGCCAATCCTTTATTACCCACTTGATTCATGGTTCATCCGCACTACGGCTGTTAAAGATAAAATGATTGCCCTCAACAATACCATCAACTGGAAACCTGCCTCAACCGGAACCGGACGTTTCGGCAACTGGCTCGAAAACTTAGTTGACTGGAACCTGAGCCGTTCGCGTTTCTGGGGAACTCCGCTTCCGATCTGGAGAACCGAAGATGGCACTGAAACAAAATGTATTGGTTCGACCGAAGAGCTGATGAATGAAATCGACAAGGCAGTGGCTGCCGGATTGATGGATAAAAACATTTTCGAAGGATTTGAGATTGGCAACAATCAGAAAGAAAACTACGAAAAGATTGATCTGCACCGCCCATTTGTTGACGACATTTTCCTTGTTTCGGCTTCAGGAAAGAAAATGTTCCGCGAAACTGACCTGATTGATGTTTGGTTCGATTCGGGCGCTATGCCATATGCTCAACGCCACTTTCCATTCGAAAACAAGGAAAAATTCAACGAGGTGTATCCGGCCGATTTTATTGCCGAAGGTGTTGACCAAACGCGTGGATGGTTCTTCACCCTGCATGCTATTTCGACCATGATCGACGAATCAGTAGCCTTTAAAAACATCATTTCAAACGGATTGGTGTTGGATAAGAACGGCAACAAAATGTCGAAACGGTTGGGAAATGCTGTTGAGCCATTTGCAGCAATCGACGAAAACGGATCCGATCCGCTGCGTTGGTACATGTTGACCAACTCACAGCCTTGGGATAACCTGAAATTCGACATCAATGGAGTTGACGAAGTGAAACGTAAATTCTTCGGAACACTTTATAATACCTACAACTTCTTCGCAATGTATGCCAACATTGATGGATTTACTTATGCTGAAGAAGAAATTCCGGTTTCAGAACGGCCCGAAATCGATCGTTGGATTATTTCGTTGCTCAATACGCTGGTGAAAGAAGTTGGCGAAAGCTACGAAACATACGAGCCAACCCGCGCCGGACGCGCTATTTCTGAGTTCGTTTCAGAAAACCTGAGCAACTGGTTTGTTCGCTTAAGCCGCAAACGCTATTGGGGCGGAACTTACGATAAGGAGAAGATTTCGGCCTACCAAACGCTTTATACTTGCTTGAGTACAATTGCAAAGCTCAGTGCACCAATTGCCCCATTTTATGCTGATTTGCTTTATACTGATCTGAACAAAATCACGGGTAAAGAGGTTGACCAAAGCGTTCACCTTGCTGATTTCCCGGTTTGTGATGAATCAATGATCAACAGCGATCTGGAACTGAAAATGGCATTGGCACAAAAAGCTTCGTCGATGATTTTAGGACTTCGCCGGAAGGAAAAACTGAAAGTCCGTCAGCCATTGGCTAAGATTATGGTTCCTGTCCTTACCAAAGAATTTCAGGAGCAATTTGATGCCGTAAAAAACATTATTCTTTCGGAAGTAAACGTGAAAGAAGTTGAGTTTCTGACTGATGCCGCCGGTATTATTAGCAAAAAAATAAAGGCAAACTTCAAAACGCTCGGACCGAAATACGGTAAATTAATGAAACAAATTTCCGGAGAAATTGCAGGTTTTGATCAGCAAGACATCAGCAATCTGGAAAAAACCGGAAGCTACGATTTGAATATAAACGGCGAAAAAATTTCATTGAGTTTGGAAGATGTTGAAATTCAGACCGAAGATGTTCCCGGATGGTTGGTTGCCAGTGAAGGTGGATTGACAATTGCTCTTGATATAAATTTAACAGAAGAGCTGAAACAAGAGGGAATTGCCCGTGAATTCATCAATAAAATCCAAAATATCAGGAAAGAAAGCGATTTTGAGGTGACTGACCGGATTGTTCTTCAGATTCAGAAGCACGACTTCTACAACTTAGCTGTAGCTAATTTTGCTGAATACATCAGCAATCAAACACTTGCTTATGAACTAGTTATGGTTGACCAACTGGAAGAAGAAAATTCAACACTCGTGGAAATTGACACCGATGTTGAAGCACGCATTCAAGTGGTTAGGAATTCATAATATGGAAAGAATCCAGAATGCTTAAAAGCTTGTTTGGAATCGAAATATTTTTATACTTTTAGAGTCTGAGGCAGGTCTTAAAAGCTTGAAACAGGCAGTGAACTAAAGCTTAAAGTTATGAGTGAAAAAAATAGATATTCGGATGAAGAGTTACAGGAATTTAAAGCAATAATTCTTGATAAACTCGAAAAAGCCCAGAAGGACTATGTGATGTATAAGAGCTCCATAACCCAGAGCGATGGAAATGACACTCAGGACACTTCCCCAACCTTCAAGGTGCTGGAAGAGGGCGCTGCTACGCTTTCGAAAGAAGAAGCAGGCAAACTGGCGCAGCGTCAGCAAAAGTTTATTCAGTATTTGCAGGCCGCTCTTGTGCGAATCGAGAATAAAACCTACGGTATTTGTCGTGAGACCGGAAAATTAATATCGAAAGAACGGTTGCGCGCAGTTCCACATGCAACACTTAGCATTGATGCTAAAAACAGTCAGAAATAAATTAAGCTAAAATACGGCCTGAAATGATTGGAAGAGAAATACTTCCAATCATTTTTTTATAATTATCGAAGATGTCAAAATTACAAAAATCAATTCTCATCGTCGTTTTGGTTCTGTTGGTCGACCAAGTCCTGAAGATCTGGATCAAAACAAACATGACGCTTGGTCAGGAATTTCCTGTTATTGGCAATTGGTTCATCATTCATTTTGTTGAAAACAACGGAATGGCCTTTGGATTCGAGTTTGGCGGTAATTACGGAAAGATATTCCTCAGCTTGTTCAGGGTAATTGCGGTATTTGGAATTGGCTGGTATATCCTCCAACTCATTAAGAAAGGTCTGCCAATGGGATTCATTGCCTGCGTTTCGCTAATCTTTGCCGGAGCCATCGGAAACATTATCGACAGTGCCTTTTATGGATTAATCTTCAACGACAGTTATGGTGAGGTTTCCACACTGTTTCCTGCTGGCGGTGGATATGCTTCTTTTTTGCACGGCCGTGTTGTTGATATGTTCTATTTCCCATTATTCTCGGGCATTTTCCCCAATTGGGTTCCATTTGTCGGAGGAACTGATTTTCAATTCTTTCGTCCGGTATTTAATGTTGCCGATTCTGCCATTTCTGTAGGAATCTTCTCAATCATTATTTTTTACCGGAAGCAATTCAATAACCTGGACAAGAAAGAAAAAGAAGAATCGACAACTGAACAAAATCAAAAAGAAGTCACTGAAAATGCTCCTGAGAATGAATCGTCAGGAATTTGATTATTTTACTTGTTAAATTTAGTTGAATTCAGTAAACTTGCACTCCGAAAAAACGAGTTCAGATTAGTAGTTTGAAATTTTACCTGGAAATAAAACCATTACAATATTTCAGGGCCTATAGCTCAGTTGGTTAGAGCACCTGACTCATAATCAGGGAGTCACTGGTTCAAGCCCAGTTGGGCCCACTTCAAAATCAAGCAGTTACATTGAGTTGTGGCTGCTTTTTTATTTTCATACATACAATCTACATACAAATCCTGTCAAAAAGAAAAATCAATGGGAAGTAAAAGAAAACATGTCTAGGCTCAAATTCTTTTATTTGAGAGTTCTATTTGTCTCAGCCATCTTTGATGTGTTTCATATTTTTCTTTTAATTTCATCCATCTGTCATAATCCGTGTCCAATGGATGAGCATATATCTCAATGATTTGAGTTTTTCCATGAATCACATGCCTAACTTCATGAACTATTCCTCTTTCAAATCTATTGCCCGGAACAAGTTCAAATTCTATATATTCTCCAATTCTTGGAGTCTCTTTAAGTTGAAGATGAAATGATATAGAATCCGGCATATCACTTTTCTTATTTTCTTCAGCTCTTTTCCACTCTTCATAGTGAAGCATGATCATTACATGATGAATGACCTTATCTATTTCCAAAGGTTTATAGACATCAAAATCTTTAACTAGCTCCTCTAATATTTGCTTTAAATATGAATTACATTTAGTAATAGGAATATCAAGTTCTGCTGCTAAATCTTTGTTTGAAGGCACATCCTCACAACCATCTACTACATGAATTGATTTTGTACTCAGAAGCTGAATAAGAGGGTGTAATTTGGGTATTTTGATTCTTTGGAACTCATCTTTCAATCTAATTAGTGAAAGAATTAATAGGTAATAATTTGTGTGATTTCCCATAACTTTTTTAGAGGATACTAAATCTTTAAAAAGTTTGTTGTAAATTACATTATTGCCTTTATCAAATAAATTAAAAAAATAGCTGCCAGCTTATTATAAGTAACATTCTAATGAGAAGAAATATCTACACAAATTGCCATATAAATACTTAAGTTGAAAATAATATCCAGACTAATTTAATATATAGAATAGAATTATAATTATTTTTACATAGAACACAATATACACATATTATGGAGTTAATTGTATCTAACCTTTCCAGTTGTTTCTGCTCTAGTGTTCCTGTGTCTGATATACTGAATCAAAAGATTAAGAATCAAGATGAGAAAGTCACTATTTCAGAAGTAGAGAGGAGTCTTTCAAAAGCTAAAAATTATACCTCAGGCTCAATTGTTCTTGATTCAACAAATATTTCTTCTCAATTTGAGATCACTAAAGTTGATGGAACAGATGGGACTGGAGCACACAGAATAGAAGGTTCAACTACTGGTACTGGTGAAGGTACAGGTTCAACTACTGGTACTGGTGGAGGTACAGGTGGAGGTGGAGGTACAGGTTTAGGGACTGGTTACCCTGGGCTTATAACCTATAGTTTAAACAATGGTACTCCAAATTTTGCTATTGGTTTAAATTCAACTCTTGAAGAGTATAAATTAAATTCAAGAGATATAACTAAGGATGTAAGTAATTTCACATTTTTGGGAATTTCATTAGCATTATTAATTTTTAGCATTTACTTTTTTTCTTCAACTTCCCGCTTATATAGATCAAAAATTGAAAATTGGAAACAAGAAGCTATTATTGATCAGCTTATATATATGATTGCTCTAATATTTGTATCTTCTTGGGTTGCATTAATTTGTTATGTGAAAAACTTAAAATTAGACTTCATTTTTCAAGACTTGGTCTTATATCCAAAACAATATATCTTAGGTATAATACTAGCCATATTAATATTATCAATTACCTCCATTTATAGACATTTCTTACTGCTTAGATTATTTTCAATTGAAGAATCCTCTTCTGAAAATCAGAAGAAAAAGAATGTAACATTAGTTACCTTGACATTCAGTGCAGTCAATCTTGGTAGTAGTCTAATTACTATTATTACTGCATTTTTTTAACACTAAAACCAATTAAGATTCATGTTATTAATTGGAACAAAGAAATTTCCAATTATCTTGACTATAAAACTATTTTTGAATTTAGTTTTACCATTATCTCCCTAAAGCTTTCTAATCCAGCCTCCAGATTTTCAATGATGTCTTCAGCTATTGTTTCTGGATCAGGTAAGTTATCCAAATCAGCAAGAGATTTATCCTTTAGCCAAGTGATGTCTAAACTGGTTTTATCTCTGCTTATAATTTCATCATAAGTGAACTTTCTCCAATTACCTTCCGGATTAGATTCAGTATTGTATGTTTCTTTCCTTTTAAATCTGTTTGATGGATTGTAGCAAGAAATGAAATCTTTCAGATCATCCAGTTTTAAAGGATTTTTCTTTAAGGTGTGGTGAATATTTGTCCTGTAGTCATACACCCAAATTTCTTTTGTCCAAGGGGCTTTACTAGCTGGTTTATTATCAAAGAAAATGACATTGGCTTTTACTCCCTGGGCATAGAAAATTCCTGTTGGTAAACGTAAGATGGTATGCAGATCAGCGGTTTCAAGTAATTTCTTCCTTACTGTTTCACCTGCTCCACCTTCAAATAATACGTTATCAGGTACAACAACTGCTGCCAATCCTGTTGTTTTAAGCATTGAACGGATATGCTGTACAAAATTCAATTGCTTGTTACTGGTAGTTGCCCAAAAATCCTGTCTGTTGTAAGTCAAATCATCCTTTTCCTGTTCACCTTCATCATTGGTGAACGTCTGGGAACTCTTTTTACCAAATGGAGGATTAGCCAGGACATAATCATAGGTTGTTGGAGAAGCAGCAATTAAGGCATCAGCAGGAGAAATAAAGTTATCTGAGTCAATGTCCCCAATATTGTGAAGAAACATGTTCATGAGGGCTAATCTTCTAGTTCCTGCCACTATTGGATTTGCCGGTTAAATTGACCAGTCCGCGCCGTTTTATATTGACCACCTTTCGCCGGAGTAAATTGACCACCTATTTTCAATATTGAGAACGATCATTTCCTTGTTTTGATTAGAGTTATACAAAATTAGATTTATTTATTCTGATTCAACAGTTTCTACGATTTTGTTTCGTTGTCTTCTTCGTATTGATTCTCCTACAAGTTCCATTCGATGAGCATCATGAACAATGCGGTCAAGTATTGCATCCGCTATTGTTTGTTCTCCGATAACCTCATACCATTGTGCCACTGGCAACTGAGAGGTTATAATGGTTGAACGGTTTCCGTGACGATCTTCCACGATTTCCATAAGTACCGACCTGTTTGATGCATCAAGCGGCTGCAAGCCAAAATCGTCCAGAATCAAAAGATCCTGTCTTTCTATCTTTGCAACTTCTCTGATGTACGAACCATCTGCTTTGGCCATTTTTAATCTTGTAAACAGCTTTGTAGTGTTGGCATAAAGTACTTTGAACCCAAGGGTACAGGCTTGATTTCCGATAGCAGAAGCAATGAAGCTCTTGCCTATTCCGGTACTCCCGGTGATCAGAAGATTCTCTTTTCTTCCGATAAAAGTACACTCAGCCATACGCATGAACTGATTTTTGTCCAGGTTGCGATCTATATCAAAGTGCAACTGCTCAATGTTGGCTTTATAACGGAACTTTGCATTGCGCATTTGCCTCTCTATGCGGCGATTGTTACGATCATCCCATTCGGCATCAATAAGCATCGATACCATTTCATCGCCTGTCATTTGAATCATGCTGCCATTCTCGATGCTTGTTCTAAAGGCACGAACCATACCGAAGAACTTCATCTGTCTCATTTTTTGAAGCGTTTGCTCATTCATTTTATTCGATTTAAGGTTAAACAATACCCGGAGGGGTAGCCGTTACAGCTTTCCTCCGGGGAGATATTACCGGTAATAGTTTTTACCACGTATGTTCAGGTGAGGGGGCATTGACTGATCAACATGCTGCTGATCATCAACGTTTCGGTCAAGTCCTTTTTCAAGGATTACCCGGATGGTCTGATAGCTGTAATCGCCATATTGAAGTGCACGCAGACAAGCATTGTTAAGCCGCTCTTTTCCGGCACGTACCGAAAAACTTAAAACTCCCTGGCAGGATCGATAGGTCTGCTCCGGATGCTGCCGGGCATTTAGCAACTGGATAATATATTCTTTTGTTTGAGGGCCTACCTCTGCGGCTCGTTCGATAAATTTATCGGGGTTCCAGTCGCTCATGAAGCGGTGCTGCGAGGCCAGATGATCTGTTATTGTTGTGTGTCCAAAAAGGTGCCTGTTCCTTTTGTGCACTGCAATTCGCTCGTAGCGGTGATAAATTTCAACCTCAGATTGGCTGTAAAGCAAGGTTACCTTCTTGCCGATAAAATGGTAAGGAACACTGTAATAATGCTTATCCTCGGCAAGGCAGACGTAATTGTTCTTCATCACAGAAGCGATATAGCGTCGCTTCAACTCATATCTCTTTTCAGGTAAAGGGTGCAAAAAGTGTCGTTCAGTATCTTCGAATAACTGTCGCCTGCTGAATGGCCTTCCTGTAAGCGGCCTGTTATTATGAGCTTCCAGTGCCTCCCTGATCGCGCTATTTAGCAGTTCAATGCAAGAATATACATTACCCTTTAAAATGCTGTAAATCGAACGGTAAATGATTTTGACGGCACCTTCTACCAACGCTTTGTGTTTGGGTTTATACGGAGCTGCCGGTAAAGCCGCCATCGAATAATAGCTTACGAAGTCACGAAAAGCCTCATTAAGTGTTGGCTCATAACGATTACTCTTGATTACCGCCGATTTTAAGTTATCCGTAACGATGGCATTAGGAACACCTCCGAAGTAATGTAATGCATTTTCGCAGGAGTTGATGAAGTCTTCCTTCTGTTGGGTATAACTGGCCTCTACGTAGGTCAACTGGCTTGCACCCAGTATGGCGACAAAAACCTCTACCTCTGTGATGTCTAATGTTTCCGGATCTAAAACCTTGAGTTTTTCGCCTGCATAATCAACATACATCTTCTCCCCGGCCTTATGCTCAATGTGCATAACCGGATTACGAACCTTCTTCCAGAGAAGATAATAATGCTTGAACTGTGAAAACCGATAGCCTGCAGGATGCTGTTCAAAATATTGCTCCCAAAGCTTCTCCTTGGTGTTTCCCCGGATCTTCAATGCTTTTTCCATGGTGGGGAAAAATGCTTCCAGAGATTGATAACGCAGATCATTCTCAATATGATTGCGTGGAACCATATCCAGAAACATCTGCTCAAGTTCAGTGTCACTCATCAGTTGAATCTCCTGGGGCGATTTGCCCGAAGCCAGGAACAACCTGATATACTTCTTAACACTATTGCGGGGAAGACCTGTCCGTTCCCCGATGGACTGTTTACTTACACCCTCGGTGTAAAGCCTGATAATGCTTCTTACCTTGCTCATAATGATTAGTTTATTTGACATTTTGATTATATTGAACAAAGCCAACTTAATCATAAATGCCCGCTAATCAACAAGGATAAATCGTTCTTAGAGGGTGGTCAATTTGCTCCGGCGCAACCCAACCATTTTGACCGGCGGAAGGTGGTCAATTTGTTCCGGCGAACACTGGATATTTTATCCGGCGTGTCCACTCGTTGACAGAACTATATAATTCATTATTAATATTTTAAATTAAATTTTATGGCTTTAAACGTTAGTAAAGGAAACATGTATGGATTCGTTTCCCATACATGGAACACAGTCAAAGGCTCCTGTTACCATGATTGTTCCTATTGTTATGTGAAACGTTGGGGAAACCTAAATCCTGTCCGGTTTGATGAAAAAGAACTCAGGACAAAATTGGGAAACGGAAATTTCATTTTCGTTGGTAGTAGTAATGATATGTTTGCTTCAGACATATCAAGGGAGTGGATACAAAGAACTATCGATCATTGTAACAGTTTCGACAACCAGTATCTCTTTCAAACCAAGAATCCCGGAAGATTGTCAAAGTTTGAATTACCTCAAAATTCGGTAATCTGTACAACAATAGAATCAAATCGGTTCTATCCAGAAATCATGAACAACAGTCCCGAACCCTCTTTACGTGCTGAAGCAATGTTACGTATCGATTTACCTAAGTATGTCACCATCGAGCCTATACTGGAATTTGATATGGAAGAACTTGTGGAACTCATTAAGTCCTGTAATCCAATTCAGGTAAACATTGGTGCAGACAGTGGTAACCACAAATTACCAGAACCAAGCAGGGAAAAGGTTCTTCTTTTGATTGATAAGTTGAACAAGTTCACAAGTGTCAAACAAAAAAGGAATCTAAAAAGAATCGTTAACAAAATTCCTGATTAGAAACGAAGACTGCTGTTAACAGGAAGTTTGAAAGATTCAATACCCTGATTTTTGAAATTTCCAGGCCAGAATTTTTTTTGATTCTCCAAGAGATTTTGAATCAACAGGTTTTTGTCGAAAAGTAAATCGAAAAAACAGGTCAACTCTGAAAAAATACCAGAAAATTTCGAAAGAGATATTGAGTTTAGTTTATAACTACCTGAATATCATATATTAAGACAGAATACCCCGCAGAGCTTCCGGCAAGGCTCCCGGCAGCCCCGGGAGAGAAAAAGGGATCCTCGGAGAGAGATCGATCTGCTATTTGTTTGGCTCGAAAGATCTCCAAGAGAGAACCAGATCATAAAATTGCTTGGCTCAACATACTCTACGCCAGAGACTTGATCACAATTTGATAGCACTCAAATTTTCCTAACACCAAATTTTTAGCTTATAATTTACAATTGAAAAGTAATGAAAACAGAAAACAAAATAGATGAATCATTTTATATGAATGTAGAAATGGTCAGTAAGTATTTACACGTTGCAGAATCAACAGTTTACCGTTGGGTGGGTATGAATTTCATACCCTATGCGAAACTTGGAACCAAAAACGTGTTCATTAAAGAACAGATTGATACATGGGTCAAACAAAATGTTGTTACCCAAACCAAACTTCCGGAGTTACCAACTTTCAGAAATAACTAATCACCATGGCAAAGTTCAATATCGTATTAGACACACGGGTTAAGAAGAAAAGTAACCAGTACAACCTAACCGTAAGGATGGTTAACGGGAATGATGTCATGTTCCTGAACATCGTCAAAATTAACAAGAAACAGTATGACTTGGTGTTCACCAGAAAGTCAATGGACGAAGAACATGTTAAATTTCGTGAAGATTGTAATACGTTCCTGTCCAAATGTGAACGGATATTTGGTCAGTTGAAACCCTTTGACAAGACTCAATTCAGAAAACTCGTCTATCAGGAAGAAAAAGTCATTCCAGAAGGTTTAATGCTCAGTGATCTGTTTGACAGGTATCTCGAAACCAACGATAAAATCAAGATCAGAACCAAGGACCATTACAAGACCACGAAGAACGTTTTGGAAACCTTTAAACCTGGGATTACAGTTTGGGATGTAACACCCGACATGTTGAATAAATTCGAAAGGGAAAGAACTCTAAAAGGTAGTTCTGAAGCAACGGCTTCATCCTACATTCGCCATTTACGAAGTCTGATCAATCATTTTTCAAAGGTTGAGAAGCTGATTCCGGATTCCTATACCTACCCTTTTGGCAAAGGCGGTTACTCTGTCGGAAATTACTGGGGTCAGAAACTGGTTCTTTCCAATAAAGAAATTAAACGAATTGCGGAGCTGGATGAATTTGTCAGCGACGAACACGAATACGCACGAGATATATGGTTGTTTCTGTATCGCTGCAACGGGATTAACATGGCAGACCTGCTCAGAATGAAGTGGACAAATATTAAAGGTGATTACTTCGTGTTCAAAAGAATGAAAACCGAAACAACCCGCAGGTATAACAAAAAGGACATTGTAGTTCCGATAACTCCAAAGGTGCAGGAACTGATTGACAAGGTTGGAGTGAAGGATAGTCCGTTTATTTTGGGGTATTTCAAGGAAGATTTTAATGATAATACCTTCCGAAATAAAATCAACAGGGTAACAATACCCATCAACAAAAAACTCGGTGAAATCAGTAAGAAACTGAATTTATCGGTGGAACTGAAGCTGAAAACGGCACGCGATAGCTACGCCACAACCCTGAAAAGAGCTGGTAAATCCAAGGATGAGATTTCTGAAATGCTGGGTCATTCCAATAGTGTGGTTACCGAACATTATCTGGCTAGCCTTGACATGGAAAAGACCTTTGATATTAATGATTGTCTTTACTAAAAATAGTGAGCAAGGTCTTTACTTTTCCAATAATCGTTCAAATTCAAAGGTTCATCCATCAAAGGCACCATTTATAAAATGGATAGAAATCATTCAGACAGATTTTGTAAATTTCAGGCTGCTAACAAAACCCAATGCAATGAAAAAACCAATTCTATTCATATTTCTCTCGTTAAGTGTATTAATCCTTCACGCTCAGAATTATCTAATCAATTTTTCAGGTACCGGATCAAGTACTACGGTTGAAACTGTAACTGTCGAAAACCTTACCCAAGGTAAGAGCATCACTTTTGCAGGTTCAAAGACGCTTCATTTGATGGATAAGGTTACCGGGAACACTCCATTATTGGAGTACATAGACTATCCGATGATTGTATACCCGAATCCATCTTCTGGTGATTTCCAAGTCCAATTTGAAGCTCAAAAATCTGGAATGGTTACTGTCGCCATTTATGATATTAGCGGAAGAGAGATTAACGAGCAACAACAAAGAATTAAGAGTGGATTTCAGTCTTTTAAAATTGATGGATTAGGTAATGGAGTTTTTACCATTCAGGTGTTACTCGAAGATAGAAAGTTTACCCAAAAAGTAGTCTGCAACGGCAAAACGAATTCAAACGTTTCTATCACTTATAATGGATTAAGCGAGGTCAATCAAAATAAAACAACACTTAAAAATGCATCCATAGAGCAAACATGGCAATATAATGAAGGTGATCGATTGAAATTTCAAGGAACTTCTGGCAAGTACAGCACTATTGTAATGGATGTTCCGACTCAAAGCAAGACACTATCCTTTGATTTCGTTGAATGTGCCGATGCTGACGGTAATAATTATCCTGTTGTCAAAATTGGCAATCAGCTTTGGATGGCTGAAAACTTAAGAACAACCAAATATAGAACTGGAGATGTAATCCCTCAAATTTATGACGACAAAGATTGGGATTCTCTCAACTCATTAAATATTGGAGGATATTGTTGGTACCAAAATAACGCCAACAATATTAAGTTTTTTGGTGCATTATATCAGTATTCAACAGTAACTGATACTTTAAAGATTGCCCCAATTGGCTGGCACATTCCAACGTCTGAAGAATGGAAAACTTTGATCGCATATTTAGATGGTAATTCAGCAGGAAACAAGCTTAAAGAATCTGGTAAAACCCATTGGGAGCAACCGATCCAAGCTGGAACAAACGAAAGTGGATATAGCGCAGGACCAGGAGGTTATCGTTACAGTGGCTTTTGGGGAATTGGACATGAAGGATATTGGTGGAGTTCTACCGAATCTTCTACTTCAGATGCCTACCGTGTGGGTCTTATTATCAACGATCCTTCTTGCCAAATTACTACGATAAATAAACTTTATGGATTGTCTGTTAGATGTATAAAAGGTGATATACCGCAATTAGCTACAATAGCGCCATATAATAATAATTCAACCTCAGTAACAACGGGAGGGAATATCACTGATAATGGAGATAGTCCAATTCTGGAACAAGGAGTTTGCTGGAGTATTTTTCAAAACCCGACAATTCTAGACAATAAGATTATTGATAAATCGAGTAGTAGTTCATTCACTAGCGCAATTAATGGGTTAAATGAAGAATCATGTTATTATATTCGGGCCTATGCAAAAAATGCCTATGGAACTGGGTATGGAAACCAAGTTACCACTTTATGTCCTGAAATTTATTCGTCTAAAACTTCCACAATAAATATAAATATTCCTGGAATTTCAGATGACAATTTAAATACTGGTGTTAATGGAAGTATATCGGGAACTGTAGTTTATATGAAAGATGGCGTTGAAAACATGATTATCACTCCTACCTTATTTTTTAATGAACCTCTTATTCCCGCAATTCATCTTATTAAAAAGGAAGACTCTTGGGTTTATGGAGATAACTATTCTTCAGGGTCAATGGGTTGTGCAAGAAATTATGACTTTTTAGATGATCGTGGAACAATAGTATTTTCAGACACAGGATTAGAATTAAAAGAAGGAACATGGCCGATGGGGAATTTAATGGTTGCCAGAACAATTGGGGATAAATTAAGTTGGTCGACCGTTTCGAATGATCGGAGCTTTTATCATTCAGTTTCCACTGGAGATATAAATAATGACGGATTGAAAGATATTGTGGGTTTACACATGGGAACTAAAGGAAGTTGGACGAACGACAATTTGCATACATATACCCAAAATGCAGATGGTACTTTTAGTGAAAATAGAGATATTATTTCATTATCTAAGGTGACTGAAAACTATGGCGGAGGAGCTGTATTAGTAGCGGATGTATTAGGAGATTCAAGACCTGAAATTATAAAAGCTGATTATGGTCAGAACCCGACATATCCTTCTCCAAGATACAGTTTTGCAATATTTTCGTTTGACCAGAACACGGGACATTATGAATTGGTCAAGTCTCCAGGTCCTCTGGGAGTTTTTGAAAACCCTGATAGAGGTGCAACATCAATAAAAGAGGCAGATTTTGATAATGACGGAGATTTGGATTTGGCTGTAGCCACTGAGGGGACAGATTTTAATG
This sequence comes from Aquipluma nitroreducens, assembly GCF_009689585.1. Lineage (GTDB taxonomy): Bacteria > Bacteroidota > Bacteroidia > Bacteroidales > Prolixibacteraceae > Aquipluma > Aquipluma nitroreducens. The sequence continues at coordinate 2,431,952 of NZ_AP018694.1, read as the reverse complement.
GAATAGAGATTTGGCTAAATGACGGTGCTGGCAATTTTACACCAAGTGATCAAAAAATAGAGTTTAGCCCGATAGATTTACAATTTAGAGAGTTTCAGGTTATGGATATTGACAATGATGGGTATCTTGATATTGTTTTAAATCCATTTCATTATGGCAAACTATTCCGCATAGATGCTGAATCGTCGGACCTCGATAAAACTGAAGGAATAATACTTAACAATTTAATATGGAAAAACTCAACGGGAAAGTTCAGTCTTCTTAAGAAAGATATTATCGTTTATGGTGTTATACCTGAATTTGTCAAAGGATTTAAAATAAATGGTAAATTGACTTTCTTTTGCGTTAGAGGTAATGCCAATAGCAGTATAACGATCACTGAAATTGTTCCTCATTTATAATAGATTAGATATTATTGTAGTTTCGGAATGAATGTAGAAGCTTTTTCCCATGTACAGGAAATACGTCTAAATTGGTTTAAATTTGCTTCATGCGTTTGTAGCACTCCCAACCATTCTCTAACTTCAAATAACATTGTAGATTTCTTGTTTGATCCTGACAAATGTTTGTTTCAAAAACCACGCTAGGTTATGAGCTAGGTTTTGTGATAAATCATGATAAACCAATGTAATTTTACTGAAAACGTCAAAAAAATGAATATTGATAATCAATAACTTAACAAAAATAAAACTAATTAAAATTATTCGTAACATCCTCATAATCAGGGAGTCACTGGTTCAAGCCCAGTTGGGCCCACGCATTGAAATAGAAGCAGTTACAAAAATATTTTGTAACTGCTTTTTTCTTTATTTGCACACAATTTGCACACAACTTACATTATCTCCCTAGGTCAGCTTCTATCTCATCTCCTTCAATTTATCCTCCATAACTAATCGAACGTGAAAAATCGTGGGTTCTTACATTCGACTAGGTAATTCCATAAAGCTTTTTTGTAAAATTAATTCAAAATGCCGTTGCCGTCGGTGGGGAAAAGTGTGGGTGTGAGGTAGGAAACATGACTCGTCCTGAAAAAAGTTTACAGATTAATACTTAAATCCTGATATAAGTTTACACAAGAAATTAATCCTAAGATTGGTTTACAATGGTAGGTTTTTTCTTGTAATAATTTTTCCATAATCTATTTGTTTTTAAACCTTGTTGATGAACTTGACTTGGGTAATGATTTCCAATACTCATATGAGGCCTATCTTCATTATACAGACGAACAGACTTGGCCAATAATAACCTTGCTTCGTATATTGATTTAACAGGACTGTCATTAAGATATTCGTCTTTTAATATTCCATTTAATCTCTCGGCAATTGCATTCTCTAAAGGATCACCGTTTTCTGTCATGCTAATTTGAATGTGATTTTCATTCAATAATCTTACATACTCATTGCAGCAATATTGAACTCCTCTGTCGGAATGATGAATTAGGTTTAACTGGATATTCGGCCCTAATATCAGTTCGCTGAGTGCCATTTTAAGAGCTTCTATGGTTTCAACGGTTTCTAATGAAAGGGCAACATGATAGCCTACTACTTTGCGAGAAAATGCATCGGTTATAAAACTTATATAAACATAAATCCCATTGATTTTCCAATACGTAATATCGCTCACCCAAAGCTGGTTCGGACCTGTTGGGACAAACCCTCGTATCAAATTCTTATATTTCCTGAGCCAATGATGCGACTGGGTGGTCTGTATCCGCCTCGTCCTTTTTCTTACAAGCATGTGGTTTGATGACAACAAGTCAAATAAAGCATCCCGGCCCATCTTGATTTGATGGTCTATCATAAACTTACAAAGCTTGTCATGCAACTTACGTGTACCCATTCTTTTGTGGCCTTCCCGGATTTTTGAGACTTCTGATAGCAATATATCTTCTTCTATGCTAACTTCCATACCTTTCCATCCATTTTGATAGTATGCCTGCCTGGTTAAACCAAACCATCCACATAGCTTGGCAAGGCCTATGTGTGAAAAATTAGTCTTCATTTCTTCAATGGTTTGGTATTGACTTTTTTTCTGATAGAAATGTTAAATTCTTTCTCAGCAATGTCAATCATAGTCGAGAATGCAACTGCTTTCATTTCTGCATCCCTCAACTGGGATTCCAACTCAAGGTTCCTTTTTTTCAATTGAAGATTTTCAAATGAGTCGCCAATTGATGCAACAACAGTATTCTTTCTAGCCATAACGCCATTATTTTCAACGAAGTTAGGCCTTCTTGTTGGAAGTTTGGTATTGTAACCTAATTTGCGCATCCAGCGCAGCAATTGCCCATGTTCTTCTTCTTCGCCTGTGTACTTTTTCCAGATTTCTTGCTTGGTACACTTGCATGAAATCATTTCTTGAATAATCTGGTGACGTTCCGAATCGGTAAAATAATTACCCCTTTTTAATCCTGAAATAGCTTTACTTTTCTCTTCCATTTTACACTTTTTAGTGTAAACCTATTTTAGGACAAGTCAACACTTATACGCAGGGTGCTGAAGCTGGTGAGGTGAACGAATGAAATAGTGAAATGAGATACGAATGGAACGGTTGAATGAGTGAAACGAACCGGCTGCAAGCACAAAGGCCAATCGCGAATGCTCCTTTATCTTTACCTGTACCAATAAAGGGCGGTGGAGTATTTAAGGTTTTTATCTTTCGGGGCAAACTATACCGCAGTGCATACTGCTGTTTGGGTAGGGAAAAGCAAGTGTGGTGACTGAATGCAAAGAAGCGAATTGGGGTGGGTGGAATGGAGCTTCCCGTTTTGGCTTTGAGTTTCGGAACGTGGGACAGGAAAGCCAAAGGGGAGCGCAATGAAACGGCGGGTTGGCCTGAGCGAAATGGAATGAATGAAGCACTCTTGCGTGGGTAGCCTAGGCTGGGGGTTGACAATGAACGGAATGTAACGAAAGGTGGCGGAACGAAGTGCAGCCCTGAAGTGTAATGTAGAGAAGCGGAAGGCTCCTGCCACAGGCTTTGGCCGTAAAACAATTCATGGACTGCACCTTAGATGGGTGGTTGGGCTTTTTGTGGGTTACACCAGCAACAAAATTAAGTTGGTAGTTTTTAAGAAATGAAAAAAGTCAGTAGCTATTGAGTAACATACTGAATGATTACTGACTTTTTCATTTCGTTTTGCTAATATTCTCAAAATGTTATTTAGCAACTTTCACGCACATCATCCGGCTTTGATCACGGATCAATAGTTTGCCATCAGCGAGTGCGATTGGCGCCCAGTTTTGAGTTCCAAACCTTGCTGCTCCCGGGTTGTCGCTTTTAACTTCAGTAAGCAATTCAGTTTTTGCCAAGGGCTTAAATGCTGTCGGATCGGGTTCAATCAGGTACAAAGCTTTTGCACCATCGGTAGCCAAAATCAAACCATCGGCCAAAATCATGCTGCCTTTATTAAAGTCAGGTTCCTTTTTTGTTTTCCACATGATTTCACCATTCATGTTCATGCAAACCAAACCGTCGCGGCGGTTATTGGTTCCGTACTGGGCATAGAAATAACCGTTGTATAAAAGTGGAGTTTTGGTCTGATCACCAAATTCTACCGTCTTAAAAAGTTCTTTTGCGCCATAACTACCATTGGGCTGTTTTTCTACTTTTATCATCAAAGCGCCGTACTCATATCCCCCCACAGCAAGTATCCTGTTTTCTCCGGCATCAACTGCACTTGCCACAGTAATATGGCATTCCCATCCTTCGAATTTCCATAGAATCTTTCCCGAAGAGGGTTCTATTCCAACTATACTGCCCAAAGTTTTAGCCTGTTCTGATCGTCCGAATGGATTTGTAGATGAAATAACCATTACAATCTGGTCTTTCCCATCTATTTTAACAACCGACGGACTGACATAATTTTCGTTACCCAAATTGGGTGTTTTCCACACTACGTCGCCCGTATTTTTGTTGTAAGCAACCACACCGGCTCCAGGTGCCTGAGATGCAAGAATAAGTAAATCGCCATAAACCAGAGGACACTGCGAAATAGCCCAGATTGGAAAATTTCCACGCCCCCCAAAACCGCCCTGTCCACCTGCCGGCTCTTTTGAGGGAGCATTGCCCGAATCGCCTCCAAAGTCGGTCCAGACGTTTTTATTCCAAACAGGTTTGTGTGTGTTGATGTCGATGCAATACAGGTTTCCGTAAGGTCCGCAGGAATATACATAATTACCGTCAATTGCCGGAACACTACGTGAACCTGGAAACATGACCGAGCCTGGGGCTTCGTATCCAAAGCTCCAAAGTTCTTTTCCTGAAGACAGATCGAAGCATTTAAGGATATCGCCTACTTTATCGTCGCGGTCGAGTAAATAAACTTTTCCGTCTTTAATTACCGGACCGCCGTAGCCAATACCTACATTGACAGTCCACAGAACTTCCGGCCCGGTTGCAGGCCATGTGCGTAAAATACCCTTTTGGTCTGAAATGCTGTTCCGGTTTGGACCCAGGTATTGTGGCCAGTCCTGGGCCATTAAACTTGTAAAACAAGCAAAAATAATAACGGTTAAAATGAAAGCTTTCCTTAGTTTCATGGTTGTTGATTTATTAATGTTATTTATACAATGGGTTATAAGGTTTTTTTTGATCTATTTTTAAATGATTTCGAATAAAAACTAAACATACTGAGTTACAGAGGAGCAAAATTCCTTAATATCAATGCGATAGGATAATGTTTGTTTGTCAGCAAAAGGTACTTCTGTCAGGTAATCGTTTAGGTTAACCCTGATCAGGATCGAATTTTTATAATTGGCAGCTATATATTCGAATGGATACCTGATTATTGTTGAACTTTCACTGCCCACACCCAGCTCAAGTAAAACAAGTTTCCCCTTTACTGAATTTCTCAGAAAATCAATATAATCTGTTGATTTTTGCATCCACGGGATACTATTAAAATTGACCGATTCGAGGATATTGGGTTCGAGAAAACTTCCGCACCGTGGACAGGTTGGTATATTTGAACTTCGGATGGCGAATGGATTTTCAGACAAATCATCCAGCATCAATTCAACCATTTTTCGGTTTGGTACTAATTTCTTCGTGCAAGGCATTGAACACTGAAAAAAGGAAAGATCGCCATGCGGAGAATAGATTCTTTGCTTTTCAAACCCAGCGTTGACAAACTGTCCGTCGGTTGTAGTGGTAATCACAAAATGCGGTTTGCTTTTTACCATATCGAGTAAATTGGTGTACACATCTTCCGGAGGAGTTGAACATCGGAAGGCCGAAATATAGCGGGCCAGAAAAGCATAATGCTCTTCTGCGCTTGGAAAATAAAAGGAAACAGCTTCGGCGACAGTTCGTAATCCGTAGCGGCGCGTATAGCCCGGGAATAATCTTTTAAACGTTTCAAAATCGTCAGTTAAGAATCCCGCGGCAGCCGACAACCCTGTACCTGCTCCAATTAAAACGGTGTCGCAATTGTCGATAATTTCTTTGGCTATCGCTAAATCGTTATTATTAATTGTGGTAATTTCTTTCATTCTGTAGCTGTTATTTCAGAAGAACTCCTAACCAAAACACATTGATTATAAATTCATTAATCCATTAAGGAAATTTTGAAAAGATACTGGGATTCCGCCTTGCAGACAGACAAGATCTCCAATAACGCATCCCAATATCTAATCAGTAGTCAGCCTACATGGCCTTAATGTCGTAAGCCATCAGCGCATTGGTGTGCCTGATGTAAAGGACTCCGTTGTGGATTACCGGATGTGCCCAGAATGGTCCGGCGTCTCCTTGCTTAATCTGAAAGCTGCTGACAAGATCGAACTTTTCAGGGTTGGCTTTTAGCAGTCCCACATTTCCTCTTTTCTCGTCGTAAACATAAAGCATGCCTTCGGCTGAAATGATTGAACCTTTACATTCCCAATGTTGTTCCCATTTTTTTGCTCCGGTTTTCCAATCGATGCAGCACCAGTTGCCATCGGCATTGTTCAGCCAATTCGCACCGTAGATATAACCACCTACCTGAACAACTCCGCCATGGTGAACATCCAGAACCTGATCTTTCCAAACGGCACTGGCACTTTTACCATCATCTGCAATCTTGACCATCATGCCGCCTACATCGTATCCACCGGTTACGTAAACCATACCATCCTGATATAACGGGGTAACACACAAAATAAGGTCCCAGTTAAATCCGGCAGGTTTGTCAATGGGCACCTTCCAAAGGATTTCCCCGTTCGAGGCGTCAACGGCAAAAACATTTCCCAACGATACATTAACAATCATTTTTTTGCCTGCGTAACTGACAAGGATAGGAGATACATAGCCCGGTTTATCATTCAGGCTTGCCGACTTCCAAAGCACTGCGCCGGTTGTTTTGTTTAATGCCATTGTCATTGTTTCAGACCCTCCCGGGGTGAAATAAAGTTTGTCGCCATCGATTATCAGCGATTCTGCGATTCCCCACATGCCATACGTGCCCTTGTTCATTTCACTGGCTTTGTAGCTCCAGATTACTTTTCCTGAAGTTCCATCGATGCAGGCAATGTCACCATATCCGCTGGTTGTATATACTTTATTGCCTTCAACAGTAGGAGTGGACCTACTTTCCGGATAGGATTGTGTCCATGCACGGCCAGTGACGGTTTGCCACAAAATTTTTCCATTCATGTCCAGTGCAAACAAGACGTCATCCGCCCCAACCTTGCCAGTGGTGTATATGACATTATTTCCAAACGAAACCGAAGAATTGCCTTTGGGGAGTTCAAGGTTTGTCCAAAGCAGTTTCGGGCCTTCGGCAGGCCACGATTTCAACAGCCCGGTTTCAGATGAAACACCGGTCCTGTTTGCTTCGCGAAATTCACTGATTTGCTGTGCGTTAACACCCTTAAAGAGCATCAATGACACCAGAAAGTATAAGAGTAAAAGTTTCATAATTAAAAAATTAGGTGATTTTAAATTATTTGTTTTGGTTTATTTACATCAGTTATTTCTATGCTTCAAAGGCTCATTCTACATTTTGCTGAATCGGCCATTAAAACTATAAATCAAGCTGACATTCCACAGCAAATCTTTTTTAGTGGTAATGTTGGTTGTAAAAGCCCGATTGGCCAGAGCCGAAACCGAGAGCGGAAAATTCTTTTTGTTCATCGATAAAATTAGGTTGTAATAGAAACCATCTTTTTTATCAATGTTCAGGTAGTAAAATTGAGGCGAAAATCGCAGGGAATATTGATCTGACAATTTAATATTAGAAATGGTAGTTCGCAAATTGATGAAGTTTGTGTGTTTCGAAAGATCGCTTTCTATTCCGTAGGCGTACAAATAATATAAGCCAACATTAATATTTTTTGTAAACGAGTAGTTTGGCGAAAGTTCGGCGCCAAGGATACGCCGTAAAAGCATATCTTCCTTAGTAACACCATTTTTGGTCACAACCATTCGGCGAAATGAGAGTGCCGGATGGGCGCCAATGGTGAAATGCATTTTTTCCGATTCAATCAGTTTATATCGCCACCAAAACAGAAACGACCAGGGTTTACCTTCCATGGCAAACCGAAACGAGGGTTCGAAACTAAGCCTGTCGCCGCCAATGACAAAATCGAATAAAACGGCAGGTTTCCCCAAGGTTAAATTCGGAATTGTTGAAATCCCTTTGTTGGTAACTGTTATAACCGTCCCGAAACGATACGACTTTTTGTTCTCGGTGGTCTGCGAAAACGACTTATAACCAAGCAATAAAGAGACAAATAGCAATAATGAACTATTTGTCGGAAATCTTAAATTACTGAATAAAAAATACTTCCTCACGATATTTTTATATGTGTTTAAGAATTATCTAATTATAGATCAAGCATTCTGCTTCCCAACCATTTTATAATTGCCGGATCGCGATGATCGAAAAAGCTGCTGGTTTTCATGTCAAGCGTTGAAATGGCTTCCATATCTTCAGCACTCAGTTCAAAATCGAAAATGTCGAAGTTTTCCTTGATTCGTTCCTTTTTTACCGATTTCGGAATAGCAACAACACCTCTTTGAGTAAGCCCGCGAAGAACAACCTGAGCTACCGATTTATTGTATTTGCTACCGATGGCAGCTAAAACTTCATTTTGAAAAATGTTATTCTTTCCTTCGGCAAACGGCCCCCAGGATTCAATCTGTACCCCATTCTCTACCAGGAATTTTTGTGTTTCTATTTGCTGATTGAAGGGGTGGGTTTCAATCTGGTTTACTGCAGGAACAACTTCATTGAAAGTTATCATATCCATCACACGGTCGGGCTGGAAGTTGCTCACTCCAATGGCTCTAACTTTTCCCACTTTGTATAATTCTTCCATCGCTCTCCACGAACCATGCACATCACCGTATGGCTGATGGATCAGGTACAAATCCAAATAATCCAGCTGCAGCTTGTTTAACGATTTTTCAAAAGCCTTTTTCGTGTTCTCGTAGCCCGCATCCTGAACCCAAAGCTTGGTGGTAATAAATAACTCTTCCCTAGCAACACCGCTTCTTTTAATGGCATTGCCAACTGCGACTTCATTCATGTACGATGCGGCAGTATCGATTAACCGATAACCTGCTTCAATGGCATCAATAACACTATTTTCACATTCCTTTTGATCTGGTATCTGAAATACCCCAAATCCTAAAATGGGCATTTCAACCCCATTGTTTAAAACGACTTGTTTCACTATTAATGTTTTAAAATTTCATTCATTCACCTTGTTATACTCTTCATCTGTAACTGGTTGTGACCAAACCACACTTCCTTTGTCGATATTAGGGTTTATCGCGATATGAGTAAGTCCGCTACCGGACGCTGCACCGTGCCAGTGCTCTGTATCAGGCGGGATTCTGACGAAATCGCCTTTTTGGATGAGTTGTGCGGGTTTGCCTTTTTCCTGATAATACCCTTTTCCGTCGGTAACAAGGAGGATTTGTCCGCCCGGATGTTTGTGCCAGTTCGTCCTTGCTCCTGGCTCAAAGGTTACATTACCAATTGAGGTATTATATGTACTGTCGTTGGTCATAAACATTTGCACCCACGCCGAACCGGTAAAGTTGTTGTTGGTAACTTTATTCCCTTTTGGGAAAACAAGCTCTGCATTTTGTTCCTTCGCTGTTTCAGTCTTCATATTGTTACAGGCAACCAATAAAACCGAAAGAAACATTACACTTAATTTTAAAATAGTCTTCATTTTGATCCATTTTTTGAGTTTAATTACCGTGCGTTTTTCAGCACCTCATCTAAAACAGTCTGTGCATCATTGGCTTCTTTTTCAGCTGCTGTTGATTTTATAACACTTATGAATTGCTTTAACTGTAAGGAAGTTAAGCCTAAACTAATGCAGATATTCAAGTGCGAACGCAGCATCGGTTCTGCGCCTCCAATTGCACTGATCACCGAGATGGTTACCAATTCCCGTTCGGTATAAGTTAAAACATCCCGTTCGAAAATATCGGCAAACAAATGCTCTTTAAGGAAGGTATCGATTACAGGGGCAAAAGCTGAATAACCGGTCAAGGCGCCGTTCTGTGGCGCTTTTGTGAGTTCTCCCAATACCTTTTTACCACGCTCGTATTTGTTCGGTTCCTGACTGATAGGCGATGCATCAGCGCCTGTTTCATCGTTGATTCCTTTGGCTTTGCGTTCATTTAATACTTCCATAAAAGTTTGCAACCCGCGAATACTTCTTGGGAAACCGCAGTAGGCATACAAATGAATGAGGACTTCCTTAATTTGGTTAATTGTCAGACCTGCATCAAGCCCTGCATTTAGCTCGGGCTTTAATTTTATTAAATCGCCCTTTGCCGTTAATGCAGCAATGGAAATAATGCTCTGGTATTTACGGCTTAACGGTTCTTCAACTGTACTTTCTTGTTGTGCATTTACTCCTGACGGCAAGCCAACAACAATCATCAACAATACTATTACTGGTATTTTAAGGAATGAATTCATATTTTCTTTTTTTTCATGTTTTCCCAAACAAAGGTCTAAAGAATAATAGGGAATAATGGTATCTGGATTACGGAATATCCTACCATTTTTACTTATCCAATCTTTTTCGATTATCAATACTAATTATATCTTTTATAAGACGATACGATTATGAATTGTTTGCCTTTTAGATGAAACAACAGGAACCTTGAGATCCGAAAACTTCACTATTCCCGATCAAGATTCCTGTTGTTATAAGCAAATTATAGCGATTCGCAATTTTGCATTGCGTCACTTCGCCGGTTAAATTCCATTTGGTTGCAATTTATCCCCCATGTTCACGGCCTTTTCAATCACGTCCAGTCTCGCTTTCCATAGATCGGGTTTACCAACGGGTTTACCATCCGATTGAACATCGAGAATCTCGTTGGATTTTGGACTGTATAAAGGCCATTTCGGAAGATCCTTGCCATTCGGATTGCCTGTCTTCGCGAAGTTTACCCAATAGGCGTTCATTATTCTGGCAACCTCTTTGTCCTCTGCTGTAGGAGGTGGTGGAGGCGGTCCGAAGCCTCCTATACCCAGATTGTCGAACGCAAACGAAATATCGGTTCCGTGTCCGGGGCCATATTTCATCCGTTCCTTCATTGCAGATGGTACGTACGAAAAGAGAAAAACGTAGGCCGGATCTCCAACGGCTGCAAAAGATTTTGCGGTGAACCGCGCAGGCTCTGCCCAAACTTTATCTGTATTAAATCTTGTTTGTACCTCAGCAAATTCTTTGGTTCCATCAGGATCGTAAGCGGCTTTTGCCTCTTCTTTTAGTGCACCGAACATCGAAAACAATTCTTCCTTTGAACTGCTGGTATTCACAAAGCCGCCGCCTATTTCGGCACTATTGCACCCGATCATGAGCGGAACGCGGGCTTGCCTACCTGCCTTGTAGGCGCTCTCAGCAGTTTCTGTGACAAACTTACCGTCGAGGATCGGGCCTGGATAGATACGAGGTCCCCCTTGGCCATCAGTTTCCCCACCACTCACAATCTCTGCTACTGGCAAAGCGCGTAACTTAGCCAAAGCGGCTGCATCAGTACCTTCTATTTTAAGTTTGCGGGCGAAATTAATGCCAATGGTTTCTGCTGAAACCGGATAATATGGACTCGCATTTTCTTTATTGATCGGTCTGCCAGTCAAAACACCATCACGGCCACCGCTGGAATGACCGATTGCCTTATGGAAAAGCCCCTTGGCTGCGGGTATGGTCAGAAGTGAATGAATCGAAACACCACCTGCAGAGAAACCGAAAATGGTCACATTTTTAGGATCGCCACCAAATGCAGCAATATTCTGCTGAACCCACTTTAATGCGGCAATCTGGTCCATAAAGGCGTAACTGCCTTTGGGTTCTTCTGGATGCTCCTTGCTCAATGCGGGGAAAGCGAAATGGCCCAGGCGCCCCAGACGGTAATTGATGGTAACCAGGACAACTCTTTTTTTTGCAAATCCGTCTCCGGATGTGTTACCGCTACCACCTGTGAAGCCGCCACCATGAATCCATACCATGACTGGCAGTTTTGCTTTTTTTGCAGCACCGGCAGGTCTCCAGATGTTCAGGAACAGGCAATCTTCAGACGAGCCCGCCTGAATAGCTCCCGGAGCAGCGCCCCATCCTGCCTGAGCGCAACTTGCGCCAAATTTGCTCGCATCACGCTCTCCCTGCCATGTTTTCACAGGTTGAGGCGGACGCCAGCGAAACTCACCAACCGGTGCAGCAGCATAAGGAATTCCTTTAAAACTTTCAACATCTCCTTCCGTTATACCGCGCACGATCCCTGAAGCTGTTTGAACTTTTGGTGCATCTTCCGGAGAAGTATTGACAACAGTTTGCTGGGCATTCAAACTAAAACTGATAAGAATGGCTAAACCTGCTACTATTTTTTTCATCTTAATATTTGTTTTAATGATAATTTACTGTCCGCCTGGTGTCATTAACTTGGAAAACGAAAGTGAGCCCAAGATCCAGTTGCCGTTCAGTTTCACATAGACTTCTGTAACCATAAATGGATTGGTTACTTCGTTTCCACCAACCACAGCCAAAAGTGTGATTCGGTTTAACAGGATGGCAGTATTGTCAATGATATTAACCGTTACCTCATGGACGTCCGCTTTCTTGTACCAGATCATGCCGTTTTTAATGATATTGACTTCCTGTTCTTTTCCCCACGATCCTCCCATGTGAACAAACATCGATTTTTCGTGAAAAAGACCGGCCAGTTTATCTGCATTTTTGTCGGCCATCCACTGCCACTTTTCTTTTGAAAGATTAATAACTTCCTGTTCCACAGCAGTAAAGGTTCTATTTGTCGGATTTAAACCAGGTTGCCCAAAGGACAATTGAGTACTCATAATAATTAAAAATAAACCGAGAATTGTTGTTTTCATATTGCTTTTATTTATAAGTATTTACCAAAGAATTCGTTGAGTTTATTCATTGCCTGAGCTACATATTCAGGAACATAATAGGTTTGAATGTGGGTAGCTCCCGGAATCAGAAAGATTTCTTTCTCCTTTGTGCCGGTAGCAAGGTTGAAAGCACTGTCGGTCATGTAGTACGTGTCGGCTTTGCTTCCCGCCATCATCAACAGTGGCTGGTTGATTAAATCCATGTTGGTGGATGCGTCAAAAGCCATCAGATCGAGCAGGCTGCTCATGGTGTACCTGAAGGTGGAATTGGGGTGTGCATGGGTTTTGCCATAATATAAGTAGCCTTCGCGATACAGATCAAACGGCAGCTTAGCTATTTCTTCATCGGTCATTTTAGTATCGGCAGCATAACGCACTTCGCCGCCAGCCGCTTCCAAGGCACGGGCTTCAGAAGCCTGTTTTAAACGTTGCTGAATGGTGGCCAGTCCTGAATCCATGAATCCGTTGCGCCTGACCACGCCGGAATTAAACATACTCAGGGTAGCCACTACTTTAAAGCGTTTGTCGGTTTGAGCCGCTTTTAAAGCATAGCCGCCACCCCCGCAAATGCCCAATAAACCTAAATGACTGGCATCAACTCCTGCATATTGGGTAATGAAATCGGCCATGCCACGAATGTCTTCAATTCGATTAGCCGGTTTATCCACATTACGGGGTATTCCGCCACTTGCTCCTTGGTACGACGCATCAGCAGCAATGACGATATAACCCGATTCGGCTAAATGCTGCGCATATAGTCCGGCTACCTGCTCTTTCACACCGCCGTTGGGGTGAGCTACCACTACCGTTGGATATTTCTTCATCGGGTCGTAGTTGGCAGGTGTATAAATATTGGCTGCGATATCAATGTCATTCAGTTTATAGGTAACAGGATGAATATTCACCTTTCCGGGCACATTTTCTGTAATAGCATCCCTGTAAACCAGACCAAATGCATTGGCAGGTTTGGGTTGAGCTGACGAAATGAAGTTGATTGACGTAACCATGATTATCAAAAAATAGTTTCTTATACTTTTCATATTAATGATTTTTAGATGCCACCAAGTCACTAAGGCCCCAAGAATCACAAAGAAAATCTTAGTGAAACTTTGTGATTTTGTGGCGTTTTAATTGATAATTAAAGACTGCCTGTAAACCTTTCATTTGTCCAGTCCTTTTTCTTTTAACCACGCCGACATCAAATCGGCTATTTCAATGTTGTTTAAATCTGAAAATGGGAAATGTGTATTGCCTTTTATGCCAATTTCAGGAAGGTGAATCACGGTAACATCGCCGCCATGCTTGTTCACACAATCGCGCCACAAACGAGCCATTTCCAAACGAGCCCGCCAACCATCCTGTCCCGGGTTATCCATTGGTTTTTCAGGGATGTTATCACCGTAGTAAATAATGATCGGGATTTTCGTGAGCTTCATAAAATCGGAGATAGGAACTCCAATCGCGGCAAGTGTACCCCCGGCCATTGGGATAGGAGCAGGCACTTCTCCGTCAGGAAATACAAAACCGCTTCCCGGCTCATAGGAAACGATGGCTTTTATATTCTGATTTTTGATTGCGGTACCCCAACCCATACCGCCTGAATGTGAGTGTGTAACCAAAATTGCCGGGCCAATTTTAGTGAATAACGCCGAAACAGCATCGGTATTGACATTGATATCGATAGGTCCAAGGTTGGGTACCATTTGGCGAAAATACTGGTTTAGTGTCTCTGAATCTTTTGAAAATTGTACACCTTCAAAATAGTTTGGCCAGATTCCTACCCGAAAAGTACCAAACCAACCTTGTTCATCGGGGGTTGGTGCAATGGTGGCTGTCGCAGTACTGCGGCTGGCATTGCCTCTCCTTGGCTGGTCGATAAGATAAACACCAAATCCACGGCGCAAGAAGATGTTCTGATATCCTTCACGTCCGTCAGGAGTGGTTTCCCATGTTTTGGAAAACTGTCCGATACCGTGCCACATCACTAGCGGATATTTGCGGGCCTTAACCGGAACCTGATAAAAAATATAGGCATGGTCGCCATGAAAGGTTTGCCCTTCCGTAGTCTGATTATACGGATTAAAAGTACCGGGATTGGTAACCACAGTGCCGCCAACGGCAAAACTGCCTTGCTCCTGAATCATCAATGGCTTTTCTTTGGGTTTGGCATTAACCGACAGGCTGATGACCGTCAAAAACAACAAAAACGCAAGCATCAGGTAACGCTTTATACAACTTACCAATGCATCATTGAATCTCACCGATTCTAGATCTTTTGTTTCTCTTCTCATGGTGTATAAATTTTTCATTACTACAAATGTAAGGACTTGTTATTCAGGCATTGGTATATAAATTACTGTATCTTCTACCATTTTTACTGATTGCACATCTTGAATGATTACAACTAGGTTAGAATACTTAAATTTGTTTCAGAAAAACAATAAAAGCTATGGAACGGATTTTCAAATTTGATACGGTTACTGAATACAATGCCCTGAACAATCACGAAACATTGCACCCTTTGGTCAGTGTCATCAATTTTTCAAAAGCGAATCCAAGGTCGTGGGGAGAAAAGAGTGTCAGGATAAATTATGGGCTGTATTGTATTTTCCTGAAAGATTTTAAAGGCTGCGATTTAAAATACGGACGTAACTATTACGACTACCAGGAAGGCACGCTGGTTTTTGTTTCGCCCGGGCAAATGATGGTTGTTGAAACCGACGGACAAGTGTATCAGCCTAAAGGATATGCTCTGGTGTTTCATCCCGACCTGATCCGCGGGACGTCTCTGGGCAGGATCATCCATGAGTATAACTTCTTCAGCTACAACGCTAACGAAGCGTTGCACCTGTCAGAACGTGAAAGGCAGATTGTGCTTGATTGTTTTTCAAAAATAGACTTTGAATTGCAGCAAAACATCGACAAACACAGCAAAAAATTGATTGCCTCAAATATCGAATTGTTCCTGAATTACTGCGACCGATTTTATGACCGGCAATTCATTACACGAGATAATGTCAATAAAGGCATTCTGGAAAAGTTTGAAGAACTGCTGAATGGCTATTTTTCATCAGCCAAACCCCAAACAATTGGGATACCATCTGTTTCATATTGTGCAGAAGAGCTTCATTTGTCGCCCAACTATTTTGGCGATTTGATTAAAAAAGAAACCGGAAAATCAGCCAAGGAATACATTCAGAACAAAATTATTGACATTGCCAAGAACAAAACCTTTGACAGCAATAAAAGTGTAAATGAAATTGCTTACGAATTGGGTTTCAAATATCCTCAGCACTTTACCAGACTGTTTAAAAACGTAACAGGCTTTACGCCCAATGAATACCGGTTTCAAAATTAAGTTTTTCAGTCAGAAAAAAGTCAGAAGTCATTCGGAACGTTTTGCAATGACTACTGACTTTTCCTTTTCTGATTACCCCAAATTGTTATTATTATTTTGTGTTGTCATTCTTAAGTCTTTCACGTTCAATCTTCTCCGCAACCTCCTTTACATTCCTTTCATATTCCTCCACGTTTCCGCGAATCTCTTTGATCAGTTTCTTATCCCGATTATATTGAAAAATGTCTTCAAGTTTGTACAAGTTCTCCGGATCAATCCCATTCGTCGATTTAATATAGCGGTATTTCAGATCATTATCTTTTAGTTGGCTATTCCTGTTTAATTGCCAGATATTGCCGCCAAAAGAAAGCAAAATGATTAAAGCCATTGAGATCATTGTTATAGCAGCCTTGCTATTTCGAAAATCCACACTAAAAAAATGATCATTGCGGATAGCTATATTTTGAGGGAACCTCAGCAGGGAGACCTTTTCATCGATAGGAGTAATTACCGCTTTAATTTCAGTAAATCCTTTATTGAGATTCTCACTTACCTTGTTTACCGAATAGGCCGAAATCTGTCCCAAGTTTTTTATTTGTTCCGGTGTAAACTGCTGTTGGTTAATCCTGATTTGTAAATCTTCGATAAGCGATATTAGTTCCTCTGTATCAAAAGTTGAATTAGCCTGGTTATCTGGAATTGACTTTTTGCTCAATTCATCTATCTTTTGTTTTAATTCTTCGAACAGTGTATAAACTGCCGAAGAATCCATTTTGCTTGTACCCATAAGTATTGATTTTTAAATAAATTACAATCGTTGTCTGTATTGGTTTGCTTTCTTCTTCCTTCGCTTTTTTGCTTCCTTTCTAAAAACTTCTGCCTGATTTTCATCATAGACGGGTGAAGGTTGTAGTATATCGAATAGCCCCCCCAATGAGGAAGTTATGCTTTTCATGGTCGAGGAAAATTCCATGTCATCCTCCCATGCAGGTTGTTCCGCTTGGTGTTTTTGAGCCTGTTGTAATCTCTCGTTTTGCTGCAACCGGTAATTGATTTTGGAATAACTGCAGGTCTTGTCAATTTTGGAACCGTTGAATTCATACCCATTCTTTCCAAACCGTACTCCTTGTATTTTGTCTGTAGCTCCGTTATTTTGGAATTCGGTTTTAATCCCTGATTTGAGTAACTCTGCTTTTAATTCCTGCCAGTTCCGACATTTAGATATAGCTGATTGGAGTGCATGATAAATTTCGTATTTGGTTTTATCGGGTTCTTTTAACCGATGCTCCTTAACATTTTCTTTTCCCTGGGCAAAGTACAGGCCATATTCCCGAGTCAGTCCCTTGCAGATCTTCTCACTTCGGAAGCGATCATTCCGGTCAGAGATTGTATTCCCATTGTAATCTATCCGGTTAAAGACCAAGTGAATATGTGGATGTTCCTTGTCGTAATGTCTGGCAATCAAATATTGAGTATCGGTAATTCCCATTTGTGCCATATAATCCCGTGCGATTTTAACCATTAATTCGCTGGAAAGCTTTTCCTGATCCTGTACTGAGAAATTCAGTGAGATATGTCCTACGGGTTTTAATATCCGTAGATTTAGTTCGGTCTGAAAGTTAAAGCTTTCAATGATGGCTTCAGGATCATCAAGCATTACCCCATCGCTGTCCAGAATTTCAGCTTTCTTTTCCTGATTCAGGATGTAATTGACCACACCCCGGAATCCTTGACCTTTGACAATTTTAGCTATCATGGCGTAGATGATTTACCAGTTTTCGGATGCTGCTCGCCAGCTGAAGGTTTTCACTCTGAGCATTCTGGTACCCCTGGGCATTGGCTTTTCGGGCAATCTGATTCAGGTTATTGGCCATACCACAAAGTTTCCGGATCAAGTCATACATTTCGGTGTTGAGTCGCTGTTTAATTACGCCTCGCAAAACAGATTGGCGAACACATTCACTAATGGAAATCCCGGCTTCACGCGCTTTGGCTTTTAAAGTATAATACTCCTCGGTATCCATCTTGACGCCGATGAAATAGCCTTTTTTCTGACCAGCCACTTTTGCAGGTCTGCCTCCTTTGTTTTCTGTTTTCATTTTCACGTTTCTGAACATTTATAAATTAGACCAGCGGGATGAAACGAGAGTTTTGGTATAACCAAAACATAAACTTGCTACCCTAAAAAACATAGTATTTTACTTCAGTCAGGCTATGGCTTTAATCCTGATTTTTTCTTTAAATTCTGATGTTGTATCGGCTGCCAATGACACAGGTATTCGTTTAAGTCTTTGTGTTTGGAATAGAGAAATGACTGGTCAATGACATCTTTATAGATTGATTCCAATTCCTGAACAGCTCTTTTCCCGGCTAGGTCATTATCAAGAAATGTCGAAATGCTTTTATATAATTCAAGGGTGTTTTTTACTTTGAGAAGGTTTGTCAATGAATTTAGAACGATTACATCTATAGGGGAATTTTGGATATTCTTCATTGTCAGGAAACTCAAGTAGTCCATAAAACCTTCGAACAGCAGGCAATGGTCTTTATTTCGCTTTACCGATGTAATGTCTTTCGAAGTGCATCCCTTAAAATATTTGCTTCGCAACTCATATCCGCCTTTGTCATTCTGGAACCCGACAGCATAATAAGGCTTCTTATTCACCGAATAATAAACTTCGCTGCAATGAATCCGGGCAATGTCTATACTGATCTGGCGCTCCTTCAGATACTCAATCAATGCCGGATTACTGATTGGTTGAACGTTCTGTAACATTATTGATGATTCAGGTGATTTAAGATCCGAATCCGCATTCTTCCGGTGAAAAGAAAAATTACTTGTTGGTATATTGGCATTTTGGAACGTACCTATGTCCGCACGACTGTATTTTCGTTCCAACATTGTGATGGCTTCATGCAGAGAACAATGCTCCATTCTCATCACCAGGTCGATCAATGTTCCGCCTTCATTTGCGCCGTAGTCTATCCACAGATTTTTAGGATAATCTACTTTCAAACTTGCGTTACGGTCCTCTCTGAAGGGCGAATTATACATTCCGTAACGGGAACTGTCTTTTGCTGGGTAGATTCCCAAATCTGCCAGGTATTGCCTGATACTTATTTGTTTTATTTCCTGTAATGCCATAGTCGTCAATTTTTTGTTGTTTTGTTGTAAATGAGGTTAAAACACATTTTGTCAAATCATTACAAACACAACAAAAGCACAACAAAAGTCTGATTTGTCGCAGTTGGAATTCAACAGAATAAAAATTGTTGTGGGATTGTTGTGGCCGTGTTGTGTTGTTAAAATTATTATCATTCAATGCTTTAAATCTAAAACTCAACATTACAACAGTATTTTATCTACCACCGATATTTCAATTTCCATGTATCGTCCTTTTCTTTTCACCGGGATGAATTCTCCATCAATGCCAATAAGATAAAAACTGTATTCACCGTTCTTTTCAGAATTCAGACCCCAACTGTCTTTTAGTATATTTCGGATGATGTTAATATCAGCACGTAACCCTGATTCGCGCAATACGTCCATAAGGTCTTTGGGGCAACATCGCAATTTGGTTTGTTTCAAACCATCCATTACCTCATAACAATAAGCAGCCATTTCTATTTCAATCTTATTGGTGTTGTACTTTTTGATTTTCTGTAAGGCTGGTGTGTCGAGGGTTAATGGATGAAACCACATCCGGGATTCATTTTTAGAAGAGAGTTCCCGGCAAAGAAGAAAATTTAAGAAATGCGGAATTTCTGCCGCCATCTGTCCCCGGAGATGAATATTGTCCTTTTCAATCAGATTGATTTTGCGGACCCAAAACCGTACCTCCTCTTTGGGAATAATTATTGGATTTCGTTCATTGTTGGAACAAAGAACAAATTTTGCAAAAAACTCAATCTCCCTTCGATCTTTGCCCTTGGCCTCAATTTTATAGTCGCCTGCCGTTGAAAGATTCTTGATTTTCTCTGTATCTTCCATTTTATTCAAAAGCAATTCATCAACCAAAACCAACAGGCGGTTGGCCCAGTCTGCATTAAACTGGCTTCGAAAATCTTCATTCGTGTTGAACGTTGCATTTTTGCCAAAAATCATTTTTAAAAACCGCAGGAATGTTGTTTTTCCCGTATTACGTTCATTGGAAACCAGTAACAGAATCGGCAACATTTGCGTTGGCCGGGTATAAAGGATCTGCAGGTAATCCATACCCAACTCGATCTGTTCTCCGAAAATATGATTCAGGAAACTGCGAATGTTGGGAAAGTCCCCAGAGCTGGGTAAATGAGATATAGGTTCATATTGATTAAGGTATGTCCCATGCACTTGTTTATAGTTAACATGGTCGGGAATAATACAAAACCCATCGTACTTTTCGATCTCCGGAAGATTGTTTTTGCCATAGTCCTGCCGTAGTGTTTCGTAACTCCAGGGGATTTTCTCCTCGATGTAATCGCCGCTGATGAGTGGACGTTGTACCGTTTTGTACAAAGTCGTCCCAATGCGGATATATTTTCCGCAATCATTTATTTTTCCTTTCATAGCTTTAGCCTTTTACGTCTGGCACTCCGTGCTAAAGTCATGGTTATTCTACCTGAATCGTGTTTGGGTTTAGTCTGATTATCGGCCCACAACAGTATTTCTTTTCGGGAAAAGACCAGTTTATTTCCGTACGTTTTACAGGGAATATTACCGGTTGAGGTCAGCTTATAAAGCTTGGCCTTGGACGTTGGATAACCATGTTCTTTCAACAACTCCAATGTGTCGTTCAGTGTGATGGTGTCGATCTGTGATGGATTGGATACCGGTTTGGGAAAAGCACCGGAGATCGCTTCGCTTACGATTGCCCGCAGTTCGTCGGGCGTGGTTAGAATAATGTTTGACATGATACTCAAATTTAAAATTACACATAGTACTGATTGAATTTAAGTGTAAAATAAAAATGAATATAATTGATAATCAAATAGATAAATAGCTTTACATGAACAAGACAAATGATGCCAAATAAGATCAAACCTCACCATGTAAAGTTTTTAAAAGCACTTTTTTATTTACTTGCAAATGCAAAATTATGCCAATCGTAACAGATGTAAAGCTGAAAAATTTATTTTATTTTTTACTCTTTTTATTTTGAAGCTGCTTCAGAATCTGGTCGGGAGGAAAGATTATTGCACCCTTCAGAACACTTGATTGAACGGGAGTTACAAATTCTTCCCTAATCCACTTATCAAGGGTTGGCCGCGAGATTTTCAGCATCCTGGCTATCTCCTTTTTGGATACAATCATTTCGCCGTTAATGGTCTGGATATGTTCCCTATTAATTGCGATGTATCTTTTCAGGTTGGCTATCGCCAAATCAATGTTTTGAATCCGGGGAGTAATTTTCTTCTTTATGGATATTTCAATGGTTCCCATATCGTAATCAGCCAATTCGGGATTTTGCTGAAGTTCGGCCACAATAACATCATAAATTGCAGTCTGCCTGGCTGATATTTTGTATTGCTTGCGTCGGGGCATAGCTATTTCAGTTTATCTTTCGCTTTCTTGGTCAGATAATAACCCCCTGTTTTAGGTACTCCCTTGAATTCAACGATTTCTTTTTTCCGTAACAAACGAAGGTATCGCTCAACAGTAGAGAGTCCTCTTTTTGTTCGGGATGCTATCTCCACTGCGTTTAATCCTGCTACATTTTTGAGAATGTTTATGATATCATACACATTCTCATTTACACCCTCATTTACACCCTCATTTACACCCTCATGAATAAGATTAAAAATAGCATCATGCTGTCCATCAGAAAGTTTAACCCCTTTGTGTACCCCTTCACTCATTTCTTCTTCCAAAAGGAAGGCAGGATGTATTGGAAGTGTTGTTATAAAATAACTGTGATTTTCGTCTGTTTCAAAGCGAGGTTCAGGCGAGCCGTTCTTTTCCATTTCCTTGCGGATAATTGGAATGCCCGTTCCCCTTCCTTCAGTCATGTCTAATTCTTTTAGAAAATCGCCAATTCTCCGGTTTCGATATCTCCGGTTATGAATAATTCCTTTTTGTAGCTCTTCCATTTTGACACTTCGGTCAGGACCTCCCTGGTTAACAATCTCAATGCAATCCGGTAAAATCCGTATTTCAACTGGCTCTCTAACTTCCCAATTTCTGTGATATAAGGCGTTCACAACACTTTCTTCCAAAGCCCGGAAAGGATAATTCCATATACGTTCCGCCTCTGCTCTATCAGGCAATTTATATATTCGCTCTTTTAACACGATACTTTCTAACTGGGCAAGCGCCTTCTGTATCTGCAAATAAACCGGACCTGTTATTGTAGGCTTTTCATAAAATACAGGATCTCCCAATCCATTAGGAAATTCAACAATCTCAATTCGGGAATAAGGAAAGAATTTTTCCGGCCGATAATTAAACATCATCAAGGCAATATTTTTCGGATAAAGCAATTCGTCGGGACCACTCACTAAATCCATTGCTCTGTAAATATCATTAATGGGAGTTGTTTCGATTTGCTCGATCAGTGAACTTTTCACATTCTGCAGATATTCCCTGACTAATAATGGAGAAATATCTTCAACACTTGCCTGAGTGTTAATCCTGTCATCGAATGGAGTTTGTCGGGTGAGACTTATCAATTCATCCCGTTCGTCCTTATCTGCCTGAACAGTACTTGCATACCTTCGAATATAGTAACGGTATTTCTTGTCCTTCTTAATCGTAACATCTTCAGGAACTTCGTATGGCCGTTGATTTCCTCCAGGAACCCATATTACTAGAATTGAGGCATTATCAATTGTTTCAATACTGATTTTAGGATCATAGTGAGGATTTATCATTTTATTGAATTCAACCATCTTCTTTTGAATAGAATCCAATTCATTTGTCGCAATACCGGTAACCGGGCGTTTTGCCCTTCCTTTTTCTTCTTCGGCTCCAACAATGATATAACCTCCGCCAATATTTTCAAAATCATTGGCAAATGCACAAATCGTCCGGTAAATCGCTGCCGGATTCCAACCTTTTTTGTACTCAATCCGCTCCCCTTCAACGATTTTTCCTGAAATCAATTTCTCGACATTAATGTGTATTGCCATGCAATTTTATTTATAAAACAAACATATTGCTTATTCTCCAAAGTTGGTTAATAAGCTTGCATTCTTTACTCGCTCATCCCTCTCAAAAGATGCTAAATAATTTTCAGTCGTTTTCAAATCATTATGACCTAAGCTTTCCGAAATGTAAGCAATATTCGCTCCTGACCGTTTCAGAACCGTGGCGTAGGAATGTCTCGCGGTGTAAGTGCTTAACGATTCAATTCCTAAAGTTGTTCCGATCTTTTTTAATCTCTTATTACAAAGCTTGGTCACAGATTTTATTACATCTTTTTCCTTAAAAGGTGTTTCCTTGCCTGTCAGATACTTGAAAATATATTCATCCGGTTTTTGGGATTTATTGCCCCATTTCTTGATAATTGCGTTCATTTCAGGTGTCAATATCGCGCATACTTCTTTTTTCACCTTGGATGTTCGGGTTGTTTTGGCACGTAAAAAACAAATCTCACCGTTCCGTATATTGGAATATTTCAGAGTAAGCATATCCGCAAAATTGATACCATTACACAGGTAGGAGAAAAACCACATATCACGATATTTTTCTGTTGTTTCAGTTCCGTCAGAATGACTTGCAACCGATTTTATTTGTTGTAATGTAAGAGCCAATTTACGACCTGTACCTGTTGGTATTTCATACTTCCCATTTCCAAATGGATATTGATTTTCTTTTATTATTCCTGCCCTTTTTGCTTCATTGATAATAGAACGAATGGCACGACAGTACATCCCTATGGTTGTATATGCCCTTCCTAATTTTAACATATACTTTTCGTAGCATTTTAGCCAATCTACTGTGACTACCGTATAAGAAATATTCTCTCCTCCATAAGATTCCACGCTTTTAAGTGCATCCTGATAGAAAAGATGGGTTCCAACCTGTTCATTATCCAATAAAGCCTGAATTTTTATTTTGAATCCGGCATTTAATGTATCCGAAGGGGACTTATTCAGGCGGCTATTTAATGCTTCAAAGGAAAAGCCACCTTCATATAACAACCCTTGCACGGTATCTTTCACTATATCAAACGTATTTTGAATATCAAATCTTATAGAAAGCATCTTCTTACTCTTAGTTTCCGGCAGCTTTTCCCATGCTTCTGATTTAAGATATTTCCCAGTTGAATAATATTTACGGATACGCTGGAATGTAACACGGATTTTGATAGGATATAAATTGTCATTGGTTGCCCTCCTGTTATCTAAAATAGAAGATACGGTAACTCCACTGTTTGCATAATTGAACATTATCGCTATATTTAAATGCTTATTTCATGTGTGCAAAACGGATATTTGCACACAATTTGCACACAAATATAGCGATTATTTCAAAATAGATACTATTTTAAAAAATATTAAAATCTGTTATATAACTAAATACCAGCTATTTAAACAGCAAATAAAATAAAAAGAAAATGAAAGAAACCGGTAGTCTTAATACTCATAATCAGGGAGTCACTGGTTCAAGCCCAGTTGGGCCCACTTCAAAATCAAGCAGTTACATTAAGTTGTGGCTGCTTTTTTATTTAGGCTTACCAACAAAAGTACCAACATTTCATATTTTCACCTAGCGTTTCTTAGCATTAGATAGTACTTCAGCAACCGTATTTACGATTGGAGAATAAGGTTCAGAATATAAAAATGAACGTCAACGACATTCTTTGTGCAGATTTTTGCAACCAGAGAAATGATGAGAATAACAGATGTTACCTCCATCGAGCAGATAATAATAGCAAGCTAAGAGATATTCCATATAATACCGAATTCTAGGACAGTCCTGGTGTTCCCTGTTATAGAATTCGTATTATGTGAGAATAGATCAGCACCTAACTACAAAGCGATACGGCCAAACGGTTTTATAGGTTTTCGATATCCTATAAAATCGAAAGAGAAAGAGTAGCCCCCGGACAGTAATATGTGCCTTCTAATACCCTACATAGCAGAAGTAAGAAGATTACAAGCAAAATCGAACGTGCGCACGCCCTAAACCGATTCAGTATTTCACTTTGCTTTTAGGTTGGTGGAAAAGTCTCAATCGACAATACAACATAGGACCAACTACCTTAAAGGTATGAATCGGTAATAGTCTGTTTGAATGTCGGCATTTAGAAACACGTGGACTAATCTTAGACTAACTCCCCAATTTGAGGTATTTGAATTTAACGACCAAGACATCGTTAGTCATGCATCTACCTTTACAAGTACCTTTAAGCCCAAAACCTCATTTTGCGGTTTCGCTACTGCACCACTTTAATCGCTGAATAAATCTCTGGCTTCCATCCGATAAACAACCCGGCTTTCTCCAGCGAAGAAATTTGCAAGGGCCGGATACCAGAAATAATTAATCCATCCGGCTCGTATTACCCTTGAAAGTTTCGGCGAGGGAAAAATACTTTGTGTTCGGATGAAGCAAAATTCCACTTACAATACCTTCAGGCGTAAACAAAGGAAACCTATGCTTATTTGGTGTACAATTTACAATACAATGCCACACAAAATGATTCTAATTTACTATAATCTTTTCGATAAAATAGATTAGCGCTACAGCTACTCCAATGTTCAGAATTATAAAAATGAAACCATGAAACGAAAGTCAGAGAGAGTTGATATCCGTTTGACCCCAGTAGAAAAAGAAGATTGGCTCCGGTTATGCGAATTACTACCCGGAAATACCCAATCGAAAGTATTCAGATTCCTTGTATTTAAAATCAGTAACATAAATGAATTAAGAACGATTTTAATACAAGATGACAATGAACAACGATTTTAAAAGCTTCAAGAAAGTAATAGTCCCAGTAAAGTGGACACGCCGGATAAAATATCCAGTGTTCGCCGGAACAAATTGACCACCTTCCGCCGGTCAAAATGGTTGGGTTGCGCCGGAGCAAATTGACCACCCTCTAAGAACGATTTATCCTTGTTGATTAGCGGGCATTTATGATTAAGTTGGCTTTGTTCAATATAATCAAAATGTCAAATAAACTAATCATTATGAGCAAGGTAAGAAGCATTATCAGGCTTTACACCGAGGGTGTAAGTAAACAGTCCATCGGGGAACGGACAGGTCTTCCCCGCAATAGTGTTAAGAAGTATATCAGGTTGTTCCTGGCTTCGGGCAAATCGCCCCAGGAGATTCAACTGATGAGTGACACTGAACTTGAGCAGATGTTTCTGGATATGGTTCCACGCAATCATATTGAGAATGATCTGCGTTATCAATCTCTGGAAGCATTTTTCCCCACCATGGAAAAAGCATTGAAGATCCGGGGAAACACCAAGGAGAAGCTTTGGGAGCAATATTTTGAACAGCATCCTGCAGGCTATCGGTTTTCACAGTTCAAGCATTATTATCTTCTCTGGAAGAAGGTTCGTAATCCGGTTATGCACATTGAGCATAAGGCCGGGGAGAAGATGTATGTTGATTATGCAGGCGAAAAACTCAAGGTTTTAGATCCGGAAACATTAGACATCACAGAGGTAGAGGTTTTTGTCGCCATACTGGGTGCAAGCCAGTTGACCTACGTAGAGGCCAGTTATACCCAACAGAAGGAAGACTTCATCAACTCCTGCGAAAATGCATTACATTACTTCGGAGGTGTTCCTAATGCCATCGTTACGGATAACTTAAAATCGGCGGTAATCAAGAGTAATCGTTATGAGCCAACACTTAATGAGGCTTTTCGTGACTTCGTAAGCTATTATTCGATGGCGGCTTTACCGGCAGCTCCGTATAAACCCAAACACAAAGCGTTGGTAGAAGGTGCCGTCAAAATCATTTACCGTTCGATTTACAGCATTTTAAAGGGTAATGTATATTCTTGCATTGAACTGCTAAATAGCGCGATCAGGGAGGCACTGGAAGCTCATAATAACAGGCCGCTTACAGGAAGGCCATTCAGCAGGCGACAGTTATTCGAAGATACTGAACGACACTTTTTGCACCCTTTACCTGAAAAGAGATATGAGTTGAAGCGACGCTATATCGCTTCTGTGATGAAGAACAATTACGTCTGCCTTGCCGAGGATAAGCATTATTACAGTGTTCCTTACCATTTTATCGGCAAGAAGGTAACCTTGCTTTACAGCCAATCTGAGGTTGAAATTTATCACCGCTACGAGCGAATTGCAGTGCACAAAAGGAACAGGCACCTTTTTGGACACACAACAATAACAGATCATCTGGCCTCGCAGCACCGCTTCATGAGCGACTGGAACCCCGATAAATTTATCGAACGAGCCGCAGAGGTAGGCCCTCAAACAAAAGAATATATTATCCAGTTGCTAAATGCCCGGCAGCATCCGGAGCAGACCTATCGATCCTGCCAGGGAGTTTTAAGTTTTTCGGTACGTGCCGGAAAAGAGCGGCTTAACAATGCTTGTCTGCGTGCACTTCAATATGGCGATTACAGCTATCAGACCATCCGGGTAATCCTTGAAAAAGGACTTGACCGAAACGTTGATGATCAGCAGCATGTTGATCAGTCAATGCCCCCTCACCTGAACATACGTGGTAAAAACTATTACCGGTAATATCTCCCCGGAGGAAAGCTGTAACGGCTACCCCTCCGGGTATTGTTTAACCTTAAATCGAATAAAATGAATGAGCAAACGCTTCAAAAAATGAGACAGATGAAGTTCTTCGGTATGGTTCGTGCCTTTAGAACAAGCATCGAGAATGGCAGCATGATTCAAATGACAGGCGATGAAATGGTATCGATGCTTATTGATGCCGAATGGGATGATCGTAACAATCGCCGCATAGAGAGGCAAATGCGCAATGCAAAGTTCCGTTATAAAGCCAACATTGAGCAGTTGCACTTTGATATAGATCGCAACCTGGACAAAAATCAGTTCATGCGTATGGCTGAGTGTACTTTTATCGGAAGAAAAGAGAATCTTCTGATCACCGGGAGTACCGGAATAGGCAAGAGCTTCATTGCTTCTGCTATCGGAAATCAAGCCTGTACCCTTGGGTTCAAAGTACTTTATGCCAACACTACAAAGCTGTTTACAAGATTAAAAATGGCCAAAGCAGATGGTTCGTACATCAGAGAAGTTGCAAAGATAGAAAGACAGGATCTTTTGATTCTGGACGATTTTGGCTTGCAGCCGCTTGATGCATCAAACAGGTCGGTACTTATGGAAATCGTGGAAGATCGTCACGGAAACCGTTCAACCATTATAACCTCTCAGTTGCCAGTGGCACAATGGTATGAGGTTATCGGAGAACAAACAATAGCGGATGCAATACTTGACCGCATTGTTCATGATGCTCATCGAATGGAACTTGTAGGAGAATCAATACGAAGAAGACAACGAAACAAAATCGTAGAAACTGTTGAATCAGAATAAATAAATCTAATTTTGTATAACTCTAATCAAAACAAGGAAATGATCGTTCTCAATATTGAAAATAGGTGGTCAATTTACTCCGGCGAAAGGTGGTCAATATAAAACGGCGCGGACTGGTCAATTTAACCGGCAAATCCACTTTTACATATTTTGAAATTTTCTTCGAAATTTTAAATATTAATGTCTTCCAATTTTCGTATATTTATATGAAAATCAACTCTATATCACTCTATCTGGACATTTGATTGATATTTTAATCTGTTAAATGCCATTATCAAGTGTTTGATAAATATCTCAAATCCGAATCATGAAAAATCAGATTTGGGTACATCTTGCCACTATTATTTTTCTTGCTTTTGATCATTCTCCTCCATTGATTTTCTAATGGTTGACTCTTGAGATTTATTCAATGAGTTTAAACACTATGCAATAATTCGAGATTAAAAATCAAAGATAATTTAACAACTAAAACTCAATAGGTATGAAAAAGATAGGTTTCGTGTTAGTACTTGTATTAACCACATTTTTGACGGTTAATGCTCAAAAAGAGAATGGCATTGTTTATTCAGAACATGAAGCCATTAATAAGACAAAAGCAATGTGGGCAGCATTTGTCAAAGGAGACAAAGAAGCATTTGTAAGTTTTTTCGCTGATACAATTTGGGTGGGTTCAAATGGAGAATACGAAAAAAAGCCCCAAAAATATATGAGCGGTTTTGTTGATTGGTGGAACGGATTTGACAATTTTATAATTCAAGACGATAAACCTGCTTTTCCTGACGCTATTGATTATAAAAATGGAGGTCTTTGGGTCCAGGATTGGTTACTATGGACAGGAACACATAAGGCTACTGGAATAAAAGTTAAAATTCATGTTCATGATTTATATCGCTTCAATAAAGACGGGAAGATAGCTGTTGCGAATCAATACTTCAGTGATAACATTTTTGAGCAAATAGAAAAGAGCCAGAAAACAATTGAAAGTGGGGTCATTTACAAGTACCACCCATACATCAATGTCACCCGAAAAGCTGTGAACGCATGGGCAGCAAAGGATATTGAAACCTGGTTAAGTTTTTATACCCCTGATGCCGTTTTTGGAAGTCTTTCACTTAAAGATGGTGAATCAATTGATCTGAAGACAAAAAAAGCCGATGATCAAAAGACCTTTGCAACATACAATACAATTGAATTAGTTGAATCGGGAGAGCCGGTCTGTGTAGCCTATGAAAAAGAATACTACGTTGTTTATTCCTGGTGGGTATTGTCTGTTACAACTATGGATGGCAAGAAAAAGTCCAATATCCCGGTCATGCTATCGCATGGCTTTGATAACAACGGAAAGATCAAATGGGAAGGAGTTTATATGGATAACAAGCGCTTAGAATAGCTTTTTATTTATTCCCAAAAACTGAGCTAGGTTTTGTGATAGATCATGATAATCCAATGTAATATTTCAAAAAAGTAAAAAATAGATCATTGATTATCAGATGTTTATAAAATTAAAAAATAATTTACAGCTCAACATGATCATAATCAGAAAGTAACTGACTTAAGCTCAGTTAGTCAAACTTAATAATCAAAGAGTTACACATAAGTGTGACTCTTTTTTCATTTAAGACTACTATCAATAATACTTGCATCTCATGGTCAAAGTACTATATTATCAATTACATATGTCGTGGTACAATGTTTCTAACCAAGGGATTCTATTACCCTGATTCCAATAATGAATTATTTTGACGTAAGCATCGCAAAGGAGTTTAGTCCAGGATCCATAAAGATGTTAATACTTATAAAAATGCTACAATAACCTGGCATTGGCTATCCAATTTTTCTTTGTATTTTTCATCCTGAAAATGATTATTTTTTTTAAACCTTTATGGGTTCAAATTGAAGCAGGTTAGAACAACTACATTTGCTTGCTTCAGTTTTTGATTCTTAAGTAAAATAAAAAGATGAATAAAAAGATTCTCTGGTCTACTCTGTTTTTATTGACTATTGCAATTACATACTCAGCCATCTCTGAGGAAAAATTTAACCTTACTCAAATTGACAGCCTTCGCAAAGCGATAAACAACACTAAAGGATTAGATAGAATCTCCGCCCAACTTAAACTCTCACTTTTAATTGTCGGTAACGACAGCCATGAATCGAAGAATCTGGCAAATTCTGCCCTGTTAGCTGCCAAAACAGCAAACCACAAAAGCCTGGAAATGCAGGCCTATTTTACATTGGGGAGAATAAATCAGGCGTTGGAGCTAAAGGATATTTCTTTGGCTTATCTTGATACATCACTTACCATCTCAGAAGCTATTCACGATAATTGGTACAAAGGAGAAATTCTATTCCGTAAAGGAGTAATTAAGCACAGCCTCAATGAGGATATAATCGCACTCGAAAATTTTAATGCCTCTATCCAGTCTTGTCGCCTATCAAACAATTTTAAAGTTATGGGTTCATCTTACTCGATGATGGGAACCATATTTAGAGTTAATGGATTATATGACAGATCAATAGAATACATTATTAACTCGAAGCTCAATTATGAAAAAGCAGGTTTCACAGAGGGAAAGGCGTGGGCAGCCTATTTATTGGGTCGAATATACGCTGACTTAAAACTGTCTCAAAAAGCTTTAGAGTATTTTCGGGAAGCTTTGGAAATATACTCCCAAATGGCAACTATTGACGGAAACCAAAGTGGCGTTGCGATATGTTATTCTCAGATTGGTCTTCTCAATCTGGAGGCAGGAAATTTCAAAGAAGCATACAAAGACATTGATTTTACTTTAAAAACGTACAGCGCCAGTAAAGAAAAATACGGTCTGTCAAACGCCTATAAAAATCTGGGGATGATTGACTATGCCGTTGGAGAATATAAACTGGCCGAAACTCATTTGAATGAATCGTTTAAGATAAAGAAAGAAGTCGATGACTTTCTTGGTCTTCCTTCGGTTTATGAGTACCTCGGATTAAGCCTCATTGAACAAGGACAAAAAGAGGATGGGTTTAACAAATTGCAGTTAGCATTAAATCTAGCAAAATCGAACAACCAAAAAAGCATACAATTAAACATATATTCAAAGTTGACCAAGGTCTATTTAAAGATGAATGATCTTGAAAATGCTGTCAATTGTCAGAAGAAACAAATCGAAATTCAAGATTCTCTTCTTTCGGGTGATGCTGATATAAAAATGGAACAGTTGCAGGCTATTTATGAGATTGATAAAAAAAATGGGCTGATTTTAGAATTGGAAAAACAAAACGAAATTAACTCACTCATAATCAAGCAGCATAGAACTTCTCAATTAATCATGATCATAGGAATCTTTATTGCAATCTTAATCTCAATTTTGATTTATTGGTTTTACACTAAAATGAGACATAAAAATCTCGAACTAAAAGAGACTAACGCTGCGAAAGACAAATTCTTTGCAATCATTGCACACGATTTGCGCGGACCAACCGTCAATCTTGCCGCTTTTCTGGGACATCTTAACGATACATTTAATGAACTAAGTCCAAACGAATTAAAAAAGATATTATCATCGCTACATAAATCTGCTGAAAATGTAAGTGTATTGCTTGAAAATCTTCTTATTTGGGGTCAATCGCAATTAAACAAAATTGAATTCAATCCGAGTGAGTTAAAACTCACCGATGTTATTCAGAATTCTACAAAAGGGCTAATTCAATCTGCTGATAACAAACAGATTAATGTCAGTTTTGAATTAAACGATGAAATTTTTGTGAAGGCCGACCTCAACATGATTCAAACTATCGTACGAAATCTCCTAAGCAATGCCATAAAGTTCACACATCGAGGAGGTTCTGTAATTATCAAGAGCGAAATTACTAACCTGAATAAAGCAACTGTAAGTATTACAGATAATGGAGTTGGAATTGAAAAATCTTCACTCGTAAAGATCTTTGATATAACCAATACGCTTCATACTCCCGGTACCGAAAATGAATTGAGTACGGGATTAGGATTAATCCTTGTTAAAGATTTCATTGAGAAAAATAACGGAACAATCACAATTGATAGCCAAAAGGGTAAAGGTACTGTCGTTTCATTTACCCTTCCGACAACTCTGAAACACTAGTTAAATTCTCTTGATACAGGCGCTATCCTTCCGAACTGGTAAAATTCCAATTACTTCTGTAACGTAGCTTTCAGGTATTTCTGGACTGCCGTTTCGAGTAGGTTTTCTTTCGCGAGCAGCAATTCAACAAATTCGCGAAAAGCGCCTTCCCCTCCATTTCTTTTAAGCCTGATTTTGGCATATTTTTCCATGTAAGTGCAGGCATTTGCAGGTATAGCGCTAAACCCTACTGCTTTTAAAAGCATGGCATCGTTCAGG
The DNA here is from genome assembly GCF_009689585.1 of Aquipluma nitroreducens. Classification (GTDB taxonomy): domain Bacteria; phylum Bacteroidota; class Bacteroidia; order Bacteroidales; family Prolixibacteraceae; genus Aquipluma; species Aquipluma nitroreducens. The sequence continues at coordinate 2,399,413 of NZ_AP018694.1, read as the reverse complement.
TCGTCGCCAACATAGGCTACTTCCTGAAGTGAAATATGCATTTCGGCACAAAGTTTTTCGGCTACTTCCAGCTTATTTTTGACCCCAATAAACAAATGGTTTATTTTCAGTTTTTCGGCACGCCTCCATACAATTTTGGTATTTTCGCCGGTTATAATTCCAAGCGGAATATCGAGTAATTGCAAAAAAACAACTCCGGCACTATCAGTGGTATTAAACTTCTTCAATTCATTTCCTGTCTGGTCGTAATACATCCCTCCGTCAGTCCAAACCCCGTCAATATCAGTCAACACTAATTTTATCTTCATTTCGCAAGCATTTCAGGATAAATAATTTCGTTAGCCGGAATCGAAACCAGCGCTTTTTTACCAATTATATTGTTTTTTTCGGCCCATTTAAAACCATTGCCCGGGCTAAGCATATGTAAATCGTTTTCAGTGATTTGTTCACCGGCCTCAATCGTACGAGTTGTGGCGATAGAACGTTCCAGTTTAACGCGAGTAGTTTGAACCTTTTCGCTGACAAATAAATCATTTTTGCCAATGGCGTATTCGGTATTCCGGATGTCACGCATCATACGCCAGATGCCTTCCGGTTCGAGCGATCCGCGGTGATCGGTGCCTTTCATGTTGCGGTCTAAGGTAATGTGCTTTTCAATGATTTCGGCACCCATACCAACAGCAACGGCAGGCATCAAAATTCCGATGGAATGATCGGAATAACCAATGGTGTATTGCGGATAATGTTCTTTCAGAAACTGAATGCTCAACAAATTAATATTCTGATATTCAGATGGGTATTGCGACAAACAATGCAATATGCTGATGTTCGAATGGTATCTGGAAATAATTTCGAGTGCATCGTCCAACTCTTTTTTGCCGGTCATTCCGGTCGAAAGAATGATCGGGATTTTTGTTTCGGCCATTACTTCCAAAAGTGGTAAGTTGGTCAAATCGCGCGAAGCTACTTTCAGGCGATCAGGAGTAAACAACTTTAACATCGACAAACACCCTTTTGCACAAAGGGTTTCAACAACTTCTAGTCCCTTCGACTTGGCATATTGGTATACTTCAAAATGTTGTTCGTCGTTCAATTCCAAAAATTCGCGATGCTCGCCGTAAGTTTTGCCAAACGAATTTGGACCTTCGTAAGGACGAAACATTTCGGAAGCCGAAAGTTCCTCGTTCAAATCGCGGCGTGTCATTTTCACCGCATCCATTGGCTTCAGCTTCTGCCCGAAAAGATGATCAATCACGGGCTCAGTAACCACGTCGATCAGCTTTTTGGCAATCTCAACTTCACCATTGTGGTTCTGACCAATTTCGCCAATAATATAGGTTGATTTGCTCATTTTCAATTTTATTTCTGATTTTTCACGATTTCCTTTTTCATCAGTTCCAGGATTTCCGGATGTTGGTCGAGCCAACTGATACTTTCAGGGATGCCAAAATTAGGATTTTCCTTGCTGATAGTCGCAAATATTTCTTGCTGAATTTCAAAATCTTCCGGGGTATCCAGTGTCATGCGGATATCGGTACGCGAAAAGACCAGAGGATCAGTTTTAATAAACCGAACATTGAACAGATCGGGGTTACCGTAAATGTAATTGGTTACATGTTCGTGGTACAACTTTTCTGAAGTCAGTTTCTGTGCTTTTTCAAGCGCAACAAGGCGAACCGCTTCAGCCCAAAATCCAAAATGTGTGAGAATGGAAGGTTTATTTCCGGCCAATTGAAAGCTCAGGTAATCGGCATCCGAATCGCTGAACTCGGTTACCAGAGTTTGCATTCCGGCTAAATCTAAAAATGGATTGTCGGCGCAAACGCGAATGATTTTACTGAAACCGAACGACTTTGCGGCTTGAATAAAACGATCGAGCACATCATTTTCAGAACCTCTATAAACCGGAACCTCATGTCTGACGGCCAGGGCACAAATCCGATCATCTGTTGGATTATCGGTGGTTGCCAACACAAACGGAACACCTAATTTTTTCACCTTTTCGAGCAGCAAATCCAGAATAGATTGCTCCTGAAAAAAGGGCAGAATAACCTTTTCAGGCATTCGGGTAGATCCGGTTCGGGCTTGAAGTATAATTCCTAATTGCGACATGATAATTAATCGTTTCGAATAAAGACAAAAGTACAGAAATGTTCTTTACAGATTTTTTCTCATTCAGTTCTTTTCGGATTAACTTTGACAGGTAATAATAAATTGATTACAGCATGGACAACCTGAAAATTTCGACAGCGCAATTTGAAAATAGAAGTGGCGACAAGGCCTACAATTTGGGTGTCATTGAAAAACTTTCCAAAAAGGCATCCGATGAAGGTTCACACGTAATTGCTTTTCATGAATGCTCAATTACCGGGTATACTTTTGCCCGAAACCTTTCTAAACAACAGATGCTTGATTTGGCTGAATTTATTCCAGAAGGAGAAAGCATTTTAAGGCTCGCGCAAATCGCAAAAGACCATAATATTGTTGTGTTGGCTGGGCTCTTCGAAAAAGATGAAAATGATAATTTATTCAAAGCGTATGTTTGCGTTGATAAAAGCGGACTGGTGGTAAAATTCAGGAAATTGCATCCGTTTATAAATCCGTATTTGTTGTCAGGCGATAGCTATTGCGTATTCGATCTTTTGGGATGGAAATGCGGCATTTTAATTTGTTACGATAATAACATCATTGAAAATGTGAGAGCCACCAAATTACTTGGAGCTGACATTATTTTTATGCCTCATGTTACGATGTGTACACCTTCAACCAGACCCGGAGCGGGTTTTGTAGACCCCAAACTTTGGGAGAATCGCGAGACTGATCCGACTTCGCTGCGATTGGAGTTTGACGGGATGAAAGGACGGGGCTGGCTGATGAAATGGCTCCCGGCAAGAGCTTACGATAATGCCATTTACGCTGTCTTTACAAATCCCATCGGGATGGATGATGACCAGCTAAAAAATGGCTGCTCCATGATTATCGATCCTTTTGGAGATGTTATTGCTGAGTGCCGTACATTTGATGACAGTTTTGTAACAGCAACTTTTACTCCTGAAAAAAATACTCAGGCAGGAGGACACCGGTACATTCAGGCAAGGAGACCTGAATTATACAGAGACATTATCGGACAGCCACACCAATCGGAACAAAAGGTAGTTTGGCTCGACTAAGCTTATTTCAGTTCAAACTCGCTACCAGCTTCCGGGATTTCAATGTTTTTAAACCCTCTCTCTTTTATGACATTGGCATAGAATTTTGCCGATTCGTATTCGCCATGTACCAAAAAAGTTTTCTTAACTTCTCCTGCGTTCTGACAACCAATAAAATCAGCCATTTCCTGATAATCGCCGTGCCCCGAAAAAGCTTCAATTTTTTCGATGGTAGCACGAACCTGATGCCTTTGACCAAATACTGAAATTTCCTGATCGCCTCTTAAAATTCGAGCTCCAAGGGTTGTCGGGGCGCAATACCCAACTGCGAGAATGGTATTTCGACGATTTTCGATGTTGTTTGCAATATGATGTTTTACCCTTCCAGCTTCCATCATGCCCGATGCCGAAATAATAACGCAGGGTTGCTTGTAGGAGTTAAGCGACTTCGATTCTTCGGCACTTTTGATGTAAAACAACGAATTAAATCCAAATGGATCGCTATCATATAACATCACTTTGGCAACATCATCGTTTAGTTCGTTCGTATGTATCTTAAATATCTCGGTTGCATTAATGGCCAGCGGACTGTCTAAATAAATATTTACTTTAGGTAATTTTCGCTCGTTGAAGAAATTATTTAGCGAGTAAATTATTTCCTGGGCACGGCCAATAGCAAATGACGGAATAATTAGTTTCCCTCGGTTCTTGACACATGTTTCCTCGATTACCCTTAGTAATTCCTTTTCAGCATCCTGCATCTTTGGGTGAAGTCGATTGCCGTATGTGGTTTCAGTAATCAGGTAATCGCATTGAGGAAAAGGCGCCGGAGATTTCAATAAGCGGCTTTCCGGCCGGCCAATGTCGCCGGTGTAGGCTACACGTATTTTTTTGCCGTCTTCATTTACCTCCAGAGTAACAACTCCGCTGCCCAACATGTGCCCGGTATTGGTAAACCTGACTGAAATATCGCTGTTGATATAAAAGCGCCTGTCGTAAGCAATTCCAATAAACAAGTCCATACACGCGCGTGCATCTTCCTCTGTATAAATAGGATCGACAGACGGAAGTCCTTTCGCAATACGCCGCTTGTTAAATGTCTTCGTATCGTAATCTTGTATATGCCCACAATCAACAAGCATTAGCGAACACAGGTCGCGTGTAGCATTGGTGCATATGACCGAACCTCTAAAGCCTAATTTGTACAGATACGGTATCAAGCCGGAGTGATCGATGTGGGCGTGGCTGAGAATAATGTGGTCAATTTCCTCAGGATTAAACCCAAGTTTGCGGTTCATTGCATCGGTTTCCAGTCCTTTTCCCTGAAACATTCCGCAGTCGAGTAATATTTTTTTTCCTTGTTTGGTAGTGATGAGGTGCTTGCTGCCTGTAACCTCGCGTGCTGCACCGATAAAACGAATTTTCATGGTCGTATAGTTTAGTTTTGACTTCTGGTTATTTGATGATTCCGATTTGCTTCAAAAATTTATTTACTATCAGGTTTAAATCGCCTGTAATATTAAACAGGTAACACAATCCTATAAAAACCACACTGATGAACGAACAGCGCATGATCAGGTCGATCAGAAAATGATCCATCACCGGAATGATCTTTCCGACGACCAGAGCCAAAACTCCGATGGCTACACATTTCAAATGAGTCAGCTTATACGGAAATAGTTTCATGTTGCGTTGAAGGTAGAAAACACGCAAAAGCGATGCTCCGGCAACCGACAATAACGAACCCAACGCTGCGCCAACCATTCCCCACATGGGTATAAAAATAGAGTAAAAGATGACAACCAGCACGACCAACACTCCCAGCGAATAGGTTTGAATTTTGTATTTATGCGAAGTACCGATGATCTGCACACTCGATCCGGTAGAGGAAACAATCAAACTTGAAAGTGAAATCAGGATGATTACCCATTCGGTTCCAATGTATCCGGAACCCAGCAGATGAATAATGTTTTGCAAATTGGCAGCCACCAATATAAAAAGCAATAAACTTGCAAAAAGCTGATTGATACTGCTCTTGTAATAAATGTCGGCAATTGTGTCCATATCCTTATTTTTCCAGGCATCGGCAATAATGGTCGATGAAATTTTGCCCAATGCTACACTTGGAATCAGGATTACGGTGCTGAAATAGAATATGATCGAATATTTACCGGTCATTGCCAAATCGGTATAACTGTTAAGCATGACAGTGTCAATTTGTTTGAGAGCTACACTACTCAATCCGCCAATAATTCCAAATACCGAAAGACTGATCATTTCTTTCCGAAGAGGAGGCTTGATAAAATCCAGCTTAGGCTGAACATTGAACTGCTTGCGATAAATGAGCAAGCCCACCAAATAGATTGCCGGTAGACTGAGAAAAAATACAAAACCGAGAATAAACAGCGAAAAATTGATCCATTTCAGGAAAAATGCACCAAGCATACACAGAGTGCCTACCCGGTAAACAAAGTCGCTAAGAATCGATCCGGTGGTTGCATCGAAAAGCATTTTGTTGTAAGTGTCGAGCATTACCGAAAACATTCTGAAAAAGATAAGTGGAATCAGGTACCAGATGTATTGCACCAGCAGGGGTGATTTGGCCTGATTACTTTCGATGATATAAGGTTTCAGAATAAAAAAGGTGATGAGTGAAATGGCAAAACCTACCATCCCAACGGCTAAAGTAATAAACAAAAAACCATTGTGATTATGCTCCTTATCCCTGAAATACGGGAAAAGTCGTTCAATAACTTTAGTGAATCCAAGGGTTGAAAATTGAGAATAAAGCGCCGAAACTGCAACCAAAATAGCCGTAAGTCCAATTTGTTCTGAAGAGAGTAGTTTGATCGACAGAATTGTGTAAAGGAATCCAAGTGCCACGCCCAGGTACGAGTAAATTGAGCCCTTGATCGTTTGCCTTTTAATTACGCCCATTGATATTATTTACGATTAAACAATGTACTATTTGCAATTTACTCAACAAAACCCCTGATTATCAGCGTAACAACCTCAATGTTATCAATCACGTTGCCTAAACGATCTGGTGCTGAGCTTAAGAATCTTTTCATTCCGAAAACAGTCAAAGTAGAATTAAAAGGTTTATTTTTGCTTCGCACGAAAATACGAATTTAAAAATTACACTTATCATTAATATGGATACAAAAAATCTCCTTCGTAAATCAGGACCTTATATCCTTGCTATTGTGTTGTTTCTGGTTATCAGCGTGATCTATTTCTCGCCTGTTTTGGAAGGAAAAAGGTTGCAAAGTTCTGACGGAGCTCAATTTAAAGGCATGTCGAAAGAAATTGTCGATTACCGCAATGCAACCGGGAAAGAAGCGCTTTGGTCGAACAATATGTTCTCCGGAATGCCTGCCTATCTGACTTCAACAATTTATTCGGGCGAGTTAATTTCGAAGATACAGAAATCAGTTACCGCAATTTCACAACCGGTAATGATTCTTACCCTGAGCTTTTCGTTCTTTTTCATGCTTTGTATTTTATTGGATATGGGCGTATGGACAGCGTTTGCAGCCAGTTTAGCCTATGGTTTTATGACCTTTACTTTCGTGGTAATGGTCACAGGGCACTTAACCAAGGCGCACGCATTAACTTATACCTCGCTTATTGTTGCCGGAATTTTGCTTGCCTTCAAGAAAAATAAAATCGGCGGAAGTTTGATGGCCGCTATTGGTTTATCGCTGATGTTGAGCGCCAACCACTTGCAAATGACTTATTATGCGGCTATTCTTTCTCTGGTCATAGGAATTACATATTTGATTTATGCCATCAGGGAAAAAACCCTTCCCGATTTTTCCAAAACAGCAGGACTTTTATTGATTGCCGTTTTATTTGCGGTAGGCACCAATTTCTCACGTTTATATACCACTTACGAATACGGAAAATATTCAATCCGGAGTCAGTCTGAATTAAGCCTGAATAATGAAAACAAATCGAGTGGTCTCGATAAAGAATACATTCTCGATTACAGCTACGATTTGGGAGAAGCCATGACCGCATTTATTCCACGGTTCAAAGGTGGTGGCATGAGCGAACCGTTGACTACAAGTTCTGAAACCTATAAATTTCTGGCTGAGGCTCAGGGAGCTGACAAAGCAAAAAAAATGGTGCAAAGCGGAATGCCGATGTATTGGGGAAGTCAGCCTATTTCAGGAGCCCCGTTCTATTTTGGCGCAGTCTTGTGCTTCCTTTTTGTACTCGGGATTTTTCTGGTAAAAGGGAAGGACAAATGGTGGCTGGTCGCAGTTTTCGTCTTTTCACTGCTGTTGTCGCTTGGAAAGAATTTTTCCTTCCTAACTAACATCATGCTCGACTATTTCCCCGGATACAACAAATTCAGGGATGTAAAAAATATCATTGTCATTGAGCAGTTTTCTATGGCTTTGCTGGGCGCGCTTGCCATTAAAGAAGTTTATCAGCGTAAAATTTCTTCAGTAGAATTTATGAACGGGCTGAAATATGCCTTCGGAATTACTGGTGGACTGGCTTTGATATTTGCCATTATTCCGGGTTTGGCTGGTAGTTTCTCCGGAAGTACTGATGCTCAATATCTGAAAATGGGATATCCGCAACAGTTTATTGATGCCTTAATTGCTGACCGTCAATCGGCTCTTCGTATCGATGCTTTCCGTTCTTTTATCTTTGTACTGCTTGCTGCTGCCGGTTTGTGGGCCTACTGGAACAATAAAATAAAAGCGCAATATGCCATCATTTTATGGGTTGGTCTTGTTGCAATCGATATGTGGCCGATAGACAAAAAATACTTCAATAACGATAATTTTACTTCGAAAAAAGAAGTAGCCGTTCCTTTTCAGGAAATGCCGGTTGATAAGGAAATAAAGAAAGACAAAGATTTATATTACCGCGTTCTGAATCTTCAGAATCCAATGGCCGATGCGCGTACTTCATTCTTCCACAAATCGATTGGTGGATACCATGGTGCAAAAATGAAACGCTACAACGAACTTTACAGTTATGCCATAGAGCCTGAAATGCGCTCACTAATTTCCGCGTTCCAAAAGCCTGAATCAATTGATTCGGCGATGGCCCTGCTGCCTGTGATTAATATGCTGAACACGAAATATTACATCTACGATTTGAATCAGCCACCGTTGCCAAATACTCATGCTTTAGGGAATGCATGGTTCGTAAAATCAGCCAAAGTGGTCGACAGCGCCGATCAGGAAGTCACTTCAATGAAAAATTTCGACCCGAAATCGACAGCCATTGTAAATAAAAGCTTCGACAAAGGCTTAGGCGGCTTTACTTCTGGTTCAGGAGAAGGCGAGATAAAACTTACCGAATATCAGCCCAATGACCTGAAATACGAAGCTACCGTGAACAGTGGATCGCAGCTGGCTGTTTTCTCTGAAATTTATTACCCTAAAGGTTGGAAAAGCTTTATCGATGGTAAGGAAACTCCGCATATTCAGGTTGACTATGTGCTTCGCGGATTGGTTATTCCTGCAGGAAAACATCAGGTTGAGTTTAAATTTGAGCCAAGCTCTTATTATTTAGGAAATAAAGTTTCATTGGCCAGTTCAATTTTGCTTCTTTTGGCAATTGGCGGATATTTGTTTTATAGTTTTAAAATGAAAAATTAAGAAATAATGGCAGGCAAAGCGCAGCATCAAAAGCTGAACAAACGGATTTTCAGGTCATACTTGACCTCTACAATCAGTATTTCGATGGTTTTGTTCCTGATCGGCATGCTTGGAGTTGTATTGCTCAATGCCGAACGGCTTGCCAAATATGTCCGCGAAAACATTGGTTTTACGCTCGTGTTAAAAGATGATGTACCGGAAAACGAAATTGCCGATCTGTTGAAATCTCTAAAAGCTGCCAACTTTGTAAAAGAGGCTGAATACATTGATAAAGCTACTGCCGCAGAAAGATTAAAGACCGAATTGGGTGAGGATTTTACGGGTTTTCTGGGATATAATCCTTTGCTTTCCTCGGTTGATGTGAAGTTGAATGCCGATTTTGCCACTCCGGAACAACTGGTTATTCTTGAAAAAAGATTCATGGAATATCCTCAGATAAAGGAAGTATCGTATCAGCACGATATGGTTAAGATTATCAACGAAAACGTACAGAAGATCGGTCTGATTTTGATTTTTTTCTCGGTTCTTTTGTTAGTTATCTTTTTTGCGCTCATTAACAATACCATCCGGATTTCGATTTACTCCCAACGATTCATTATCAATACCATGCTGATGGTTGGCGCCACCGACAGTTTTATCCGGGCTCCTTTTGTCAAGAGAAGTATAAAATATGGACTCATTGGAGCTTTAGCCGCTAATTTGGTTCTGTTTATGCTCATGATGTCATATGCTTCGGAGTTGACGGGCATTATAAGTTTGGATGATTTTACGATTTTTGGGATTGTGTTTGCCTCTGTTTTGTTTTTGGGCATATTAATTTCATGGAGTTCAACCTATATGGCAGTTAATAAATTCATTAGGCTAAAGTTTGACGAATTGTATTACTGAAAATTTTAAAGTCTAAAGTTCAACGTTTAATGTTATGGCTAATATTGAAAAGTTTGAAGACATTAAATCATGGCAACTTGCTCGTGAGCTTTGTAAACTAATTCATTTTTTTACGCAGAAAGATTTATTTTCAAAAGATTATCGACTTGTTGGTCAGGTAAAAGGATCTTCAGGATCCATTATGGATAATATTGCTGAAGGGTTTGAACGAAATGGAAGAAGGGAGTTTATTCAATTCTTGTCGATAGCAAAAGGCTCTTCAGGCGAATTGCGATCTCAGCTATATAGATCATACGACAATAAATATATTACAAATGAAGAATTTGATCAGGCAATCCAATTATGTGAAGAAGTAAGTAAATTGATAAGTGGTTTTATGGTATACCTTAATCAGACAGAAATTAAGGGGGTTAAATACAAGTGACGATCTACGTGCTACAAAACTTTAAACTTTGAACACAAAACTTTAAACTTTTCAGCTACCTTTACGCAAATTTTTTAAATAAACAGATGAAAGATTTAGACAATATGGAAGGCTTTGCCTTAGGCAAAGAAAACCTAAAATTAATGGTTATTGGCTTGGTCATTATTGTGTTTGGTTTTCTTCTCATGACAGGAGGAAAAGCGAGTAGTCCATCTACTTTTAATCCTGAAATTTTTAGCTTCAGGAGAATAACCTTGGCACCAATGGTCGTTCTCTTCGGCTTTCTTTTCGAGATTTATGCCATTATGAAAAAACCTAAATCAGAGAAATAACAAACGGTTAACAAGGTCTATGTCTGATGGACATTTGTTATCAGTTATTCCTGTTACACTCTTTAATTCAAATTGTTACACATCATTTTATCGCTCCTGTTTCGTTTCTTTCCTGAATTTTTTATTGTAACTAACCCTAAACTTCAGTATTTCTTTGTAATTCATCAGTAATTGTTAAATCTACTGTTGGTATTATACTTATCGAATCGCTATATTTGCGGCCTGAAAATCGGACTGGTTTTTCCGATACAAATCACTTATTTTAAAGCGTTTTAGGATGGGTAAATCCATTGAAGAGTACGATTTTGAAAAGGGAGAGATTCTTCTCTTTGATAAAGAATTGGATTGGACATCTTTTGATCTGGTAAGGAAACTTCGCAATTTTCTTTGCCGCAGAACCGGGGTTAAAAAATTAAAAGTTGGTCACGCCGGAACACTCGATCCGAAAGCTACTGGTTTAATGATCGTTTGTACCGGAAAAGAAACGAAGAACATCGATCAAATTCAGGCAAAGGAAAAAGAATACGTGGCAACCATTAAACTTGGAGCAACAACGCCATCATACGATTTGGAAACGGCTGAAAACGAGACTTTTCCTACAGACCATCTCACCCCTGAACTTATACAAAAGGCATTAGAGCGTTTTATCGGCGAAAACGATCAGGTTCCGCCTTTATTTAGCGCAATAAAAATTGAGGGGAAAAGGGCATATGAACATGCACGAAAAGGTAGCGACATGGTACTTGCTCCAAAAAAAATTACAATCTCCGAATTGGAATTGTTAAATTTTTCCAAACAGGAAATAAAGCTGAGAGTTGTTTGCAGTAAAGGGACTTACATCAGGGCATTGGCTCGCGATTTGGGTATCGAACTTGCAAGTGGTGCTTATCTTGTGGGTTTAATAAGGACCAGAATTGGAGATCTGAAATTGGAAGATGCCTGGAATGTGCAAGATTTTATAGAAAATTTTACACCAAACGAAACTAATTGAAAACTCGTGCGTAGAACGTGGTTCTGTTAAGCTGGTGATTAAAGAAACGATTATTCAATATCCAAGAAAAAATAAATTAAAGACATATGAAATTATCAAAGTTTAAATACGATTTACCTGAAGAATTAATTGCGTTGCATCCTGCTCCTAACAGAGATGAGTCAAAACTATTGGTCTTGAATCGTGCAACCGGCAAAATTGAACACAAGATATTTAAGGATATTGTTGATTATTTTGGGGATGATGATGTACTAATTTTCAATGATACCAAAGTATTTCCGGCCCGTTTGTATGGCAACAAGGAAAAAACAGGCGCTGAAATCGAGGTTTTCCTGTTACGTGAGTTGAACCGCGAACAACGCCTTTGGGATGTATTGGTCGACCCTGCCCGTAAAATTCGTATTGGAAACAAACTGTATTTTGGCGAGGACGATTTATTGGTTGCCGAAGTTATTGATAACACAACTTCCAGAGGACGTACATTGAGGTTTTTATTCGACGGACCATACGACGAGTTCAAGAAAACGCTTTATGGTTTAGGCGAAACTCCGCTTCCCAAATTCATTAAGCGTACCGTTCAACCTGAAGATAAGGATCGCTATCAGACTATTTTTGCAAAGAACGAAGGTGCCGTTGCCGCTCCAACTGCCGGATTGCATTTCAGCCGCGAACTGATGAAACGCATGGAAATTAATGGAGTTAAATTCAGCTATGTTACCCTTCACGTTGGACTAGGAAATTTCAGAAGTGTTGATGTTGAAGATTTGACCAAACACAAGATGGACTCCGAACAAATCTGGATTTCGGAAGAAGCCTGCCAGATAGTAAATACTGCCCGTGATGCCAAGAAAAATATATGTGCTGTTGGAACAACCGTAATGCGCACCATCGAAAGTTCGGTATCGACCCAGGGACATTTAAAACCATATGAAGGCTGGACCAATAAATTTATCTTCCCTCCATATGAATTTAGTGTGGCTAACCGGATGATTACCAATTTTCATTTACCACTTTCAACACTTCAGATGATGGTTGCCGGTTTCGCCGGATACGATAACCTGATGAAAGCCTACAAAGAAGCAATCAAGGAAAAATACCGTTTCGGGACTTATGGCGATGCCATGCTGATTCTGTAATATTTTTCATTTCAGATAGAAAATCCCCGTTAACTTTTGTGTTGGCGGGGATTTTTGCTTTCCAGAATAACTTAACTTCGTACCTTAGTAAAGCTTTCTGAAACCCATTTTTTAACCTGAAACTTATGGAACCCATCGTATTAACCGACCCCAACGTACAGCCAACCGAAGAACTAATCTTTTCTATCATTGGCGAAAACAGCGTTTACTGGGAACAACTAATTGAATACGTCTACGAAAATCATTTCGACATTACCGAAGAATGGCGGTTCTACAACGATGGTAAAAGTTGGTTATACCGGGCTCTCCGGAAGAAAAAGACGCTTTATTGGGCTGGAATCATAAAAGATACATTCCGGATAAGTTTTTGGTTTGGCGATAAAGCTGAACCCGTAATTGAGGCAAGTATACTTCCTGAAAACATGAAGGAACAATTTCGAAATGCCAAACGATATGCCCATAGCCGCGCTGTATCTATTGAGGTGCGCTCGCCTGAAGATTTCGAAAATGTGGTGAAACTTCTCGAATTGAAAGTAAAGCTGAAGTAAACTATATCAAAAACTTGTAATTTCTTTCAATACTCTTAAAGTCGTAATCTTAAGCGATACTCTTTGGGAGTGCAGCCATTTAACTCTTTGAATTTCCGGTTGAAGTTCGATAAATTTCCAAATCCTACCCGGAACCCTACATCTGCAATACTATACTCTTCTTGCTGAAGCAATTTGCAAGCCTGCCCGATTCGAAACTCAGTCAGAAAATCGAGGTACGATTTGCGGGTCCGGGTTTTGAAATACCTGCAAAACGAGTTGACCGTCATATTGGCAATTCCCGCAATTTCTTCCAGGCTCACTGGCCGGTAGTATTCTTTTAATGTGAATCGGTAAACCGCATCCAGCCTTTTTTCGTCAGTTTCGTTCAGCTTGTTGTAAGTTCCTTCGTTCGATAAAACCACGCATTTAGCCGAAGTTGCCAATTGGTTTAAAACGGTGAACAGCATAATCATCCGTTCGGTCTCGTTCACTTTGGCTAGTTTTTCAATACTTTCAGCAATTTCAGGATGAGAGTTTCCGGGATAATAAATTCCCCGCTCTGCTTTTTTCACAAAGTCACTCAACAATTTGGTTTCAGGAAGATCCCAAAATGTGGCGCCAAATACTGTCCATTCAAAATAAACTGAAAGCGCCCTTGCCTGAAGCTGATTCTCCAAATGATAATACGCAGCATCGTTTCGGAAAGCATGTGGTAATTTGGTTCCAAAGACAAAAATATCTCCGGCATTAAACTCGCAGATTCGGTTACCTGCAATCACGTTTCCTGTACTTTCCTGAATTAAGGTAATTTGAAATTCATCGTGCTGGTGCAGAATATCATACAAATGTGGGAGATGATCATTTTGAACCCAAACCGACTCATTAACTGGCTTTGCTATTTTGAATGCTAGAATTTTCATATTAAGTCTTTCAAATTTCCATCTTTATTGAATATGGTATAAAATATTCCGTTCATTTATACATTTCCAACAAACAATGATAAGATCGTATTGGTTCAGGATAAGATTGAAGTATTTATTCAGAATGATTCTAAATAGATTTGCGGAGTAGAAGATCATTAAATCTTTTTAAAAAAATCTGAATTGTATAACATTTAATACCTGAAAACATGAAGTTCGAATGGAAAGGGGTTTTTCCCGCAGTAACAACCAAATTTACGGCTGATGATCAACTGGATTTTGAAGCCTTCGACCTGAACCTGAACGCTCAACTCGAAGCTGGAGTGGATGGAATCATTCTGGGCGGATCGCTTGGAGAAGCAAGCACTTTGCTTCCTGAAGAAAAAGATGCATTACTTGTGCATACTGTTAAGGCTGTTGCCGGGAAAGTGCCGGTATTGATGAATGTTGCCGAGCAGTCAACTAAAGCGGCTGTTGCAGCAGCAATCAGTGCCCGCAATAACGGCGCCGACGGTTTGATGCTTTTACCACCGATGCGCTACACTTCCGACGACCGCGAAACGGTAACTTTCCTGCGTACCGTTGCTCAGGCAACCGAGTTGCCAATCATTCTGTACAACAATCCGGCCGATTACAAAATCTGGATTTCTCCTGAAATGTTCCATCAGTTGGAAGATCTGCCAACCATTCAGGCTGTGAAAGAATCGACCCGCGACATTTCGAATATCACCCGAATGAAAAACGAATTTGGCGACCGCATTGCTGTTTTAACTGGTGTGGATACCCTTGGAATGGAAAGCCTGCTAATGGGCGCCGATGGCTGGGTGGCTGGTTTGGTTTGCGCTTTCCCGCGCGAAACGGTTGCGATTTATCGCCTGATTAAAGCCGGAAAAATTCAGGAAGCCCTGAAAATTTACCGCTGGTTTTTGCCTGTTCTCGAACTCGACGTTTCAACCAAACTGGTGCAGAACATTAAGTTGGCTGAAACACTGACCGGACTGGGGAATGAAAATGTACGCGCACCTCGACTTCCTTTGGTTGGCGCCGAACGCGAACGAATCCTGACCATTTTAAACAAAGCGCTGGCTGTACGCCCAGAGCTACCCGACTATCTGAACCTTTAAGAAGTTTATCATGATTCACGGAAAAAACTTTATCGGCAGCGAATTGTCGGCAGAAGGTTCTGGAAGTTTTCAGACTTTTAGCCCGCTAAACCTGACAGAATTACCAGAGCTGTTTGTTGAGGCTACCAAAATGGAAACAGAGCTGGCAGTTGCTAAGGCCTGCGAAGCATATAAAATCTACAAAAAGAAAAGTGGAAAAGAAAAGGCCGCGTTTCTTCGCGCCATTGCCGATGAAATTGAGCTTTTAGGGCCCGAACTGATTGGGCGAGCCTGTGCAGAATCGGGTTTGCCCGAAGGCCGTATCACAGGTGAGCGTGGCCGAACTGTGGGTCAGCTTCGGCTATTTGCCTCAGTTTTGGAGGACGGTTCGTGGGTCGAAGCATCTATTGATCCGGCAATGCCTGAACGCAAACCAATGGCTCGTCCAGATATCCGCAAAATGCTTCAGTCGGTTGGCCCGGTAGTGGTTTTTACCGCGAGCAATTTCCCATTGGCATTTTCAACGGCTGGTGGCGATACAGCTTCGGCTCTTGCTGCCGGAAATCCGGTTATCGTTAAAGTTCATCCGTACCATGCCGGAACCAACGAATTGGTTGCCGGCGCCATTATTCGGGCAGCACAAAAAACCGATATGCCCGATGGAGTATTCTCTTCGCTAAACGCATTCGATTTTTCCGTGGGGCAGGCGCTTGTCCTTCATCCTGAAGTGAAATCAGTAGCTTTTACCGGTTCTTTCGTTGGGGGAAAAAGTTTGTACGAGTTGGCTCAAAAACGCGAAGAGCCCATTCCTGTTTTTGCTGAAATGGGTAGCGTGAACCCCGTTTTGCTCCTTCCTGAGAAAGTGAAAGAAAATACTGCAAAACTGGCCGCCACCATTGCCGGATCAATCAACTTGGGAGCCGGACAGTTTTGTACCAATCCGGGAGTTTTGATCGCGTTGAAATCAGAAGAAACCGAAGTGTTTAAAACTGAATTGGCCAATCAGATCAGTCAGCTTTTGCCTGAAAAAATGTTGCACCAAAACATCAGCAAAAAT
The DNA here is from genome assembly GCF_009689585.1 of Aquipluma nitroreducens. Lineage (GTDB taxonomy): Bacteria > Bacteroidota > Bacteroidia > Bacteroidales > Prolixibacteraceae > Aquipluma > Aquipluma nitroreducens. Next base: position 2,383,256 of record NZ_AP018694.1, on the reverse strand, counting down.
TTTGAGCGAAAGGCCAAATACATTTTCGAAAACAAAGAAGTAGCGAAATTGGCCGAATCGGAAAAACTTTCTGCTGAATTACAGGGACGACCAGTTGTTGCAAGAGTTTCAGGTGCTGATTTTATTGCCAACCCCAATTTGGCCGAAGAAATATTTGGCCCGTTTTCGCTCCTTATCGAATGCGATGGAACGAATGAATTGACTGAAGTCGTGAAAGCCTTCCGGGGGCAATTAACCGCTTCGGTAATTGGAACTTCCGGCGATATTACAACTTTCAGGGATCAAATTGAATTGCTTCAGGAAGTGGTTGGCCGTTTGATTTTTAACGGAATGCCTACTGGTGTTGAGGTTGGTTATTCGATGCAGCACGGCGGCCCGTTCCCGGCTTCAACCGATGGCCGTTTTACCTCGATTGGCGTTGATGCCATCAAGCGGTTTGTCCGGCCAGTCGCATTTCAGGATGCCCCAGATGGCTATTTGCCTGACGAATTAAAAAATGCCAATCCGCTCAACATCTGGCGCCGGGTTGACGGACAATTAACTAAAGAACCCATTAAAAATTAACACTCATGGCAGCAAAGACATTTTTTTGTGTAGATGCCCATACCTGCGGAAATCCGGTTCGGGTGATTGCCGGTGGCGCTCCGATTCTGGAAGGAAAAAATATGTTTGAACGTCGCCTTCATTTCATGAAAGAATTCGACTGGATTCGGCAAGGACTCATGTTTGAGCCGCGCGGCCACGATATGATGTCGGGAAGTATTCTGTTTCCGCCATCCGATCCGGCTAACGATATGGGTATTTTGTTTATCGAAACCAGCGGATGTTTGCCAATGTGCGGCCACGGAACCATCGGGACTGTAACCGTTGCGATAGAACAGGGCTTGATAACTCCAAAAATTCCGGGAGAATTGCTGGTGGAAGCTCCGGCAGGATTAATCAAGGTGAAATACCAGATGAACGGTAAAAAAGTAAGTTCGGTAAAACTCACCAATGTGGCTTCGTATTTGGCCGGAAAAGATCTGGAAATTGAATCGCCTCATTTGGGAAAAATTACATTTGATGTGGCTTATGGCGGAAATTTCTATGCGATTGTCGATCCTCAGGAAAACTTCAAAGGACTTGAAAAATATTCGGCAGATGAGTTGATTGCTTTCAGCCGGCCACTTCGTACGCTGATTAATGATAAGTACAAGTTTCAGCATCCTGAAAATCCGCAGATTTCAGGAGTCAGTCACATTGAATGGACAGGCGCCACGCTTTCGGAGGAAGCCGATGGACGAAATGCTGTTTTTTACGGCGACAAAGCCATCGACCGTTCGCCTTGCGGAACCGGAACATCGGCACGTATGGCGCAATTAACCGCTCGTGGAAAACTAAACAAAGGCGATCAGTTTTTGCACGAAAGCATTATTGGCAGCCAGTTTATGGGACGGGTGGAAGAGCTGACTAAAATTGGTGATCAGGATGCCATTATTCCGAGCATAGAAGGCTGGGCCAAAATAACAGGGTACAATAATATTTTCATTGATGACGAGGACGATCCGTATGCATTCGGGTTTCAGGTGATCTGAGTATTTTAAATCTTTTCCTGACGGTCAAAAAGGGGTGTGTCTATTATCTAATTTCTGTTTGATATGAGCAAAATAGTAATTGTTGGTGGAGGTGTAGTTGGCTTATTTACTGCCTTTTATCTCCGAAAGAAAGGAGCTGAAGTAACCGTAATTGATCGCGACGACCTAACCGATGGCTGCTCGTATGGAAATGCCGGATTGATTGTTCCCAGTCACGTGATTCCGCTGGCCTCGCCGGGAATGTTACACAAGGGCATGAAAAACATGTTTCGAACCTCGTCGCCTGTGGCCGCCCGAATGTCACCCGACGCTGACCTGATTCTCTGGTATTTGCGCTTTACCGGAGCAGCAACCGACAAGCATGTTCAGGAATCGATACCTGTGTTGAAGGAACTGAGTTTGCTGAGCAAAAGCCTTTATGGCACAATCAAAGAAACCGGAGAACTTGATTTTCCACTTTGGCACAAAGGGTTACTGATGCTTTACCAATCGCAGAAAACCGGCGATGAATTGCGCGAGGAAGCTGAGATTGCCCGCCACGCTGGACTTATGGTCAGCGAACTTTCAGCTTCCGACATTCAAAAGCTGGAACCCGATGCCTTGCCAACAGTTTCAGGCGGAGTACATTATCATTCTGACGATCATTTGAATCCGTCGGCTTTGATGAAGTCGCTGATTGCAAAGTTAGAGCAATCAGGAGTAACTCTGGTACGCAATTGTGCCGTCGAAAAAATCAAGACATCAGGATCAAAAGCCATTACGCTGGAAACCGAAAAAGGTCCGTTCGGGTTCGATCATCTGGTGATAACCGCCGGAATGTGGAGCAGCAAAATCCTGAAACAATTGCAAACCCGTATAGCTGTTCAGCCCGGCAAAGGTTATAGTTTTAAAGTGAAAACCTCATCCACGATTCATTATCCGGCACTTTTGTCCGATGCGAATGTTGCAGTAACTCCGTTGGGCAATGGGATCACCCAGTTTGGCGGAGGAATGGAATTGGGTTACGGCGATCTGAAAATCAGGGAGCAACGTGTTCAAAATATCGCCAAAGCGGTAGGCGAATTTTACCCATTGGAAAAAGGAATGCAAATAGAACCCGGACAAATCTGGCAGGGGCACCGCCCGTGTTCGTTCGACGGATTGCCTTTTATCGGACAGATTCAGGCTTTCCCAAATGTGTTTGTAGGGACCGGGCATTCCATGATGGGTGTTACGCTTGCGCCGGCAACCGGATTGTTGCTTACCGAACTCATTTCAGGAGAAAAAACAAGCCTGAATTTGAATCCGTTCAGGCTTGATCGATAGATCTTGTTCTTGGCCAAATGTTGTCACATTTTTTCTCAAAAAAGAGTATCTTTGAGAATGAATAATCTTGTGTTTTATATAATGTTATAAGCATATAGGCAGGAATGACAGGACAAGAAGTAATAAAATCAATTGGCTTAGATAGAGCTAGATCTGTGAATTCTAGGAATGAAAACCCCTCAGAAAGCGAATCTGCTATTCTAAATGAACTAAAAGAAAAAGATTTTACTATTGATTCGGTTTATTTCAATACCGATGAAAATGGGAATAGTTTTCCTGCCGTGTTTCTGAAAAAAGTAACCTCTTTTGATGAAGAAACATTACCTGTAATAGCAGATATTCACAGAAAAATCTGGAATTACAAAAAAGTACTGTTCTTATATGTTTATTCAGAAACTGAAATACGCATTTACAATTGTTCTGAAAAACCACTCATTAAAACCAAAGAACGGTTTGATTACGAGAAGGAACTGAAAAATATTGAAATAGGAACCTATATTTTTTCAGATAGAAATCAACTTCAAGAACTCAACAAACTTTTTTCAAGGATTGCAATTGACACGGGAATTATCTGGACTTCTGAAGAAGCTGTTTCAATTCGACTAAAAATTAATTTACAACGCCGGGTTGATAAATACTTAGTGTCAAGTTTGGTAAATACCGCCAGTAAGCTTAAAGGTGATGGACTAAAGCTAGATTTAATCCACAAAATAATTCTTAGATCCTTATTTCTCTTATATCTTGAAGATCGAGGTGCTACCGATAAAAATTTCTATTGTCAGTTTTTAGACGGAGCAGAATCATATTTCGATATACTTAATGACGTAGATGCTACATATGATTTGTATAAAAGACTAAAGGAGCATTTTAATGGAAATGTATTTACGTTAGATTCGAACGAAGAAAAGCTAAACGAAGAACAATTACAAAACATAAAAACCTGCTTTATAAGAGGTAGAGAAAAGAATGATACTCAACAGCTCTTTGAAGATTGGCGAATTTTCAGATTGTTCAATTTTAAAATTATTCAAATTGAATTACTCAGCGAGATTTATGAAAATTTTCTTTCTGAGACCGACCCTACTTTAAAGGAAGATTCGGGAACGTATTATACTCCACCATCTTTGGTGGAATTTATTCTTAATGAAAAACTCCCGGTAAATAAAGAGGAGTATAATATTAAAATCTTAGATCCAAGTTGTGGATCCGGAATTTTTTTAGTGGAAAGTTTTAACCGTTTGGTAAGAAGGTATGAAAATGCTCATCAACTAAAAAAACTTTCTGATTTTAGAGTTTTAGTTCAGCTATTAAAGAAAAATATTTTCGGAATCGAAATTCATCCACAAGCTATTAAAGTGGCTGCATTCAGTTTGTATCTGGCATTAGTTGACAAATTGGATCCAAAAAATCTTTGGCAAGATAAAAATCATCAATTACCATATTTAATAAATGACCCTGAAGAAGATAATCCCCAAAAACAAGGTTATAACCTTTTTCTAAGAGATACAATTTCTGATCTATCAAAGGAAAATTTACTACAAGATTTCAAATTGGTTGTTGGAAATCCACCTTTTGGCGAATTATTATCTGAGGACAAAGATGTAGATGAAAAGCAAAAAAATATCAGAAATTATTGTACCCAATATAATTTTGCAAAAGAAATGGTTTTACCATTTTTGCATAAATCAACAACGTTTGCCCCGAATGGAGAAATTGCATTGATATTCAATACCAAAGTTTTAACCAATACTGGTGGGACTTTTCAAAAGTTCAGAAAATGGTTATTCACTGATTGTTACGTGGAGAAAGTATTCAACTTTTCAATTCTTCGAAATGCAAAGAAAGATTTTGGAGGCCAACTGTTCGGAGATGCAACAGGACCAATAAGCATTGTATATTTTCAGAAAGAACAACCAGAACAAGCCTCTGATAAAATTGTATATTATGCTCCAAAAACCTTTATCAAATCAAATGTAATTGATGGGTTGAGTATTGATTTTACGGATTTAAAATATCTACCAAGAGAAGAATGTCAGAAATCCGACACAAAAATCTGGAAAGTAGCGATGTGGGGCGGAATGAATGATTGGGAGTTAATTCAACGTTTTGACAATTCTAAATTTAACACGGTTAAGACTTTTAATAAAGAGAAAAAAATAAAATCTGGCGTTGGATTTGGATTACTCACAAATGTAAACGACAAACCGAGATATTCCGAAGTTTTAACAAACATAAAATATTTAGATGCAGATGTAATAACTAGGTATTTCACACCTGAGAACTTATTGTTAGATGTAAAAAAATCAATTAAAACAACCAAGGCATTAAATTTCTATAGAAATTTCTACAATATTTCAAGTATTGATGAAGTTGATAAATTGACCGCTTTTAGGAGATTAGGAGATTTAGAATCATTTGTTCAACCCCATATTGTCGTTAAAAAAGGATTGGAAAAGAATAGAGTATGTTCTTCGTTTATTGAAATACCTTGTTCTTTTAAAGATGGAGTATATGGATTTTATACTGATAGTCAAAATATTAATGTATTATATTTACTAACGTCTTATTTTAATTCAAAGCTTAGTTCTTACTATCTTTTTATGACAATTTCATCATATGGAATTGAAAGAGAGCAAATAATGAAAAATGAATACCTATCTATTCCTATAAACCTTAATGAAAAACAAATAGAATCGTTAGCTAATGCATCAAAGGATATTATAGGAGAGCTAAAGTCTAAAAGTTTTTTAAGTAATGATTTTGATTCTCAAAATCTCGAAAATTATATTTTTGAGAATGTTGACAAAATAATTTTTGAAAGCTTTAATTTAACAAATAATGAGACGACATTGATTAGTGATGGAATAAAGTATAGCTTAGACTTATTTCACAAGCAAGAAAAATCAATTGCCCTATATCCCGTAATACAGGAACAAATAATAGAATACGGAAAATTAATTAGCGCTGAACTCAATGAATTTCTTGATGGTCAAGATTTGTTTGCAAACGTAACTGTTTATAATGTCAGCCAATATAGTCCGTTGATGATGATTAAAATTTCTCATCAGCCAATAAAAATTGATATTCAAAAGTCAGATGAAATGATTGATTCTGAACTAAGCAAAATAGATCAATCACTTTGGGAAAAGAAATCACAAAATATCTATTTCCGCAAAAAGCTCAATTACAAGAATGAAAATGACATTTACATCATTCGTCCTAATCAACGTAGATTTTGGTCACAGTCAATGGCATTAGAAGATGCATCGGAGTTAATTTTAGAGCTTTTAACTGAGAATTAACGATGGCATTAAATCATATCTATAAAGATGCTTTTGAGCAAAAATGCTTTCGGTTAATTATTGAAGCATATCAATCTTCATTGACAGAAAAAGTGATACAATTAGACTGGAATGAAAACGATATTTCTTCTGAATTGCACCGTCACATAAAAGGAAATCCGTTAAGACTAAAGTGGAAAGTGTCAACCAATGTGGAAGCAGACATTCCGAAAGACATTCCGAAAATGAAAGGTTTTTCCGACAAATTTCCAAGAATCGATTTTAGGCTGACTACTTTTGCTAAAAGTAATGAATATGAGTATTTCTTTGAAGCAAAAAATTTGAAGCAAAACGATTCTGCATTAAAACGCAGATACATTAACACTGGAATTAATAACTTCGTTTCCGGGAAATACGAAAATGGTAGTTTGATTGGCTATCTTCTTGAAGGCGAATCAGAAGAAACCGTCGAAGGGATCAACTCCTTATTGATAAAAGACAAAAGAAATGCTGAAACTTTAATTTTCAAATCAAATAAACTTTTTAACAAGTATTACGAATCGAATCATTCTGATATTGGAGTTTTGAAGCATTTGATATTTGATTTCACATGTATTTCAAAATAGTAAAGTTGACATCTTTTCTAACCAAGGTCATTAGCCCCATTCCCGCTACCCGCCAATGCTGGCTTCAATTCCGTATTTTTCAAAAATGGCAATGGCTTGCTGTTGAGCCTCTTTTGTTGGTTCTTCAAGAAGTTGAAAATCGTCAGGCCGCCCAAGTTTCTGATATTTCGTCTGGGCAATCTTGTGGTAAGGCAACAAGTTCACGGGTTTCTTTTCTCCTGAAAGTTCGGCAACAAAGCGCGCTGTGGCTTCCATGTTTTCGGCATGATCGTTTACGCCGCCAATCAGCGGAATACGAATGATTATTTTCACTCCGGTCGCGGCTACGGCCTTCAGGTTTTCCAGAATTTTTTCGTTCGGAACGCCAACCCATTTACGGTGTCGTTCAGAGTCCATCATTTTCAGGTCGTACAAAAAAAGATCGGTTCGACGGGCAACATCCAGAATAATTTCAGTATTGGACAATCCTGCAGTATCAACGGCCGTGTGAATTCCCCGCTTACTGCATTCGTCAAGCAGTTCGACGAGAAATTTGGATTGAAGCAAAGGTTCGCCACCCGAAAAAGTTACTCCACCACCCGACTGATCGAAGAAAACCCGTTCTTTCTCGATTTCGTTCATGATTTCGGTAACCGACATCGGATGACCTGAAATTTCGATGGCTTTGGTTGGGCAAACTTCGGCACATTTTCCGCACATTTTGCAAAGTTCGGTATCGGTAATAATTCCTTCCGAAGTTAAAGTGATGGCTTTTTCAGGACAAGCCATTACGCAGGTTCCGCATTTGATGCACTTTGCAGGAGCATACATCCGTTCGGTTTCGCTGGAAATGCTTTCCGGATTGTGGCACCAGGCGCAGTTCAGGTTACAGCCTTTCAGAAAAATGACAATCCGGATACCCGGACCATCGTTGATGGCGTAACGCTTGATATCGAAGATAAAAGGTTGATTCATGATTTGTAATTAAGCCCCCTCCAAACCTCCCCCGAAGGGTGAGGCTTAAAAAAAGCAATATGAGTATTATCCAGGCCATATTCGTTCCTCATTTGCCTGAAACTAGATTATTCTGCCCTTTCATGGCGAGAAACTCCTCAAGCCGGTCGCACAAGTTCCCCTCCTTCGGAGGGGTTAGGGGAGGCTACCCTTCCCCCAATGGGGGAATTAGAAGGGGGCTTTTTTTCAAAACCCATCATTTTCGGTGCGTTCAATCACTTCCTGCTGAAGGTCGGTATTCATGTCGTTGAAATAGTCGCTGTAACCAGCCATGCGCACCATCAGATCTTTGTAATCCGACGGGCAAGCCTGAGCTGCCAGCAAAGTAGCCGTATCAACAATGTTGAACTGAATGTGGTGACCACCCAGCGTAAAGTAACTCCGGATAAGGTGCCCAAGTTTTTTGACATCGTCTTCTTTCCGCAACAAACTTGGGAGAAAGCGCTGGTTAAGCAAAGTTCCGCCCGATTTTACCTGATCGAACTTGGTCAGTGATTTAATGACAGCCGAAGGTCCGTGCGTGTCGGCACCATGCGATGGCGATGTGCCGTCGGAAATGGATTTACCGGCCATACGTCCGTTTGGTGTGGCACCCATCACTTTCCCGAAATACACGTGGCAAGTGGTCGAAAGCATATTCAGGTGATATTTTCCGCCGGGTTTGATGTTTGGTTTTCCGTCGATAGCTGAAACCAGATCGTCGTACACTTTCACGGCAATCGAATCGGCATAGTCGTCATCGTTCCCGAAGAAAGGCGTACGGTTCATGATGGTTTGGCGTAAAACTTCTTCGCCTTTAAAGTCGTTCAGAACAGCTTTTAAAACCCGGTCCATGCTGAAGGTCTGGTCTTCGAATACATGTTTTTTGAGGGCAGCCAAACTGTCGGTTACGGTTCCCAATCCGCAACACTGAATGTAACTGGTGTTGTAGCGAGGGCCGCCATCGTAATAATCTTTTCCACGGCTCACGCAATCTTCGGTGACAATCGAAAGGAATGGTGCCGGTGCATATTTGGCAAACATGCGGTCGATGTAATTGCTTACGCGCATTTTCAGATCGACGACATAGTGAAGCTGTTTCAGGAAAGCTTCGTACAATTCATCGTAGCTTTTGAACGTGCGTGGATCGCCGGTTTCGGGGCCAACCCGAATTCCGGTCACCGGATTAATGCCGTTGTTTAAAGTGACTTCAATGATTTTAGGAACGTTGAGGTAACCAGTTAGCAGGTATGCTTCCTTGCCAAACGCGCCAACCTCAATACATCCACTGCATCCGCCTTCGCGGGCATCGGTGAGTGATTTTCCCTGACGCATCAATTCCTGAACATACACATCGGGATTGAATACCGAAGGGTAACCATGTCCCTGGCGGATAACACGGGTTGCGGCATGCAGAAATTTGTCGGGAGTTTTGGCACTGATGTGCACTGAACTTCCGGGCTGAAGGATGTGAAGTTCCTCAACAATTTCGAGCATGATGTACGAAACTTCGCTGGTTCCGTCGCTGCCATCGTTTTTGATACCGCCAATGTTGATGTTGGTGAAGTCGTTGTAAGTTCCGCTTTCGCGAGCTGTAATTCCTACTTTCGGAGGCGCCGGATGGTTGTTTACCTTGATCCAGAAACACGAAATCAGTTCTTTGGCCTGTTCGCGAGTGAGTGTTCCATCGGCAATTCCTTTGTTGTAAAAAGGAGTCAGGTGTTGGTCGAAATGTCCGGGATTCATGGCGTCCCAGCCGTTCAGTTCGGTAATGGTTCCGAGGTGAACAAACCAGTACATCTGGATGGCTTCCCACAGGTTGCGCGGTGCATTGGCCGGAACCCAACGGCAAACTTCGGCAATTTTCAGGAGTTCGGCTTTTCGTGTAGAGTCGGTTTCAGAAGCAGCCATTTCTTCGGCAAGGTCGGCATGACGTTCAGCAAAAAGGATAGCGGCATCGCACGAAATGTCCATGGCTTTCCATTCTTCAGCTTTGTCGGTAGCCTCGGGATCATTGAGGTAATCGAGAGAGGCTAGATGAGCAGCTATTTCGCATTTGTAATCCAGCATGCCTTTGCGGTAGATTTTCCCGTCAAGCGCGGTATGGCCTGGAGCGCGTTGTTCCATAAATTCGGTAAACATTCCTGCTTCGTAGGCCAGGCGCCATTCCTGCGGAACATGGCTGAAGATGCGTTCGCGCTGGGTTTTTCCGGCCCAGTATGGAATTACTTCGCGGGCATAAGTATCAATGTCTTCCTGACTGATGGTGTAGCGCTGCAATTCACGGGTGTTAAGCACGTTCAGGTCTTCCACACTGTGGCAAGTTAGTTCAGGAAAAGTAGGAACGCATTTGGGTTTTGGACCACGTTCGCCCACGATGAGTTCGCCTTCGCCAAGGTAAATTGTTTTCTTCTGGCAATAATCCAGAAAGTTCGCTGCCCGCAATACGGGAACAGAAAGCTTTCCGAAGTTTTCCTTATAAAAAGCAGTTTCGCACAAGGCGCGCTCGATGGTCAAAGAAGGTTCGGCCTCAACGCTCAGTTTCCGGAGTTTCTGAATACGTTCGTTCATTCCCGGACCAATCGGGTTGGCTTTTGTTTCGTAGTAATTACCTTCGGAAGCAGCCACCCTCAAAGGGGCTGCGGTATGTTGCGTGATTTTTTCAAACATGGCAAAGCAATGATGAATGATTAATTATAAATGATTAATGGATAAAAAGAAAAAGAGAAAGCTAGAATTTGTGCACGAAGTCACAAACCAGAAAGAGGCTAATTATAGAACATCAGGCAACTGAATAATCGCCGGTAGGTTTTAACAAGGGTTGTGTTGTAAACAAATTCTTCCATAGTACATGAAATGAAATCGTTGAGCTTTAACGCTAACAAAAATAGTGATAAAACAATTGAAATGTAATTTAGCTGTTTTTTTAATTGCTGTTTTAATTTAATGTTTCTCATTCCGACTTGCAGACCTACATTTTATTTTTAAATTAGGAGTTGTTAAAGACTTAATTCCAATCTCTTAAATGAAATCCATCCTTGAAAACCATATTCTGTCCTTAAAAGACAAATTGGCAATCGATCTTTCAGTGTTCGATCCTGCTTTTTTGGAAAGAACAATCGCTGCGCGGATGGCTTCAAAATCAATTAAAAGCGCTGATTTATACCTGAGTAATCTTCAGGAAAACAAGGAAGAACAAGCAGAATTAGCAAGAAATCTGAGCAATTCGTACAGTGAATTTTTCAGGAATCCATTGACTTTTGCCTACCTTGAACAAATTATTCTGCCAGGCTTATTGGAGAAAAGAAGAATCAGTCGCGAAAAGAAAATCAGGATTTGGTCGGCAGCTTGTGCAAGCGGACAGGAAGCATACAGCCTTTCAATTTTATGTGATGAACTGACTCAAAATAAACCGAAAGAAACCCAATGTCTGATTTTTGCTACCGACCACAATGAAAGTGAATTAACAAAAGCTCAAGTGGGCGATTATACATCAGCGACTCTGGGCAAAGTATCGCTGAATCGAATTCAAACTTATTTTATTCAAAAGGAAGAAACATACTCTGTAATTCCACGACTTAAAGAGATCATCAACTTTTCGGTTTTTGATCTGCTTTCCGGAGAAGGAACATGCCCGCCAGCAAGTATTTATGGAAATTTCGATCTGATTTTTTGCAGTAATTTGCTGTTTTATTATAAACCCGTATACCGTAACCGGATACTTGATAAGCTAGGAAACAGCTTGGCCAACGGCGGTTACTTGATCACCAGTGAAACTGAACGGGAAATAGCAAAAGGGAATAATTACCGCGAAGTTTTTGCTAATTCAGCCATATTTCAGAAAAAAGCAATGGGCAATGGGCAATGGGCAATAGACATTGGGTAACAGACATTGGGTAACAGAAAGATATAGAAGCAAATTAGATTAAGATGGTAATAAATAGCTATAAAGATCTATTGGTTTGGCAAAGAGGAATAGATTTGGTTGAAGATGTCTATAATTTCACAAAAAAGTTGCCAGATGCGGAACAATTTGGTCTGGTATCGCAATTGAGGAGAGCTTCTGTTTCAATACCCTCAAATATTGCTGAAGGATATGGAAGGCAATCGACAGGTAGCTATAAACAATTTCTTTCTATTAGTCGGGGGTCGTTATTAGAAGTTGAAACACAAATATTGCTTTGTATCAGGCTCAAATATTTTGATTCGGAGGAATCAGGCTTCCTGTTAAATAAAATTGAATCTTTAAATAAAATGTTGTCCTCATTAATAGCAAAAATCAAATAGATATGAATAACTTTTACCATTGCCTGTTGCCTAATGCCTTAAATACTAATTTATGAAACTATCTAACCTTAAAATTGGAACGCAATTAAAAATTGGTTTCGGAATAATTATACTGTTAATCATCTTTCTTGGAATAATTTCGTGGCAACAAACTGATAAAATAGCGCTTCAGGCCAATGAAATTTACGAGCATCCGTTTAAAGTAAGGCAAGCTTTAGGCGAACTGAAAACCGATATTATGGCCATGCGTCTGGAATTCAGGAATTTTCTTTTGGCTCAAACCGATCAGGAAAGACAAGCAGCTATATTAAATTCGGATGTTCATCAGGCTGATGCAGAGAAACAGTTCCAGATATTAAGTGAAAGATATTTAGGTCCGCCATCAGATATTGAAAATGCTCAGGTTGCATTTAATCGATGGGTTCAGGTACGATTGGGAAATAGAGAAACCGGGAAAGCAGGTAATATTCCAGAAGCACTTGCAAGACTTGAAAAGACTGGAGACATTGGTACTGAAAGGGAACAATTATTGAATTATGTTAGAATAATTGATGACTTTGCTAAATCAAAAGCAAACGACCTTCTCTTTAGGGCAACAAAACTAAAGAATATCTTGAATCGCCAACTTGAGTTTCTGGTTATTGGTATTTTGGGGCTTTCAATTCTAATCATATATTTTCTAAATAGAAACATTCGTCGCCCAGTTGTGGAGCTTGCCCGCGTTACCAATCTGTTTAGAGAGGGTAAATTGGATATAAGAAGTAAATATAAATCTTCAAACGAGTTTGGCCAACTTTCAACTTCGTTTAACCATATGGCCAAAACGATCGAAGCAGAAATGACTTTGAATAATCAGGCAGCCAAGCTTGCCGGAGTAATGCTTAGCGAAGATGATGCACATAAATTCAGTCATGCACTTTTAAGCAGTTTACTTGAGCATACACACTCTCAGATGGGTGCCGTTTATTTTCTGAACGAAGATAAAACTGTATTTGAGCATTTTGAATGTGTGGGAATGGATCAGGGAGGTTGTAAGCCTTTTTCGGCGATTCATTTTGAAGGAGAGTTTGGCACTGCCTTGTCAACACAAAAGATTCAACACATCACTAGTATTCCTGAAGATTCACGTTTCTCGTTTCATACCGTTAGCGGGAAATTTATACCGCGCGAAATTCTTACCATTCCAATTGTCTCCGGGAATGAAACTGTGGCCGTTTTATCACTGATGAGTATTAAGAACTTTAGTAAAAATAGCATTCGCCTTATCCATAGCATTTGGGGGATGCTTAACGCCAGGATGGACGGCATTCTCACCTACCGGAAACTGAAGGATTTCTCGCTGCAACTGAGTCGTCAGAATACGGAATTGGAGACTCAAAGGCAAGAATTACACATTCTGAACAAAGAATTGACTCACCGGTCTGAAATTGTTTCGGCTGCCAACAGCGAACTTGAAGCACAAAAAAGAGAACTTTCGGCACAGGCCAGTGAATTGACTGAGCAAAATGTCGAACTGGAAATGCAGAAAAAGCAATTGGACGAATCGAACCGCTTAAAAACTAGTTTCCTGTCGAATATGAGCCACGAGTTGCGCACGCCTCTTAATTCGGTGATTGCCCTTTCGGGTGTGCTTAATCGCCGCCTTTCAGGTAAAGTGCCCGAAGAAGAATACAGTTACCTCGATGTGATTGAACGCAATGGCAAACAATTGCTGTCGCTTATTAATGATATTCTCGACTTGTCGCGCATTGAGGCCGGGCGCGAAGAAGTTGAAATCAACCGGTTTAATGTCCGGGAGCTAATCAATGAGGTTGTTGAAATGATCGACCCTCAGGCAAAACAAAAAAACATTGTCCTACGCTATACCTCAGGAACTGATCTTACACCAATCAAAAGCGATTACGTAAAATGTCGTCATATTCTTCAAAACATAGTGGTGAATGCAGTAAAATTCACGGAAGAAGGTAGTGTTGAGATTATTGCAGAAGAAGTTGGTCATTCCATTCGGATTACGGTGAGCGACACCGGAATAGGAATTGATCAGGAGCATATTCACCAAATTTTTGATGAATTCAGGCAGGCCGATGGTAGTAGTTCCAGAAAATATGGCGGTACAGGACTCGGATTGGCCATTGCTAAAAAATACACTGAATTGTTGGGAGGAAGTATCGAAGTTGAAAGCAAGCACGGCAAGGGCTCGAAATTTATACTCAGCCTGCCGCTTCAATATATCGCCATTCAGGAAAACATTGAAAACTATGTTGATCAGTTGAAAACGACAAAATCAGTCAACAATGGCGAAATAAAAACCACTGGGAAAACCATCCTTTTGGTTGAAGATAATGAGGCAATCGTTGTTCAAATGAAAGACATTCTGCTTCAGGAGGGATATCATATCATGGTGGCACACAATGGAAATGAAGCTCTTAAGCAGATTGAGCAACAAATTCCGGATGCCATGATACTTGACCTGATGATGCCTGAAGTTGACGGGTTTGAGGTACTGAAACGGATTCGGAATGAAGAAAAAACAGATCATCTGCCTGTGATTATACTCACAGCTAAATACGTAACGAAACAGGAGCTTGCATTCCTAAAAAACAATGGCATTCACCAGCTTATTCAAAAAGGGGATATCAATAAAGATCAACTACTTTCAACCGTAGCCCGAATGATGTTTCCTGATTCAGTGCCGGTCAATACCCCGATTGTAAATCCCGCAAAGTTACCGGTGACGGGAACTCCATTGGTTTTGGTGGTTGAAGATAATCCGGATAACATGATAACCATAAAAGCGCTTCTCGACGGGAAGTGCCAGATTATTGAAGCGGAAGATGGACAAGCAGGAGTTGAACAGGCAATTAAGCATCAGCCACATTTGATTCTGATGGACATCGCGCTTCCCGGCATGAACGGTATTGAAGCCCTGAACGAGATTCGGAAAGAAGAAAAGCTGGAAATGGTCCCAATTATTGCCGTATCGGCCAGTGCCATGAAAGGGGATCGTGAAGATTTTATTGCGCTCGGTTTCGATGGGTACATTTCGAAACCTATCGACAATGTTCTGTTTGAAAAAACGATTGAAGAATTTCTGAACTAAAACTCCGGGTAACTCTCAGAAAAACTGCGGTGATTGTCTGGATAAGAAAATTTATTTCACTGAGTAACACAGAGAAGGCACAGAGATTCACGGAGAAAAATAGTTTTTAATGGGCATAATTATTTAAGTGAGGGGACAATTCCTGAAAATGGATTAAAAGATATAGTTATTAATAACTCAGTAGTCTTCAGTGAACAAAAAAATAACACCAAGTTCCGCATCGACTACACGTAGCTATACCGAGAAAAAATGTACAATTATGGAATTTAACGAGATTACCGAAAAAATAATTGGGTGTGCAATTGAAGTACACAAACAACTTGGACCTGGGTTGCTTGAGTCGGCATACGAAGAATGTCTTGCCTATGAACTCAATAATCTGGGACTTAAAATCGAACGTCAAAAAGCAGTTCCTGTTGTATATAAAAACATTAAATTAGACTGTGGCTATCGCCTTGATATTCTTGTTGAAGATTTAGTTATTATTGAGTTAAAAGCTGTTGATATTTTAAATCCAGTTCATGAAGCCCAAATCTTGACTTACATGAAATTCGCTCGCAAGAATATCGGATTGCTTATAAACTTTAATGTGACATTGCTCAAAAATGGATTAAAAAGATATCGATATTAAAACTCTGTGGTTCTCTGTGATAAATTCTCTGTGGTTCTCAGTGTAACAAAAAATAAAACTATGGCAAAAATCCTTGCAATCGACGACATTAACGATAACCTGATCAGTCTGAAGGCTATCATTCATGATACTTTCCCTGAGTCTGTTGTTTATACTGCTTTAAATGGTTCAAAAGGAATTGAGCTGGCCATAGCTCATAATCCGGATGTGATACTGCTCGATATCATTATGCCTGACATGGATGGTTTTGAAGTTTGTCGCCTTTTAAAATCAGACGAACGGGTGAGCGATATCCCCGTGGTTTTTTTAACAGCATTAAAAGGCGATAAAATAAATCGGATAAAAGCTCTTGAAGTTGGAGCTGAAGGATTCATTTCAAAACCTATTGAAGAAACAGAACTTATCGCGCAGATAAAGGCTATGGTAAAAATAAAGGCTGCCGGCGAACTGAAACGCACCGAAAAGGAAAAGTTGGAGCAATTGGTTGAGGAAAGAACCAAGGCACTATTGCAAAGCCAGGTACAATTTAAAAATTTATTTGAAAATCTTCAGGATTCCTATTTTCAGACCGATTTGGCCGGAAGATTTACTCTGTTAAGTCCTTCTGCACTTAGAATGTATGGCTATCAGTCAATCGATGAACTATTAGGCCAACCTGCCGAACAACTATATTTTAATCCAAAGGAACGCCATTCATTAATTTCCATATTGCGCACCGAAGGGAAAATCAAAGATTATGTATCTCAGGGTAAAAAAAAGGATGGCTCAGCATTTTGGGCTTCAATGAATGTTCAATGGTTGTGTAGCAAAGAGGGGCAAATCGTAGGTACCGAAGGGATGGTTCGTGATATTTCGGACCGGATAAATGCCGAAAGAGCGCTTAAGGAGAGCGAAGAGCGATTTCAGTTGTTATTTAATCAGGCACCTTTGGGTTACCAGTCTCTCAATTTCGATGGACACTTTATTGAAGTAAACCAGCAATGGTTAGATACATTGGGTTATACTCGTGAAGAAGTTATTGGGAAATGGTTTGGCGATTTTCTTTCACCCGAGTATAAGGACGGTTTCAGAAAGCGGTTTCCACTGTTTAAAGCCCAGGGTTTTATACACAGCGAGTTCGAGATGGTTCATAAAAGCGGGATCAAATTATTTATTGCGTTTGAGGGACGGATTGGCTACGATTTAAAAGGAGAATTTAAGCAAACACACTGCATACTGCAGGATATTACGGAGAAAAGAAGAGCAGAAAAAGCCCTGGTTGCAAGCGAGGAGAAATACAGAACCATGGTCGATCTTTTGCCTGACGCTGTAGTAATTCATGAAAGCGGAAAATTCGTATTCGCAAATGCGGCGGCCTTAAAAATTGCCGGAGCCGATTCCTTCGATCAATTGATCGAAAGGCCGCTGATGGACTATGTTCACCCTGACTACAGAAATGGTTCTTTAGAAAGAATAAAGAAGATTTATTCGACAAGTCAGCCTTCAACATTTATAAAAGAAAAATTTGTTTCATTAAAAGGTGAACTGGTTGATGTTGAAGTCTTAGGCATACCTGTAATATACATGGGTAAGCCCGCCATTCAAACAATTATCAGAGATATTTCTGAACGCCGCAAAGCAGAACTGGCTCTTCAGCAAAGCGAAGTTCAATTTCGCGAATTCTTTGAAAAAGCGGCCGATGCCATTTTTATTGCCGATATTGAATCGGGTATTCTAGTTGACGCCAACGAAGCTGCTTCCCGGTTAATGCTTCGTCCGCAAAGTGAGCTGGTCGGAATTCACCAGTCCAAACTTCATCCGCCGGTTAAGAAAGATTATACCAACGACACCTTTAATAAGCATAAAGAACAGATTAAGAACAGGATAAATTCTTATGCTGTTGAAAATAGTGTGCTTCGTTCTGATGGACTGGAAGTGCCGGTTGAGATTCTGGCCTCAGAAGTAATCTTTCAGGGGAAATCCTGTATCATGGGAACTTTTCGCGATATCACCGAAAGAAAGCGTGCAAACGAAGCATTGAAGTACTCATTATTGTTAACAGAATCAACACTGGAATCAATTCACAATGGAATACTTGTCGTTAATCATGAAAGGAAGGTAATAAAAACCAGTTCGCGATTTGTCGAAATGTGGCAAGTACCTGAAAATATCATGGCCTCAGGAGACGACAAAACATTAATAAATTATATTCTAGATCAGTTAGTTAACCCAGAAGAGATTGTCGCCAGGATTGAGAAATTGTATTTAAATTCTCAGGCAGAATCTACCGATTTATTAAATCTTAAAGATGGACGCGTTTTTGAGCGAGTGTCGAAACCAATGTATCTGGATGGCAAACCCCAAGGCAGGGTTTGGTCATTTCTCGACATAAGCGAACGATTGTGGGCTGAAGACAAATTACGTGAAAATGTTGAAAGATTGGAACTTGCAATGAGCACGGCAAAAATGGCATGGTGGGAAATGGATTTGACTACAGGTGATGTTGTTTTCGAAAAACGGAAAGCCGAAATGTTGGGTTATTCTCCTGAAAAATTTAAACATTACACCGATTTTACCGCCTTGGTTCATCCTGAAGATTATGAACCTGCCATGAATGCCATGAGAAACCATTTATCCGGATTGGTTGATAAATATGAGATTGAATACCGGATAAAAACTTTATCAGGAGAATATAAATGGTTTTATGATATTGGTTCGGTTACAAAACGAGATTCAGAAGGAAGACCGCTAATTGCTTCAGGACTTGTTTTAAATATCTCGGAGCATAAATTTGCCGAAGAAGCACAGAAAGAAAGCTATGAGTTCAATCAATCGTTACTAAAGACCATCCCTTTCGGCATGAACATCGTTGACGGACATGGAAATATTTTATTTCAGAACGGGAGTTTTGAAAATACTTTCGGCAAGAATGCTATTGGAGGAAAATGCTGGGAGTTCTATCGTGACGATAAAACTCAATGCATCGGCTGTCCATTAAATGAAGGAATAAAAATTGGTGAAACTGCAAGCTTTGAATCATCAGGAGTTTTTGAGGGAAGGATATTTGAGATCAGCCACACAGGAATGATATTTAAGGGCAAAAAAGCCATGCTCGAAATATTTCAGGATATTACTGAACGAAAAAAATCGGAACAAGCACTACAAGAAAGCGTCCAATTGTTTCAAGGGTTGTTCAATTCCTCACCTGATGCCATTGTGTTAATCGATCCATACCATCCAACAAATTCGTGGCCGATCATGGATTGCAACGAAGCAGCCTGTCGCATGAATGGATACACACGCGATGAAATGATTGGCCGTTCCATTGATTTTCTCAATGAATCAGAAGGATCGAGAGAGGAACGTAAAGCCTATTTTGAGGAACTCAGGCAATACGGTACCATTCACAAAGAAGGAACACACATTCATAAAGATGGACACATCTTTCCAATCGAGATTTCAACATCAATAGTCACCCTTGGCGATCGCGAACTGGTGTTGGGAATTGATCGCGATATCACTGAACGCAAGCAAGCTGAACGGGCACTCAAAGAAAGTGAAGAGCGCTACAGGCAGTTTGTCTCTCAGGTTTCAGAGGGAGTTTATCGGTTCGAATCTGACCAGCCTGTTGATATAAGCTTAATGATTGAAGAACAGGTCGATTTCATTTACGACCATATGTTTGTTGCTGAATGTAATGATGCTTTCCTGAAGATGTACGGGATCAAAGACCGAAGTGAAATGTTAGGCAAAAGTCATCTCTATTTTCATGGCGGCCGCAATAATCCGGTTAACCGCGAAATCATGCGCGATTTTGTAAAAAACGGATATCACATTGAAAATGCCATTACCAATGAAATAGACTCTGACGGGAAACACTTGGTTTTTAGCAATAACTGGATGGGAATTATCGAAAACGACCATTTAATACGAATGTGGGGGACTCAGTTCGATATAACAGAAAAAGTAAAGGCCGATAGAGTTCAGCAAATGCTGTATTCCATTTCAACGGCGGCACTTTCATCAGGAGATTTACCTAATTTAATTGAATTTATAAGCATTGAGCTTGGGAAACTACTCAACTCAAATAACTTTTTTATCGCCTTCTACGATGAAAAAACAAATATGCTTTCAACCATTTATGAAAAGGACGAAAAAGATGTATTAAATACATGGTCAGCCGAGAAATCAGCCACCGGATATGTCGTGAAAAACCAAAAATCGCTACTGCTACGCGAACCTGAGGTGAACAAATTAGTTGAGCTGGGAGAGATTGAAATATATGGAACAATGTCAAAAGTATGGTTGGGAGTTCCATTGTTTGCTGATAAAAAGGCTGTTGGTGCCATTGTTGTTCAAAGCTATGATAATCCGGAGGCATACACTGAAAAAGATTTGTTGATGCTTGAGTTTATCTCGCATCAGATCAGCATTTCCATTGAACGCAAAAAAACAGAACAAGAATTAAATATTGCACTAAAAAAAGCGCAGGAATCTGATCGGTTAAAATCGGCATTTCTGGCTAACATGAGCCATGAAGTTCGCACTCCGTTAAATAGTATTATTGGTTTTTCTGAATTGATGGCTGATCCAGATTTTGATTTTGACCAACAACCTGAATTTGCAAAAATAATCTTTAACAGTGGTAACTATCTGCTTTCTATTATTAGTGATATCATGGATTTTTCGAAGATTGAGGCAGGGCAGGTATCTGTTTACAAACTTCCATTTGTTGCGCAGAAACTGATATCTACCGTTCAGAAAGAATATACGTTCATTGCTCAGGATAAGGGTATTGAGCTGATAATTGATCCATCAAGTCCAAAAGAAGAAATCTGGATAAGAAGTGATGAAAACCGTTTACGGCAAGTTTTGACCAATCTGGTAAGTAATGCTATAAAATTTACCAAAGAAGGATCCGTTAAACTTGGATTTAAAACAACAGGAGACTGTGTTAAGTTTCAGGTCAGCGATACTGGAATTGGCATTCCCGAAGAATACCACGACGAAATATTCGAACGGTTCAGGCAGGTTGAATCGGCTGACTCCAGGAAATATGGAGGTAATGGGTTGGGGTTGGCCATTTCCAAAAGTTTGGTTGAAATGTTGGGCGGAGAAATCTGGATGGAATCTGTCCAAATGAAAGGCTCAACCTTTTATTTTACAATTCCCATTGGCATAATCACTAAATAAATTGCAGGAAATATGATAAAAATTCTCGCGATTGACGCTAACAAAGACAACCTGATTACACTTGGGGCTATTATAAGAGATTCATTTCCTGATGCGGTTTTCGTTACTGCTTTATCAGGTAAAAAAGGAATTGAATTTGCCATTCTTGAGAATCCGGATATTATTTTGCTCGACATCATTATGCCTGATATGGATGGCTTTGAAATTTGTCGAAAGTTGAAATTGGATAAACAGACATGTAATATTCCTGTGGTTTTTCTGACTGCGATAAACGAAGATAAAGAAAAGCGCATCAGAGCAATTAAGGTTGGGGCGGAAGCTTTTTTGCACAAACCCATTGATGAAGCAGAACTCATTGCTCAACTTGGTGCGATGTTAAAAATAAAGCAATTTATCAATCAGAGACTCAATGAAAATGAACGTTTATCGCAACTGGTGGCCGAACGTACCCATGAGTTGGAACAAAGCCATACAGAAACCCTGAAACTGATCGATGAACTGAAAGCCGAAAATGAAAAGTACAGAAATAAAGAGAAAGAACTGAGGGATAGCGAAGAATTATTCCGCAAGATTTTCGAAGACCATGCTGCTATAAAATTGATCATTGATCCCGATACAGAAAATATAATTGACGCAAACCGAGCTGCTGAGACCTTTTACGGTTGGACCAAAGAGCAGCTCAAACAAATGAGGATTCAGGAAATCAATACATTTTCTCCCGGGGAGGTCATGCAATCGATAGAAAGAGCCAAAATGAATAAGCAAAATTATTTTGAATTCAGCCACAGGTTGGCTGATGGCTCCATTCGTGATGTAGAAGTATTTAGCAGTAGCATTCAAGTCAATCGAAAGCTCTTGATTCACTCCATCGTGCACGATGTAAGTGACCGAAAGCGAGCCGAACAAGAGATAAAACAAGAAATGTCCAGATTTGAAAGTCTTTATCGGATCAACCAGTTTTCGGCCAATAACATTCAGCAATTACTTGACTTTGCCTTAGAGGAAGCTATTTCACTCACTAAAAGTAAAATCGGCTACATCTTTTTTTACGATGAAAATAAAAGGGAATTTAACCTAAATACGTGGTCTAAGGAAGTTATGCATCAATGCAGCGTAATGGAACCACAAACTGTTTATGAATTAGATAAGACTGGCATCTGGGGCGAAGCGGTTCGGCAGAGAAAGTCCATAATGATAAATGATTTTGAGGCACCCAATTGTTTAAAAATGGGAATTCCAGAAGGTCATGCTCAATTGCATAAATTCCTGACAATTCCTGTTTTCAGCAGTGAGAAGATAGTAGCTGTTGTGGGTGTAGCTAACAAACAGGATGATTACAACAACATTGACATTATCCAATTGAGTTTAATGATGGACGCAGTATGGAAGAGTGTTCTGCGTCAGAAGTCAGAAGATGATATTGCAGCGAGCGAAGCCAGGCTGAAAAGGGCTGAACTAGCCTCAAGTTCAGGGAACTGGGAACTTCATCTCGATTCTCAAACAATATACACATCAGAAGGAGCCAGAATGATTTACGGGCTCGATTCAAATCAGATTGATTATTCGATTATCAAGTCAATCGCATTATCCGAATACCGGCCTTCACTTAATGAAGCGATGAAGAGTTTAATCGAAGAAAACCTTCCGTACGACATTGAGTTTAAAATAAAAACTGTAGATACAGGAATAATAAAAAATATCCACTCAATTGCAACATTCGACAAAGAAAGAAGAACCGTATTTGGCGTAATTCAGGACATCACCGAGCGGAAGCGAAGTGAAGATGCCGTAAGAGAAAGTGAAAATAAATTTCGCACTTTGTTTACTCAAATGTCCGAAGGGTTTGCACTTCACGAGCTTGTTTACGACGACACTCATAAGGCCGTTGATTATAAAATTATTGATATCAATCCAGCATTCGAAAAACAAGTAGGTATTCAGGCTGAAAATGCCAAAGGAGTTCTGGCTACCCAGCTTTATGGTTCAACACCTGCACCATATCTCGATATTTATGCAAAAGTAGCCGAAACAGGCGAACCTCATTTCTTTCAAACTTATTTTCCTCCTCTTGACCGTCATTTTCAGATTTCAGTATTTTCGCCCAATCCGGGCTATTTTGCAACCACATTTGTTGATATTACTGAGCGCATGCGGAATGAAGAGACCCTAAAAGAAAACGAAGCTCATTTACGTGAACTCGTTGCCACTAAGGATAAGTTTTTTTCAATTATAGCACACGATTTAAAGAGTCCGTTCAACAGTATTTTGGGCTTAAGTAACCTTCTGGTAGAGCAAATTCAGGAAAAAAACTTTGACGGAATTGAAGAGTATGCCAGAATCATTCAAAAATCTTCGACAACAGTTTTTAATTTATTGATGAACCTTTTGGAGTGGGCAAGGTCACAAACCGGACGAATGGAGTTCTCGCGTGAATATATTGAATTAGGCTCTTTGATCAACGAGGTTATCGAACTATCCAACGAATCAGCTCATCAGAAATCGATTACAATTATTAAAGAATTACCTCGAAATCTACTTGTGTTTGCCGATAAAGCCATGATTAACACGATTCTGAGAAATCTTATCTCAAATGCAATCAAATTCACCTATCCAGGCGGTCAGATTATCGTCTCTGCGGAAAAGAAGCTGGATGAATTAAAAATTTCGATTTCCGACAATGGAATAGGTATAAAAAAAGAAGCGATAGGTAAATTGTTCCGCATCGACGAAAACAACATAAGGATGGGCACACAAAATGAAATTGGGACTGGTTTAGGACTGATTTTATGCAAGGAATTCATCGAAAAACATCGTGGAAAAATATGGGTTGAGAGCGAAATAGGTAAAGGAAGTAAGTTTTATTTCACGATTCCAAAGAACGGTGAAAGGTGAAATGCCAGTATTTGCCCGAAAGCCTTGAAAATGAGGATTTATTTTATTAAATTTATTACCCTTTTGTAGTGCGATGTTGTGAATCATAAGTTGTAATTTTTTAAGCTGAATTATTATTACGCATACATATTTTGAGCAATTACAAAATCGAAGTATTGGCAAAATCGGTATGTCATTAATTTTCGGTTGTGAAATATAGTTGGTAACCAAATTGCAAAAATGAAAATAGGGAGAAAGGAATCACGAGGAATTGCTTCGGTGCGTCTAGCTTCACAAGCAATCGCAGATCTGAAATATAAATCTCTTTTCGAAAATTCAGGTACCGCCATTGTCATTATCGATAAAGATGGAATTTACCATTTAGTCAACTCCAGGGCTGCCAAACATTTTGGCGGGGATGTTGATGACATAGTTGGCAAATCGATCTTTGATTTTTTGCCTCAGGAAGGGGCACAAAAGTACCTTGAAAGAAACCAAAAAGTAATTGAATCGGGCATTGGCGAAGAATATGAATATACTTTTGAACTACCAACCGGCACCAAGACTTTGCTGATTACTGATCAGGTTTTAATAGATGGGCGCGGAATAGGATATGCACTTCAGAGTAGCGGCATTGATATTACCGCGCGCAAGCAAGCCGAAGAAGCCTTGAAGGAGAGCGAATCCAATTATCGTCTTTTGGCCCGAAACCTGCCGGATACTTCTATCTTTCTTTTTGATCATAACCTTCGTTTTATTCTTGCTGAAGGCCATTTATCTTCTGAGTTTGGCTTCACAATCAGCGACATAGAAGGCAAAACGTTAAGGGAATTACTTCCACCTGAAAGAGCCAATCGTCTGGCGCCCATTTATATGAATGCGCTGGAAGGAAGATCAACTGAAAATTTGATTTCTGAATTCAATGGCCGCAGCTATTCGGTAAATATTCTTCCGGTTAAGAATAATCGGGATGAGATTATTGCCGGAATGGTCGTTTCGCAGGATATTACCACCCGCAGACAAGCTGATGAAGCACTCAATGCCAATTATTCACTTCTTAGAATTGCAGGCGAAACGGCTAAATTTGGAGGATGGAGTGTAGACGCTGCCAGTAATAAAGTGATTTGGTCTGATACGGTGGCAAAAATTCACGAAATGCCCATTGGATATAATCCATCAATAGATGAAGGGATTAGTTTCTATGCCCCTGAATGGCGCGATAAAATCACTCAGCTGTTTACCAATTGTTCAGAAAATGGAACCCCTTATGATGAGGAAATGGAAATAATCACAGCAAAGGGAAAGCGTGTTTGGATACGAACAACTGGAGAAGCATTTGTTGACGACAAAGGGAAAATTGTTAAAATTCAGGGAGCCTTTCAAGATATCAGCGAGCGTAAACTGGCCGATCAGGCTTTGCACGAAAGTGAAGAAAAATGGCGCAAGCTGGTAAATACGATTCCCGACTATATCGCTTTATATGACCGCGATGGAAAATACCTTTTTCTGAACCATTTTGCTGAGGGTTTTTCTGTGAAAGATATTGAGGGAAAAACATATATCGATTTTCTGCAAGATGATTCAAAACCGATATACGAGCAAGCCTTTAACATCTCGAAACAAACCAATTCGACCCAATATGTTGAACATACAGCTCAGGGTGATAATAGAAGTTTCAGACATTATGAAAGTTTCTTTGTCCCGATATTCGAAAACAATCGTTTTGAAAACATGATGGTTATTGCCCGGGATATTACCGAGCGAAAGCAAATAGAGAATGAATTGGCAAAAGAAAAGGCACTTATCGATGCCATTTTCAACAGTATTCCAGGCATAATCTATCTTTACGATTTAGAGGGAAACCTGGTTCGATGGAATACGAAGCACGAAATTATGACTGGTTATACTGGTGAAGAATTATCGCACAAGAAATTATTGGATTGGTATAAAGGAGACATCGATAGTCAAATAGCAGTTAATGATGGTGTTAAGGCGACTATTTTAAATGGCTTTGGTACGGCAGAAGCTAACTTGCAGAAAAAAAATGGTAAAACCATTCCGATGTATTTCACAGCCTCCCTGTTAACAATTAATGGAAAGGAATATTTCACCGGGGTAGGGATTGATATTACTAAACGTAAACAAGCCGAAGAGGCAGTACTCAAAAGCAAGAAGCAGTATGACAATCTGGTCTCAAAAATTCCAGTTGGAGTATATATCCTGAAAACCAAACCAGACGGTACATTTGCCTTGGAATACGTCAGTCCAAGAATGGCAGAAATGCTCGGTTTGAGTGTTGAAGATTTGCTCGCGGATAACCATGCCATTTTCACAGCCATTCACTCCGATGATTTGGAAAGCTTTACCAGATTAAATCGGGAGGGAATTGAACAAAAGCGGCCATTCAACTGGAAAGGACGTGTTGTTGTAAAAGGAGACATCAGGTGGTTTCATATTTCATCATTGCCAGAACAATTGGATAACGGGGACATGTTATGGCATGGATTAATTGTTGATATTACTGAACGAATGCGGGATGAAGCTGAAATTAAACTCAAAAATGAAGAACTTATAAACCTTAATGCCACCAAAGATAAATTCTTCTCCATTATTGCGCACGATTTGAAAAGTCCATTCAATAGTATTATTGGTTTTAGCAATTTGCTGATAAGGCAGATCGAGGAAAAGGATTATGCTTCGA
This sequence comes from Aquipluma nitroreducens, assembly GCF_009689585.1. Lineage (GTDB taxonomy): Bacteria > Bacteroidota > Bacteroidia > Bacteroidales > Prolixibacteraceae > Aquipluma > Aquipluma nitroreducens. The sequence continues at coordinate 2,356,736 of NZ_AP018694.1, read as the reverse complement.
TTGAAAAGTATGCAGGTATTATTCAGAACTCTTCTCAGCAAGCGATGGATTTGTTGATGAACTTATTGGAATGGTCACAGTCGCAAACAGGGCGTATCGTTTATACTCCCGAAAAGATTGACATTTCTACTTCCATAAATAAGGTAGCTGAGTTATTCCTCGCCCTGGCTCAACAAAAATCAATCACTATTTATTTGGAAACGTCCTCTAATCTTTCTTTTTTTGCCGACAAGGCTATGATTAATACCGTACTGAGAAACCTGATTTCGAATGCCATAAAATTCACCAATGTGGGCGGTGAAATTAGTATTTCAGCGAAGCAAATGCTTAATGATCTGGTGGTATCTGTGTCGGATAATGGAGTTGGAATGGATGAAGAATCAATCTCGATGTTGTTTCGGATTGATCAGAACCACACCACTTTAGGCACTAATGAAGAGAAGGGAACAGGTCTTGGACTATTGCTTTGCAAGGAATTTGTTGAAAAGCATGGAGGAAAGATTTGGGTAGAGAGTTTCCCCGGAAAGGGAAGTAAGTTCCACTTTTCGATTCCCAATAGTATTTTAGTTAACTCATCATCGAATTAAGGAATTAATTACTCTTTTCACTTTTAGCTGGTATAAAAAAAAATTGAATTTGACTGATGTTTTTAGTTATATATAAATTAATGATATTTGCCGGCGGAGAAATTGTCTGATTAAGCCGGGCGAAGGCGTTGATGATCTCCAAGTACTATGATTAAATTGTTGTATGAAATATCAACGTAAAGGGAAACCAGTTTTTCTATTTCTAACTTATTTGTTGATTTTGACGTTACATGGTAATGCTCAAACAAACATGGTTTTTTACAATACGCCCGACCAGTATAACACATCAAATTTCAACCCTGCATTTTTAACTTCTCAGAAAAATTTTACTTTCAGTATTTTACCCTTAGCCGGAATGAGCGTAGGGTATAACAATCAGTCTGTTATTAAGGACATGGTTCTCAATGTAATAAAAGGTAGTCAAACAACCGAAGATCTTAAAGCAGTATTCAACAGTATGCTGGATCTTGGTTTATTTTACCAGAGAATGGAAGTGCCGCTACTTAATATTGGTTATCATTCACATCTCGGAACGTTTAACTTTTCGATTAAGGAAAATATGCAGATGATGACGAATTTGAAAGGCCAGTTCTCACAGTTCTTAACGAATCCGGACTTCAGTACGGTGACTCTAAATAAGCCACAGCTGTTCCCGGCAGCTGCCATGCACTATCGTGAATACAGCCTTGGGTATGCCAACGAAATAATCAAAAACAAGCTTTCGGTGGGGATCAGGGCGAAAGTATACTATGGCAAGTTTTCGATGAATTCTAATATTCAGGGCGAAATAATAGAAAGAAATTCTGAGTATTTTATGACAACCCGCAATCGGGTTCAAATGTCATTCCCCGTTACAATCATAAAAAATGATCAGGAACAACTAACTGCTGTTAATCAGACTAATGATTTTACAATTGGTAAATATATCATGAACTCAGGAAATTTCGGAACCGGTTTCGACATTGGTTTTACCTACAAAATTACACCTGATTTGGTGGTCTCGTCAAGCGTTCTGGATGTGGGAAAGATCAAATGGAAAAAAAATCTGAATACGATGATTTATAAAGGCGAATACCAATTCCCTCAGGCATTTATCATCTCAGGCGACCAAACTACGCTAACAAAAAGTGAAAATTTCTCGACCGATTATGAATCTATTCCAGATTTGTATAAGATTGATATTGACAGCACTTCTTATTCAACGACGATGCCTTTAACTTTATTTGCAGGGTTGCAATACCAGGTTAATCCAAAACTGAACATCGGAATTGTAGACAGATTTATTCAAAAAAAGGACCTCAACTACAACAGCATTACACTAACAGGAGTCTTCGATGTTAAAAAAAATCTCAAAATTACAACGGGTTATGCAATCCTTGGAAATTCGTACACCAACATCCCATTGGCTCTAACTTACCAGTGGAATGGAGGTCAATACTTCGTCGGAACGGATAGTTTTCTTTCTTTTCTTCTCCCATCATCGGCAGATTTTTCAGGTATAACTTTTGGTATGTGTTTTTTCCTTTTCCGGAATAAAATGAATTATGAAGAAAATGAATACCTTCCCTTTTATAAAAGAAGAAAAAATATTTCGGTTAATCGAACCGGACTGATCAAAAAAGATAATGCTGAAAAATAATTCTCAGATATAAGGTTAAGTTAATGCAACTTATACCTTACCTTAAAATTCTACGTTATAACTTTCAGGAATTTTAAATTTGTGGTTTATGTAATCACAATGACAAAATTGTTTAACCCGTAAAAGACGGATTCAGCAACTTTGGCGAATTTTGTTTGTTGAGTCCTTAAAATCATGATTATGAGGCTTTGTCTGAACGGAAAGCACCTGTTATTAATGCTACTTTTGGCGTTAGTCTTAATCTTTAAGGGTAAGGCTCAGACAAATATGTCATTTTATCCAATTGAAAATCAGTTTAATTCGTCGAGTTACAACCCTGCATTTTTGACTTCAGACGCTCAATTCACCTTTAGCATTTTCCCTCTTGCCGGAACGAATATCGGGTTTAACAATCAAAAGGAAATTCAAAATCTGTTCTCAAAATTAATTTCAGGGGAGAATAAAGACGATGATTACATTGATATTGTTAAAAGTATGGTTGGGCAACCCACCTACAATCAAAAACTGGAAACAGAGTTACTAACCTTTACCTATCGCTCTCACTTTGGATTTCTGAATTTCCGGATCATGGAAAATGTAGCATTTTCAGCCTCGGTGAAAGGTCCGGTTAGCGAATTCATGATTCTTCCTGAAATTAAAAGTGTCTTTGTTGATCAAGTGCAAAATATTCCGGTTCAAGTCATTCATTATCGGGAATACAGCATTGCTTATTCCCTTCCTCAGAAAAATCACAAATTGACAGCAGGAATAAGGGCAAAACTTTATTTTGGCAAATCAGTTTTTTCTTCGGAGATTTCAGGAGCAATTAGTCAGGATCAGCCAGGTACATACGCTTTAAAGACCTGGGGAAAAGGATACTTTTCAATGCCCGAAGCAACTAATGTTAACCCTGATGGAACCGTTTCCGGTAACCCTGATATTTCATCGATAAGCAGCTATGTCTTCAATTCCGGAAATCCAGGTGTCGGAGTCGATTTGGGCATCAAATATAAAATCACCCCTAAACTGTCGGTTTCAATGAGTGTAATCGATCTGGGGAAAATATTCTGGAAAACCAACCTGAATTCGAAGATATTTGATGGAGAATATCCGATGAAACCAACAAGCCTTGACCCTCCCAGTTCTGTAAATGGGCAACAGGTTATTTCCAAAAGCTCTGATAGCGTTTCGTTCACCAATTCATTTTCAAGTATTTTTCAATTGACGAATGATGGAACCAGGTTTTCAACACCATTGCCGGTAACCTTGTATGCGGGAGTTAATTACCAGATTAGTCCAACCGTAAAAATTAACCTGATCGACCGGTATATCAGTCTCAAAAACTTTAACCACAATAGCCTTTTACTTTCAGCAAATTTTGATGTTTCAAAAAAATTCACTGTTAGCACAGGGTACTCAATAATTGGAAATACTTACACTAATATTCCTCTTGCGATTCAGTTTAATCGCGATTTCGGTCAGATTTATGTTGGCACTGATAACCTCCTGGCGTTTATAGTACCTTCAATATCAGAGTTTTCAGGAATAACTGCCGGCACCTGTTTTTATCTGTTCAGGAAAAGAAATTTGTATGGTTCGCCAACCAAAGTTCTTCCGTTTCACAAACCTAAAAAAGTAAAAAGGGTTCACAACAGCGGACGAATTATGAAAGAAACTACTGAATTTGGATATCCGGTTCAGGAATAATCTGAATTTTCAGCCATTGCTTGCATCCTGAGAATTACTGACTTCTCCTCTTTTTAAATCTCGAAGTTATATGATTCGATTAAAAATCTTAATTTTGGGAAAAGTTGATTCGGAATGGCAGACCAGAGATTAAGTTTACAGCAGCGGTTATTACAAAAGCTTTCTCCACAGCAGATACAAGTTATCAAGCTGCTGGAGATTCCTACCATGCAACTCGAACAACGGATAAAAAGTGAATTGGAAGAAAACCCGATTCTTGAACTGGTTGAAGGTGAAGATTTTGATGAAAGTTTTGATGATACAGATACCGATGATTCTCAGTCAGATGACGAATTTTCATTGGACGATTACCTCAACGATGAAGATATTCCGAATTACCGTTTAGCTGCCAACAATTATTCGAAAGACGACAAGCAGGTTGATATGCCCTATTCATCAGGAGTTAGCTTTCACGATTCGCTCATTGAACAGCTTGGCTTATCGAACCTAAAAGAAGAAGAGGAACTGATTGCTGAATACATTATTGGCAATATTGATGAAGATGGATACCTCCGGCGCGATTTGCTCTCCATTTCAGACGATCTGGCTTTTCACATGAACATCGAAGTTAAACTGGAGGATCTGGAACGTTACCTTGCAATTATTCAGGATTTTGATCCGCCTGGTATTGGCGCACGCGATCTTCAGGAATGTTTGCTCCTTCAGATCAAGCGAAAAAAAGGAAAGAATTCGACGAGTCTGGCAGCGCGGATCATTAAGGATTGTTTTGAAGAATTTACCAAAAAACACTACGATAAAATCCTGAAGAAATACGAAATTTCGGAGGAAGAGCTGAAGGAATCCATTGATGAAATTCTGAAGTTAAATCCGAAACCGGGAAGTTCATACAGTAACCCAATGGGCAAATCCAATCAGGTTATTGTTCCTGATTTTTTGCTTGATAATCTGGAAGGCGAACTTAACCTGAGCCTGAACCAGAAAAATGTTCCCGACCTTCAGCTAAACAGCACTTACATCGATCTGATGAAATCCTATTCAGGAAATAAGATCGGTGCTACGAAAGATAAAAAAGAGGCTTTGACGTTCATGAAACAGAAATTGGACTCGGCCAAATGGTTTATCGATGCCATTCGTCAACGCCATAATACGCTGTATGTTACGATGAGCGAAATCATTAAATTTCAGAAAGAATTTTTTCAGGATGGCGACGAAACCAAGCTGAAACCTATGATTCTGAAAGACATTGCCGATTTAACCGGACTTGATATTTCGACCATCTCGCGTGTTTCGAACAGCAAATACATTCAAACTCATTTCGGAATTTATCCGTTGAAATACTTCTTCTCTGAAGGCTTGCAAACCGATACCGGCGAGGAAGTCTCGACGCGTGAAATAAAAAAAATACTGGCTGAATGTATTGATAATGAAGATAAACGGCATCCTGTTACCGACGAAAAACTTGCTTTAATCCTGAAAGAAAAATCGTACCTGGTTGCCCGCCGAACTGTTGCCAAGTACCGTGAACAACTCGGGATTCCGGTTGCCCGTATGAGAAAAGAACTTTAAAATGATAGCAGATTAACGATTTGATATTAACGATTGCAGATTGAAAAATCAGAAAAAGCCTCCTTCGTTAATCGTTAATCATCAATCACTAATCGTTAATTAATTGAATAATAAATGAACAACAATAAAACTCTGTCGCTTATAGCTCGCGTCACATCTCTCGCTTTTCATCCTTTACTAATTCCTACACTTGGCTTTTTGCTCCTTTTTAATTCCGACTTTTACTTTTCAATTCTACCCTGGAATGTAAAAAGATACATGCTTCTGGTTGTTTTCCTGTCAACTTGTATTTTGCCGGCAATTAGCATTTTAATTCTGTCAATCAATCCGAAGTTTGACCTGAATATGGAGAAAAACACCGATCGCGTTTTGTCGCTGCTGATCAGTTCAATTTCATATTATTTAGGATATCTATTATTGAAACGGGTGCCAGTTTTTCCTGCATACAATGTTTTTCTGCTGGGGGCAATCTTGATTCAGATTGCACTTCTGCCCATTTCAATGAGATGGAGAATCAGTATTCATGCTGCAGCTATTGGAGGCCTCGTTGGCGGCATCTTAGGATTGTCGTTCAGGCTTCAGGAAAACCCGGTGCAACTTTTATCACTACTCATACTTACAGCCGGACTGATTGGAACTTCGCGCCTGGTTCTCGAAAAGCACACACAATCGCAGGTTTATACCGGACTTTCAATTGGGTTTATCATCCTTCTAGCTGTTGTCATATTCATCTAGCAAAACAAAAAATAGTCATTAGTCATTCGGAAAGATGCCTTTAACAATTTCCTATTGACCAATGACTTTTTACTATTTTAGATCAACCCGTTTCTTTTCAACAGTGCTGTTGCTGTTGGTTCCTGTCCACGGAAAGCTTTGTATAAAATCATCGGGTGTTCGCTTCCACCTTTTTCCAGAATATTTTTCCTGAACGAATCAGCCGTTTCCCGATCAAAAATTCCTCTCTCCTGAAATACCGAAAAAGCATCGGCATCCAACACTTCAGCCCACTTGTAGCTGTAGTAACCGGCATCGTAACCACCCGAAAAAATATGCGAAAACGACGTGCTCTGCAAGCTTCCATCAACAGGCTCGAATAAGTCAGTTGAAGCAATTGCACTCATTTCAAAAGCTTTCAAGTCAACATCCGATGGCAATCCACCGTGGTGATAAGCCATATCGAGCATAGCAAAGCTCAACTGCCGTTCCATCATGTAAGCCGCCTGAAAGTTTTGCGCTTTCTGTATTTTCTGAATCAATTCCTGCGGCATCTTTTCTCCGGTATGGAAATGAACGGCAAATGTATCGAGCCACTCTTTTTCGTAGGCCCAGTTTTCGTGCATCTGCGAGGGTAGTTCCACAAAATCCCAATACACACTGGTGCCCGAAGTTCCGGGGTATTGGCATTGCGACAACATGCCGTGCAAGCCATGCCCAAACTCGTGAAGAAAAGTAGTCACCTCGTCAAAAGTCAGCAACGAAGGCGTAGTTTCTGTTGATTTCGTGAAGTTGGTTACCAGCGAAACGTGCGGTCTCACTGAATTTCCGTTCACATTCGATTGAGTTCGGTAATCGGTCATCCAAGCTCCGGAACGTTTACTTTCGCGTGGGAAAAAATCGAGGTACAGAACGGCAATGAATTCTTCTTTCTCGTTATAAACTTCGTAAGCCATCACATCAGGGTGATAAACTTCGATGCTTTTATTTTCTTTCAAGCCCAGTCCGTAAAGTTTTTGAGCCAACTGGAATACTCCTGAAATTACTTTCTCAAGCTGTAAATAAGGTTTAACTTCCTCGTCGGTGTAATCGTATTTTTCAGACTTCAGTTTTTCGGAGTAATAAGCCCAATCCCAGCGTTGGATGATTCCTTCGAACCCAGCTTTTTTGGCATATTCCTGAACTTCGGCAAATTCTTTCAGCGCAAAAGGTTTCGATTGCTGATGAAGTTCTTCTAAAAACCCGATTACTTTTTCAGGAGTTTCGGCCATTCGCTCCTGAAGTTTATATGCTGCATGTGTTTTGAACCCGAGTAAATTCGCTTTCTCTAACCGCAGTTCAACCAACCGTTTGATGTTTGATTTATTGTCGTTTTCGTTTTCGTGATTAGCTCTCGAACTCGAAGCGCGGAAAATCTGTTCGCGTAACGAACGGTTGTCGGCATATTTCAGGAATGGGAAATAGCTTGGATATTGAAGGTTGAAAAGCCAGCCTTGTTTGTCTTTTGCCTGAGCTGTTTGAGCTGCCAACTCGATCACCGATGCCGGTAGTCCGCTTAAATCTTTTTCGTCGGTAATCAACAGTTCGTACGCATTGGTTTCGGCCAGTACATTTTGCTGATATTGCAATCCGAGTGTCGATAATTCTTTGGTGATTTCACGGTATTTGGCTTTGTCCGTTTCATTCAGGTTTGCACCACTACGAACAAACCGTCGGTAAGTTTTCTCAAGCAAAGTCGATTCTTCAACATTTAAAACCAGATTATCTTTTTGGTTGTGCACTTCTTTAATGCGGGCAAAAAGCTGCTCGTTCAGGCTGATATCGTTCCCTAAATCAGACAATTTAGGTGCAATTTCCTGCGCAATTTCCTGCATTTCGTCGCTGGTTTCGGCCGAATTCAGGTTAAAGAAAATGCCTTTGATTCGCTCCAGCTTTTCGCCTGCCAAATCCAGCGCCACAATTGTATTGACAAAATCTGGCGCCGATGGATTGTCGATAATTTGTTGAACTTCTGCTTTCGTTTCCTCGATGGCTGCATCAAACGCCGGAAGGTAATGTTCGATTTTTATTGAGTTGAATGGCGCTGTTTGATGAATATTCTGAAACGGGTTTAATAACGGGTTTTCAGTATGCTGGATAGTTATTTTTGTCATGGTTGCTATTAAAATTTGAATGCTGATATAACAAGGATTATTCAGCAATGTTTGTATTGATAAAATTTTGGTGGGTGATTAGGTGCGATACATCAAATTTTGGTGAGTGATTAGGCGCGAAACATCGCGCCTCTACTGCTTATTGTGACTGATCACTTCTTCTTTTTCTTCTCCACCGACCAGCCAAATTTGCCAATTGGGTCGCCCATTTTGAAATAATGACCATGTGAATAAATCAAAGGATTTGCCTTTTTCAGGCTGAAAGCACCGGTCTCGGGATCAATGTACCTGTCGTCGGCAATCACGTTCACTACTTCAGAAATAAACATGTGATGAGTCCCGAGTTCAATAATCTGTTTCACCTTGCACTCGATGCTTATTGGCGCTTCAGCTAAAATTGGCGCTTTTACAATGGTTGCCGGGGCAGGAGTCAACCCCATTTCTTTCCACTTGTTGACCTTTGCGCCCGATTTTACGCCACACCAGTCGGTTGCACGAGCCAGTTCTTCGGTGGTGAGATTAATCACATATTCGCCGGTTCGTTTAATAATTTCGTACGAATGGCGCGACGGACGAACCGAAATATAGCACATGGGCGGATCGCTGCTGATGGTTCCTGTCCATGCAATTGTGATCAGATTGTATTCTTCAGGAGTTTCGCCACAGGTAACCAATACCGCCGGAAGCGGGTAAATCATGGTTCCGGGTTTCCAGTTTACTTTTGCCATTAAATGATTTTTTAATGAAATGAATGACAAAAGTAGCAATGTAAGTCTGATCAGGAAAGTAATAAAAAATAAAAGTGCCTAAGAAGCAAAGTACCTGAGTACCTAAGTAAAAAACACCAGTCCAAAACGTGTGCACTCACGGATTTGAAGAGGACTTAGGTACTCAGGCTCTCAGGTACTTTGTCACTTTTTTTATTTCCAGCCGCCGCCCAATGCACGGTATAGCGTAACCACTGCATTTAGTTGTTGCAACTGGTCATTCACGCTGTTAAGTTGAGCTGACAACAAACTGGTTTGTGCATTTAAGACCTCGGTATAGGTTGCCGAACCATAAGTCAGCAATTCTTTGGTGTAGTCAACCGATTTGATCAACGCATCGAGCTGTAGTTTGCGCAAAGCAATTTTCCGAACCGACGATTCGTACAATCCCAACGTATTGTGAACTTCCTGACCCGCTTTAAGCAAAGTATTCCTGAAGCTGATTAAGGCTTCTTCCTGTTGGGCTTTGGCCACTTTGAGCCGAGTTGCATTGATGCGCTTGTTGAACAGCGGTTGAGCCAATCCTCCAATTACATTCGCCGCAAACGATGTCGGATCGAGCAACTTGTTGAGATCGGCTGCAGCAAAACCAGTTGATGCAGTCAATGTTAATGCTGGATAAAAATAGGCACGCGCACTGCTGGTGGTTTCGTAAGCGCTCATCACGGCAAATTCGGCCTGCATCACATCCGGACGATTGTCGAGCAATTGGGCAGGAACACCTGTTTTCAGAATCGATGACAACGTTTGGTCTTCAATTTTTCCTCGTTCCACTGTTCCCGGAACACGGCCAAGCAGCAAACAAAGTGCATTTTCGGCTTCGCGAATTTGCTGTTGCAGATCAGGAATAGTGACCTCGGCAGCATAGCGAACGGCTTCGCTTTGAACAACCGCCGCCCCGTTTACCCTACCGCTTCCCTGTAACACCTTCAGGGTTTCAACCAAATCGATGTTATTTTTCACGGTTTGTTGCGTAATTGCAAGTTTAGCATCGAGTCCGGCCAAGGTGTAATAAGCCGAAGCAATACTTGAGATTAGGCGGGTTTGAACAGCCTTTCTTCCAGCATCGCTAGCCATAAAATTAGCATAAGCTCCTCGTTTTGCACTGCTCAGCTTTCCCCATAAATCCACTTCCCAGCTTGCTTCACCCGAGAGCTGATAGGTATTTACTTCTCGTGGACCGTTAGGATAAATCGATTCCGGATTCCGGGTATATACCTCTTTCCCGTTTACTGAAACACTGGGTAAAAGAGCCGCTTTACTTTGTTTTAAATAGCCTTCAGCTTCTTCAACTTTCTTTATAGCAAGCAGCAAATCGGGATTGTTGTCGAGTCCTTCCTGAATGAGTTTTTGCAGTTGGTTCTCGGTAAACAGCTCGCGCCAGGGTTGGTTTGCCATGGTCACCGAATCAGTTACCAACGTGTCGCCAAATAGTTTATCGGTCGATACTGTTCCCCGCTGATAATGTCTCGATGTGCTGCACGAAACCAATGTTGCAGCCAAACCGGTAATCAGGATTATCCTTTTTATTGAATTTGTTCTCATAATTCTCGTGTTTCTGTTTTCGTCAACCTTCATATTCTTCATCTTCACCTTCCAGGCAGTTCATTTCCGAAATTTGCTGCTTTTCTGGTTTTGTTAGCTTTTCCTGAAGGGTCTGGAATATCGCAAACATGGTTGGGATGACCAAAATACCAATCATGGTTCCGATTAACATACCACCAACCGCGCCCACTCCAATTGAGCGGTTGCCATTTGCACCCACACCTCCGCCAATAACTAAAGGAAACAAACCAACGATAAATGCAAACGAAGTCATGAGGATCGGTCGTAAACGAGCTGTTGCCCCCTCAATGGCCGATTGCAAGATGCTCATTCCACGGTGGCGGCGTTGCAAGGCAAACTCAACAATCAGGATGGCATTTTTGGCCAGCAACCCGAGGAGCATGATCAACGAAATCTGAAGATAGATGTTATTTTCGACACCCATAATTTTAGCAAAAATGAATGAACCCGCAATACCAATTGGTAAAGAGAACAGGATCGAAAGTGGCAAAATAAAACTTTCGTATTGCGCAGCCAGCAGGAAATATACGAAAACTACGCTCAGCAAAAGGATCAGGATCGATTGGTTTCCTGAAGCAATTTCTTCGCGTGTTAATCCAGAGAATTCGTAACCATAACCCTGAGGCAACGTTTGTGCTGCCACTTCCTGTACGGCCTTAATCGCATCACCGGTGCTATATCCGAAATTTGGCGCTCCGGTTACCGAAATGGCGGTGTACATATTGAAGCGTGAAATACTTTCAGGGCCATAAACCCTTTTTATTGAAATGAACTCGGTAATAGGAGCCATTTCTCCGGATGAAGTCCGCACAAACATGTTATCGATGTTTTCAAGGTTTCCACGGTAACTGGGTTCCGCTTGTACCATAATCCGGTACTGTTTTCCGAAACGGTTAAAGTCGGAAGCATAATAGCCACCAATATAACCTTGCATGACTGACAGCACTGAACTTACCGAAACGCCGGATTGTTTACAGCGAGCCACATTTACATCGATTTGATATTGAGGGAAATTGGTATTGAAGGAGGTCATGGCATATTGAATCTCCGGACGTTTTGACAACATACCCAGGAATTCCCGTGCATTTTGTTCAAATACTTTGATGTCTCCTCCTGTTTTATCTTCCAGTTTAAGGTCAAACCCGTTCGTCATACTGAATCCGGGAACCATTGGAGGTGAAACGATAATTATTTTTGCATCCCGAATTCCTGAAGTAGCTGCATATAATTTGGCAATTACACTGTTCTGATCCTGTCCTTTTTCTTTACGTTCCTTAAAAGGTTTCAGGGCACAAATCAACATTCCATACGAACTTCCGCTTCCGCTAATCAGCGAGTTTCCAACAATTGCGGTACGTCCGTCCATTTCAGGTATAGAAGAGGCAATACTGTCAACTTTAAAAATAACCTGCTTGGTTCGTTCAAGCGAGGTTGCTGGTGGTAGGCTTACATCAACAAACAGCTTTCCGGTATCTTCACTTGGAACAAAGCCGCTCGGTGTTGTTTTCATCAACACGATAAGTATGGCAGTGAAAGTTATTATAAGTCCGATGGCTACCCATTTGCGAGAAACAAAGAAATTGACTGTTTTCCGGTAGCGGTCAGTCATTGTTTCGAAAGCCACATTAAACGATGTATAAAACCGTTTCATAAAGCCATTCTGGTGTGCCGAACTCTCGTTGTGTGGTTTCAGAAATATGGCGCAAAGAGCCGGACTCAGGGTTAAAGCATTAACTGCTGAAATAACAATCGCTACTGCCAGTGTTACTCCAAACTGTTTGTAGAACACTCCGGTTGTACCGGTAATAAAGGTAACAGGAATAAACACTGCCGACATAACCAAGGTGATAGAAACGATGGCAGATGATATCTCGTCCATTGCCGAAACGGCGGCTTCCTTGGCATTTTTTGCACCCTGGTCGAGTTTGGCATGAACCGCTTCGACCACCACAATGGCATCGTCGACCACAATACCGATGGCCAAAACGAGTGCGAACAAAGTCAGCAGGTTAATTGTAAATCCGAAAATATTCAGGAAAAAGAAGGTTCCAATAATAGCAACCGGAACCGAAATGGCTGGAATCAGTGTTGCCCTGAAATTCTGCAGAAAGATGAAAACTACAATAAATACAAGTAGAAATGCTTCCAGCAAGGTATGAAGCACCTTATCGATTGAGCTATCCAAAAATTCGTTGGCATCAATTGTAATCTTGTATTTAATCCCGGCGGGAAATGTTTTGGATGCTTCTTCGATTACTTTCTTTGACTGAATAATCACATCGCGGGCATTCGATCCCGGCGATTGAAAAATGGCAACTGTAATGCCCGGCCTACCCATGGCCGAAGTGGACACCCCATAGCTCAGCGCGCCAAGTTCGACGCGGGCTACATCTTTCAACCGCAAAATATTTCCGTCTTTGTCGGCCTTGATAATGATATTCTCGAATTCTGTCGGTTGACTGAGCTTTCCTTTGTATTTGAGAACATATTCGAATGACTGATCGTTGCGTTCGCCCAAACGTCCAGGCGCAGCTTCAAGATTTTGCTCGCTTAAGGCCGCGGTAATGTCGGCAGGTATCAAACCATAAGAAGCCATAATATCGGGTTTTAGCCAGATACGCATCGAATAATCTTTTCCTCCAAAAACCAAAGCCTCGCCAACGCCATTTACACGCTGAATTTGCGGAAGCAGGTTAATTTTGGCATAGTTCTGAAGGAACGTCTCGTCGAATTCGTCAACGTTGCTATAAACCGAAAAAATCAGGAGCATACTGGTTTGCCGCTTCGAAACAGTTACGCCTGAACGGGTAACTTCAGCAGGAAGAATGCTGGTGGCGCGGGATACACGGTTTTGAACATTCACTGCTGCCATATCGGCGTTGACACCCTGCTTAAAGAAAACCTGAATCGTACCAGATCCGAGGTTACTCGCCGAGGAAGTCATATAGATCATGTTTTCTACCCCATTGATTTGTTCTTCAAGCGGGACAACTACACTTTTCAGTACAGTTTCGGCATTGGCTCCGGTGTAATTTGCCGATACCTGAATGGTTGGAGGCGCAATATCGGGATATTGCTCAATGGGCAGGCTTATCAATCCGAGTACTCCCAGAATGACAATAATGATTGAAATGACCGATGAAAGAATCGGACGTTCTATAAATTTTCGAAACATAGTTGTCTGAATTTAATTTTTACCCTGATTGGTAGCAGCTGGTGTATTCTCTGAAAGGCTTCCGGCTTCTACCAGTTTCGGTTTGATTTCGGTATCGTTTCGTAATGAAGCAATTCCCTGAAGTACAATCTGATCGCCAACTTTCAGTCCGTTGGTTACCACATAAGAATCCTTCAGGTTGCCGCTGACTATTTGAATTTCGGTATTGTGAACTTTGTTATCAGAACCAACTAAATAAACAAAGTATTTACCCTGTAATTCGTAAGTTGTTTTCTGTGGAATAATAATCGCTGAATTAATAAACTGTGGAATACGTACCATACCGCTACCACCACTTCGCAACAATCCTTCCGTATTTGGGAATGTAGCCCGGACGTTGATCGATCCGGTTTGCTGATCAATTAATCCGCTGGCTGTTTCAATGCGACCTGGCTGTTCATAAACCGAGTTGTCGGCCAAAACGAGCGAAACATCGGGTAATTTTGCAAATTTTTCCTGAAGATTTTTTCCTTCCAATCCTTTTACCAGCGTCAAAAATTCCTTTTCATTAAATGAAAAATAGGCATACACTTTGGCAGTATTCGAAACTGTGGTCAAAGGTTCGGCAGAAGTGCTGCTTACCAGACTACCCACGCGGTAGGGGAAGGTGCCGATTGTTCCTTCGGCAGGGCTGGTAATAACTGTATATTGTAGGTTGGCCTTTGCATTTTCGAGGTTAGCTTTAGCCTGCGCCAGTTGTGCTTCTTTGGCTTTGAGGGTTGAACTAACTGATTCCAGCTCAAATTTGCTGATGATATTCTTTTCAACCAGCGGCTTGGTTTTCTCCAGATTGATTGCTGCCGAATTAACATCAGCTTCGGCAACTTTAACTGAAGCTTCAGACGAACGCACGGCTGCCTGAAGATCGTTGGCATTCAGGCGAAAAAGTGCCTGACCTTTTTTTACGAACGCACCTTCGTCAACCATAATTTTATCGATGTATCCGGCAATCTTTGAGCGGATTTCCACCGTTTGCTGTCCTTCAAGTTTTGCAGCATAATCTTTAAAAAGTGTGGTTGACTGCTGTGTTACTGCAATCACAGGATATTCTTTTACCTGACCTGCGGCTCCTCCGGGAGCACCTCCCTGTTGTTTCTGACCGCACGAAACTATTGCAAGCGCAATTAGTCCCAAACTCAAATTTCTGATTTGTTTCATTGTTCTCATATTGTAATTTAATTTTATTGTCTCTGTTCAATTAAAAATCCACCATTTTCCTGAATCTTATTCAATACCCTGCCAAAAGCGAGGTAGTCATCCTCGTCAACCCCTGAAAGGAGTTTAGAGGATACTTCAAAATTCAGCTCAGTAATTTTATTCATAATTTCAGTTCCCTTTGTAGTTAATATAAGGTTTTTTTTACGCTTATCGGTTCTGTTGGGAAGACGAACCACATATTCCTTTTCGATTAAGCCATTCATTTGTCTAACGACAATCGACTTGTCTTTTTGCAAATGATTAGCTATATCCTGCTGAATTAGGTCTCCTTTTGAATCGATCAGTAGAAGCATAATGAATTGTTCGAATGTCAGTTCAATATCTCTGTTTCGAAATTCAACGGCAACCTGATTCAAAAAAATCCTAAGAGGAAGACCTAAAATATAACCCAATGGTTTAACCTGCTCCATACAAAAATCTTACTTTCGGCGAAAGTACTCCACAATGGTTGACTTATGCAACTATTGTTTGTTAAAAACATTAAACTTTAAAAAAAAATAATTCACCGGACTAACATTGTCCTTCAGCTTTAATTTTCAGTCGAAAAGAGGAGCCCAGTCCCAAATGTCAGGAAATGCTTATCTTCATAAGGATTGTAAGTATAAGTAAGAATAAGTGGAATCGATAATCTGGAAGAAAGTTTGAATTCCTTGCTGAGTGCGACTCCGGAGTTAATTACAGCAAACTTTTCGGCATAGAATCCATTGAACGGAGTTAATCCGGCAAAAGGTTCGGCATCAATGCCCAAAACAGCAAAAGGATATTTTAATTCGAGGTAGGTAGAATAAAATGGATTTCCGGTCGCTTCATTTTTATCACCAGCGACAAACATTCCAAACATCCACTTTATACGATTCTTTTCGCCCGAATAATTATCAAGCGTTATTTCAAGCGAGTGCCTGCACTCTCCGTCTTTAAAATTCAAGAACTGGTTTTTTTCACCAACTGAAGGATTATAGTAGTCTAAAATGGAAAAGGTAAGTTCTCCAAATTGCCAATATGGAATAAGGTCTATTTCTGCATAACTGTTGTTGATCGTTTTTGCAGCCCAGATATTAAAACCAAAATTAGATCCGGCAAAAGTTATCGAAGGTTCTATTGCAGGAGCATCTCCTAATTTTGTTCCGCGCCAAATATGCCTGCTTTGAATCATAACTTCAGCTTCAGAAAAACTGATTTGTGAAAATACGTGGACGTTAATGGCCAAAAAAAGTATGGTAATTGCTATTCGGAACATAATGGGGGATTTTTACTCAAAATTAATTCTTTTGATCAGGGAAAGTGCCTTGCTTTCAAAAAAATACCGTAAAAAGTTTAAAAGCTTGTGATAAATGACACACAAAAGCCGCTTTTACAATTATCAGAAAAAATAATTAAATTGCTAAAAAATAAGCTTATGAAACGACTTGGTTTGATTTTAGTTCTCTGCTTGCTTATTTCGCGAGCGTTTGCTCAGGATGCACAGAAAATTATAGGTATTTGGTGGAATGATGAAAAAACTTCGAAAATTGAAGTGAAAGAGGAAAACGGAAAATTTGTTGGAACGGTGATTTACATTAATCCGGAAAAATATGTAAATGGTGAACCTGAGAAGGACAATATGAATCCGGATGTCAAGTTACGTTCGCGTTCAAGATTGGGTTTGCAGATTTTGTCTGAACTTAAATTCAATGCTTCGGATAAAGAATGGCAGGGTGGTCGTATTTATGATCCAAAGAATGGTAAAACTTACGATTGCTTTGCGTGGTTCGACAAAGATGCCAATGTTTTGAATCTTAAAGGTTACGTGGCTGGAATCAAATGGCTTGGAAGATCGACTGTCTGGACACGTACCACCAAATAGTCTAAGTAAAGGTTATTAATCTAACGTTCCAATAAGTCACTTGTAGTCATTAAATTGATGATTACAAGTGACTTTCTATTTCAACTTGAGCTATACACCTCTCTCATTATCAGAAGCATTGCAAGTGATTGTTTCGAGACTTAAGATCAGGGTTAAGAATAATTAACTTTTTAGATTTAAACGTAAGCCGATAAGAACAAAGCTTTTACTATTTTTGTTTTTCATTTTACGAATCAGGAGCCATGAAACGATTCATATCTGAAAAGGAGCTTGTATTAGCAACTTGATATTTTCCACTTCTGGCATTCTCTTCAGAAAACATTAATTAACAACGCATTAGAAATGAAATTTTCCAAAACAAAAAAAGCAGCAATTGTCGTTGTCGGAATATTTGCTTTTGCTATTAGCTTCTATGGCTTTAAACAAGACGATAAAAACTTTCAAATAGCCAAAAACCTTGATATTTATTACACACTGTTTCGGGAATTAAACCTGTTTTATGTTGATGACGTTGACCCGACTAAGTTGGTAAAAACCAGTATCGATAAAATGCTCGAATCACTCGACCCGTACACCAACTTTATTCCTGAAGATGATATTGAAGATTTCCGGTTCATGACCACTGGCGAGTATGCTGGTATCGGAGCCTTAATCAGTAAACAGAAAGGTAAGATTTTGATTGCTGAGCCCTATGAAGGATTCCCTGCGCAGAAAAGCGGATTGAAAGCTGGTGACGTTTTGTTGGAGGTAGCCGGTAAATCAACCGAAAAACTTTCGACGGAAGATGTTAGTGCTCTTTTGAAGGGTCCAGCCAACAAAGCGGTTGTAGTTAAGGTGCAACGATACGGACAGAAGAAGCCGATGGATGTTGAAATTATGCGCGAAAAAATTCAGATCGATCCGGTTCCTTATTACGGAATGCTTGATAGCGAAACCGGTTATATTCGATTGTCGAACTTTACTGAAAATTGCACCGAAAGAGTAAAAATGGCTCTGATTGAACTAAAGGAAAAGCACGGAGCAAAAACTTTAGTTTTGGATCTTCGTTCAAATCCGGGAGGTTTATTGATTGAAGCAGTAAGAATTGCCAATTTGTTCGTACCTAAAGGTCAGGAAATTGTAAGCACAAGGGGAAAAGTAAAACAATGGGATAAAGTTTATACTGCTACCGAAAGTCCGATTGATACAATCATGCCTATTGCTGTATTGGTTAACCGAGGCTCGGCCTCAGCTTCTGAAATTGTGGCCGGTGCTATTCAGGATCTCGATCGTGGTATGATTATCGGAACGCGCACATTCGGGAAAGGCCTTGTTCAAACCACGCGCGACCTGAGCTACAATGCCAAACTAAAAATAACTACAGCCAAATATTACATTCCAAGTGGACGGTGTATTCAGGCGCTTGACTATACTCACCGAAACGAAGACGGAAGTGTAGGAATTGTCCCAGATTCACTCATTTCAAAATTTAAAACAAAAAAGGGACGTATAGTTTTTGATGGTGGAGGTGTTGCCCCGGATCTCACGGTTGAAGATGAGACTTTGAGTAACCTGGCTACCAATTTAGTAACAGGCTCTCTTATTTTTGACTTTGCTACGTATTACAATAGTAAGACAGAAAAAATAGCATCTCCTGAGGAGTTTGTAATTACGCCTGAAATTTATGCTGATTTTATCCAGTTTGTTAAAGGACAGGACTTTAAATACGAATCGAAGACCGAATCAGAATTGGACAATCTGTTGGAAGTTGCCAAACGTGAAAAGTATTACGATATCTCGAAAGATGAATTTGAAAACCTGAAGCTAAAACTTGGGCACAATCTGGATCAGGATCTTGAACATTTCAAAAAGGAGATTTCTGAATTATTGGCTGATGAAATTGTTTCAAGATACTATTATCAAAAGGGAGCAATAAAAGCGGCTTTACGAGACGATTCGGATGTTACTAAAGCTTTGGATATATTGCACAAACCTGATGGATACGCTGCAATTTTTGATTCGGGTAGAATTATAAAAGCAAACTAATTGAATCTTTTGATGTACCAGGTAATGTACTGAAAAATAGTTGGTGATTTTTAGAATAATAATTTGTAAACTCCCGCCATTAATCTGAAGAGGAAACAGGCTCTGGTGGAGATCAACTTGTCAGCAATAAGATTAATGCATTTACAGTAATACAAGGGCAGTCAGTTTGGCTGCCTTTTTGTATTACTGGGATGCTACATGGCTAAAAAAACTCATTTTTCGTTTGTAAAATAGATGTACCATTTGATGAAGTTGATCCGATGTTTTACCGTTAATCCACGATGGATATCCAGGTGATTTTTCAGATGACTGAAATAGCCTTCTATCCCATTTGTGGTCTTTGGAATAGCAGGGTTTGACAGGTAATGAAACATGTTTGGCAAAGCCCGTTTGATGGTTATATAAGAACGCCTGAGTAGTTTATGGGTATACCAATACCTCCCGGTTTCTGTATTATAGGTTCGTTCATTCAGGTAATCTTTGTGAAATTCATGCCAACTTAGAAATTCTCTGGTCCAGTAAATACGGTCATTTTCAGTTTCGATTTTAAGAATCTGTAGCACCAATCTGCGTAACTGTTGTCCTGCTGGGTGCCTGGGATAACGGGTCAGCCATATCAGGCACATGCGTTGAATATGAACCAGGCAACGCTGCACAATGGCATCAGGAACTGACTTCCGGATGGCTTTCAGAGCACTTTTATGACCATCGCTTGTGATACTTTCAATCTGTATCCCCAGCTTGAGCAAATTAGCAAGATCTTCCCTGATCTCTTCATAATGCTCCCCATCAGTAAAACGCAATAACTGAGTATAGCCGTCATAGTCGTCCTGATAACATACCACACAAAACTTTGCAAAATAGGTAGCATCTATTCGAAAATGAACACCCTCTCGCTTGATTATTTTTATCCGAGGGGCTTGCTCTAATAACTGGTAGAATGTCCGTTGAAGTGTATCCCTGCACAAACCGCTGTCTCTGCTTAATGTCTGATATGTCTGACGTTCCAGAACCCATTTCCGAAACCAAACGAACCTGTTTTGGACACGCTGCTCTGGTCGATTATCGGTTAGAAAAATATCACACCTTTTGCACTTAAAACGTTGTTTCCCGTTTTGTTTTCCCCAACGAATTACATCAGTATAACCACATGCCCAACAGCGTTTTTTTTGATTTTTTCATAAACATAAAAAGTTTGATGAAACCAATTTCATCAAACTTCCTGTAATATCAATAGCAATGAGCTCTACAGAGCTTTTTACCAACTATTTTTCAGTAATATGCCAAAGGTTAAAAATAGATTGACTTGATTTCATACATCAATGTTAGAGGCCATTCCTGAATTTCAGGAGTGGCTTTTCCATTTCTACATCAAAGCATGGAATGTTCCTGAAATAAAAAAGCTCCTTTTGGAGCTTTCGGATATTAAGGGTTTACGTGGATCCAGACACCAGACGCGGGATTTTTAGATAACAAGGAATTTAGCTCCTTTTGTGCTTCATCCATCGTTGAAAATCCTTTTATAGCAACTCGGTTCAAACCTTTGAAGACCCCCAGATTTTGTCCGTTGTATCCTTGTTCTTTAAGTTGCTGAATGTATTTATCGGCATTTTCTTCGCTTTTGAAGCTTCCTCCAATGATGAAATATTTAAGTTGTTCAATCTCTGGTGCAGTAGTTACGTTAATGGATTTTTCAGTCAAATTCTGTTCCTGAGTTTGTATCGGCGCCGTCGGGGTGCTTTGAATCAGTGTTTCCCACAGGCCCATATCTGATTTGGACAAATACTCATTGTTCTTTTTCATCGGAATGAGAGCCATCGCAATCAATAATGGAATGGCAATTGCAAGTTTCTTTAGCTTGCGTTGCTGAAAAATAACTGGAACGGGTTCACGATATTCAACCTTAATAGCTGGTTTGGGCATTTGCCGCTGATAGAGCTTTTCGTAAGAGAAGTTTTGTAATCCGTACGATTCCACCAACAGGTTTTGTTTCAGCTGAGGTTCGAATTGCAAGTTTTCTCTTGAATCGTAATGCAAATAGCCAACACTGTCGAAATAGACATTGCGGTTTCGCTCCAGGTTCAGCATGGTTTCTTCAACAAAACTATCGAGCTTCTGTTTGGCATTGAAATAATCGATGCCTTCAGCTTCTGAAATGTAATTAATCAGCAATCCATCGTTGGAAATAAGCTTGTTATTAAAAGCAATTTCTTTTGTGGGAGGGAAAAATTGATTGTTTTCGATCGTAGCCGGTTTGTAGTTGGCCACAAATCCACCGAATTCAGGAATGATGACACAATCATTCAAAAGCAAGAGTTCCTTTATGTATTGACTAATTTCCACGCTTTACATGTTTAATTAGTCAAAAGTAAGAAATTTAAGCATTGCTTCAAGGCAAAGTTTTCAACAGTTAAACTTTTGTTATGTAAAAAATCTTTATCTCGCACTTTAAGATTAAGGAATCCAGATTATTCATAAATTTGCGACTCATCTAAAATAAAGGTCATAACATGAAACAAATTTTAGTTACCGGTGGCACCGGATACATTGGCTCGCATACGGTAGTTGTGTTGCAAAATGCAGGTTTTGAGGTTATTATTATCGATAATCTTTCAAATTCGGGCACTGAATCATTGGATGGTATTGAAAAGATTACCGGTATTCGTCCGATCTTCGAGCAGTTTGATTTAATTGAAAAAGATAAGGTAGAAGCCTTTTTTACTAAATATCCAAAGATTGAGGCAATCATTCATTTTGCTGCTTCAAAAGCAGTGGGCGAATCAGTTGACAAGCCTTTGTTGTATTACCGGAATAACTTGGTTTCATTGATTAACCTGTTGGAATGCCAGATTAAATTCGGGGTTTCGAATATTGTTTTTTCATCGTCGTGCACAGTTTACGGTCAGCCCGACAAATTGCCTGTTACTGAACAAACTCCACGGAAAGATGCCGAGTCGCCTTATGGAAATACCAAAAAGGTGAATGAAGATATTTTGCGCGATACCATTGTTGCAAATCCTCAGATTAAAGGGATTGCACTTCGCTATTTCAATCCGGTAGGAGCTCATCCATCGGCTCATATTGGGGAGCTTCCTGTAGGCGTGCCGGCAAATCTGGTTCCGTTTATTACTCAGTCGGCTGCTGGTTTGCGTGGCGAGCTAAAGGTTTACGGCGACGATTACGATACAAACGATGGTTCAGCGGTACGCGATTACATCAATGTAGTCGATCTGGCAAAAGCTCACGTAATTGCAGTAAATCGTTTGGTTGAAAATAAAAATAAGCAAGGATACGAGATTTTTAATCTCGGCACCGGAAATGGCGTTTCAGTTCTTGAAGCAATTCATGCTTTCGAAAAGGCTTCGGGTATCAAATTGAATTACAAAATTGTTGGTCGTAGGGCAGGGGATATCGAAAAAATATGGGCCGATACCACTTTTGCCAACGAGGAATTGGGTTGGAAAGCTGAAACTGGATTGGAAGAAACCATGCTCTCGGCCTGGCTTTGGGAAAAACGGGTTAGAGGTATTAAGTAAACTACCCATCAATATAACACAACAAAAAGGTCTGCCGTTTTCGGGCAGACCTTTTTGTTGTGTTATATTTCCGAGGAAGTTTTGAATCTGAAATTCAGTAGTTATAGTTATTTCGAAATATTCATTTCGTTCAGCAGATAACCAGCGCCACCGAATTTATCCATGATAAAAAGTGTATATCGAATATCAAGATTAATGCATCGTTGCAATGACGGCTCAAAAATAATGTCACCGCTCATCGATTCCCAGTTTCCGTCGAACGCAGTACCGATCAACTCTCCATTTTTATTCAGAACCGGGCTTCCAGAATTGCCACCAGTAATGTCGTTGTTGGTGAGGAAATCAACTGGCATACGGCCATCTTTCAGTGCATATTGACCGAAATCTTTTGAGTTGTAGAGTTCTTTCAATTTAGCCGGAACTACAAATTCCCAGTTGTTAGGATCCTCTTTCTCCATTACGCCATCCAATGTGGAAACGTAATCGTAGATCACTGCGTTTTTGGGCGAATAATTCAAAACTTTTCCGTAGGTCAAACGCATGGTGAAGTTTGCATCAGGATACATGGCTTTTCCGGCATTCATATCCAGCGTTCCGGCGATGTACTGTTTTTGGCCTTTTGCATAAAGCGAACGGTATTGTTCAATCTCGTGATTGTATTTTGAAATCGCATCAGCAATATTTTTTCCCGCTACATATGCAGGGTCGTTTGCAATTGCTGTTTTATCTCCGGCCAGTGCTTCTTTCATTTTTTCTTCAGAAACAAAAACCGATTGGTTAAACATCGCATCGACATAGGCGTCGATGTTGCCTTGATAGTCGGTATCAATTGTTTTATAGAAGTCAGGAAGGTCGGCTTGGGTCACTTTTTCCTTAAAAAGTTTAAGCATCGCTTTTGCAACTTTCAGGTCGGTTGCAACATTGTAATCTTTGTAGAAATCAGACGGACTCATTACGATGTTTGGCCTGCCACCTTTTCCTTCACTCTGACTATCTTCAGTTTTGGGGGCAAAGCGCACTGCGGCAGATGTTAATTCTATCGAATTAAGCGCTTCCATATAGTATTTCAAGGTAAATTGAAGTTTTGCACGTCCTTCAATTGCCGACTTCACATCAGATAACGCATTTCCGTATTTTTCAATCCGTTTAGGATCGGCAGCAACCCATTCCGAAAACGCCTTTTCTTCGGCAACTCTTCGGTCATAAACTTTCAGCTTGGCAAAAGTCTCGTTCATTCCAATCGACTTTTTCCATGAATTGGATGATCCGGCATATTTACTGGCATACATGAGCCTGATTTTAGGATCGGCAACCATATCGGTCATCAAAATGTTTTGACGGATTCCTCTGACCAGAATGGTAATTGCATTAGTAATTTCGCTGGTTTCTTTTACTTCGTATGAAGTCATGAAACGGTTGGTTCTTCCCGGATAACCCATAATCATGGCCGGATCGTTCTGATTCACTCCTTTGAGCGAAATCGTCAGGAATTTCTTTGGTTTATAAGATACATTGTCTTTGGAGTATTCAGCAGGATTATTGTCTTTATCGGCATAAATACGGAACATGCTGAAATCGCCGGTATGACGCGGCCACATCCAGTTGTCAGTATCAGCTCCAAATTTACCAATTGAAGAAGGTGGCGCTCCGACAAAGCGAATGTCGTTGTAGGTTTTTGAAATAACCAAATAGTACTGATTATTGCCGTAAAACGAAACGACTCTTCCTTTTAGGTATTTGTTACTACCAATTGCCTGATTGGCCAATTGGTCTGAGACTTTTTTCAAGGCATCTTCTTTAGAAGTTGGATCAGTTGCTGAGGCCAAAGCTTCAGTGACTTCCCTGGTAACATCTTCAAATCGGTCGAGAAAAGTAACCGTTAGTCCGGGTGCCGGAATTTCTTCTTCGTGATTCTTGGCCCAGAAACCGTTCAGCAAGTAATTGTGATCGACTGAACTTAACTTCTGAATTGATCCATAACCACAATGGTGGTTGGTCAAAACCAACCCGTCTTGCGATATAATTTCAGCAGTACACCCGCCGCCAAATTGCAAAACGGCATCTTTTAAACTGGAGTTGTTGATGTCGTAAATGTCTTTGGCCGAGAGCTTGAAACCCATGTCCGACATCGTTTTAATGTTCAGTTTTTGAATCAGAGGCAGCATCCACATGCCTTCGTCGGCTTTCAGAGTACCGCAGGTGAGAAGGATTGATAAAAGAAATAGTCCAATCTTTTTAATGTTTGTCATATCTTAATTTGGTTATTGATTGCCTAACAATTTTATAACTACAATAATAACATAAAAGAGCAGAGTTCAAAATGAGTTTTGCCAGCCTGAGAGGGATTATTAATTTGGTATTTGAATTAGGAGGAATTGTAATAAAAGACCCAAACTCTCGTTCTATGTTTCAAAATCTATCTGGAGTTTCTGCCTAATTGATTACTTTTGTTTATTGCTGAAAAATGAAACAGATGAAGACAATTCTGATTACCGGAGGTGCCGGATTTATAGGTTCGCACGTGGTGCGCCTTTTTGTGAATAAATATCCTGAATATAAAATTGTTAACCTCGATAAACTCACTTACGCCGGAAACCTGGCCAACCTGACCGACATTGAGGACAAACCGAATTATGAATTTGTGAAAGGCGACATCGTTGATGCCGAGTTTATCCTGAAGTTGTTCGTCGAAAGGCAATTCGACGGAGTAATCCATTTGGCTGCCGAATCGCATGTTGATCGATCGATAACTAATCCGACCGAGTTTGTGTTTACCAATGTGATTGGCACCGTGAATCTGCTGAATGCAGTTCGCCAAATTTGGAAAGACAATACCGAAGGCAAGCGTTTTTACCACATTTCGACCGACGAAGTCTATGGAAGTTTGGGCAACCAAGGGATGTTTACCGAAGAAACCGGTTACGATCCGCACAGTCCGTATTCGGCCTCAAAAGCCAGTTCCGATCATTTTGTTCGTGCATACCACGACACATTTGGTATTCCGGCAGTGGTTTCAAATTGCTCCAACAACTACGGTTCATTTCAGTTTCCTGAAAAGCTGATTCCACTGTTTATCAACAACATCAAGTTTAACAAAGCGCTTCCAGTGTATGGAAAAGGCGAAAATGTTCGCGACTGGTTGTGGGTTGAAGATCATGCCCGTGCCATTGATTTGATTTATCATGAGGGTAAGAACGGCGATACTTACAACATTGGTGGCCATAACGAATGGACAAACATCGACCTGATTAAAGTGATGTGCCGCATCATGGATCGCAAATTGGGTCGCGAAGCCGGAGAATCAGAAAAACTGATTACTTATGTGAAAGACCGCGCCGGTCACGATTTGCGTTATGCGATTGATTCTACAAAACTACAGAAAGAACTGAACTGGGTTCCAAGTCTCCAGTTCGAAGAAGGATTGGAGAAAACCATCGACTGGTACCTGACCAACACCGAATGGATGGAAAACGTAACCAGCGGCGATTACCAGAGCTATTACGAAAAGCAGTATCAGAATCGATAAGACAAGGAAAGTGTCATTAGTCATTAGCAAAGAGGAATGAGGAAAAAGAAAATTTCCTTCTTTGCAGTATTAGTCAGGGTTTCACTCGAAGTGAAGCCCTGACTTTTTTTGCACCTGTTGAATTCCTAAAGCTTTTTCTTAACTTGACGTTCCAATTTTACCAGATTTTATGAAACGCCGAAACTTCTTTAAAACCGCTGCATTAGGAGGAGGAACTCTTGCTTTTGCCCCGCTAAGTTCATGTGTTCAATCCACAACTCCGGCTTCTGCTCCGGAAGATTATTCAGCCTTCGAATTGAATGAAGTAACTATTGCGCAGCTTCAGGAGAAGATGAGTTCGGGAGCTTTATCTTCTGTAGAAATTACCCGGAAATACCTTGATCGGATTGAGCGAATCGACAAAAAGGGACCGGAACTACATTCGGTAATTGAAATCAATCCTGATGCACTAGATATTGCCCGACAATTGGACGATGAACGCAAATCGGGGAAAATCCGCGGCCCATTGCATGGTATTCCGATTCTGATAAAAGACAATATTGATACTGGCGACCGGATGCAAACCACGGCCGGATCGCTGGCTTTGGTTGGTGCACCGGCTCCCGACGATGCAATTATCGTTCGCAAATTGCGTGAAGCTGGTGTCGTACTGTTGGGCAAAACTAACCTGAGTGAATGGGCCAATTTTCGTTCCACGCATTCGTCGAGCGGATGGAGTGGGCGGGGCGGACAGGTACGCAATCCATTTTGTACCGATCGCAGTCCGTGTGGTTCAAGTTCCGGAACGGGAGCAGCTGTTTCGGCCAACCTTTGTGCGATCGGAATTGGAACTGAAACCGATGGATCGATCGTTTGTCCTTCAGGAATTAACGGAATTGTAGGAATCAAGCCAACCGTTGGATTGTGGAGTGGAGATGGTATTATCCCGATATCGCACAGCCAGGATACAGCAGGACCAATGGCACGCACCGTTTCGGATGCCGCAATTTTATTGGGAGCTTTGTCCGAAAAGAGTCAGGATTATTCGAAGGCACTGGACATTAACGGCCTGAGAAATGCCCGAATTGGTATTGCTTCCGATTTCTTTGGGTTTCATTCCGGAGTTGAAAAACTGATGGCTGATGCAATTCAGACACTGAAAACTGCAGGTGCCATAATTGTCGAAGATCTGAAGTTTGAAAATCAGCAGGAGTGGGGAAAGCTGGAATGGCAGGTGCTGATTTCGGAGTTCAAAGCCGATTTAAATGCTTACCTGAAAAGTAGGACAGGATTGAAAGTTCAGTCGCTGTCTGATTTAATTGAGTTCAATAAACAGAATGCGGATACGGAATTAAAATGGTTTGCTCAGGAAATATTTGAAGACGCCGAGAAAACGAAAGGATTGGAGGATCCAGTTTATCTGGAAGCACTTTCGAAAGTGCACGAAATGACCCGAAAAAATGGAATTGATTTGCTGATGGATAAGCATCAGTTGGATGCACTGATTGCCCCAACCAATGGACCTTCGTGGACAATAGATCTGGTCAACGGCGATCATTTTGGAGGCGGAAGTTCGGAGCCAGCTGCGATCTCGGGTTATCCAAACATTTCGGTTCCAGCCGGATATGTGCAGGGATTGCCTGTCGGAATTTCGTTCTTTGGTCGTGCCTGGAGCGAAGCAACTTTAATTAAATTGGCCTTTGCCTATGAGCAGGCCTCGAAGCATCGCAAAGCTCCTGGGTTTTTAAAGAGCATTTTCTGAAAGGAAAAGGTCATTGGTCATTAGAAAATTTTCTAATGACTCATTTCTGATGACTTTTTTTCCTGTAGCCCATCCACCAAATAAAGAATCCGCTGATTAGTACAACCAAAATACAGATTCCGGCAAGTGGAACATATAAAAGATAAAACATGCCTAAGATCGGCTCAAAAATGCGTCCGGTGTGAACTTCGAGCGAAAGGTTCCACAAAGAAATAGGGCTTTTCTGAATGATTTCATCGATCATTTCCCCAAATTCGGTATTGTTCCGAATCGGCAAGACTCCCTGATTGTAATCGAAATAAAACTCATTTCCGGAGGAATCGGCGAACCAGCCATCAATCATATCTTTCGAAACTGGCGGGCCTGCGATTTCTGGCGCCTGATAATTATTGCCAGAGAGATAATCGAAAACCTGACCGCTTAAGGGATTCCATAAAAACAAGCCATTGAACGAACCAACCAGATAGGTTGTTTCTCCTTTCTTTTCAAAGACATTGCAACCCATCACGCTTACCGGTGGTTCGCCCGGAAGACGGCGCATTGGCTCCCGGAAATTCTCGTCGGTAAAGAATATCCCATCGTATGTCGAAAAAAGGAAAATATGCTGTTGTTCGTCGTATAAAATGCGGCGAAGCTTGTCGTACCATGGATTTGGCGAACTCAGAACAGTTCCGGGTATGGGCGAAACCATCGAATTGGCAATGGCGATCAGCAGTGGTGGGCGTAGAAACATTCCAGTGATGGTTACGAAAATCAGGAATGGTATAAAAATCCAACCAAGTCTATTGTGCCAGTGCAGGTTGGTGTTTCGTGCCGAAACCAGAGCGGCATTGTCTTTTTTCTTTTCGCGGCGGCGTTTCAGCCACCTCGGAAAAATAAAATGCATCAAGCCGGTAAGCGAAATAATCAGGATAGCCAGACCAAATAAATCGACAACCAACTTCCCGACAGAACCCCAGATTTCTCCACTGTGCAGCAACCACAAGGTTTTAAATAGACTGGCCTTGCCAGTGTACCCTTCCGGTGCAGGAAGTTTGATGGTCTGAAATGAATTTCCATCGGCACTTTTCATCAGGAACGAACGGGTTTGAACCATAATCTCATTCTCTTTCAAAATCATATCAGTGATTCGTTCTTCGGAAACAGGTAAAGGTATTTTCTTCCATTGGTGTTGCCTGAAAGAATATTGATACAATCCAAAGTATGTTCCGGCAAAAAGCTTTCCTTCAGGAGTTTTTAGCATTTTGCTGATTTTCCGATTGTCGGTTCCATTTGGAAATCCGGCATTCCAATCCTGAAACGTTTTGAAATGATCGGTAGTGAGCCACACGCCAACGTTTCCGTAGACCAATGCCGAATCGCCGCCCTGCAGACAAACCGATTTTACCGCACCCTTATTCCAGTTTTGGTAGCTGTATTCTTCAGGCAAAATCGACCGATTGATGTCGATGGCCGAAATCAAGTCCCGGTGGTTCATGAAAATTCCGGAAAGACTAAACAGAATCACAAACAATGTGATTACAATTCCCGGCCATTTATGGAACTTCCGGAGTTTCTTTAGTATCGAGTTTTTAGTCATTGATTTAATTAATGGTTACAAATGTAGAAATTGGGCTGATCTGAAGATGTAACAATCGTTACAAATCAGGGTTTTACTTTTTGCCTTTAAAGTTTTGGCTTAATCCTCGTTTGACTGACACATTTTTCTATTTTTGTTCGTCAAATTAATCCACACCGATCATGAAGGTTTTCAAATTTGGAGGCGCCTCCGTCAGTTCTGCCGATGCAGTCCGTAATTCAGTTAATATCCTGAAAATGTATCCGGGAAACAAAGTTTTGGTGATTTCAGCCATGGGAAAGACCACGAATGCACTCGAAACTGTTGCCCGAAGATATTTTAATCAGGATCCGGAAGTGTGGACCGCTTTTCAGGAAGTGAAGGATTATCACGAGGGTATCATTGCTGAACTTTGGGGCGAACCAACTGAATTACCTGAGGTAGAAAAACATTTTACGCTGCTCAGCAACCGCATCAAAGGAGAGCGCTCGCTGAATTTTGACTATGAATACGATCAGATTGTGGCTTTTGGCGAACTGATTTCTACTCAGATCATCAGTTTGTATTTCAATCAGATTGAGTTGAAAAACCGTTGGGTTGATGTGCGAAACTGTCTGAAAACCGATGATCAGTTCCGCGAAGCAAACATCAACTGGGAACTTTCGGTTCGTTTAGCCAAGCGGATGTTTACCTTCGAAACCGAAGATTTGCATATCACTCAGGGTTTTATTGGCGGAACATTGACCAACCAAACCACGACTCTTGGGCGCGAAGGTTCGGATTATACCGCCGCCATTCTGGCCAATTTGCTCGATGCCGAAGAAGTGAGCATCTGGAAAAATGTTCCCGGAATTCTGAATGCCGATCCTGATTTCTTCGCCAATACAGTTAAACTCGACGAATTGTCGTACAAAGAAGCCATTGAGTTGTCGTATTCCGGAGCAAAAGTGATTCACCCCAAAACAATTAAACCGCTTCAAAACAAGAATATACCATTATTGGTAAAGTCGTTTCTTGAGCCTGAAAAACCCGGGACAATTATTCACTCGGTTGAACATGCCTTGGAATTGGTTCCGGTGATTATCGTGAAAAAGAATATGGCACTGATTACCTTAACACCCAACGATTTTTCGTTTATCAGCATTGGCAGCGTATCGGATGTTTTCGGGCTATTTGCCAAGTACCGGCTGAGAGTTGGTCTTTTGCAACAATCGGCTATTGACCTTTCGTTGGCATTCGACGAACCGGAACAAGGAATAGAGGATTTGATCAATCAGTTGCATCAAAAATTTGAGGTGAAATACAATACCGGGCTCGATTTGGTAACCATTCGTTATTATGATGCGGAATCTGTGGCACAAATTTCTGAAGGCCGAAGCATTTATGTAGAGCAGAAAAGCCGGAGAACTGCGAGAATGTTGCTGAAATAAATACTGGATTTTAGATTATTTTCCACAAAGGCATATTACTGAAAAATAGTTGGTAAAAAGCTCTGTAGAGCTCATTGCTATTGATATTACAGGAAGTTTGATGAAATTGGTTTCATCAAACTTTTTATGTTTATGAAAAAATCAAAAAAAACGCTGTTGGGCATGTGGTTATACTGATGTAATTCGTTGGGGAAAACAAAACGGGAAACAACGTTTTAAGTGCAAAAGGTGTGATATTTTTCTAACCGATAATCGACCAGAGCAGCGTGTCCAAAACAGGTTCGTTTGGTTTCGGAAATGGGTTCTGGAACGTCAGACATATCAGACATTAAGCAGAGACAGCGGTTTGTGCAGGGATACACTTCAACGGACATTCTACCAGTTATTAGAGCAAGCCCCTCGGATAAAAATAATCAAGCGAGAGGGTGTTCATTTTCGAATAGATGCTACCTATTTTGCAAAGTTTTGTGTGGTATGTTATCAGGACGACTATGACGGCTATACTCAGTTATTGCGTTTTACTGATGGGGAGCATTATGAAGAGATCAGGGAAGATCTTGCTAATTTGCTCAAGCTGGGGATACAGATTGAAAGTATCACAAGCGATGGTCATAAAAGTGCTCTGAAAGCCATCCGGAAGTCAGTTCCTGATGCCATTGTGCAGCGTTGCCTGGTTCATATTCAACGCATGTGCCTGATATGGCTGACCCGTTATCCCAGGCACCCAGCAGGACAACAGTTACGCAGATTGGTGCTACAGATTCTTAAAATCGAAACTGAAAATGACCGTATTTACTGGACCAGAGAATTTCTAAGTTGGCATGAATTTCACAAAGATTACCTGAATGAACGAACCTATAATACAGAAACCGGGAGGTATTGGTATACCCATAAACTACTCAGGCGTTCTTATATAACCATCAAACGGGCTTTGCCAAACATGTTTCATTACCTGTCAAACCCTGCTATTCCAAAGACCACAAATGGGATAGAAGGCTATTTCAGTCATCTGAAAAATCACCTGGATATCCATCGTGGATTAACGGTAAAACATCGGATCAACTTCATCAAATGGTACATCTATTTTACAAACGAAAAATGAGTTTTTTTAGCCATGTAGCATCCCAGTAATACAAAAAGGCAGCCAAACTGACTGCCCTTGTATTACTGTAAATGCATTAATCTTATTGCTGACAAGTTGATCTCCACCAGAGCCTGTTTCCTCTTCAGATTAATGGCGGGAGTTTACAAATTATTATTCTAAAAATCACCAACTATTTTTCAGTACATTACCCCACAAAAAATGCGGTAAATATCGAATGTATTTACCGCATCAGTATAATTTATTGGTGTAATCGATTAACTCCTCATGGTGTAAATTCCATCAACGATTCCGTATTCGACTGATTCTTTGGCATTCATCCAGTAATCACGCTCGAAATCATGTAAAACCTGTTCCAGCGACTGATTGCAGTTTTTGGCCAGAATCTCTGCCGATAATGTTTTCGTTTTCAGAATCTGTTTGGCATGAATTTCAATATCACTTGCCCGGCCTTGCAAATACCCGATACTTGGCTGGTGTATCATCACTTCGCCCAATGGGTAAATGAAACGCTGGCCTTTTTCACCAGCTGACAAAAGTAAAGAACCCATCGAAGCGGCCAATCCCATACAAACGGTTGAAACCGGCGATGAAATCAGGTTCATGGTATCCAGAATAGAGAATCCGGAAGTTACCATTCCGCCCGGACTATTGATGAAGAAAGTGATCTTCTCACCCGGTTTGATGGATTCTAGATAGAGCAATTTACTCACAATATCCTGAGCCGAGTCATCGTCAACCTGACCCCAAAGGAATATTTTGCGTTGTTCCAGAAATTTTTCCTCTACTTTTTTCTGTATATGCGGTTTTTTCCCTTCTGATTCCGGTTCTTCGTCTTCATTCATTCTTCTTGTTCTCATATTGCTGTTTTTTAATGATTTATACATAATTTAAGACAGATGCAAAACAAAATGCATCCGGAGAATTCAGGCTTAATCATGGAATATAAATGAGCCTGAACCGAATTTTAAAATTACGATTATTTTTTTGATCAGTGGTAGAGGAGCAGAATTGTTTTACAAGGTCGTTGTTGATCCGATGACCACATGAAGTTTATTTCTTCTGAATCAGCAAAGTAACCACCAAATCTTCAGGTTTTGATACTGTGCCGTATTTTGGATAAGGTTTGGCATCGACGATTTTAATAGTATATCCGATTGGCTCTTTTGTCTGGTCGCTCACTACCGAATGGATCTCGAAGCTCGATTTGTTGTTATTTTCAGTCCATTCGCCTTTCAGGATAACTTCTCCCTGCCAAACACATTGCACTCCTTCGGCGCATCGCGAGTCCTTTATTTCAGTAATCTTCAGCGTATATTGCCCATTGGCCGAAGTGTAAAGTTGGTTAACCTGAAAGTTTGTTTCCCGACCAATTGTAAATCCTTGTTCAATAATAGTTTCTTCGCAGCCTATTCCGGCGAAAAAGAAGAAAACGAGAAGATATTTTAGTACTGACAGAGTTTTCATTTTGAGTATGTTTTGTTTGAACTAAGACGGAATAATGGGCGTTTTAGTTGCGTGTAGTCAATAAAAACTTTAGAGATAAAGTTCCTGAGTCCAAAAGCTTGGTGTTAAGTGATTAGATTTAAAACTCAGGTACTTTGTGTCTTTGCTACTTTGTTACTTACTTTGCATCATCAAAAAAGTAAAGACTGTGAAGATTGGATCAATTGATTTGGGAGAGATGCCGCTGTTTCTGGCGCCTATGGAGGATGTCACGTACAAATCGTTTCGGTACATGTGCAAAAAGTACGGTGCTGATGTGATGTACACCGAGTTTGTTTCATCGGAAGCGCTGATTCGCGACATTCAGAAGACCAAGCAGAAAATGACTTTGTTTGATTTCGACCGCCCGGTGACTATTCAGATTTACGGTCACGACATTAATTCGATGGTTGAGGCCGCCAAAGTTGCTGAAGAATGCCAGCCCGATTTTATCGACATCAATTACGGTTGCCCCATGAAAAAGATCATTCGGCACGGCGCAGGCGCCGGTATGTTGCTCGATCCGGATAAAATGCAGCGAATGACCGAAGCCATAGTGAAAGCGGTCAAGATACCGGTCACTGCCAAAACCCGGTTGGGTTGGGATCACGACACCAAAATTATTGTTGATGTGGCCGAACGTTTGCAGGATGCCGGAGTGGCCGCGCTGGCCATTCACGGTCGCACGCGCAGCATGTTATACACCGGTGAGGCTGATTGGTCGCTGATTGCCGATGTGAAGAACAACCCACGCATGAAAATTCCAATTATCGGAAATGGTGATATCAATGGTCCGGAGAAAGCCAAAGCGTTTCTGGAGCAGAGTGGGGTAGATGCGCTGATGATTGGCCGTGGTTCGATTGGCCGCCCATGGATTTTCTCGGAAGTGAAACATTACCTGAAGACTGGGGAGTTATTACCACCTCCGACTGTTGCCGATGTGGTTCAGAATGTACGCGACCAACTCAACATGTCGATTGAATGGAAAGATAATGTGCGCAGTGGTATTCTGATGATGCGTCGTCATTTCGCCAAGTATTTCCCGACCTTGCCAAATTTTAGGGAGCTTCGTATTCGGTTGTTACAGGCCGAAACACTCGAATCGGTTCAAGAATTATTGGATTTGATTGAAGTCGGTTACGGAGATACTCGGGTGGATTATACCAATGTGAGTTTGAAATAGCTGGAAGTCCGCAGACGGAAGACCGAAGAACCGCTTCCTGAGTGCGATGTTTCCAAAGCGTTCGACTGAGCTCACGCCGAAGTCAGCGAAAAGTGTCGAAGGAAGTGCATCGAAAGGAGCAATATCTAATGAAAATGAAAAAATTCCGTACCATACAAATCGGAGCCAATCTCTACAGTTTATTCGCTGACGAGTTTAAATCGGCCAAATTCCGGAGACATTATTCGGATGCTTCATTTTGGGATAAACTGAAACGGTATTCGAAAGTAGCCGGAATGAAGGTGGTTTATCCTGTGCTGTTGCTGCAATATCTGATGAAATCGAATGACGTTCCACTCAAAGCAAAACTAATTTTGTCAGCCGCTTTGGGTTATTTCATTTTGCCGGTCGATTTTATTCCTGATTTTGCTCCGCTAATTGGGTTTGCCGATGATTTGGGCGTATTGTTGCTGGTTCTTCGTCAAATGGCTGTTCATGTTACTCCTGAAATTAAAAATCAGGCTCGCAAACATCTTCTGAAATGGTTTGGTGAAACAGAACCTACTGAACTGGACCTTCTGGACAAGGAGTTTTCGGCCTGATCTGAAATCTTTCCTTACTTTTGTACCTTAATCCTAAAAATTAGCGATGGAGCTTTTGTCTTCACTTCATATCAGTCCGCTTGAATGGATAATAATCATGGTTTGTGGAATGCTTATCGGAATGTCGAAAGTTGGTGTTCCGGGAGTTTCTATGATTGTGGTTCCTGCTCTGGCCTTTATTTTTGGCGCCAAACAATCGACCGGTGTGTTGCTTCCCATCCTGATGATGGCCGATCTTTTTGGAGTAGCCTATTACCGTAGGCATGCCAATTGGAATCACCTGATTAAAGTGATACCGTGGGCTGTAGTTGGTCTGGTGATTGCATTGTGGGTTGGTAAAATGGTGAACGACGAGCAATTTAAAAATCTGATTGCGATTCTTGTTTTTCTCAGCATTGCCCTAATGCTTTGGCAGGACAAGCGAAAAGGAACAAATCTTTTTCCTGATAAATGGTGGTTTGCTGCAACAATGGGGATTTTGGGCGGTTTTGCTACTATGATTGGTAATGTGGCCGGTCCTGTTTTCGCTATTTATTTGCTGGCCATGCATCTCCCAAAAAACAGCTTCATTGGTACCAGCGCCTGGTTTTTCATGATTATTAATTTCACGAAATTTCCGTTGCAACTGTTTGTCTGGAACAATATCACGCTGCACACATTAACTATTGATTTATTTACAATCCCGGCGATTGCGTTAGGGGCGTTTGTTGGGTTTAAGGCTGTTAAAATAATTCCTGACCACATTTACCGAGGGTTCGTTATTGTGATTACGGCGATTTCTGCATTCTTATTGTTGCTCTAAATTTGGAAGTTCTCTCTTTTTTTTTTGATTTAATAAACCCCGGATTTTCCGAATCGTTTGGGTGCGATTTTATTATTTTTATCAGCTAAATTTATTGTTTTTGCAATAAATCTTTATTTTGCAGTGTACTGATATGTTCTTTTATAGTGCTGTTTATCAGTGTGATGAATCAATATTGGATTTGTTCTGATCTGTAGAAATAAAATAAATTAATCTTGCTGCAATAAAAATGTAATCACTCTTTAATTCTATTGATTCAATTTTGTGTTTTGAAAA
This sequence comes from Aquipluma nitroreducens, assembly GCF_009689585.1. Lineage (GTDB taxonomy): Bacteria > Bacteroidota > Bacteroidia > Bacteroidales > Prolixibacteraceae > Aquipluma > Aquipluma nitroreducens. The sequence goes on along the minus strand of NZ_AP018694.1, from coordinate 2,320,538 downwards.
TCGTTCTGATCGAAACAAACTTCAGGTATTTACCAACGATTATATTTCCTTATCTTAGTCAGACGGTTAGCAGTGTTAAAATTAATTGATAAACGCGTTTAAATATGTCGCAAAAGAAAGACGAAGCCATTGTAAATATTATAGCTGATTACGAAAAACTTGCCAATTTAGTGTTACGGCAGCTCGACACCGTTGAAAAATTAATTGCCTCAGGAAAATTGCGTTTGGATGATTCGGTGCATGAAGATTTTGTTAAAAATGAGGAGAAAATTAATAAGCTTGAAGTTAAGCTGAGCGAAGAAGTAATCAATTCAATAGCCCTATACCAACCTGTAGCTTCGCAGATACGCAAATTAATGTCATGCTACCGTATTACCATCAGTCTCGAACGAATTGGTGATTTGGCGTTAAGTATCGTTAAACTCATGCGGCGGATTGAAAGCGAAGAAGTATATACAAGTCTTTCAGGGTTTATTTCAAAAATGATGAATTTGAGTGTCGATATGTCCAGAAGATCCATGTTATCTTTTTTAAATCAGGATATGGAATTGGCCAAATGGACCATTAAATCTGAAATAATTGTGGACGAATTCAACCACAAAATGCTAAAGAAAGTTGCTGAAAGGGTTAATCTTTTAGCTGAAGACAAGAATATTTTAATCAGTTTTATCAATATCAAAGAAATGGCTGCAAGCATTGAACGTATTGCTGATCATGCGGCAAATATTGCCGAGGCCTCGTTTTATTCTTTCGAGGGGAAAGACATTCGTCATAAGCGAAACTAAATCCCCAAATATTATTTAAACAGTGCGTTATGAATCAGGACTATAAAATATTGGTTGTCGACGATGAACGGGATTTATGCGAAATCCTTCAGTTTAATTTGGCAAGTGAAGGATTCGAGATAGAGGTCGCCTATTCAGGTGAAGAAGCGCTTTCCAAGTCCATTGAACGATTCGACTTATTGTTGCTTGATGTGATGATGGGTGGAATGTCGGGTTTTAAATTAGCCGATAAAATCAGGAAGGAAATGGGGCTTTCGGTTCCGATTATTTTTCTTACTGCCCGTGAAACCGAGAACGATATGTTGACTGGTTTCAATGTTGGCGGTGACGATTATCTGTCAAAACCATTTTCGATTAAAGAACTGGTTGCAAGGATTAAAGCTGTTTTGCGCCGTGGAAAAAATGTTGAAGTGAAACCAAAAGTTATTACTGTTGACACCATGGAGTTGGATTTGAATCGAAAATCGGTGACCATCGACAATGAAAATATATTGCTTACTCGAAAGGAATTTGAGATTCTAAACATGTTAATTTCGCACAAGGGTAAATATTTGAGTCGTCAGGAAATCCTTGATCGTATTTGGGCCGATGATGTAATTGTTACTGAGCGAAATGTGGATGTTAATATTGCCCGGTTACGTAAAAAGATAAGTACCTACGGAAGTTGCATCAAGGGGCGATCTGGATACGGATATTGCTTTGAAAATTAGGTAAACAGTGCTTTGCGGATAAAAAACAAACAGGATAATTTCATTATATAAAAACAGAGTTGTGGCAGTAAGACGTACCTTCAGAAAGCGAATATTAATAAACTACCTTGCTGTATTTTCTATTTTCAGTCTGGTTGTGCTGGCGTACCAATACGATCGGGAGAAGCATTATCGTACAGCTCAGCTCGAAAACACGCTCGATAATATTTCTGAATTTAGCCACCGCTATATTGAACACAAGAAGATTTTTGAAACGGGTGATTTTAGGTCGCTGGATACACTCAAGAGTTTGTTGCCAATTTCGAATACCCGTTTAACTGTACTCGATCTGACAGGTAAGGTTGTATATGATAGCTTCGTTGCTAACGTTGAACATCTTGAGAACCATTTGAGTCGACCTGAGGTTCAAAAAGCATTGCAATTCGGAAAAGGATCAAGTATTAGGCTTTCAGCAACTACCAACCAGAAGTTTTATTACTATGCTAAAAATTGCCATAACTATTATGTCAGGACCGCTGCCGTTTATAATGTCGACATCATCAATTTTCTAAAAACAGAACATATTTTTCTGGTATTTATCTTTTTCCTGTTTGTGCTGATGGGAATACTGTTTCATTTCACTACCCGCAGGCTCGGTGATTTCATTGTTAAGTTGAAAGATTTTGCATTGAAAGCCGGGCAGAACGAGGACATTTCGAAGATGGACAGTAATTTTCAGGACAATGAGTTGGGTGTAATCCGTCGGCAGATTGTACAAATCTACGATAACTTAAAAACCGCTAAAGATGAATTGACCACTGAAAAGGAGAAATTGTACGGACATTTACAGGTGCTGAATGAAGGCATTTCTATTTTTTCTCCCGAAAAGCATAAAATATTGGCAAACAGCCATTTTATTCAGTTTATAAACGTGATTTCGGAGAAGTCGACAATTTCGGCCGAACACATTTTCACTATTCCTGAATTTGCGAAAGTTCTTGAATTTGTAGATCAGTATCGAGAAAATGAACTTCCGGCACTAAATAAAGAACTTCCGCAACTCGAATATACCATTGAAAAGAGTGAAAAATTCTTTCATGTCAGATGTATCATTTTTGTAGATCGCAGCTTTGAAGTTTTGATAAGCGATGTTACCAAACCAGAAAAACAAAAACTATTAAAACAACAACTTACCTCGAACATCGCTCACGAACTGAAGACACCATTGTCATCCATTAAAGGATACCTGGAAACGATCCTGAATAACCCTAATATTCCGGAAGAAAAGAGAAAGTACTTTATTGAAAAGGCATTTGCTCAGGCCGAACGCTTGACTGATTTGCTGAACGACATTTCTTTGCTCAATAATATTGAAGATGCAGGTGGCTTGTTTGAGTTTAAAGCGGTAATGCTGAAACCGGTTATACATGATGTGGTTGAAAACCTGAAGCATCGTTTGAACGAGAAAAATATGGATTGCGTGGTCGATATCAGTAAAGAAATAGTTGTTAACGGAAACGAATCTTTATTGTTCTCTGTGTTTCAAAATCTGATTGAGAATTCAATCAATTACGCTGGGAATAATGCTACGATTACGATCAGGAAATACCTTGAGGACGATAAATTCTATTATTTTCAATATTGCGATACAGGCATAGGTATTTTAGACGAGCATCTGACCCGAATTTTTGAGCGGTTCTATCGTGTCGATTATGGCCGTTCGCGCGAAACGGGAGGAACCGGGCTTGGCCTCTCTATTGTAAAGAACGCAATCCTGCTTCATAAAGGAGAAATATCAGTCAGGAACAGACCAGAAGGAGGGCTGGAATTCCTGTTTTCGTTATCGAAGAAATGAGCCATCCATCAAGCTTCATCCTAATACATTTACTATCAGATATAAATCCCGGAATCCCGGGATTTTTTTTGTTTTGATCGGTAATTTCGAAACGGAGTTCCTTTTTAATGGCCTAAAAACGTTACATGTTAAAGAGTAGATTTCAGTTCAAGTGTGAATATTTTTTTTAAATTTAACAACACGAGTCTTACTTCACAGATTAGGAAAACGAAAGGAATCAAATAATGGATATAATACACATAAGTGCAGAATGTTACCCTGCGGCAAAGGCTGGAGGATTAGGCGATGTTGTAGGTGCATTACCTAAATATCAAAAAATGCTTGGCCATTCGGCTTCGGTAATTATGCCATTTTATCATGGGAAATTTAGTAGAGAAAATAAATTCTCAGTTATTTTCTCGGGATTTGCAAGATTAGGGCATACCAATTTTGCATTTAATGTGCTAACTCTTGATGAAAACAATCTGGGATATGACCTTTTCATGATTGATATTCCCGGGTTATTTGATCGCGAAAATATTTACTCATATCATGATGACACTGAGCGGTTTATTACATTCCAGATTGCAACCTTAAATTGGCTGAACCAGAGGGAAATAATGCCGGATATTATTCATTGCCACGATTCGCATACTGGATTTATTCCATTCATGATGTCGAAGGTTCGCGAATACAGCAAATTCGAACAGGTACCAACCATTTTTACCATTCACAATGGGCAATATCAAGGGCAATTCGGATTCGATAAATTATATTTCCTTCCTCCTTTTCACTCCTATTTCAACGGACTGGTCGAATGGCATAATCTGATTAATCCCCTGGCATCGGCAATAAAATGTGCATGGCGGGTTACCACGGTTTCCCCAAGTTATCTCGATGAAATCGGATATTCCATGAAAGGAATGGAAGATTTATTACGTCAGGAACGAGGCAAATCAGTGGGTATCCTTAACGGTATCGATGCTGATGTATGGAATCCGGCAACTGACCCAATGCTGGAGCAGAAATACAGCATAAAAAATATTACTGAAGGGAAAGCGGCGAACAAGGAAGTTCTTTGCAAACAGTTTAACCTGAATCCGGAGAAACCACTGTTTACTTTTATTGGTCGTTTAGTTGGCGAAAAAGGTGCCGATGTGCTTCCAGAGATTATTTACAACATAAGTAAATTTAATCCGGGTGAGCAGAATATTTTGGTTTTAGGTTCGGGCGAAAAGCATATTGAAAATTCATTGCTTCATTTGGAATCGGAGTTTAAAGGTAGTTACTGTTCGTATATTGGTTACAATGAGAAGCTTTCGCATGTAATTTATGCCGGTGCCGATTTTCTGCTGATGCCTTCGCGGGTTGAACCTTGCGGATTGAATCAATTGTACGCACTTCGCTATGGTACTGTTCCTATTGTCAGGCGAACAGGAGGTTTGCGTGACACGGTGATCGATATTGGGGATGGTGGGTTTGGTATTTGTCACGACCAATGTTCTGCTTTCGATGTATTACATTCGATGCAACGAGCCAAATCATTTTATCAAAAAAAGAGAGATTTTAATAAAATCAGAAAACAAATCATGCAGATTGACCATTCATGGAATAAAGCTGCACAGGATTACATCGAATTATACCAATCACTTAAAAGTTAAACATATGAAGAAAAAAACAAGAACGCTAGCCATTGTTTTGGGAGGAGGACAGGGAACAAGACTAAACCCCTTAACTGAAACCAGGTCGAAGCCGGCAGTTCCGATTGCCGGAAAATATCGACTGGTAGATATACCAATTTCAAATTGTATTAATTCGGATATTAATCGAATATTTGTTTTAACGCAGTTTAATTCTGCCTCGTTAAATCAGCATATTAAAAACACATACACGTTTAGCTTTTTCGACGATTCTTTTGTTGATGTTCTGGCTGCAGAACAAACTCCGGATAATAAAAACTGGTTTCAGGGAACAGCCGATGCTGTCCGCCAGTGTATGCAACATTTCGTGAATTACGATTTTGAATATGCTCTTATTCTTTCGGGAGACCAGTTGTATCAGATGGATTTTAATGCCCTGATTGATGCACATGAGGCTGCTGGCGCCGATATTACATTGGCAACACTTCCTGTGAATGCAAAGGATGCTCCTGACTTTGGAATCCTTAAGGCGAATTCTGAGAATATTGTGACTGAATTTATTGAAAAGCCTGCTACAGAGCTGCTTCCTGACTGGATTTCTCCGGTTAGTGAAGAAATGCAAAACGAAGGGAAATTATACTTGGCATCGATGGGAATTTACGTGTTTAACCGCGATTTGCTGATTGAACTAATGAATGTAAAAGACACTAAAGATTTTGGGAAAGAAATTATTCCACAATCCATTGGCAGAAATAAAGTGATTAGCTATCAATACGAAGGATACTGGACAGACATTGGTAGTATTGATTCTTTTTATGAAGCGACCCTTGAATTAACTGATGATATTCCAAAATTCAACCTTTTCGATAATTCGAATGTAATTTACACACGCCCCAGATTACTACCACCTTCGAAAATATCAGGAACCATCCTATACAAAGCAGTAATTTCTGACGGATGTATTATTCAGGCCAGCAAAATTGAACATTCGGTAATCGGCATCAGATCACGCATCGGAAAAGATACGACCATTGTTAGTTCGTATGTGATGGGTAACGATTATTATCAGAATTTGGAGGAAATTGATCAGGATCACAATGATGGCAAGGTGATGGGCATTGGTGAACGTTGCTATATCAGCACTTGTATCGTTGATAAGAATTGTCACATCGGAAATGATGTAACAATAAAAGGTGGCAGTCATTTGCCTGACTCGAATAATAACCTTTATACCGTAAAGGAAGGAATCGTAGTAATTAAAAAAGGCGCTATTATTCCCAATGGATTTGTAATTGAGTGATCATACCACTTAATGATCTAAAGCCCCAACTAGTTTAAATGCTGGTTGGGGCTTTTTTCATGTCCTTTGGCACAAACAGAAAAGGCTCCCATAAATGAAGCCTTTCATATAATCGTGCGATTATTAACTAGTCGGCAAGATTGTAGCGGAAGAATCCGGTAACAGTCAATCCTTTGTCTTGACTTTTCAGGAAATCCGAAACAGTTTGTTTGTTTTCTTTAATGAAAGCCTGATTTAACAGGGTATTTTCTTTAAAGAATTTTTCCAATGCACCTTGTGAAATTTTATCGAGCATTGCTTCAGGTTTACCTTCCTGACGGAATTTTTCTTTGGCAATTTCGAGTTCTTTTTCAACGATTTCGGCTGGAACGTTAGCTTTGTCAACAGCAACAGGATTCATAGCTGCTACCTGCATGGCAACATCTTTGGTAACCTGAACATCAACATCAGCTTTGTTAAAACCTACAAGTGTAGACAACCTATTTCCCGGGTGAATGTATGCAACAACAGTTTCAGCATCCAATTTTGAGTAATATGGTAAGTCCAGTTTTTCACCGATAACACCTGTTTGTTCGATAACATGATTTTCAACGGTACGTCCATCAAGAACCAATGCTTTTACTGCATCCAAATCAGCTGCATTGTTAGCAATTGCAGCATCCAGAATTTTTTCAGCAAAAGCAACGAATGCTTCATTTTTGGCAACGAAGTCAGTTTCGCAATTCAAAACGAGCAGTGCACCCGATTTTTTTGATTCGTTAACCTTTGCAAGCACTACACCTTCGGTAGCTGCTCTGTCAGCTCTTTTGCTGGCAACCAGTTTACCTTTTTCGCGAATAATGTCGGTAGCACGGTTAAAATCGCCCTCAGCTTCAGCCAAGGCAGATTTACAATCCATCATACCTGCGCCAGTTGCTTTACGCAACTTCATCACATCTGCGGCACTAATTTCCATAATATTTTCTATTTTAAGGAGTTGTTGAACGATTATTCATCAATTTCTTCGTCAAGATCTTCATCATCAAGATCTTCGTCATCGTCATCTTCACTGTCGACAGCAATTGATTTTTCGTCAGCAACTTTTGCTTTTCTACTTTTTACTTTTGTTTCTTTTTCGTCATCGTCTTTATCGCGTTCAACTTTGCGTTCAGAAAGTCCTTCGCGGATAGCATCAGTCATCGTTTGAACAATCAAACTGATCGACTGAGATGCATCGTCGTTAGCAGGGATAACGAAATCAATTCCTTCTGGTTCTGAGTTGGTATCAACCATTGCAAAAACCGGAATTCCAAGACGTTGAGCTTCGCGAACAGCGATTTTTTCTTTCAATACGTCAACAATGAAAAGAGCTGCAGGAAGACGTGTTAAGTCAGCAATACTTCCGAGCATTTTTTCGAGTTTAGCACGTTGACGGCTAATCTGAAGTTTTTCACGTTTTGAGAGCACATCCCAGCTGTTGTCTTTGGTCATTTTGTCGATCGACATCATTTTCTTAACAGCTTTCCGGATAGTTGGGAAGTTGGTAAGCATACCACCTGGCCAACGCTCAGTAACGTATGGCATGTTAACGCCACCAACCAATTCGGCAACAATGTCCTTGGCTTGTTTTTTTGTGGCAACGAATAAAATTTTGCGACCCGATTTTGCAATTTGTTTGATTGCAAGGGCAGCTTCGTCAACTTTAACGATTGTTTTTTGAAGATCAATAATGTGGATTCCGTTTTTCTCCATAAAAATATACGGAGCCATGTTTGGATTCCACTTTCTTCTCAAGTGTCCAAAATGAACACCTGCATCCAATAAATCTTGAAAATTTGTTCTTGGCATCTTTTTACTTTTTTTTAAAAAATAATCTCTTGAAAAGCAATTGCTGGGTAGTCCGAATCTTTGTAAAGATGGAGTCTGAGCAATTTAGATCCTAAGCAGAATATTTTTGTACTAAAAATACTAACGTTTTGAGAACTGGAATCTTTTGCGTGCTTTTGGCTGACCTGGTTTTTTACGTTCAACCTCACGAGGATCTCTGGTCACGAATCCGGCAGCTTTTAATGCAGGACGTGATTCAGGATTGATTTCCATCAATGCCCGTGTGATTCCTAAACGTAATGCTTCTGCCTGTCCGGTGATTCCACCACCATCAAGGTTTACATTGATGTCGTACTGACCAGCAACACCTAACAGATTCAACGGTTGCAAAACAACATACTGCAGAATTCCTGTTGGAAAATAATCATTCAATTCTCTGTTATTGATTGTAATTTTTCCTTTGCCTTCGCTAACATAAACTCTGGCAACTGCGGATTTTCTGCGACCTAACGCGTTTACTACTTCCATTAGTTACTATTTAATTGTATTTAAATCAATTAATCTTGGGCTCTGAGCTTCCTGTTTGTGTTCTGATCCAACATACACTTTCAGGTTTCCATAGACTTTACTTCCCAGACGATTTTTTGGTAACATACCTTTAACTGCTTTTTCAACCAGTCTTTCAGGATATTTACTCATTAATTCTGCTGGAGTCTGTTTCCTTTGTCCTCCTGGATAACCAGAATAACTTAGGTAGATCTTGTCATTCAGTTTATTTCCTGTCAGACGCACTTTTTCTGCATTGATGACAATCACGTTGTCACCACAATCAACATGAGGAGTGAAGCTCGGTTTGTTCTTTCCTCTCAGGATTTTGGCTACTTTACTGGCCAAACGTCCGAGAACCACATCAGTGGCATCAACAAGAACCCACTCTTTTGTTACCGTAGCTTTGTTTGCTGAAACGGTTTTGTAACTTAGTGTATCCACTTGCTTATTTTTAATAAATTAAATACCAACTCGCAATAAATTAAATTTCAATTGTTTAGAGTTTTTGATTTTATCAACCCGGAATTGTTAATAAGATCTACACACTCAACATTTTCAATTGCTTACAAGAACTACAAGTACGGACAATTATCGGGACTGCAAAAGTATTTCTTTTTTTTTTATTTGCAAGTACTTATTCGAACGATATTGAAAATTAACACAAAGATTCTCAAACGATAAAGGTATGCGGTTGATATGGCAAATCAATCCATTCATCATTAAAACAGGTCATTTCACTTATTTTCCTTGATTTAAAGGTGATTCTCTCGCATCTTTAGTTTAACTTCATTTCAGAATTGACATTTTTATCAGATTAATTTGCCTTAGGGTACAATTAATTTGTTGGTTTGGCATCTAAAAAACCATTCTATGAATTTCATTATTAAACGAATTAATATAGTGCTGTTGATTGTTTTAGGAGTAACAATTGTCGCAGGATTGATTTTGATGGCAACCGGAAATGAAAAACTTTCGACGGATTTCTTTTTGATTGCTGCGGTAACCTCACCCATTTTTCTGGCGACCAAAGGAATCGGGTTCATAATTGAAAATCAACTCTGGAAAGCCTTTCTGTCCATTCTGTTATTGTCGGTGGTTTGTATGCTTTCAATCCTCTTTGTTTTTGTGTAGAAAGTGCAGCATAATCAGCATTTAATCATCAACTACATTTGGGCTGTATTCAAAACAAATTTTCCAAATCGGGTTCAATTCTTTGATTCGTTGCTTTGGAATGATTTCCATGAACTTGTCAGGTTATTTTTTGAAGTGATCGATTTTAAAAGATACTTTTACCTGATAAAATAAAGATATCATGGGAATCAGTTCATTTTTGGCAAACCGGAAGTACAAAAATAATAGGCCAGTCTATTATGTCCGGGCTATCCTGAGAGAACTTTTACCTGACTTTTTTTGTCGGATTCAGCTTAAGTCGAAACTTAAAAAACAAACCGACTTCGACATCGAATACATTCAAAGGAGGGTAAATTATTACTGCAAGCTACAGAACTGTAAACCGCCATTCAATTTTCAAGTTCAACTCAGCGAATTCAAGATTCCCGCTAGAATCAGAGCCTATTATTTCGATAGCTATGAATATACCCGATTTTTCAGTAAAAATCGGAGGGCAACTTTTTTGCCGGGAGACATCACTCATGTTCCCGATTTTCCGACAATTGTAAAAAGCCGACCAATTGGCAATCACAATGCCAATTCGGTGATATTAAATTTAGATAAAATCAGGCATTTTATATTCGTGAACGATAAACGTTCATTTATCAGTAAAAAAGATCTGCTTGTGGGACGAGGCGCTGTTACCCAATCCCACCGAAAACGATTTCAGGAACTGTATTTCAATCACCCGTTGTGCAATATTGGGCAAGTAAATATGGATAATGAAGGGAACAAGTACCTTGTTGAGAAAATGACTATTGACGAGCAACTGGAGTACAAATTCATTTTAAGTTTGGAAGGGAATGATGTGGCTACCAATCTGAAATGGATCATGTCGTCGAATTCGCTGGCGGTGATGCCCTGCCCAAAATACGAAACATGGTTCATGGAAGGTACTTTAGTCGCAAATTATCATTACGTGATGATAGAAGATGATTATTCGGATTTGGAAGAGCGACTAAATTATTATATCGGACATCCCGAAGAAGCCCTCGAAATTGTAAGAAATGCAAACGAGTATACCAACCAGTTCAGGAATAAAAATAGAGAAGATGTGATTTCGCTTTTAGTTTTGGATAAATATTTCAGGGAGACAGGACAATATTAATTTGTACTAAACAATTAATACTTTTAGGCTTTCGTTTTGCATATATTTTAAGACTACTTGTGAAGATACTTCAATACATAACTCAATCGCGGATTTACTATGCCTTGTTGATGGCCATGGCTATTAGTTTGCCTTTATCAAAAGCATTCATGAGTATTTTTACTGGTTGCCTTATGCTGAATTGGCTAATTGAAGGTCATTTTCAAGTCAAACTTCAACGACTAAAGGAGCGAAAATCTGTTCTGCTCTTTATCTCTGTTTTCTTTTTGTACTTGATTGGACTATTGTGGACAAACAGCATGCAATGGGGAATGCACGATGTTAAAATTCAGCTTCCACTCTTGATTATTCCACTTGTAATCGGAACATCAGACGCGCTAAATTACACCCAGGTTAAACGAATCGTTTATGTTTTCTCGGCGGCTGTAATCGTTGCCTCGTTTTGCAGCATTTTTGTCCTATTGGGTTTCTCCGGAAAGACTATTCACGATCAACGTGAAATGTCGCTTTTTATTTCTCACATCCGTTTTTCACTCCTGATCAACATCAGCATATTCTCCTTATTTTGGTTTGCGCTGAGAGCTGAAAAACAAAGCTTTCTGGAAAAAGCGTTTCTTTTTTTGGCCATGCTATGGCTAACTATTTTCCTTGTTATACTGAAATCGGCTACCGGGTGGATCGTTTTCCTGATTGTATCATCAGTTGTCATCTTTCAGAATATACTTACCATCAAAAACAGGAGTGGTCGCGTGTTGCTTTTAGGTGTTTTGCTTTCAATCTTCTTTTTATCTGCAATTTACATCGGGTATGTGATTCAGCAGTTTTATACCATTGAAAAATTACCGTCAGATTTCTCTAAGGAGAAAACTAGTAGAGGGAATGCCTACATGCACGACTTTAACAACAAAGAACTTGAGAACGGGCATTATACCTACCTTTTTATTAACGATGATGAGTTGCGCGAAGTTTGGAATAAACGCAGCAAAATTAATTACGACAGTACAGCAACATCCGGATATAACCACTACGTGTTGTACCGATACCTGACCTCGAAAGGTTATCGTAAAGATGCTGATGGGCTAAACAAATTAACCAATGAAGACATCCGTAACATCGAAAATGGAATGACCAATTACCGGTTTGTGAACCCTTTTTCGTTCTATAACCGGATTTACCAGATTGTATGGGAAGCAGATGTGTACAAAAAAGGCGGAAACCCTTCAGGACACTCGGTTACACAGCGGATGGAGTATTACAAAATGGCTATCCAGATCATTAAAGAAAATTTTTGGTTTGGAAGCGGAACCGGTGGTTATTACAGGGCATACCAGGAACAGTACGATCAAAATAAATTCTTCAAGGATCAAAAATACCGGCAACGATCACACAACATGTTTTTGAGTTACTGGATCGATTTTGGCCTGATTGGCATGTTCTACATTTGTTTTGCACTAACGGCTCCAGTGTTTTTGGAACGTAAAACAAAGAGCTTTTTGTTGCTGATCTTTTTGCTGATTGTGCTCATTTCGTTCATGAATGAAGACACGCTGAATAACCACGATGCTATTTCGTTTTTCGCATTTTTCTATCCGCTGTATCTTTACAGTAGCCCCTCTAAATCTCTCCAAGGGGAGACTTAAAGACCCACCCCCGAATTCGACAAGCTCATCAACCATGGGAATGGAGTTTATTCAGTGAAAATTCTGAAGATTAGATCATTAAAATTGCAACGTAATGTCAGAGTACAAATCAATGAATGTCCGTTCTTTCTCCCCTCCCTCGGAGGGGTCGGGGGAGGCTAATCGTCTTTCTCCCGACTTTTTCCTCCACGATGTTTTGGAAGTTGCCCCGGCGCTGATTGGCAAATTGCTCGTCAGGCAGTTTGATGATGGCCGGATTGAGCGATACCGAATCGTTGAAACTGAAGCCTATCGCGGAACGGAAGATTTGGCCTGCCATGCCAGCAAAGGGCGCACACCTCGAACCGAAGTTATGTTTCAGGAAGGCGGCAAAGTTTATGTTTACCTTATTTATGGCATGTATTGGCTACTGAACCTGGTTACTGGCGAGGAAGGAAATGCTTCTGCAGTGCTGATTCGCGGAATCGAAGGTTTTTCCGGCCCGGGTCGGCTAGGACGCGAATTGCAGCTTGATAAATCTTTCTATGGCGAAAACCTTTCAACTTCGTCTCGCATTTGGGTTGAAGACGCCGAACCAGTTCATGAAATCAAGACTTCGAAACGAATTGGAATTGGCTACTCCGGAGAAGTATGGGTGAATAAGTTGTGGCGGTTTTATGTGTGATTAGTTGAACTTCTTCAGCAAAAAATCCGGGTTCAGCAGCAGAAAAAAGCCATAGCTGTACGAAAAATCGCCCGACGACATATCGCGAAAAGCCTCAATCTGGAAAGCTACGCGGGCGTCTTTGGCAATGTTCTTTTGCCAGAAATATTTAGCTGAAACCATCGAACGGTCGGGTTGTGTAAAAGTAGGGTCGCTGTCGGAAACCGACTGGTAGAGCAAACGGCCTTTGGGTGCGATAAACTGGAAGGCGTTCCAGTAGCTCAGTGATATTTTCGAGTTTTTTGATTGCGCACTGGTTTCGAGCAACCAGGCGTGACCTTTGCCAAAAGGTAAGGTGTTCGAATCTGCGGTCACTGCTTTGTAGCCAAGCCAATAACCATTCAAATTAATCGTCTTTATTTTCTCACCAACATTCATTGCCAATTCCCATCCGGCCATAACATTGGCGTGAGTTTGTACTCGCGGACGTGGCCCATTCGGGTTAACATTGATTTCGCCTCCCTGGTGATAAAACAACAGGTTTACCGGGAGTTTAACCGTCAGCGCCGAGTTTTCGACCACTTTACAATCGCCGGTCAGTCCAAAAGTAAAACGTTCCTGATACGGGTCGTTTTGCTGAATAAATTGTTCCCAACTTACCCACGTTTGGGCATTTAGTTTGGTTCCAGAATAAAGAAATTGAAGCCCGGCCTCGGGTTTGTTGGTATAAATTCGTTCGGGTTCCCACAATTGCTCGGGCAGGTTGTGTAGGTTGTTTTGGTCGAGGTTGCCGGTAACCACTTCGAAACGGTCGGAAAATTGGTAACGGGCCGAAAACCATGGCAGGGCATTTACCACTTTATCTTTTCCATTGTATTTAACCAGATTCGCGCCCACTTCCAAATAAAGTCCGGCAACAGGCGAATAGCTTAATTTGGGTCGAACCATAGCTCCGGTCAAAGTGTAACCACTAACGGTATTTCCGGTGTATTCGTTATTCTGAAAAAATCCCAGACTTTCGAACCTGAAATTGAGATCTCCGGCTTTGGTTTCGTTCAATTCCCTGTACGACGAAGCAAAACGCTGAAATGTTTGCGCATCAAGTTGAATCACAGTCAATATAAGGCAAAATATGAAGAAGAATTTTTTCATGTTCAGTTTCATTTCTGAATTTGATCTTTACAATTCCGTCCGAAAACAAATACTTCCAATAAACGACGATATATCGCGGACGGTGAAAACACTTATTGATTCTATCTACAAATATTTAGCCCCTCTGGAGCTGGGGAATGACACTATTCCAGCTTTCCCACTTGGGGGAATAAGATGGGGGCTTTTATTTCTTCGGAACAATAAACCGGTCGTACAAAAATAAGAGAACTACGGCACCAATTGCGATAGAACTGAAAAGAATCCAGATCGACTGCGGGTGATAGCCGTTCCAGAGAAAATCGGTCAGTTGTTGCTGCGTAAAATTCATCTGTCGGGCAGCTTCGTTGAAATAGTCGGTTTTGGTAAAGTTTTCGCTAATTTCAGGAACAGATAAACCACGCTTGAGAACTTCGGCTTTCAGGAGAAAGAGTTTATCGGCTACTTTTTCGTAGGGCGCTCCCGAAAGAAAACCGGCGATTTGATGGCCTAAAGCAATGGCTAAAAACGATGACCCCATGTATAGTGCTTTCTTGTCAGCAGGGGCAATGTTTCCAACGTATTCGGTGAATTTTGGGGAACTACTCATTTCGCCCAACCCAAAGATTAGCATACCGAATAAAATGATCCAGCCGCTCTGGAAGCCAAACATCAGGAAGAGCCCAATTGACAAGACAAAGATTCCGCCCATCATCGCATTTAGTGGTTTGAATCGCATGACGAAAGCCGACACCATAATCTGGAAAGCGATAATGTAAAACGAGTCCATACTGCTCAAAGTCACAGCCGATATCGTTCCGGACGATGTGCCGATCAGTTGGGCAAATGTTGGAAAAATGGAATGTATACCGTTATAAATCGTAGTTGTATTGACCCAGTCTTCAACAAAAATCGGGAACGTATAATACAATTGGTTAAAAGCAGCCCAGAATAATGACATAATCAACAGGAACATGGTGTATCGCCAGTTGATCAACATGATGAATATATTTTTGAAAGGCTGTACAATGGATTGAAGCAACGGAGTTGAGACTTTCTCTTGTTTGAGGTCTTTAAAGAAAAGCAAGGTAATCAGGAAGTTTATGGCTATAGCAATAATCGAGAGCATAAACACGAAGTTCCAGCCTTTACCTAAGACGATTCCGGCAACAAACGGTCCGATAAATCCGCCGATGTTTACCATCATGTAGAAAATTCCGAAGCCAATAGATGCCGTTTCTGCTGTCGTTGTTTTCGAAATGGTTGCCGAAATGATCGGCTTAAAGAATGCACCGCCCACGCAAATCCAGATAAAAGAGATGAAAACCATTTCAAAACTGCTGAAATGTTGGATCATATAGAACCCGGAGGCGTAAATCAGGAAGGCCAGCAACAATACCTTTTTGTAGCCAATTTTATCGGCAATGGCGCCCGTAAAAATGGGTAAAAAATAGAGTAACATGGAACCAGTTCCCATGATGGTTCCTTTCTCGACCGGGGAAAAACCCATGGCACCAGTTTCTTTTGAGCCCACCAAAAATAAACCGAAGCCCATGTAAAAACCATACCATGCATAGCGTTCGAACAATTCAATAAGGTTGGCAAGCCAGAATATGCGGGGGTATTTTTTAAAAACTTGTAGTGCGGACATGTAACAGTGATTAAAAATTCAGTGCGCAAAGTAGTAAAAAATGATTAGCTTTTTCACCGGATTTGCTCAGGGAATATGGATTTTCCTTTATGGGCTTTGCAGCTTCGTTGGATATGAAGATGATGGTTAGGCTGCGGCGGCGAAACGATGGTACTCAATTTTTTTATCCTGAAACCTGAACTGTAAAACCAATTTCGTGGGCCCGGGAAGCAATCAACTCAAGCTCATCTAATTTTACCTTTTCCAGACCGGTTGCAGGAGTATCGCGGTCGATGGTATAAATCATTACCTGCGACGGCTTGATTTCGGTAACCAACTTTAGCCACGCTGCAATTTCATCTTCGGTGGAGTTGTCGATGATTTCACCTTTGAAATTTCCACGTAAAAACAAGGTCTGAATAATCACTTTTCCATCGAATAATTTCAGGTTTTCAACAACTGCCTTCAAACTATAATTGGATGCCGGGCAATCAATTTTCCGGATTGTTTCTTCAAAACCTGAATCTAATTTCTGGATGTTGTCTTCTACCTTTAGTAAAGCCCTGACAACCGATGCTTTGTGCAACATCGTGGCATTCGATAGAACGGCGATGCGGGCCTTGGGAGCCAGTTGGTTGCGAAGTTCGATGGTGTCGTCAATAATGCTTTCAAATTCAGGATGCAAGGTCGGTTCTCCATTCCCGGCGAAAGTTATTACATCGGGCAGTTCGTTGCTTTCAACCATTTCCATCAGCTTTTCTTCCATTTTTTGCCTGACTATTTCACGAGAAGGCAGAATGGCTTTTTTCTCGCGTTTCTTT
The DNA here is from genome assembly GCF_009689585.1 of Aquipluma nitroreducens. GTDB lineage: Bacteria > Bacteroidota > Bacteroidia > Bacteroidales > Prolixibacteraceae > Aquipluma > Aquipluma nitroreducens. Next base: position 2,303,795 of record NZ_AP018694.1, on the reverse strand, counting down.
GGCGTCCATCCGCATTCGCAATAAATGCAGTCGAACGAACACACTTTGCTATCGGTAGGCATCAGGTTTACTCCGAGCGAAATGCCCAGCCGGCGGCTCTTTACCGGACCGAATATGATTTGATCGAATAGAAAAGTTGACATATGCTTATGAAGGTAAAAAGTATAAAGGCAAAAGTAAAAAGTTGATTTAAAGAATTCGTCTCAGTCTGCAATTTGCGGTAAGCTTCAAAATTACCAGATCGCTGCCGGTTAAGAGATAAATTCCGGGCGTATTTTCTTTCCTGAAACCGCCATCTGTGCATAAGATATTGCTAATTCCACTCAGAATTTCAGTAATTATCATATCAGGGAATAGTACCGGGATTTTCTTGCAGAGATCCAGCCACTTCAGGATAGAAACTTCATTCATTCCTGAAATCTCTGGCAAAATCAATGAACTGAAACGCGAATCGAAATCAAATACGGGCAAGGCTTCGCGAACTTTTACGAAGGTAAACCCACCCAGAAGAATTCCGTTGTGAAATTCGAGTCTCGCTATTTCCTGAAGCTGGCCATCAGTATCAATGTATTCAAGTACAGAACCATCGTCCTCGGCAATCACAATTCCGTTTTTCAGCAATTCTCCAGAATCTGAGATCACGTAATTGGCCGCAAATTTTTTCATTCTTTCTCAGCGTCAATTTTTTCCTGTGGCTTATATTGAAGTTCAACCTCCTTGAGGTAATCCATGATTTGAACGTGCATTTTCTCGTATTCTTTCGGGTAGCTGGAGTAATAAATCAGCGAACGGATAAATACGGTGTCAGGGACATTGTACTTCTTTAAAACGGAATAATACAGATCGGTTTGCGTAAGTTTTTTGTGGATCGTATCAATTTTCTGATCAATATTATATCCCTGGACAAGGTAAATATCAACCATCATTTTCATAAACTTATCTTTTTTGATGAGCTTGTCTGGTTTTTCTATCGATGTTGAATAGCAGGATGAAAGTCCTGAAAGAATAGCTGCAAACAGCAAAATTCCAATGAATTGTTTCATTTTACGCTTCATTAATTTCGGATTCAAAGGTAATCCGAAAAATTTAGATATGCACAGGGCAACAGACTAAATTGTCGTAGTCCCGTGCCTGAGTCCGTCGAAGCCAAACTTCTCAATTAATTAACCAACGGTTCACATTTCAATTCGATTTTCTGAGTATCATTGTAACCGTGTTGTCGGTTTCCGTTCGTTCGGAACTAAGAGGGAATCCTGTTCGATTCAGGAGCTGTCCCCGCAGCTGTAATCCTATATCCGCAAGGAGGTTTTGCCGAAAATAACCACTGATTGTCAATGACGATTGGGAAGGTTGGCAAAAATCGGGAGAGCCAGAAGACCTGCCTGCAACGAGAAGCTTTCGGGGTAAGAGCCAAAATCCCTGGCTTCACAGGTTTCAACGCTGCCATGTTCGAAACCGTGTAACTGTTGTAAAAGCTGATGGTCAGGGGCCTCAGCTTTTTTTTGCAAATACATGCCTGAAAAACAATTCCACGCGGTCGAACTGCAAAATCTCAATTTTAAATTTCTGAAGGTTGATTCCCTTTCCGGCTTTGGGAATAAAAATGCTGTCGAAACCCAGTTTCTCGGCTTCGGCAATACGCTGTTCCAACCGGTTCACTGCACGGATTTCTCCTGAAAGCCCTACCTCGCCAGCAAAGCAGACATTCTTTCGGATCGGTAAATCAAAGTTTGATGAAAGGATTGCTGTAATCACAGTTAAATCGATTGCCGGATCATCCACTCTAATTCCGCCGGCAATATTCAGGAAAACATCTTTGGTAGCTAGTTTAAAACCGGCACGTTTTTCCAGAACAGCCAGCAACATGTTCAGTCGTCGCAAATCGAAGCCTGTTGACGATCTTTGAGGAGTTCCATATGCCGCAGTGCTAACCAGCGCCTGAATTTCGATCAGCAAGGGACGAATTCCTTCGATGGCGGCTGCAATGGCGGTTCCGCTCAGCCCTTCGTGCGCACGATTAATCAAAAGTTCCGATGGGTTTGAAACTTCGCGCAAGCCTGAATTGCCCATCTCGAAAATACCGAGTTCTGAAGTCGATCCGAAACGGTTTTTTATGGCTCGCAAAATACGATACATGTATTGGTTTTCGCCTTCGAACTGGAGTACGGTGTCGACAATGTGTTCCAAAACTTTCGGGCCTGCCAGACTGCCTTCTTTCGTGATGTGACCAATCAGAATAACAGGCACATTGTTTTCTTTGGCGTATTTCAGGATTCCGTTGGTGCATTCGCGAATTTGTCCAACCGAGCCTGGCGACGATTCAATCGATTCGGTTGAAACCGTTTGGATGGAGTCGATAACAAGCAAATCGGGAGCAACTTGTTTGCTTTGCGCTAAAATGTGTTCGAGCGATGTCTCGCTCAAAAAGTAGCAGTTCTGGTTTTCTTTCTGAAGTCGCTGTGCCCGTATTTTGATTTGCTGAATACTTTCTTCTCCGGAAACGTATAGGATTTTTTTATTCTTCAAATCCAAAGCCAGTTGTAAAACCAAAGTCGATTTGCCAATACCGGGCTCACCGCCGATGAGCACCATCGATCCGGGAACCAGTCCGCCACCCAGAACACGGTTGAGCTCATGATTGCAGGTATCAATATGCTCCGTATTTTCCGACGAAACTTCGTGCAAAAGTTTAGGCTGATTGCCTGTTCCGGTTAGAAATGAAGCTACGCCGGAGCTTTCACGCTCTACAATTTCTTCAACGAAAGTATTCCACTCGCCGCACGAATTGCACTTTCCAACCCATTTGGGCGACTGTGCTCCGCAATTCTGACAGAAAAAACTGGTTTTAACTTTGGCCATTTTAATATTTTTTTGCCACTAAGGCACTAAAATTCAATGTAAAATATCGTTGCAATGTCATCGGTTTATCGTCAATAGTCAATAGTCATCAGGAAAATAGCTGATCAGATTTTGTAATGACTAATGACAGTTTCCCTTAATTATTCTTTGAATCAGGTCTGTAGTCGAAAAACCTTCAGTGAGTTCAATGCGTTCAACACGTCCTCCGGCTGCCAAAACGATGTCGAATCCGGCAATTTCCTCAGTCTGGTATTCTGCTCCTTTAACCAAAACATCAGGAACAACACTTCGAATTAATTCGTAGGGAGTTTCTTCGTCAAATAAAACTACGGCATCAACCATAAGCAACGAAGCCAAAAGAATTGCCCGCGACTGCTGATCGATCAGCGGACGATTCTCGCCTTTGAGCAATTTAACCGAAACATCAGAATTTAAGCCAACGATTAACCGGTCGCCTAGATCGGCCGCCTTCGACAGCGAATCGATGTGTCCGCGATGTACCAAATCAAAACAACCATTGGTAAAAACCACCGATTCACCAGACTGTTTCCATCGGTTTAAAACGGGGATAAACAGCTGTACATCCGTAAATATTTTGGTCTGAATGATTTCTGTGAGTGTCATCTCTTCAAAAGTATTTCTGTAAAAATAGCAAAACCTCACTGCTATCAGAAGCAATGAGGTTCAAACTTATCTTTTTTCTGAAAAATCAGATCAACTTGTTGGTTTCAGTATCCGGGAAAACCAACCAAGGTTTGAACGTTTTGGCTTCTTCAAAATCCATTTGGGCGTACGACATGATAATGACCACATCGCCGACAGCTACTTTTCGGGCTGCAGGTCCATTGAGGCAAATCACCCCGGTACCACGTTCGCCACGAATCACATACGTGTCGAGCCTTTCGCCGTTGTTAATATTTACTACCTGAACTTTTTCGTTTTCAATCAGATTGGCAGCATCCATCAAATCCTGATCGATGGTAATACTTCCAACGTACTGTAAATTAGCTTCAGTTACAGTAACTTTATGTAATTTCGATTTGCAAACTTCGATGATCATTTTCTTTGTTTCTATGTAAATATCTTTTATCAATAAGTGCGGAGTGCCTAGAGTGATCTAAAGTGCCTAGAGTTGCTCAACTCCGAACTTTAGGCACTTCGAACTCCGAACTCCATATTGTCAATCAACCTTATTTTTCCGCAATGAACAGCAATACATCCAAATTTTTTGCAGTTTTCATCCCAGCTTTTCACGGGTAAAAGTGTCATTTCATTAACAATTTCGAAGTACTCAGTGTTCAGGAATTCGTTTTTGTTGATGCGATTAATTACCCACTCACAAAGTTCTTCTACGGATAATTCACCTGTTTTGTTTGCTGCCTCAAATAAGGTAGCCGAAATATGAACGGCATTCAGTCGTTGTTCGGGGCTTAGCAGCATGTTGCGCGAGCTCATTGCCAATCCATTAGTCTCACGGATAATCGGACAGGAAACAATTTCGACTGGCAAATTAAATTTTCGCACCATTTCGTTGATGATTGCTAGTTGCTGAAAATCTTTCTGGCCAAAAAAGGCTTTGTCGGGCTGAACGATGTCGAACAATCGGCTTACCACCTGAGCCACTCCATTAAAATGTCCGGGTCTGAATTTTCCTTCCATCACCTGTTCAAGCTGGCCAAAATTGAATTGGCGGGTATCTGGTTCAGGATAAATTTCTTCAGGTTCAGGAGCGAAAATAAGCTGACAAGCACTTGTTGAAAGTAAATCGACATCTTTCTGAAGATCGCGTGGGTAGCGGTCAAGGTCGCCTTTGTCGTTAAATTGGGTTGGGTTTACAAAGATACTGACAACGACGAAATTGGACTGTTCTCCAGCTATCATTACTAACGAAAGATGTCCTTCGTGTAGGGCGCCCATTGTGGGAACAAACCCGATTTTTAAACCTTCTTCCCGCTTGATGTTCAGTATTGTCTGAAGATCGCTAATGTGTTTTACTACCTGCATTTTGGTATAAAAATGAGGCTGCAAAGTAAATAAATAATTCAACACGGTAGGTCCTGATTGAAGATTGAAAGATTGAAAGTTTAACATTCGCAACCGGTGCTGAATCCAAAATTGAAAGAATTTCAATGGGTTAAACAGTATTTTGAAACATCGCGCAATATTTAGCAACTTTAACATATCACGGGCATATCTTAAGGTTTTTTAATGTCTCTGAAAATCACGGGAATTGAATATTGCCGATATTTTACTAATTTTGCGCAATTAACTTAGGCGATATAAATGGAAAAGAAGAAAGTCTTATTTATTTCATCAGAAATTACCCCTTATCTTCCAGAGACAGAAATGTCGAAGAAATCCAGATACCTCCCACAGGGAATTCAGGAAAGAGGAAAGGAAATCCGGACTTTTATGCCAAGGTATGGTAGTGTGAATGAACGCAGGAATCAATTGCATGAGGTTATACGGTTGTCGGGTATGAATTTGATTATTGATGATACCGATCACCCATTGATTATTAAGGTAGCTTCGATTCAATCGGCACGAATGCAGGTTTACTTTATAGATAACGAAGATTATTTTCAGCGAAAGCATATTTTTAAAGATGCAAAAGGAAATGAATTCGCGGATAATGACGAAAGAGCTATTTTCTTTGCCCGTGGAGTACTCGAAACGGTCATCAAACTTCGGTGGGCTCCCGATTTAATTCATTGTCAAGGTTGGCTGACTTCACTTGTACCCCTATACATCAAGAAGGCATACAACGACGATCCCTTGTTTGTTAATTCAAAAGTAGTTTATTCGGTTTATAACGATGATTTTAAGAAACCATTGGATGCAACTTTCAGGACTAAACTAAAAATGAATAACATTACGAATGACGATACCGAATTGGTTGATGACCCAAGCTATGTTAATCTTAGTAATATGGCGATTCAGTATTCGGATGCAATTATTCAGGGAAGTCCGAAAATTAACAGTGAAATAACAGAGTTTATACAATCCTCAGGGAAATTGTTTTTAGATTACCAACCTGAACATACCTATATTGATGCTTACAACGATCTTTATGATAAAGTATTGTAAGAAATAGGTTTAACAATTAAAAACAAATCATTGGTGAAAAGAGAAATCGCAGCAAAGTACAGATTCGTAATCGGATTTGTAGGCATGGTAATGATATTTTGGGGTTGTACGAATGACATTAATGACCTGGGGAAAGATTTATTGCTCCCTGGAGATTTGGTACAAGTTCGAAATTACTCAGAGAAAAATATAAAAGCGTATACAGTATCCGATGGAAATCAACGAACTGATGAACCTGGTTATAATTTGCTTGGGACATTCAACGATCCATTGTTTGGCAAATCAACCGCTGATTTTGCCTGTCAGTTTCGTTTAAGTGCCTATCCTGATTCGTTGAAAACTCCTTCGATAAATCCGGTAATCGATTCGCTGGTGTTGGTTCTTTTGTACAAAGATGTGTATGGCGATACCTTAACCCCTCAGCAACTAAAAGTATATGAACTTGCTTCGGATTTGGATATTGATTTGAAATATTTTCAGGATACAGACCTGAAAAGCATGTCGAAGGCGGAATTGGTTGGAGCAAAAAATTACATTCCCAAATTTAAGCTTGACTCTTTGAGTACAACTTATGGTTCGACCAAGGCGGCTCCTAAAGATACAACTGTTCAGGAAATTAGGATTAAACTTGATCAGAAATTAATCACCAAGCTGATGTCAGCTGATTCGCTTACTTGGTCAGACAATGATAAATTTATCAAATACTTTAAAGGTTTATATATCGAAGCTGGTGATTTAACTCAGGGAGGAGCTGTCATGAAAGTAGGCGCTTTGGCCGCTGGTTCAAACATGGCTATCCATTACCACACCAACAAAACCGATTCGTTAACCTATATTTATGCCATTAATGAAAGTTGTGCGCGTGTTAGCCGATTTGGGCACGACTATTCCCATACTTCTTTTGCTGCTAATCTTGATAAAACCGACGTTCAGGATAGTTTAATTTATTTGCAAACTACCGGAGGATTGAGAACCAAAATATTTATTCCGGATCTTGGAACGTGGAGCGATTCAACCAATTTCGCAATTAATAGAGCCGAACTTATTTTTCAGGTTGACTCGACGATTACCGATTTGACTAAACTTGTACCCAACGAACAGTTGGTTTTAACTGCTATCGACAAAGATGGTAAGGAATATTTCCCTTCTGATCTTGCCTTTTCTTCGCTCTATTATGGCGGAACTTACAATAGCACCGACAAAACATTTCGTTTTAACATTGCAAAGCATATGCAAGAGGTAATTGAGAAGAAAAAAGAAAATTACGGATTTTACCTGTCAACGGCATTCCGTAGTGCGACTTTTAGAAGGGTCGTATTAAAAGGAGCCACCAGCAAAACAGGAATAAAACTTGAGATAGCATATTCAAAGATTAAATAGTCCCCCATTTTATTAACTTAAAAATAAATGGTATGTGTGGAATTGTTGGCTATATTGGAGATAAAGATGTTTATCCAATCCTGATTCAGGGACTTCAACGACTTGAATATCGGGGATATGATTCTGCCGGACTGGCAATTTATAACGACACTTTACAAGTTTTTAAGTGTAAAGGCCGTGTTTCTGATCTGGAGAAACATGTTGCCGAAGAAAATATTAGTGGGCAAATCGGAATAGGACACACGCGTTGGGCAACCCATGGCGAGCCGAATGACCGGAATGCACACCCACACACTTCGATGAACGGCGATTTTGTTTTGGTTCACAACGGTATTATTGAAAATTACGCTGAACTTAAATCAGATCTCCAGAAAAAAGGCTATACTTTTCAGTCAGACACCGACACCGAAGTCCTTGTTAACCTCATTGAATATTTTTACCGGAATGCTGAGGATGTTACTGCCGAAATCGCTGTAAGGCTTGCCCTTTCGAAAGTTGTTGGTGCTTATGGTATTGTGGTTATCTGCAAAAACGAAAAGGATCAATTGATTGCCGCGCGAAAAGGTAGTCCGTTGGTTATAGGAATTGGGAAAGGCGAATATTTTATTGCTTCTGATGCTACACCCATTGTGAATTATACCGACAGCGTCATTTACCTGAACGATCACGATGTAGCTATCATCAATAAAGGCAGCATTACCCTGAAGACGGTTGAGAATAATCCGGTAGCCTTCAAAATCACGAAAGTTGACATGACCATTGGAGATCTGGAAAAAGGAGATTTCGAGCATTTTATGCTGAAAGAAATCTTTGAACAGCCCAAAACCATCGAAGATACTTTCAGGGGTCGTATAAATCCGGAGCATACCGAAATTGTGTTGGGAGGATTGTTGGATGTTTTACCAAAAATACTGAAGGCCAGAAGAATTATCATCATCGGGTGCGGTACATCGTGGCATGCTGCGCTGGTGGGCGAATACCTGATTGAAGAATATGCCCGTATTCCGGTTGAAGTTGAATACGCATCGGAATTCCGCTACCGAAATCCTATTTTGAACAGCGAAGACGTGGTAATTGCCATCAGTCAGAGCGGCGAAACTGCCGATACACTGGCGGCACTGCGCATGGCCAAGGAACGGGGAGCCACCATTCTGGGAGTTTGTAATGTGGTAGGTTCGAGCATTGCCCGCGAAACCGATGGAGGTGTTTACACCCATGCAGGTGTCGAAATTGGGGTGGCATCCACCAAGGCATTTACTGCCCAGGTAACCATCATGACTCTCTTTGCATTGAAACTGGCCAAAGAGAATGGCAGGATTTCATCCGGATTATACCTCGATTTAATCAAGGAATTGTCGGAAATTCCGGAGAAAGTAAAATCAATACTCGTTAAGCATCCTCACATTAAAGAAGTTGCTGCCAAATATAAAGATGCTATCAACGCGCTATATTTGGGCCGGGGCGCTCTTTTTCCTGTTGCCCTGGAAGGTGCTTTAAAACTGAAAGAAATATCGTATATACATGCTGAAGGATATGCAGCCGGTGAAATGAAACACGGCCCAATTGCTTTGGTCGACGATAACTTACCTGTAATTGTAGTTGCTGCAAAAGATCATTATTACGAAAAGATTGTCAGCAATATTCAGGAAGTGAAAGCCCGGAAAGGAAACATTATTGCTGTAGTTACTGAAGGCGATACCGGATTGACCAGCATGGTGAATGACCTGTTTGAGATTCCCAAATCACATCCGGCAGTTTCTCCATTGCTTGCTATCATACCTTTGCAGCTGTTCTCGTATTACATTGCGGTAATGCGTGGTTGCGACGTCGATCAGCCAAGGAATCTGGCAAAAAGTGTAACCGTCGAGTAGTCACGAAAGGGTTCATTCTTTCGTTTCATCCGGATAGGGTGAATCGAGTCTTCGTCCGCGATAATTGAACCGGTTAGCCATCATATTCAGAATTTCATTGGCCGTGGTTTCAACTGGTTTATTCGACACGTTGAGCACGGTAAATCCGCCTTTTTCGAAAATAAAGTTGGCATTGCGTATTTCCTGCGCGACCATTCGTTCGTCGACATAATTTGTATTTTCAGTATTGTTAATGCTGACCAATCGTTTCATCCGGTGCGAAATCAACTGACCAGGACTGATACTCAATCCAAATACGCGCTGTGAATCAACTTCGAACAACTCTTTGGGTGGATCAATGCCGTTTACCAACGGAATATTGGCTACTTTCCAGCCATACATAGCCAGGTAAACGCTCAACGGAGTTTTTCCCGAACGTGAAACACCTGTCAGGATAATTTCAGCCTTGTGCAGTTTCGCTGGACTCAGACCGTCATCGTGATTTAAGGTAAATTCGATGGCATCAATACGGTCGAAGTATTCCTGATTAATTTCCCGGTATAGCCCTGGCGTCTGAAGTGAAGGAATATCAAGTGTTTCATCCAGATAGTCGGCCAGCTTGCCCATAAAATCAATATGGTTTACTCCATTTTCCTCACAAAGATTGATCAAAAAATTCCGCAGTTTGCGGTTTACCATTGTATGTGTAATCAGGCCACCTTCCAATTTTACTTTTGCGACCAATTGAGCCAGCTGCTTTTCTTCAGTCATATGAGGCACAATAATTACAGGAACATCATTGTTTGGATATTGAATCAGCAACGAGTGAACCATATTATTTCCGGCAAGTCCTTTCCCTCCTGAAACAATATAGATAGGTGCTGCTTTGCTTTTTTTAATGTCTGGCTTCATGCTAAGCAAATGTTTTGATGAATAAATTTGGACTGATTGTTCCTTTTAAAACCCATTATCATCGAATTTACCGAATTATTGTCATATTTATTTGGATGCGTTTTTCAGGCCAATTAAAAACAATAATGTGTCAATAAATCCAACCATCGAATTTCAAAAAAGTTCTTGACATTGTCTGTTGTCCTGACATAATTTCTTAAATTGGCTCTATGTTTAAGAACTGAAACCAATTTAAATCATAAGAATATGCAGTATTTAGCTGATGATAACCGATATTCCGAAATGCCTTATCATAAATGTGGAAAATGGGGTTTAAAACTTCCGGCAATTTCACTCGGACTGTGGCATAATTTCGGAGGAGTTGATGTGTTTGAAAATGGCAGAGCGATGTGCCGCCGTGCATTTGATCTCGGAATCACTCATTTTGATTTGGCCAACAATTATGGTCCCCCTCCGGGATCCGCTGAGGAAAACTTCGGGAAAATTATGCAACTCGATTTGGCTCCATACCGCGACGAACTGATCATTTCGACAAAGGCTGGTTACCTGATGTGGCCTGGGCCTTACGGCGAGTGGGGAAGTAGGAAAAACCTGCTTTCTAGCCTAAATCAAAGCCTGAAGCGAATGAACCTCGACTATGTGGATATTTTCTACTCACATCGTCCTGATCCGGATACGCCACTCGAAGAAACAATGATGGCGCTCGATCAGGCTGTTCGTCAAGGGAAAGCTTTGTATGCTGGAATCTCAAATTATCCTGCTGAAATGGCGGCTAAGGCGTCGAAGATTCTGAAAGAACTTGGAACTCCCTGTCTGATTCACCAACCCAAATATTCGATGTTCGAACGTTGGGTTGAAGGAGGATTACTCGACGTTCTGGAAAAAGAGGGTATTGGTTGTATTCCCTTTTCACCGCTTGCTCAGGGGTTGCTAACCAACAAATACCTCAATGGCATTCCTGAAGGTTCACGGGCAGCCAAATCGTGGGGCTTCCTAAAACCAGATCAGGTTGCACCGGCAATCGAAAAAGTTAAAAAGCTGAATGAAATTGCACTGCAACGAGAACAAACGTTGGCTCAAATGGCACTGGTTTGGCTGCTTAAAGATTCAAGGGTTACCTCTGTCCTGATCGGGGCAAGCTCAGTACCTCAACTTGATGACAATGTAGCCGCCCTTAAAAATATGAAGTTTAGCCTTGAAGAATTACAGGCAATTGAGATGATCCTTTCTGATTGATAATCAGATCAGGTAATTGAAAAGTGAATGAAATTTAGTAAAGCGAGACAATGAATAAAACAGCATTGATTACCGGAGCTGCAAGGAGGATAGGGAAGGCAATGGCTCAACATTTGGCGAGTCAGGGGTGGAATATAGCGATTCATTACAACAGATCTGAGCTTGAAGCCCGGCAGTTTTGTGATGAGTTGGTCGGTGCGTACCCCAATCAGCAATTTGAAATATTCAAAGCCAATCTGAATCTGCCGAATGAGGTTGAACTGCTGATTCCGCAGGTCATTCAGAAAATGCAGGTCATTGATTTACTGATTAACAATGCGTCGGTTTTTGAACCAGCCCAATTAGGCGATACGACTACAGAATTCCTTGATCGCCAGATGAATGTCAATTTCAAAGCGCCGTTTATTTTAATGCACGATTTTGCAAAGTCGTTTAAGTCAGGCGTTATTGTCAACTTTGTTGATACCCGGATTGTTACTAACCAATCGAACTTTGCTGCATACTCCATTTCGAAAAAAGCGCTTTGGGAATTGACCAAAATGGCTGCGCTCGAATTTGGACCTGATATCAGGGTTAATGCCATTGCACCTGGATTAACTCTTCCACCAGAAGAAAAAGGAGAAGATTATCTTTTGAAACTGGCCGAAAAGATAGCAATGAAACGCCCCGGAGGATTGGAACCTATTCTGAAAAGTCTCGATTTTATTCTGAATAATGACTATTTAACCGGACAGCTTTTGTTTTGCGACGGAGGCGAAAATTTGGGTTTAACGAAATAAAACGAAAAATCAATGGCTTTAATCCGAGTGAAAAATTTACTCTTGCGCACTTATATTGGGTTTAATCCTGAAGAAATTGCCAATATGCAGGATGTTGTTATCAACATCGAAATTGAGGCCGATATTCCGGAAGAAGCGTTGCTTGCTGACGAACCAGATGGCATTTACAATTATAAAACTACGACGAAACAGATTATCGGGTTGGTTCAGGAGAAACGGTTTAAATTGCTTGAGGTTCTTACCAAAAATATTCTCGATCTCATCATGACCGACGAGCGTGTGAGCTGGGCCCGCGTTGAAGTTGACAAGCCTCACGCTCTGCGTTTTGCCGAATCTGTTTCGTTCGAGATGGAGGCTGAGAGGTGAAACTTGCTCTGAAGAATGGTCGGTAGATAAGGATTAATAGGGGTTACATTTGGCAATTTATAAGGATTAAGAATAGATGAACGATTGTATTATTGGAATTGGTTCGAACATTGAGGCTGAAAGGAATATTGCGGAGATGCTCAGACTTTTAGCTGCAGAAGTCGATATTGTTCAGGTATCGCAGATGGTTCAAACGAAACCAATTGGTATAGCAGAACAGGCCGATTATACAAATGGCGCCGTCCGGATCAGGACAGAAATGAGTTTGGAAACACTATCTTTGTACCTGAAGATGTTGGAAGACCGGATGGGACGCGACCGAAGTCAGAAGAAATTTGGTCCCCGAAACATCGATCTCGACATTCTGATTTGGAATGATTCAATTGTTGATCCGGATTATTATACCCGCGATTTCCTTCGGAAGTCGGCTCATGAATTGGGTTATGAAAGCAAAAGTTAAACAGAAACAGAAAATTTAATTGGCATGAAACGAGCCTTGAGTGATAAACTTACAAACAGGAGCATTATTATCCATGGCGAGTTCCATCTGGCAATTAAAAAACAAATTACAAACAGATGAAAAATTTTAAATTCTACCACAGCTACCTGATACTATTCATTTTCGCAGGTTTATTCCTGAATTCGTGTAAAGACAATAATACTCCGGAACCAACTTCATACGAGTACTACCTTTCGAGCGAGTTGAAAACTCAAATAACGAGTCAGGAAGCAGCAGCTAATTTTATCAAAGCTGCACCAGAAGCGGTTGCAATCAGTCCTTTAATCCGGTTCGATGTTGAAGTATATAAAATAACTTACAAAACAACCTTCAAGGAAAAGAACATACAGGCATCAGGATTGGTTTGTTTCCCGAAAGCAGCCGGTAATTATCCGATACTTAGCTTTCAAAATGGAACCAACACCGTTTACAGCGATGCTCCGAGCGTAAGCAGTGATAATGATATGTTCTCGATCATGGAAAGTGTTACATCCATGGGATTCATTGTGGTTATACCTGATTACATTGGGTTTGGAGCATCAGAAAATATTCCTCATCCTTACCTCGATGCCAAATCATCGACACAAAGTATTCTGGATATGATTCGGGCTGCCAAAGAGTATAGTACCGACGCTAAAGTTCTGGCAAAAGCAAGCAAAGATCTGTTCATCTTCGGATATTCTCAGGGAGGATGGGCTACCATGGAACTTCAGAAAACCATTGAGAAAGACTACTCATCTGAATTTAACCTGAAAGCCAGTTCGTGTGGAGCGGGACCCTATTCCATCGAATACATGAATAAATACATTGTTGATAAAATTGATTATTCAAAGCCTTATTTTCTGGCTTACCTGCTAAATTCATACGATATAATTGATGCATTTACCAATCCGTTGACCGATTTTATTCAGGCTCCTTATGCTGCTAAAATACCGGGCCTGTTCGACGGAAAACACAGCGGAGGCGCTATCAATGCTGAACTAACCACCCAGATGGCCAATTTCTTAACTCCTGAATATCGTGCAGGATATGCAACCGATGCCAAATATGCAGGTGTTAGAAGCGCATTCACTTCGAACAGCATAACCGCCTGGAATGCAACGACTCCGATGAAGCTTTTTCATGGGGCTGACGATGATTTAATTCCATCCGGACTTAGCCAAAAAATGTTAGCCGACTTTAAAACAAAGGGTATGACCGATTCGAAGATTCAACTTGTGATTATTCCAAATGTTGGTCACGAGACGGGCGTTTATCCAACAGGTATGCAAACCATTCTTTGGTTTCTGTCACTCTTGAAATAAAAACCTATTCGGAATAGATGTGAACGCTGTTTTGTGCGCTTGGCAGGTAATTGACACCAAACCAGCAAACCAGCAAAATAGCAAACGAAACGGCAAGAATTGTCATTGCTCTTTTGTGTTCCGAAGGGTGGCGGAAACGGTAGTGGATGTACACCAGGTAAAACATCCAGGTGAGGAATGCCCAGGTTTCTTTCGGATCCCAGGTCCAGTAATGTCCCCAGGCTTCTTTCGCCCAGAGTGCACCGAACAATAAACCCAAAGTCAGGAACGAAAATCCCAGATAAACTAAGTTGTCGGCCATTTGTATCGGCCCTTTTATTGTTTTGTCGCTAGGTGCAAAAAAAATGTTGCGCAAAGCTACCAGTGATGAGGCTCCAAGCATGGCATAGGCAAAAATATAGACAATTACGTGAGGAATAAACCACGGACTTTGCAGGGCGGGCATCAGCGTTTTATCGTACGTTTCAGGATGTTGGAGGTTAATAATTAAAAACACCATTGCCAGTCCAAGGCTATACGAAACTAACCATTTGTATTTCCAACGAAGGTAAGAACCCAGCCCGATACCTGACATAAAGATTGCGTACCAAAGCCGCGTTTCACCCAAAGTGCGCATCGGTGGTCGTTGAATGTGCAGCCAAAGAATCGTCATGAAAACCAGAAGAAAGGCCGTTCCGGCAAACGAAAGTCCTGCGGCCAACTGGTTCATCAACTTTTTCCCTGATGACAAAAACAAGCCTGATGCCGCCAGCCAGCAGAGAATAGCCACAGAAGCGTATATCGGAAAATCAAGCCACATGCTTAGTCCCTCCATCTTTAGGGTTACCGGTTATAAACAGGAACGCAGCGCCGGCCATCATCAGGAAAATGCCTAAATAAACAATTGGTAGCCACGGGTCACGAACCAATTCTAAAACACTCAGATTCGACCATCGTCCCATTTCTGTTTTGTAACTCAACTGGTAGATGGTCCATCCATCGATATGAAAGGGGCGGTTAACCTCAATAGTTGTAGTCACGTTTTTGCCGCTTTGGGTCTGTATATTCAGTTCAGAACTAAATTTGCGAGGTTCGGCAGGAAGCATCACCAGAGAATGATTTTCATTCAACTTCAGTGTTTCGGGTTGATTGACGTAACTTCCGCTGTAAACCCAACCCGAAATTTCAGAGCCATCTTTAGTCACCTTCACTTTGGCCGAAGGTGCTGAACCCGGTTCATTCAATGCGACATAACTATCGCCCACTTTTCCTGAAGACTCCAGAAACTGTTCCACTTCCAGATGATATCCGTAGATATCCAGTGTGTTTCGGTCGAGCAATTCAAATGGATTTTTATTCTTATTGAGCACTATTTGCCCGGTCTTGTTGTCAATAATGGTCACTTTTGGCCGAAATTCATCGATGTTGAAATTCAGTAATTTGATCGTAACGGGCATTTCTACTGGTTTTCCTGAAGTATCAAGAGCATTGTGTTCCGTCTCATTTTCGTAACAGTTCATCGTTACATGTTGAATGTCGCTGCTACCCAAAGCCGTTGATAACAGCACCAAAAACAAACCAAAATGATTGAGGAAAAACCCTGCATTCTTGTAGTTAAAGGGAGTTATCCGCTTCAAGGTGGCGATGCCTAACAAGATCATTAAATAAAGGTTGATCAGCATATATGGCCAGGTTTTTACTAAATGTGTTAAGCCCAAAAGCTTTATCGGTGCGGATTTCGGTTCTACATCCTGCTTGATAAATCCCATCAGTAAAACCAAAAAAGTAAAACCCAGAATAGCAGGCAGAGCCGCCTTTACACCACCCAACCATTTCATTACCGGGTGGTTCTTCCAACGGTAAAATGCTAAAACGAGTAGAAACAGAAAAATGATTCCGGCGATCAGATTCCACGGGAAGCCGGCAATTCTCAATACAATGCCACCACTTGCAGCCTGAAGGGCAAATCCAAGCAATAGAATCAAGCCAGTAACAATCGTTCCTTCGCGGTACGACCAAGGATGTTTTTCTATCTTTCGACTGGTTTCATTGCTCATTGCCGTATGTAGATTTATCGCCGAAGATACAAAAATGTGTTCAAAAATGTGAAGCATTTTGACAATGCAAAGGCATTAGATTTAAGTGTAGAATAGAGCACCGAGTGGGAAGATGACATTGAATTTACATTTATTTAACGATTTCGGAAAAACATTTCAGGGTTATATTGCTTATAGTAATAGACTTGAAATCTGTGAGTATGAAAATTCTATTTATGTTAATTGTATTTATTGGTGTAGCCTTGGGGTATTTAGGGTATAAATTGAAATATACAAAGCCTAACTATCAACTCGAAAAAACGACAACTGGTCGTACGGTTAAATTTCTGGACTATAATGAATCGAAAAGATATGAGCGAAATAAAGTAGTTGGAATACTTATTTTGGCGCTAAGCATAGTGATTTTTGGAGTAGGTCTTTTTGCATTAATTTTTGCTGAGAAATTTGGTTTATAGCATTTTCAATTTTGTACTGATCTTTTCAGAACATTATTCTCATCAACTTTTTTAAACTTCTAAATGTTACCTATTAGTCATTTAAACGGAAACTTATGAACCGCACACGACTGGAAGCCTTTAGCGACGGAGTTTTAGCCATCATCATTACCATTATGGTTTTAGAGATTAAAGTGCCGCATGGCAGCGATTTTACTGCCATGAAACCGTTGGTTCCAGTTGTAATAAGTTACATTCTCAGTTTTATTTACATTGGCATTTACTGGAACAACCATCACCACATGATGCACACTGTGAAGCATGTTTCGGGTGGTATTCTATGGGCGAACCTTCATTTGTTATTTTGGTTGTCGTTGGTGCCATTTACCACCGGTTGGATTGGAGAAAATCATTTTGCTCCAGTCCCGATGTCTGTTTATGGTTTCGTATTGCTAATGGCCGCTATCGCCTATTTCATTCTGCAAACCACAATCATCAGGGCTCAGGGCGAACGTTCGTTGTTGGCTCGCGCCGTTGGAAACGACATCAAGGGAAAAATGTCGCCCATACTTTATTTGCTTGGTATTGGCTCAAATTTTATTAGCCAGTGGATTTCCGGTGGATTATATGTTTTGGTGGCTTTAATCTGGCTTATTCCTGACAAGCGGATTGAAATCATTCTCAGAAGCGAATCTGAAACGAAGAATAGCAAAAAATAATAAGGTGGTTTTCTGGTTTTGATTCAGGATAAACGTATTTTTTCTCAAATTTACAGACGTTTCAATCCCTAAAATCAACCTATGAAGATTCCAATCCAATTGTTCATTCTTTTTCTCTGTCTCTTTTCCCTGAAAGGATATTCACAAACTCCTTACAATCAGCGATGGCCTTCGTTTCGCGGCCCCTTTGGTTGCGGTTTTATTGAAAATTCAAAAACAGCAGTTACCTGGAATGTTGAAACAGGCGAACATATTAAATGGAAAACAGTTGTTCCGGGATTGGGTCATTCGTGTCCGGTTATTTGGGGCAATTTACTGTTTGTGACAACTGCTGTGAATGCAACCAATAGCGAATCGCTCAAAGTTGGTCTTTATGGTGATATTGATGAGGCCAATGATAGTGTCGTCCATGAATTCAAAGTGTATTGTCTGGATAAAAACTCCGGAAAAATTATATGGGAACGTGTTGCTCACAAAGGAATTCCAAAATCGAAACGCCACACCAAAGCTTCGCAGGCAAATTGTACACCATCTACTGACGGCAAATATCTGGTCGTACATTTCGGTTCTGAAGGATTGTATTGCTATGACTTTAGTGGAAATTTGATCTGGAAGAAAGATATGGGCATATTGGCGCCTGGACCTTATACCGATCCTGGTGTGGAATGGGGATATGCAAGCTCTCCGGTTATTTATAAAGATCGCATCATAGTTCAGTGTGACATTCCAAATGCTCCCTACATTACAGCACTCGATCTGGCCACCGGAAACGAAATCTGGAAAACTTCGCGTAGCGATGAAGTTTCGACCTGGTGCACTCCGGCCATATATTCAAAAGACGGAAAAACGATGGTAATCGCCAACGGGTTTAATCACATTTGCGGATACGATTTTGAAACGGGAGCGGAAATTTGGAAGCTCAGCAATGGAGGCGACGCTCCGGCTCCAGCTCCGGTTGTAGCCAACGATTTGATTTACCTGAACAGCGCTCATGGAAAATATTCACCGATTTTCGCTGTTAAACCTTCAGCCAAAGGAGAAATTACTCTTGATGCCGACAGTACAAAAAACGAATACATTCAATGGAGCATCAAACGTGGCGGAGCTTATATGCAGACCCCATTAATTTATAAGGGGCTGCTTTATAACCTTCAGGTAAATGGTTTGCTCACTGTTTTTGATGCGCTGACCGGCGAACTGAAATACAAGGAAAGTCTGAAAGATCCATTCTCCGCTTCAGGAGTTGCAGCCGATGGGAAACTCTATTTCAGTTCCGAAGACGGGAATATTTTTGTTATCCAAGCCGGCCCGGAATTTAAATTGCTGGCCAAAAATGAAATGAAGGATGTTTGCATGGCAACACCGGCCATCTCCGGAAATACAATTTATTTTCGAACGCAGCACTTTTTAATTGCAGTTGAATAGCTTTGGTTGGCGAAGAAGTAAAAATCTCAGGAGAAATTGAATTGGCCAAAGTTGCGGCATAAAAGAATATAAAGTACCGGAGTGATCAAAACACTTCGGTAATTTGTTTCTTAGGAACTAAGGTTCTGAAAGAATAATCATGAAACGTCGATCTTTTATAGGATCATCACTGTTATTCCCATTAGCATTGAAAGCTATGAAAAATAATGAACTCAATCGGATGTTGTTTTCCGGAGAAAATACCGCCAAAATGCCGGTTTTATTTGTCGGTCATGGTAGTCCGATGAATGCCATCGAAGAAAATGAATTTGTACAGGGTTGGAGGAATATTGGCAAATCATTACCTCATCCGAAAGCCATTCTTTGCGTTTCTGCTCACTGGGAAACCCGCGGAACATTTGTGACCGCTATGCCCAAACCGAAGACCATTCACGATTTTGGCGGATTCCCAAAAGCTTTGTACGAAGTGGAATATCCGGCTCCCGGAAGCCCGGAACTTGCAAACGAAACCAAGCGCACTGTTACCAAAACCACTGTTGGACTTGACGAAAAGTGGGGATTGGATCACGGGGCATGGAGCGTCATCCGTCGGCTTTATCCAGAAGCTGATGTTCCGGTTATTCAAATGAGTCTGGACTATGGTCAGGCTCCGCAGTATCATTTTGAACTGGCAAAAGAACTTTCTGCTTTGAGAAAAAAAGGCGTGCTGATTATCGGCTCTGGAAACATGGTTCACAACCTACGGATGGTTGCATGGGACAAGATTAATGAACCTGAATATGGTTACGACTGGGCAATTCAGGCTAACAACAAGTTTAAAACGCTGATTGAATCTGGTGATTTTAAGAGCCTGGTCAATTATGCCAGTCTCGGTCGTGAGGTACAGTTGGCCGTTCCAACTCCTGATCATTACCTACCACTGCTTTATTCGCTGGCCTTAAAAGATAAAGACGAACCAATTTTCTTTTTCAATGACAAGCCCGTAATGGGTTCGCTTACCTTGACTTCTGTGAAGATCGGATAATAAATCAGGCTAAAGAATGATCTTTTAACCCCAACCTTTTCATAACTTTGGGAAAAGGCTGAATATGAACAACTCTGAAATTACGATTTTCAAAACCGAAGACGGTAAAACGGAAATTCAGGTCAAGCTTGAAAATGAAACAGTTTGGCTTAACCTGATGCAGATGAGTGAACTTTTTAGCCGTGATAAATCCGTTATATCCAGACATATAACTAACATTTTTAAGGAGAAGGAACTACCTCGAGTTTCAGTTGTTGCAAAAAATGCAACAACTGCTTTGGATGGAAAGACTTATCAAGTGGAATATTATAACCTTGATGTAATTATATCAGTCGGATACCGGATTAAAAGTCAAAGAGGAACCCAATTCAGAATTTGGGCCAACAAAATCTTAAAAGATTACCTAATTAAAGGATACTCGATCAACGAAAAACGGTTGGTTCAGCAAAACGAACAATTGCGCCAACTCCAGGATTCAGTGAAATTACTTGGTCAAGTGCTTAACCATAAGGAACTTTCAGGAGACGAAAGTACCGGATTGCTAAAAATTATTTCCGATTACGCCTATGCCCTTGACATTCTGGACCAATACGATTATCAAAAGCTTGAAATAACCGAAACTTCAGGCAAAGAGATTTATCAGATCACTTATGAAGAGGCTATTTCTCAGATCGCAAAGGTTAAAATTGCTTATGGGAATAGTGAACTTTTTGGGCGCGAAAAGGATGATTCTTTTAAGAGTTCAATCTCAACAATCTACCAAACTTATAATGGTGCCGATTTATATCCAAGCATTGAAGAAAAGGCAGCCAATTTATTGTATTTCGTAACCAAGAACCATTCATTTTCCGATGGGAATAAGCGCATCGCAGCTTTTCTGTTTCTCTATTTTCCTGACTTGTGACATTTAGTGCGGTAGCAGATTCCATTTGGTAATAAGGTTTGCAAGTTGGCTATTCATGATTTCCTTTGTGGGGGATCGGAAGACAAATGTTTGTTTGGTCAATCGGTCTTGAATATGGGTTTCTGTTATGTTCCAGACAAGGAACCGGATTTCCCTCAATGATAATTTGGTGATTATTTCCAGGTATTTTTCTGCTATCAGAGCGACAAAACAAATCAGTACGTGAGCCTTGATCGCTTCTTGTTTTTGATGGTATATTGGGCGGGTTTGCAAATCAAACTTACTCATGCGGAACGATTGTTCAATGTGCCAGAGCTGGTGGTAACGGTCTATGACCATTTGGTTGGACAGTTGTTGTTCGGGCAAGTTGGTGCAATACCCCTTAATTCCAAGCAACAGCCTCCTTTTTTCTATCAATGTCGTGTTGAGTTCTATTTTTTCTTTAGTAACCTTCCTGACAAATTGAGCCTTCACTTTCAGTGACTGCTTTGCCACCAGCTCTTCGGCTTTTTGAACAAGCTTGTTTAGCTCGTTCAATTCCTTTTTATACCGTTTGAGTGAAAAATCGCACACCAAATAACCGTATCGCGATGGAAAGCGGGCTATGGCACCGTGTTTCCCGTTCAATGTTGCATGGATTTGTTTTACCAATCCAAGTTCCGCATTGGCCAGCCGTGCACCAACAATGTACGATAGTTTCTTTTCCCTGAGTTCGGCAAGCCTTTCTTCATCCAGCATTGCGGCATCGGCTACAATAATTGGCCGTGTCTGCGGGTGGGCTGAGGTAAACGTTTCCACAACCGGGAGCATTGTCTTTCCTTCGAATGTGTTGCCTGCAAAAACCTGATACGACAGTGGAAACCCTGTTTGTGTTACCAGCAGCCCGATGACAATTTGGGGTTGCTGTGACTTGTTGTCCTTTGAGAACCCTTGTATTTTAAACTCATCGGCCTTAAACGACTCGAAATACAATGTGGTAACATCGTACAGCACAAAATAGAAAGGTTCATTGAACTTCTGTTGTGCCACCCTGTAAGCACATTGCTCAATATCTGCCTTGTATGCTGACAACTTTGGAATATTGCGGTAAATCCGTTGAGAATATTTAATGCCGAAGTAATATCCCAGCAGTTCAACAGAGCGGAGTTTTGAAGCAGGCTCGATAAGGCGCATAATGGCCAGATCAAGCAACAGGCGGGGAAGATGGGATAAACCGCATTCATCGAAACAGCCCATGAAGAACCGAAAAGCAAAGTGGTGCGTCACCCCAATGCATTCGCCCCTGTCTACAACTAAAAGTTTTTGTTTTTGGGCAGGGAACAACGATAACTGGGCGGTTTGTTCATCGATCCATTCCAATGCCCTTTGCCTCAAAACAGCCTCTTCTATCTGGTCTTTGGCGCTACCAATATGTTTGCCTACAATCGATCTGTGACCAACATACCTGACAACCTGAACCGCAACAGATCCCGACTTAGTTTTGACTTTTCGTACTGAATACATACCGCAAAATTAGGCGTTAGTGCGGTGAAATCAATAAATATTAATTGCTAAATTGTTAATAATGTGGAATTTAAAAATTGATCTCTGTGGAAAAATCAAAAGTGTCACAAGTCAGGAACTTTTTGGGCGCGAAAAGGATGATTCTTTTAAGAGTTCAATCTCAACAATCTACCAAACTTATAATGGTGCCGATTTATATCCAAGCATTGAAGAAAAGGCAGCCAATTTATTGTATTTCGTAACCAAGAACCATTCATTTTCCGATGGGAATAAGCGCATCGCAGCTTTTCTGTTTCTCTATTTTCTTGAAAAAAATGGTGTTTTGTTTGATGAATTCAGGAATAAACGCATTGCAGACAACGCCTTGGTTGCGCTCACTCTGATGATTGCAGTCAGTCGCCCCGAAGAAAAGGACATCATGACCAAAGTTATTGTCAACCTGATAAATAAGAAGAATTGATTGAAATTCGCAAATCTTTCCTAAATTTCAGCTTAGATTCAGATTCTCTGAACTCCTGATCTTTAATAATTGTGAATGAAAATTTTACTCACTGGAACCACTGGTTATATTGGTCAACGCTTGCTTCCAACTTTACTCGAAGGTGGGCATCAAGTGATCTGTTGCGTTCGGGATAAAAGCCGTTTTGATCTTCGGAAATACCATTCAAAACTGCTTAAAATTATTGAAGTAAATTTTCTGGATGAAAAGTCGCTGGATAATATTCCTGATGATATTGATGCAGCGTATTACCTCATTCACTCCATGTCGGCGCCCAACGCTGACTTCGAGAAACTGGAAAAAATATCGGCAAAAAATTTCAAAAACCGGATTCAGCAAACCAAAGCCCGTCAGGTCATTTACTTGAGCGGAATCGTCAACGATCAAAAACTTTCAAAACACCTGAAATCGAGAAAGTTGGTCGAGGAAATTCTTTCTTCCGGAAGTTATCACCTCACCACGCTGCGGGCTGGCATCATTTTAGGCTCCGGAAGCGCATCTTTCGAGATTATCCGCGATCTGGTTGAAAAATTGCCTTTTATGATTGCGCCAAGGTGGCTCAACACGCGGTCGCAACCCATAGCCATTCGGAATGTGATTGAATACCTGAACGGGGTTTTACTTTTTGAACCTTCGTTTGACCAGAGTTTCGACATTGGCGGCCCTGAAATACTGACCTACAAAGAAATGCTTAAAGGTTTTGGTAAAGTGAGAAACCTGAAACTCCGGATTTTTACCGTTCCGGTAATGACACCAAAGTTTTCGTCGTATTGGCTCTATTTTGTAACTTCAACTTCGTACACGCTGGCAGTGAACCTGGTTGAAAGTATGAGTGTGGAAATTATCTGCCGACCCAACAATTTAAAAGATCTGCTGGGAATAAAACTTATCACTTTCGAAGAAGCCATTCAAAGGGCTTTTGGCAAAATTCAAAACGAAGGGGTTGTTTCGAGTTGGAAAGATGCCCTTTCGAGCAATGTGTTGAATAAAGGAATTTCGCCTCTGCTCGAAGTTCCAACTTTCGGCTGCTTTGTGGATAAGCGGAAATGCGAAGTACAGGACATAGATAATACGCTCAGCAAAATATGGTCGATTGGCGGCGAAAACGGCTGGTATTATGCCAGCTGGCTCTGGGAACTGAGAGGCTTCATTGATAAACTTTTTGGTGGGGTTGGATTGCGCCGTGGAAGAAAAAATACAACAATCATTTCTGCAGGGGACTCACTCGATTTCTGGCGGGTGCTTTATGCCAGCAAAGATGAAAAAAGACTTTTACTTTATGCCGAAATGAAGCTACCGGGTGAAGCCTGGCTCGAATTCGAAATCAGAAACAATATGCTTTATCAAACAGCAACTTTTCGTCCATGGGGTATTTGGGGCCGCAACTACTGGTATGTGCTCATACCCATACACCTTACCATTTTCAAAGGGATGATTAAACGGCTTGCTTCCTGAATCAGACTATTTTAAATGTGTATCCGTTCTTTTACCCAAATCATTAAGAAGAGCGACCGGCCTAGTCTGGTGAGCCGAAAAACAAGTGAAGACGGCGTTAAAAAATCTTTTCTGTTTGATCCACAGGCGAGTTTAAAAGATTTTAGCTGTCGAACGATAGTTTTTCGTGCGAAGCGGACACAGCCTTGACTTTTTTTGATTACTTTTTTGTGTTAAGACAAAAAAGTAATTAGGGTTTGGGGCAAAGCCCCAATTGTAGATTCAATTTGGTATGCAATCGGAAATTCATTTTATTTTTTCAGCTCCCAGCTTACACCGTCTTTTCCGTCTTTGATATCGAAACCAATGGCTGCCAGTTCATTCCGGATTTTATCTGAAGTTGCCCAATCTTTGTTGGCTTTGGCATCTGCCCGAAGTTTCATCAGCAGATCAACAACCTCATTCAAAACTTCACTATTTCCTGAACCAGCCTGATCTTCGCCCTTCAATCCAAAAATATCGAAAACAAAAGTGTTAAAAAGTGATTTCAGTGAGTCTTTATCAGCCGCGGCGATTGTTGACTTTCCATCGGCAATTGAATTAATCATTTTCACGCCATCGAACAAATATGCAATAGCAATCGGGCTGTTCATATCATCAGCCATAGCCGCATAGCAATTAGCTGAAAGTTCTGAAATATTTACTGAAGAAGATTCTGAAACAGGTAACGAATCGATTTTTGCAACGGCTTTCATCAACCGTTCCAAACCTTTTTCCGATGCCTGAAGCGCTTCGTTCGAGAAATCGAGCGTGCTGCGGTAATGCGCCTGCAACATAAAAAAGCGGATGGTCATCGGGCTATATGCCTTTTCGAGTAGTGGATGATTTCCGGAAAAGAACTCGTCAAGCGAAATAGCATTCCCGAGCGACTTGCCCATTTTCTGACCGTTCAGGGTAATCATGTTGTTGTGCATCCAGTAGCGAACAGCCGGTTTCCCGTGAGCAGCCTGCGACTGCGCCATTTCAGCTTCGTGGTGTGGAAAAGTCAAATCCATTCCACCGCCATGAATATCAAAAGTTTCGCCCAAATATTTGCAGCTCATGGCTGTACATTCCATGTGCCAGCCCGGAAATCCGTCACTCCAGGGCGAAGGCCAGCGCATAATATGTTCGGGCGATGCCTTTTTCCAGATGGCAAAATCCAGTCCCGAGAGCTTTTCATCCTGTCCGTCCAGCGAGCGTGTATTGCTGATCAGGTCTTCAATTTTGCGACCCGATAACTTTCCATATTCATTTTCAGCAGCAAATTTCTCCACGTCAAAATACACCGAACCGTTGCTTTCATAGGCATATCCGGAGTTCAAGATTTTCTTCACTTCCTCAATCTGCTCAATGATATGGCCCGAAGCACGAGGTTCGATACTGGGCGATTCCAAATTCAGTAATGCCATCGCCTCGTGATACATATTGGTGTATTTCTGCACCACTTCCATGGGTTCAAGCTCGTCGAGTTTTGCTTGCTGTGCAATTTTATCTTCACCCTCATCGGCATCTGCAACCAAATGGCCAACATCGGTGATGTTGCGCACGTAGCGCACTTTGTAGCCAATCTGCTTCAGGAAGCGAAAAAGCAGATCGAAGCTGATCGCCGAGCGGGCATGGCCCAGATGAGGCGGACCATAAACCGTTGGACCACAAACATACAACCCAGCTTTGCCAGGAACCAACGGTTCAAAAACTTCTTTCTTGCGCGTAAGGGTATTGTATATCTGTATTTCCTGAATCATGACCTTTTGTTTTTCGTGCTGCAAATGTAAAAATTATTGATGAATTCAATTGGATGAACATTTTCAATACTGATGTGCACTGGAATAAATCAGAAAAAATTAACTAAACCTTGAACGATTATATTCTGAAGTAATTTATTTCGCTCCGGATTCCATTTTTTCGAGTCTCCACTCGCTCAATTGCTTGATCCGGTTCAATACGTTTGCAGTTACGCGGTTATGCACTCCCTCCCAGATTTTATTCACGAACGGCCAGCGGGGCTGATATTCTTTTCCGTAGAAATTAAAACCAACTGTTAGAAACAACTGAGATTGTTCCGTTTCGCCCATATCTTCTATCGATGATCGCACATACATCATAAAAATACCAATGGGATATCCACCACTGCATTTATACAGAAGATAACGGGCATTGTCAAAATCATAAGGATCAGGAACACGCTTAATCCGGATCGAATTCAGCAGGAACAACGGAATGAATTTCATTCCCAAAAAGCTTTTTTCTCCGCCAAATGGGTACTTTTTCCAGCCAAAAGGCAAAACACGGATCGCTTCAATGTCATCCTCAATGCGCTCTATTTTTGCAATATGGTTTGGCCAGCAACTCGAATCACCATTCCAATTCAACAACTCATTAAAAACATAGCTGACCGGAGCTTCAATCCCTATGTGATGAACATTTAAAACGGTATATCGATCAACACCCTCTCCAACTCGTTGTAAAATCCGGTTATTGTATTCCAGTCTTTTTTCTTCGGAAGTAAATTTAATCAGCGTCGGAATTTGTGGCTTTTTCCATAGAAAGTTCCTGAAATCGGAAAACAGCCCCTTGCTTTTTGTAGGTGGATGCAGAATTGTGTCCGTATCTGTTTTAAGATTTCTCATAAATATGGTTTCAGTTCATTTCACTGAATAATCGTGAAAAGTGAATCGATGAATGATCTCCTAAAATTAACTAAATCTGAAGATTTCATCGTTTAACTTCAGTCAAAATCCTGATTTATTTGATAGTTCGGTTTTTTGAGCTTACTTTTGCTCACATTATCAAATAATCCTTCCAAAAGTCGGTTGTTTGGTTATAAAGAAGAGCGGAGAGATCGGGCTCAGCGAAGCTCTGGCAACCATCAAAACAGATGAAACGGTGCCAATACCCGGCCGGAAACGGAATTATAATTTAAACAAAACAATGAAGTCACTTTCAAAATTACACATCCTGAGTTTCATGCACTTCGCAAACGGGTGTATGTGCTAATTCCAAATCTTTAGTCGCGTATTATTTTCAACACGAAGGCTCAAAGACACAAAGAAATTAAACTTCGTGTTTTCGTGACTTTGTGTTTAAGCATAAAATATCAAACTATGAGCATTCAAAAAACATACGAAGAAATTAACGAGAAAATCCGTCGAGGTGAGGCAGTGGTGCTCACTGCCGAAGAAGTATCGCAAATGGCACTCACGGCCACGCCCGAAGAGATTGCCGAAAAAGTAGATGTAGTTACCACTGCAACTTTTGGCGCCATGTGCTCGTCGGGCGCGATTGTCAACTTTGGTCATGCCAATCCGCCTATCAGGATGGAAAAAATACGGTTGAACGGAGTTCCGGCCTACGAAGGTCTGGCCGCCGTTGATACCTACATCGGCGCAACTGCCTGCGATCCGGAAAACCCCAAATATGGCGGTGCTCATGTCATTCAGGATTTGGTTGATGGGAAAGACATTGAGTTGGAAGCCTGGGGAAAAGGTACTGACTGTTATCCGCGGAAACACATCAAAACCATCATCAACAAGGAAACGGTGAACGAAATGATCCTGTTTAACCCGCGCAATGCCTACCAAAATTATCCCGTGGCGGTGAATTCAACTTCGCAGATGAAATATACGTACATGGGTAATTTGCTGCCCAATATGCGCAATGCGACTTATTCCACTTCCGGCGAATTGAGTCCGCTTTTGAACGATCCGGAAATGAAAACCATTGGCATCGGAACCCGGATTTTTCTGGGCGGAACGCAGGGATTTGTGGTTTGGCCGGGTACACAGTTCAATACTTTGAAGCCGAAAAATGAATTTGGGGTACCGGTCAGCAATTCGGCTACACTGGCCGTAATGGGCAATCTGAAAGAAATGTCGTCTGAATTTTTGCAGGCGGCCTATTACGAAAAATACGGCGTGAGCTTATTTGTTGGAATTGGCATCCCGATTCCGGTGCTGAATGCCGACATTGCCAAAAACGTATCCATCCGGAACGAACAGATTGAAACCACGGTCTGCGATTACGGCGTGGAAGGAAGTCCTGCATTGGGACGAGTGACCTACGCCGAATTGCGTTCAGGCGAGATTGAAGTTCAGGGGAAAAAGATACGAACAGCGCCGGTTTCGAGTTTGGCCAAAGCCCGTAAAATTGCCAAAATTCTGAAACAATCGATTCTGGCTGGCGAATTTGAAATCAGCAAACCGGTACAGATGTTTCCAACAAATACATCTCTCAAATCTCTTAAAGAAGTTAAAGGAGGGGAGCAATCATGAAAATGCAGAAAAAAAGATATGTCCTGAAATTTCCGGCTCAGAGTGGCGATATGCCGTTGAGCTACCACCTTGTCAAAGATTTTGATATCCGGATCAATATTCTTCGGGCTGAAGTTTGGCCGGGCAAAACCGGTAGTCTGGTGTTGGAACTGGAAGGAACAACAACTAACCTGAAAAACGGGATTGCCTACTTGGAAGAAAATCAGGTGAGTTGTGAGCCTTTGAACAAGAAAATTACCTGGGACAATGCACGTTGCATCAGTTGTGGAAACTGCACAGCGGTTTGTTTTGCGGGAGCATTGCAAATGAACCCAGAAAAGTGGGAGCTTCAATTTGACCCGGAGAAATGTATTGTTTGCGAATTGTGCGTTCCGGCTTGTCCACTGAATTTGTTTAAAATCGATTTCAGGGATAATTGAAGGATCGAAGGACTGAAGGATTGATTGTCAGGAAATGATTGAACAACGCACATATCGCAACCAGTTTTCGCAGCAGCGGTTTCGGTCGTTCGTGGTGAATTACAAGGAAACTGACTTGTGGATTGGTGTCGATCCGGGATCGTTTCGCGATGAAATGCAAGAGGTCGCACTGGCCAAAGTCATTGCTCTGCGCACCGAAATGGAGGCGTATTTGTTGAATGATCCCGTGTTTGGCAGAACCTTCGAACCACACGCTGTAAAACCGAATGCGCCGGAAATTGTTAATAGGATGGCCGATGCAGCCCGTCGTGCCGAAGTTGGACCGATGGCTGCCGTAGCTGGTGCGTTCTCTGAAGCGGTTGGCCAGCATTTGATGCAACAGTTTTCCATTCAGGAAATTGTGGTTGAAAATGGAGGCGATATATTTTTGAAAATTAACCGAAATTTGCTGATGTCGGTTTATGCCGGGAATTCGCCGCTTTCAGGAAAAATTGGAATTGAAATTCAGGCATCCGAATCGCCACTGGGAGTTTGTACTTCGGCCGGAACAGTTGGTCCATCTGTAAGCCTTGGAAAAACAGATGCCACGATGATTATTTGCCGCAATACGGCTTTGGCCGATGCACTGGCCACAAGATTTGGAAACCTAGTTCAGGTTCCTGAAGATGTACAGCAGGTGACGCAGCAAACTGTGCCGTTCCCGGAAATACTCTCGGCAGTAATTATTTGCTGGGATAAAATCGGAATTCGGGGACAGTTTGAAATGAAACTTTTAAGATAGAGTTAATAAACTGCCACAAAGACACAAAGGCACAAAATAATTTTACCAGTTGCTTTAAGTCTTTGTGCCTTTGTGGCAAATCTTTAAAAAAATGATGACAACGAAAAAAAACATACAAAGCGAACTCGAATCGCGGGTTTTGGTGCTCGACGGAGCCATGGGAACCATGATTCAGAAACATCGCCTTTCGGAAGAAGATTTCCGGGGCAAGATTTTTACTGATTTTCAGTTCGACCTGAAAGGCAACAACGACTTGCTTTCAATTACAAAGCCCGAAATTATCCGTGAAATCCATACGCAATTTCTAGAAGCTGGCGCTGATATTATCGAAACAAATACATTCAATTCAACTAGTATTTCGCAGGCTGATTACCATTTGGAAGAATGGGTGTACCAGCTCAATTTGCAGTCAGCTCAACTCGCCGTTAAAATCGCTGAAGAGTTTACCGCAAAAGATCCGGAAAAACCTCGTTTTGTGGCAGGAGCAATCGGACCGATGAATAAAACGCTTTCGTTGTCTCCGGACGTGAACGATCCTGGATTTCGATCGGTGACTTTCGACGAGGTAAAGGCTTCGTATCGAGAACAGGTTAAAGGCCTGCTGGATGGAGAGGTTGACTTGTTACTTGTCGAGACAATTTTCGATACCTTGAATGCGAAAGCCGCGCTTTTTGC
The DNA here is from genome assembly GCF_009689585.1 of Aquipluma nitroreducens. Lineage (GTDB taxonomy): Bacteria > Bacteroidota > Bacteroidia > Bacteroidales > Prolixibacteraceae > Aquipluma > Aquipluma nitroreducens. Next base: position 2,273,357 of record NZ_AP018694.1, on the reverse strand, counting down.
CATCGAAGAAGAACTCGACGAGCGTGGAATCCGCTTGCCTGTAATGGTTTCAGGAACAATTACCGATGCCAGCGGGCGAACTCTTTCAGGACAAACCGTGGAAGCTTTCCTGACTTCTGTTTCGCACATTGATTTACTTTCCATCGGGCTGAATTGCTCGCTTGGAGCAAAAGATATGCGTCAGTATTTGGAAGAACTCTCGAAGAAGTCTCCGTTTTTTATAAGTGCCTACCCGAATGCCGGTTTGCCCAACCAGTTTGGCGAATACGACGAAACACCGTCCGAAATGGCGTATCAGGTCGGCGATTTTCTCGACAATAAATTTGTGAATATCATTGGTGGCTGTTGTGGAACAACTCCTGATCACATTCGTGAACTGGCCAAAATAGCTTTGAAATCGGAACCACATCACCGACATAAAAAGGACAAAAACACAAAACTCAGCGGATTGGAGCCGGTTGTTTTAACTCCGGAAACCAACTTTGTGAATATTGGAGAACGTTGCAATGTGTCGGGTTCGCGCAAATTTGCCCGTTTAATTCGCGAAGGAAAATACGAAGAAGCCATTGCCATTGCACGAAATCAGGTTGACGAAGGTGCTCAGGTTATCGACATTAATATGGACGACGCGATGCTTGACGCTAAAAAGGAAATGGTCACTTTTCTGAATTTGCTGATGGCCGAGCCTGATATTGCCCGCGTTCCGATGATGATTGACTCGTCGAAATGGGAAGTAATTGAAGCCGGGCTGAAATGCGTTCAAGGTAAAGCAATTGTGAATTCCATCAGCATGAAGGAAGGTGAAGCTGTGTTCCGGAAACAGGCACAATTGCTGAAACGATATGGAGCTGCGGTGGTTGTGATGGCTTTCGACGAAATAGGACAAGCCGATTCGTTCGAGCGACGAATTGAAATCTGCCAGCGAGCCTACAACATTTTGGTCAACGAAATTGATTTTCCGCCTCAGGATATCATTTTCGATTCTAATATCCTGATCATCGGCACCGGAATGGAGGAACACATGAATTACGCGGTTGACTTCATCAATGCAGTTAGCTGGATCAAAAAGAACTTGAAACACGCCAAAACCAGCGGTGGAGTCAGCAATGTGTCATTTTCATTCCGTGGAAACGATCAGGTTCGCGAAGCCATTCACTCCGTTTTTCTGTATCACGCGATCAAAGCTGGTCTCGACATGGGTATTGTGAACCCCGGAATGTTGCAGATTTACGACGAAATTCCGAAGGACTTTCTGGAAAAAGTAGAGAATTTAGTACTGAATAGAAACCCGAATGCCACTGAAGAATTGCTCGAATTTGCACAGACATTAAAAGCACAGGATGCCAAAGAAGAGCGAAAAGACGAATGGCGCGACTTACCAGTTGAAAAGCGGTTGGAGCATGCGCTGGTAAAAGGTTTGCCTGACTTTATCGATGTTGATCTGGCTGAAGCACTGCCGCTTTACACGCCGGTTCTGAATATTATTGAAGGTCCGCTGATGGACGGCATGAATGTGGTTGGCGACTTGTTTGGCGCCGGAAAAATGTTCCTTCCGCAGGTAATTAAATCTGCCCGGGTGATGAAAAAAGCGGTTGCTTATTTGTTGCCGTACATCGAAGCCGACAAAGATAAATTTGACACTTCTGACAACCGCAAAGTGGTGCTGATGGCCACAGTAAAAGGCGATGTGCACGACATTGGTAAAAACATTGTCGGTGTGGTTTTGGGCTGCAACAACTACCGGGTAATCGATCTGGGCGTGATGGTTCCCACCGACAAAATTCTGGAAACGGCCATTCAGGAAAATGTGGATATCATTGGGTTAAGCGGTTTGATTACGCCATCGCTCGAAATTATGGTGGATGTGGCCACCGAAATGGAACGCCGGGGCATGAACCTGCCACTTTTGATTGGCGGTGCAACCACATCAAAAATACACGCTGCAGTAAAAATTGCTCCTCAGTATAAAAATCCGGTGATTCATGTCAAAGACGCGTCGCGCGCGGTGAGCGTGGTTTCGAACCTGCTCTCCGGAAATGAAGAATTCCTGAAGGAAATTCGTGATGATTATCAAGCTGTGCGCGATTTGCACGGGCAGAAGAAAGCGAAGAAATACCTGTCGATTGAGGAAGCACGTGCCAATAAACTGAAAATTGATTGGGACAATACGCCGATCTATAAACCCAATTTTGTGGGCATCAAACAACTGATTGATTACCCGATTTCGGAATTGCGGAAATTCATCGATTGGACATTCTTTTTCTTTGTTTGGGAACTGAAAGGTAAGTTTCCGGATATCCTGAACGACGAACTTCAGGGCGAAGAAGCTCGCAAATTGTACGCAGATGCCAACCGGATGCTCGATCGGATCGAAGCCGAGAAGATGGTTCAGGCCAATGGCGTTTTCGGAATCTGGCCAGCCAATGCCGATGGCGACGACATTGTTTTGTATGAAGATGAAACCAAGAACAAAGAGGTTGGACGCTTTTATCACCTCCGTCAGCAGGAGGCCAAAAAAGCTGGTTCGCCAAACTATTGCCTGTCTGACTTTATTGCGCCTATAGAAAGTGGTAAAACCGATTATTTTGGCGCCTTTGCCGTTACCGGCGGAGTTGGCATCGAAAAATGGATGAAGGAATACAAGGAAGATCATGACGATTACAATGCGATTTTGCTAGAGGCATTGGCGGACAGACTTTCAGAAGCTTTCGCTGAATTACTGCATTTGCAGGTTCGGAAGGATTATTGGGGATATGTTCCGGAAGAGAATCTCTCGCTCGAAGAAATGTTCCATGTCGATTACCAGGGAATCCGCCCGGCCATTGGCTACCCGGCCTGTCCGGAGCACCACGAAAAGGGAAACCTGTTGAACATGCTAAAAGCTGATGAAATTGGAATGACTTTGACCGAACACTTTATGATGCGCCCAACGGCTTCGGTGAGTGGAGAGTTTTTCGTTCATCCTGAATCTAAATATTTCAGTCTTGAAAAAGTAGGCAAAGATCAGGTTGAAGATTATGCCCGCCGCAAAGGGGTGAGCGTGGAAGTCATCGAAAAATTTATGCCCGCGAATCTGAATTATAAAGGGATATAAGAAAGTTGGTAGGCGCAGTGATTAGTCTGGCTCATTCACGAGAAATAACAGAGTTCGGCCAATCTATAATAAGGAAATAGAAGTTGAAGAACTTATATTTCCTTATACGCCAATGAAAATAATTCTGGATACAAATAGCCTAAAAGTGATTTCGGAACAAGTGGGAAACTTGTGGATTTTGGTATCAAAACCTTTTCTACCATAGTAATTCCAATGATTGTGCAGGAAGAATTGCTTGTCCTGTCAGTTCACGACACCGATCAACGTTCTCATCAATGCCCGCGAAGTTTTTAGAGTGACAAAATAAAAAGGAGATCATTTTTGATCTCCTTTTCTATATGCTCTTCAAGCTGTTTTTGCAGAGCAGACTATTTTGCTGTTAATACAAGTGATGATCCTTTCAGTCCCTCGGCGGCTGCCTTGAGGGTAATAGTTCCAGGGGTTGTTTCCGGCCGAATGATTGCCAGACATATTCCCTGATAGGCTTTTTTGTGTGGTAGCTGAAAACTTGACATATCTCTTGGATCGCCACTTCCAACTCCGGCAATCGTGCCTTTACCAGCCACTTCAAAATTTACAACAATGTTGTCAGCGTCTGGTACGACGTTTCCATCAGCATCAATTATTTCGGCCATTACATACGATAAGTCGTTACGATCAGCCCTGATGTTGGTCCTATCTGCAACCAGTCGCACAGATGCTGGCTTCCCGGTTGTTTTCAGTGTTTGCGATGCTGTTTCCTTTCCATTGTCGTAACAACGAGCAATAAGAGTTCCAGGCTCATAAGCAACCTCGAATGTTGCAGTAATCGATTTTCCAAGATCCACATTTTGTTCGCCTACAATCTTCCCGTTTAATTCGAGCTTTACCAGTTGGCTGCGGGTGTAAACATGAATCGTGAATTTTTTACCTTCTAGCCCCGCCCAGTTCCAGCTTTTTAGTTCATCAGGAAATCCCCAGTTACTTATTTGCTCTTTTTTACCTTCAGGTATTGGCCGGTGTACAAATAATTCAACTTTACTTTTACCCCAAACAACATGCTGATAAAATGAAGGCACTTTTCTGTTACCTATCAGGTCAATGTCGCCCTGATAATTGGTATAAACCGGCCATACATCGCGTCTGAAGAAGCCACCTCCAGCCGCTGCAGCAGGTCGGGCCCCCGGGCCAGTTCCCTGCAAACCTTGTGGCACATTCCCTGCTTGTATTACTTGTCCGGGTGCTCCTGATGTTTGTGGATTGGCAGCACCGGGTGATGCCGGATTATTTTCAGGAACAATATCTCTAAGCTGCGGCAGACCTACACCAGCCTCTCCAATGTTATCGATGGCAGTCCACACAAAATACCCAATAACATATGGAAGCTTTTTGACGATCTCATAGTTTTCCAATGCAAGCGGAGGATTCGTTTCAGTTCCAACCATTACACGGTCAGGATATTTAATATGATCCGACTCATACCTCTTGTATGCGTAATTATAACCGATGAGATCAAAGAGCGCCATGTGTTCGGGAATCGAATCCCATTTACTTGGCTGACCTCGCATCCAGGCAAAATCATTAAAACATTCCGTAACAAAACGCGACTTATCGAACTTGCGGATTTCTCCGGTCAGGGTTTTGGCAATCCTTAACCCTGAAGTATCAAATGTTTCGCGAATTTCGTTCCCGATACTCCAGATTAAAACGGAAGGGTGATTCCGATCTCGCTTGACCCACGACTCCACATCTCTCTGCCACCATTCAGCGAAGTTCAAATGGTAGTCCTGATCCTTTTTGGGAGTTTCCCACATGTCGAATATTTCGTTGATTACGACCATTCCCAGACGGTCACATGCATCAAGCAATGCCGGGGAAGGCGGATTGTGGCTGGTCCTGATTGCATTGAATCCTGCTTTCTTCAAAACTTCAATTTTGCGCTCCTCGGCCCTGTCGATTGATGCTGCTCCCAGTGGTCCATTGTCATGATGGTAGCACCCTCCAATCAAATCAACCGATTTCCCATTGATCGTTAAACCGTTATTTGCATCAATTTTTATGCTGCGAATGCCAAAAGTGGACTCCTGATTATCGACTTCCTTTTTGTCCTCAAGTACGGAAACTTTTGCCTTATATAGGTTAGGTTCTTCGATTGACCAGAGTGCCGGGCTCTTTACCTGAATATTCTGTGTTAGTTTTATTGTCTGATCAGATGACAATGTAGAATTGCTTTTGGTTGACCCAACCAATTTGCCTGAAGGGTCAAATAACTGAGTTTGCAGGACTATATTTTGATCATTAATGCCTGTATTCTCAAGGGTAGTGGTAATTTTCACATTTGCAGAATTTCCAGAAACTTCCGGAGTTGTAATGTATAGGCCACCGGCCATAGCGATATGAACAGGATTTACGCTTGTCAGCCATACATGCCGGTTTATTCCTGATCCGGAGTACCAGCGGGAATTTAATCCTGTGTTCCTGACACGCACTGCAACAACATTTGCCTGTCCGGCAGGTTTGAGGAATGAAGTAATATCGTAATAAAACGGCGTATATCCATACGGATGAAATCCAAGATGTTTCCCGTTGATCCATACATCGGAATTCATATATACGCCGTCAAACTGCAGGTAATTAACTTTGTTCCGATCTTCTTCTTTAACGGTAAAAGTCTTTCTGTACCAACCAATTCCTCCAATCAGGTAGCCTGAGCTCATTTTGTCGACAGAAGATTTATCAAATGGTCCGATTATATTCTCTCCATTCTGACCAGGTAGATCTTCAATGCTCCAGTCGTGAGGCACATCAAGAATTCTCCATCCTGAATCATTGAAATCAGGGTTTTCGGCGCCCGACAGACTATCTTTTAAAAAGCGCCATCCATTATCAAATGATATGGTTCTGGAATTAAGATCAGATGTTGGCGGTTTATTAAATGTGGTGAATCCAAATAACAGGACAAGAGAAAGGCTTAAAAGAAGAGCACTCAAAGAAAGTTTCTGCTTTTTCATAGTTTATTTAGGTTAGATTTTACAATGCTGTTTATAAAGGACTTAGACTAGAAGGAAGTGAATGAGTTTAATTTGAGTTTAACTTTATTTTAGACCTGACATTATATCTCAGAACTCTAGTTTGAGGAGGTTGGAAAACTGGGTGAAATATTGCAGGAAGTTGGATGGAAAGACTAAAAAGAAGATAATAAGTTGCATCTTTTCAAAAAAATCAAGAGTTGTAACCTGTGGGTTCACAACACCGATCAACGTGCTCATTAATACCGGCAAGGATAAAAGCAAAAAAAGGCCAGATTTTCATCTGACCTTTTCGATGCTCTCCAGGTAGGACTTGAACCTACTCTGTATGTAGCTTAAAATCAATTTATTGCAGTCTGGTAAGCTTCGATAGTCTCGAATTTCACACCTCTTTATTGCACTCTGCTCAAAGAACTTCCAGTAGTAAAGTTATAATTTATTGCTGGATATATCAATCACTGATCAATCTATTTTTAAATTAGTGCTGTATATAAAACCATATATATGGGGCATAGTTTTGTACTTATTATTTATAATCAACAGCCGTTATGCCTGCCTGAAAAATTTTGGAAAAAATAAAAAATTCCAAAACTTCAATGAGTGCAAAGACCAATAAATCATAACTCCCCCGCCATCACTTTGATGGGGTTCATCGGGCTGGGCTAATCTTTAGTTTTTCAATTTAGGTTCTCGCCGGGTCGTTTCCACCTTAACTAACCCTTGGCGGCTCCACTCTACTGGGAATCGCAGTTAAATTTATTAACCACAAAATTTTACTACTATGGTAACAATTGTTGATTATTCCCTCAGAGCAAATCGCGAGGGTAAAGAATTCTTTGCATTAATCCTACAAGGTGGGATTGAAATGGTGAAATCGAAAGGATCTGAAAGGTATTATGCGACTTCCAAAAAATGTATGATTCCTTCCACTTTTGATGAACAGACCTGCAAATCGAGCTTGGGTGAAAAACTGCCCGGTACTATTCAGAAAAGAAGCTGTGAACCTTATGAGTACACCATTCAGGAAACTGGTGAAGTCATCGAAATGAACTATCGCTGGGAATATCTTGCTGAAGGTGAATCTCTGGAAGAATGTGTATTCGAAGGTATCATTGAACCCGCATTTTCATAACATTTCTGATCATCAGTCTGGATGAGTGATATAATAATATGGCTATTTTGCTTGAAGGGGCGTTCGTTTTTGAATGCCCTTTTTAGGCTATTATAATGTCATTTGACGATACCTTTTCTTAACTATACATAATATCACTTCTTCGGAGTTGATGCATCAAACGTCATTAAAACATGCTAAAATCATGAAATTACAACAAGCAGAACGTAAGCAAGCAAAGATTAAACTTGGCTTACAGGGACCATCAGGGTCTGGAAAAACCTACTCCGCATTATTGTTGGCCTATGGGCTAATTAACGACTGGAACAAAATAGCCATTATAGATACAGAAAACCATTCGGCTGATCTCTATGCTCATTTGGGAACCTATCAGGTATTGGCACTTGACAAACCATTTGCACCAGAGCGGTACATTGAAGCCATTGATGTTTGCGAACAAGCAGGAATGGAAGCTATTATTATTGATTCAATCTCGCATGAGTGGGAAGGTACAGGTGGTATTTTGGAAACACACGGAGCAATGCTGGGTAATTCATTTACCAACTGGGCAAAAGTTACACCAAGACACAATGATTTTGTACAGCGAATTTTGCAATCCAACTGTCATATTATTGCTTCAATCAGATCAAAACAGGAATGGGTACTTTCCGAAAAGAATGGCAAAATGGTTCCTGAGAAATTGGGGCTAAAAGGAGTTACTCGCGAAGGCCTGGATTATGAATTTACGATTGTTTTTGAACTGGATATTAAACATCAGGCGACATCAACGAAAGATCGTACAGGATTATTCATGGACAAGCCATCCTTTATGATTTCATCAGCTACGGGGCAAAGAATTGCCACTTGGTGTAAATCAGGTAAAACCTTGGCAGATCTCAAGGTGGATGTTACCCAGACTACCACAGTTGATCAGCTGCGAGACATTTTGAGAAACAATCCAAACTATCGCAGTGAACTGGAGCCTTTATGTGTCACCAGAAAAAAACAAATTGAAAATCCTATTGCTGAATTAAATCACCCTTAAAACTGAATCATGGAATTAAAGCAAGTTAATAACAGCGCAATATTACCAGTTGTAAGAACTGATGAATTTGAGCAGAACGAATTGGAAATTCTGTCAGTAAAGCAACCCAAGTCCGAGAATGAAATCTTTCCATTCGATTTTGAGTTGATTGATGCCGAAGAAATCATTCAGCCGATAGAAATGGTGAATGAAATATCCTCCGAACACTTCATTACTTCCAATACCGAGCCCATTCTTTTGGATGAACTGAAAAATAAGTGCATCATTCCGGTATTCTCCAAAGACAATGAATCAACAATCAGCCATTCCGAATTTATCAATACAGTTGCTGAAATTGGCTCAACCTTCTTTTCAGGAGAACGAATGCTACAGCCTTCTATAAAGGTTTCACATCCAATCAAGGGTCGTATTCCTGAAGCAATGGGTAAAGCAGTAAAGGATTTAATGGAGGATGAAAAGACAATCTATTACGAGCGAATGGCTTTTATGATTGAATTTCCCAATATTGCTGAAACGATCAATGGGAACAAGCTTTCACTCTCAATTGGAGGAGTTCGGTCGTATAACCATGAAAATCTGTACAGTCGCAAGATTGAAGAGCATTTCAAGGTGTTTATTGGATTCAAAAATCATGTTTGTACCAATCTGTGTATTTCAACCGATGGATTTAAAAAGGAGATTCGTGTAAAATCCTTGTCTGATCTGGCTTTTGAAGTTTATCAGTTGTTGGCAGAATTTAAAACCGACAGGCATTTGAATCAGCTTCACCAGTTAGGTGATTATTCATTGACTGAAAGACAGTTTGCTCAACTTCTGGGAAAATCAAGGATGTATCAGTATTTGCCTTTAAATCAAAAGAAGTCAATTGAGCCGATACCTATCAATGATTCGCAGATTTCATCCATTGCCAGGGAATACTACCAAGATAAATCCTTCAGTCGGAATACGAATGGCGATATTGATTTATGGAGACTATACAACCTTTTTACAGGGGCAAACAAAACTTCGTATATCGATACATTTCTGGATCGTAGCGTAGGTTGTCTCGATTTTGTGCAGTCTATAGCTAATCAGTTGGAATCAGGGGTAAACTCTTGGTACATCAGCTGATTATCAAGATTAAACAAAAGGCTGATGCAAATGTCAGAGAGCAATCGAGCGTATATCCTTGAGCTTTATAAGATTGTCAGTACTACCAGTATTTTGGTTGTTGACCATAAAGGTAATTTGAAAAGGCTTCATTGTCCTTTCCAAGTGGTTGCCATAGTAGAAGTGCCTCCGCAGATTGTTGTGGGGGCTTTCTACATGGTAGATGCCATTAAAATGACATTGGAGCTGAAAGAGGTTTACATCATTGAAGGTAAAGGGTACTTTATCTGGTATTTTAAGATCATCTGAAATTGTTGTCCATCCATCTATGTACCTAGGGAAACTGGTTGGATGGACGCTTTTATAATTGTTGGTTTACGCTGTATTTTTCAGATCATTTTTGAGACGGTTTACCAACGTGAAAAAACAAAACCACTGAAAAATGGCACAAATCAGGAGTTGCAAGTAAGTTGTGACTCCTTGATTTTGTAATAAAATCCAATCTTATAGTTTAGTTGATCGAAAAAACCTAAATTGCTTAAAATATAAAATGGATATAAATCCTCATGAAACGTCAGCTCCGGAAAGTCATTTTCCTTCCCGCCAATATAACGGTACTTACTGATAACGAAAATATTGGCTCTAAACTTATAAAAGTAACGAGGAAAGATTTTAATGATTTGCCTCTATGGAAAAAACTTACATCTTTGGTAATCCCTGGAATTAGGAAAGAAATGATTCTTGATCAGAATAATGAAAATAATTATCAGGGGAGTATTTGGAAGGCCATAGAATATTCTAAGCAACATGGATATGAAGTATTGTTATATCCGGAAAATGATTCTTCATTAAGCCTCGAAGATTTAGATTCAGGTATTCAGCATCTTATGGATAAGAACCTGACAACCGGAATAATTCATGGGAACAAAGTTGATGATTTTTTAAAGGCAAGTACAGATTTCAACATCAATCTACATAATTCCATTTTAGTTTCCAAAGACCCAGCGATTGTTGAACCGTTTTTAGAGCGATACAAACCCCTAAATTGTTATGATTCTTTTTCGCCTTTTCCAACTAAGCCTCTATGCTTTAGCATCATTTACTGGAATCCTTCCAATTCAGAAAGAAAAAGAGATATTCATATAAAGAATACTACACAATTACCATTTGAAATAAACTGGGTTATTCATCCGGGAAACCTAATATACTCTTGCTGCGAATTCCCATTTATGTCCGATAAAATTTTATTCATCGATGATTCCTTAAACGAGAACATTAACAATTTTATTAACGAAAATATTCAAAGGATTCAGAAACAAGCAAAAGAAAAAGGATGCAGTTTTGTCTATTTCTCAAAATTTCAGGAAGAAGGTCAATTACAGGATTTCTTTTTAGAATATCTGAAGTATTCATATCCTGATAGACATGTGGAATTTACATCTGATTTTCTAACGCTTCAGCATCAGTTGTCCCCTGATATATATAACAACCTATTGCTGGATTTATTGAACCTACCGGCATTTCATACTCCTGCGTTATTACGAAGTAGGGGATCAATTGCTGATGCCAGAAGTAATGAATTTTCAGTTTTTACTTTTGATATTGGGAAGGATATACAAAGTCAATTTGATTCCTATTTTGAGTTTCTGCAACCGGCAAATGATTTGACTGATGTTCGTTTCCGTATTGCAGATTTACGTAACAAAACTGTTGACGATACATTTTGGGAAGAGTCGAACAACCTTGCTGAAGATGTTATTCGGAAAATTGAATACCTGAAAGACCAAGGAATGTACTCCCTCTTGGCAGAAATCGCTTTACGAATAGTTGATAGTAATAGTGTTCCCGTTTTTAATCAGTTGGCAATAGTTGGCAAACCCCTCGAAATTAAAACAGATATAGTACCTGAGCTTAGTCGCTTGCGCATTGATTGGGTTTCGAAATACGATTTTCAAATCACACTTCCCGATTATGGAAACATGATTGTGGAAATGCCCAGGTTGCCCAAAGCACTGTATTACTTCTTTCTGAAACATCCTGAAGGGGTTATGCTAAACTCGCTGTCTGATTATAAGGAAGAATTACGAACGATTTACGAACGGATAAGCAATAAAAGCGATAAAGAAGAAATTGCCAGAAACATCGAACGTTTGGTTGACCCTTTAGATAACTCGGTTAATGTGAATTGTTCACGTATTAAAAATGCCTTTGTGAAATTGATTGATGACCGGTTGGCAAGGAGCTACTATATTACGGGATATAGGGGTGAGCCTAAAAAGATATCACTTCCAGTAGCCTTTATCGAAATAATACAGAAATACTAATTACTGCAAGATTGCAGAAATTAGCAGCTTAATATTCGTCCAGCTACTTTTACCCATGTAGCTTTATTACCATATTATCAACAAAATATTTTGCGTGGAGCAGCTTTAGCATAAGGGTTTAAGACCTGTGTGCATGGTAATAAAGCACCTGCTTCACGCATTTTTTATGAGTAAACAATTTTAATCAGGAATCAAAACCTCTAAAAAACAACACTATGAAATCAAAATTTTATTTCTCGTTAATTCTCTTTCTTCTCTTTCTTTCCGGTTGTGGAAAGGATGAAAATCCTGAAGCAGGTAACGAAACGAATGGAAAAACAACGGCCGTATTTAATCCGAATTTGACCTATGGATCAGTAACGGATCAGGATGGTAATATTTATAAAACCATCAAAGTTGGTAGCCAAACATGGATGGCTGAAAATCTAAGGACTACAAAATACAATGATGGAACAGAAATCAAGGATATCACCGATGAGTCAATCTGGTTAAATGATTGGAAATCATATAAAGATGGAGCATATTGTAATTATAATAATACAAAGGATAATGATACTATTGCAACCTATGGCAGGCTTTATAATGCATATACGTTAAAAGGCGGGAAACTGGCACCAAAAGGTTGGCATGTATCAACTGACGAAGACTGGGAAGTATTAAAAAAATTTGTAGGATATACAGACGTGGATAAGTTGAAAGAAAAAGGCGACTTACACTGGCAGGGGCAAAGTCCTGGTTCAAATGAAACTGGATTTACTGCATTAGGAGGTGGAAGCAGAAATGATTTAGGATTTGAATATATTAATTTCAAAGCTAATTGGTGGATATATACACTTGATTCAGACAGTACTTGTCCTTATGTTCAGATTCACACAGATTACTCAAATATTTTCATTAACAGTAAGGATAAAAATGTAGGTTTATCGGTACGTTGTGTCAAGGATTAATCAGTAAATTGAGTTTTTTGAAAAATGAAATCTAGTTTTCATAGAATACCAAAAATTCATAAATGCTTTAGAATTTAATTATTCCCTGACCGATTTAATCATGAAAAAGAATCTACTGGTAGTTCTAATGTTGATTTCCGCTCTTTCATTTTCACAGGACTCTATAAAATATGTAGAACAGGGTATCGAGGAAACGCTTGATTTATACACCAAAGCGGTGAAGAAACTGGAGAATCATGATATTGATGGTGCTTTTAAAGATGCTAATGAAATAATAAAAAGTGCTCCAAATTTTGCTAAAGCGTATGGTTTAAGAGGTTACATAAATTATTTTTACAAAAAAAGTCCAGAATTAGCCATAGCAGATTTTACTACACAGCTTCAATTAAATCCGACAAATGCAGGAGCTTATCTTTATCGGGGTTATTCTTGTGAAGAGATTGGAAGAATTGATGAAGCAAAGTTGGATTATGACAATGCCATTAAATTTGATAGCGAGAATTTGAACTCATACTACCGACGAGGCATTTGCAAAGCAAATCTTCAAGATTTTTTGGGCGCAATAACCGATTATGATTTCATCTTGAATTATAAAGGCGATCGGAAGGTTGAATTTGATCAATGGGCAACTGTTTATAGCGATAGGGCATACTGCCTGGCCGAGCTTAATCGGTTTAAAGAAGGTCTTTTATCAATCAATGAAGCATTGAAGCTGGATGAATCATTATGGTATAGTTGGTGTATCAGAGGTGAAATCTGCTTTAAAATGGATGAATTTCAAAAATGTATAAATGATATGGATCGTTCTATTTCTATTCAGAATCAAGGTAATGCATACTATTACAAGGGACTCGCTAATATTAAGCTTGGCAAAATAAAAGATGGTTGTGCTGATTTAGCGAAATCAAGTGAATTTGGTTTGGTTGAAGCAAAAGAAGCGATTAAAAAATATTGTAATTAAAATCACACTCTGGTTGAGAAACAAACAACTTACCTTTTCTTGTTTATTCAACATTTACCAATTCTGAAATCGTAATCTCCAATGCATGACTGATCTTATAGAGAGTTGAAATAGTAAAATTCGTCCGGCCAGCTTCAATACGTGACATATTGGCTTTTTCAAAGTTACAGATGGAAGCTAGGTCTTGTTGAGAAACACCCTTAGCCTCCCTGATTTCTTTGATGCGTGAACCTATTTTTTTCAGTATCTGGTCAGAATTCATTAGTTATCATTTCTGACAACTAAATTTTGTTTTTATATTTGATAAGCGGTTATCATATATGACAACTAAATAATTACATTGAATTTCTTTAAAACCGACTAAAACCATAAAAGTATGATTTGGGTAATTGTAATTTTCATCATTGGATATATTCTGATAAAATATTTCCTAGCCCTTAATAAGGATAATAATGATCTTCAGGGAAAAACGCTTGATGATAAATTTCATTTTATTGTCGATGAAATTAATGAGTCTGCATTTAATGGGAACGGCCATGTAACTTACATTGATAAGAGAGAATTTAATCTTTATGAAGTTGGACAAAATCAAATTGTCAAGTTTCATTATAGCTCGGGACACCTTTCAATTATATGGAAATATAAGTATTTCCAAAAGGAAGTCATACTCGAAAGGCAATTCAATGATGTACGAAATTTAAGCATTTTTGATCAACAAAGGATTGCTAAAGCTATGATAACTGAAATGACTATCGTAGTTGAAAATCACAAAGCAAATGTTTTAAATGACATTTAAACGGGTTATAAAAGTCTTCGAATTACTAAGTCATTATCTATCAAACATTAAACTAATTTTAATTCAGTACCTATGTTTAAATTATTCAAGAAAAAAGAACCAAACCCAATTTCGAATGAATGGAGTAATCTAACAATAAATCAAAGAATGTCAGTTCTGAATTTAATATTTAGTATTTCTATTGGCGATAACGGATTGGAAGACAGCAATAAAAGGGTAAGTATTTTAAATACATACATTGGATTGTTGGGGGTTAGAAGTGATCAGTGTATGGCATATTTCACATCTGAGGGCTATACAAAAATGGTAAGTGATCTTATTCCTTTAAGTCAAAAACAAAAGGAATTTTTAATAATTGCTGCTTATGAAATGATTACCCGTAATGGAAAGGCGAAAGATACAGAGTTAATCATGACAGGTAATATTTTCGAACAAATAGGAATTGATGCAGAGAGATTCATGGCGACAATTGAAAAAGCAGTAGCATTAACCAATTATTTTTCGAAGGTGTAAAATGGAAATTATTGAGAGTTAGCTTAAAAATTTAAGGCAAATATTCTTTGTCTGAGAGTGCTTTAGTTAAACTCTTCTACTTTTCATCAAACCCGTCATTAAAGAAATCCTTCAATGAAATATCCATTGCTTTCAAAATTTTAATCAAACTACTAAAACGTAGATCATGTCCTTTTTCATATCTGCCATACTGAGCTCTGGGTATTTCATTTTCAAAGGCGAACTGTTCATAGTTGGAAAAACCTCTTGCTTTTCTGACTTCTCGCAGCCTTTTAGCAAGGCTTTCAAGCTGTTGAATAGTATAATCATCTTTAGTTGCCATTAATCAAAAGAAAGATATTTTCTATTTAAATGTTACCACTTATTAGATACTACTCATTAGGTGTATTTTGTGAATATTTATACATTTATGAAAAATTCATACGATAACTGTGTAACCATGAAAATCGCAATTCTCGGTTGGGGCTCACTTATTTGGGATTCACGTAATTTAGAAATTGATAAGACAATCGGACAAAATGGTTGGTACCCTGATGGGCCAATGTTACCGATTGAGTTTTTCCGGATTTCTTCAGATGGAAGACTCACCTTAGTAATTGATCCTGATGCAGAGAAATTGCAAACGTTGTATTCGATTTCACAAATTGAAAAATTAGATCATGCTATTCTCAATCTTGCAGTTAGAGAAGGTTGTGGACGAAATAAGATTGGATGTTACAGTAAAGATTTAAAAGAGCTTCTTCCTTATGATTTTCAATTTGGACAATCTATAAAATCTTGGATAGATGACAAACAAAATATAGATGCAGTGATTTGGACAAATCTATCTGTAAAGCTGTCGTATAAAAATGGAGGTGGGATAGAAGTCAATGTTGATAAGAATAAACTAACTACATATTTAAAAAAAATATCTTCCAATAAGCAGGCTATGGCAGAAGAATATATCCGTAAAGCCCCAATTTCAATTTTTACACCAATTCGTAGCGCAATTGAGAAAGAGCTTGGCTGGACTATAATTGTCTGAAATATTACTGTTTAGCATTTTTTAATTAGAATAACTCTAATATAATGGGTAAAATAATTCTAGTCGTTGATATCGAGACCACAGGATATTTGAAACAGGGTGGAAAAATTGTTGAAATTGGCATTGTAAAACTTGATCTTGAGACTGGCGGCATTATACCTGTATACAGTTCTCTCATAAAGGAACCAGGACTGGATATTTCACATATGGCCGGACAATTCGGGTGGATATTCAGAAATTCAAATCTGACTTTTGATGAGGTGATGATAGCTCCGACTTTAGAAGAACAACGTTCTGTTATACAGCATATTCTAAATTTATATGAAGCTACTGCCTATAACAAAGCCTTTGATTTTGGTTTTCTGAAAGATCGTGGATTTCAAATAAATGAACTTCCTTGTCCAATGCAATTGGCAACTCCAATCATGAATATTGGAGGAACTATGAAATGGCCTTCGGTAGAAGAGGCATGGGGATATTTTTTCGGTAAAACAGGGTATATTGAGACACATCGTTCATTGGATGATGCAATTCATGAGGCCAAAATTGTTCATAAATTATACAAAATGGGGCAATTTGAGGTATCATACTACTGTTTAAACTCCCAGCTTCTTAATTATTATCGTGAAGCAGATGGTAGTATTGTATTCGTATATACAATTATTGGAACAACAGATGAATTCGCAATATACCGGGCCGCTCAAGGTGCTAAATATAAGGAGAATAAAGATGGGGTGCCCTTATTCTTTAGTAAAAGGCCATTAAGTACAAATCGTAATGAAATCATCCAACTTATAATTACCGAGAATGGCAGTATCAAGGTAGACGATTTTACTAAAGTATTATCACAAAAGAAGAAACTTGATGAGTACATTCTTCGCGAAAAATCCAAATTATATGATAATGTTATTTCATTCTCTTTTGGATTGGCTGTAGTTAAATCAAACAAAAAGTATGGATTTATCGATCATAGTGGGGAAATAATTATTCCATTAATTTATGATTCTGCCAATTCATTCCATGAAGGATTAGCATTAGTTTCTGCAAAAGATTGGAAAGGTTTTATTGACAGAAATGGCAACAAGATAATTGATGTTGGGGAGTCTAACTATACTGAGTCATTCTCTGAGGGATTAGCAGTAGTTTCTGATTATTGGGGTAATTTCTTTGGTTATATCGATAGCCTCGGCAACACAAGAATATCCTTAAAATACAATTTTGCTGAATCTTTTTCTTGTGGACTTGCGAAGGTTGATGTGGCTGGAACGACTAGTTTCATCAATCATTATGGGGCAGAAATAATTCAAATACAATATGATGAGGTTGAATCATTTTCTGAAGGATTAGCACTTGTTTCAAAAAACAATAAATATGGATTTATAGATCAAGTCGGGAATGAAGTAATTGCAATAAAGTATGATAAAGTTTATGCATTTTCTGAAGGATTAGCAGCTGTTAATTTAAATAACAAATGGGGTTTTATTGACAATTCAGGCTTTATTAAAATACCACTAACTTTTGATTATGCGGAATCATTTTCCAAAGGCTTTGCATATGTTTCATTGGAGGGTAAAGAAGGCAAAATAGACAAATTAGGCAATGAATATTGGAATGACTAGGTAAATATTTTCGAAGATTAATTTTCATATGACAACTAAAATTCAATCCATCCAGCAAAAAATCATTGCTTTCTTTTTTCGCCACCCAGAGGTATTTGTCAGGATGGTTTCAGAATATTTTGCTTTTAAACCAAACGAAATACAAAAATATTTTGATCGGCTTGATATAAATTCTCTCTCAAACAATTACTACACAGAATGGGATTCAACCACAATCAACGTGGTTAAACAGAAATTGGATTGGTCTTTATTTTCTGCTAGTTGTCGTTCTTTTGCTGATGTGAATTTGATTCAAGAATTTTCTAAGGAAATTGTCTGGATAAGTTCAGATCATGAAGCCGGATGTACAGGATTAGCTTGTAATCCAAAAATTCCATGGACTGAAGATTTGATAGCCAAGTACGAAAATCAAATAGATTTCACTGCTTTAGGTTATGCCGAAAGTGTTCCATGGTCAGAGAAGCTCATAGATAAATATATTGACCGGTGGGACTGGGAAGGGTTGTCGTATCAGTCAAACCTTCCATGGTCGGAGCAATTCATCGCTAGATATGAAAATTTTTGGAACTGGGATTATATTATTCTCAATGAAAAAATCCCATGGACAATACCTCTGATTGAAAAATACTTTCATCGTTTTGACCATCTGGGAACCACATCGTTTGAATCCAATGAAATATTTACCAGTAATATTGAAATCATTGAAGAGTTTGGGAATCATTTATGTTGGAATACAATAAGTCGTAACCCCAATCTTCCCTGGTACGATGAAAGTCTTTTGGAACGTTGGAAGGATCGTATTGAATGGGAGTCAATTACTTTTAACGAGTTTCTATTAAAGGATCATGCATTTTTTGAAAAGAACCTTCATCGATGGTTGGTAAAGCCGGAATACTCCTTTGACTTACTTTCCTACAATACGTCACTGCCTTGGTCCATTCCATTTATTGACCGGTTTATTGATTATTGGAGCTGGAAGAAATTAAGCGAGAATGAAGGTTTACCATGGAGCTTTGAGCTAATTGATCATTATATCGACCGATGGGAATGGGGTTATTTTGAACCTTCGGAGGATGATGCTGAATCAGATACAGGTGAACGTGGATTAATTGGGAATTCTGGAATTCCATGGAATATTGATTGGATTATCAAATATGAAGAATACATTGATATGGAAGCATTTAAAAGAGATTGGATTATCTGGGATAAAGCTTTTAAACCATTTATTGATGAAAAATTAATTAATACAGTGTTCCGGCTGATCTAAAAAAAATTGCAATAATTCATAAGTCTAAAATGAATACATCTCAAAGAATCACTACCTTTTTGTATAGTCATCCCGAGTTTCTTACTGAAATGGCTTCCCAGTTTTATGCCTTTTCTGAAAAAGAACTTGAAAAATACGAAGATAAAATCAATTGGGATAAGATCAGCCAAAACTCTGCTGTTGGTTGGAATGAAAGTCTGATTAGAAAATTCAGTCACCGTCTAGACTGGATTGCTTTCTCTCAAAATGCTGTATTTGCGGTTACAAATTTGCTCGAAGTATTTAAAGATCAGATTGATTGGGAAGGCGAAGTTGAAGATGGATTTTTCTATTCTGTCGCTTCAGGAAATCACATCATTTGGACATCCGAATTAATAGATAAATATCAGGATAGGTTAAATTTCAATTACTTGTCAATGAATGAGCAAGTTCAGTGGTCGGAGCAATTAATTGAAAAATACAAAGATCGTTGGAACTGGGGTAATATTCTGATGAATGATTCAATTCCATGGACATTGCCTCTGTTGAAAAAGTTTATTTCTTGTATGGACACCAGTATGTTTTACTTTCAGTTTCATCCTATTCTAACTGGACAACTAGATATTGTTGAAAAATACTGGGATTTATTTTGCGTAAATGCCATTTGCATGAATTCAAATTTGCCATGGAAAGAAAAGGATTTACTAACCCGGTGGAAAGACATTTTGGATTGGCGTGGATTGGCAGGAAATACCGCTCTTTTTAATGACCCTCAGTTTTTTGAAAATAATCTTGATAAATGGCTAAATGGACCTGATGACAAGTTTGAAATATTGTCAGGGAATCAGGCTTTGCCTTGGTCGATTCAGTTTCTTGAACGCTTTGAAAATCGCTGGGACTGGGAAAAACTAAGTCAATGCTCATATTTACCATGGAGTGCTGAACTGATAGACCGTTTTGCTACCAATTGGGAATGGGGAGGTAAATGTGATGGCTATATTACTGAGGATGAGGATGGAAATCAACTTCCAGTGCCTATCCCAATTAGCAATTGCTATTCTACTGGCATAGTGACCAATCCTCATTTACCGTGGACTATTGATTTCATTTTAAAATATCAATACCGTTTAGATCTAGATCAGTTAGCAGAAAATGAAGGTGTTTGGGAGAAAATGTTTAAACCTTTTTGGGATAAAAATCTACTTGATATGATGTAATAATCAATATACGTAGACCAAAATCTCAATTAATCTTTTAAATTTAGTTTGCTGATTGTTTATTTGAAACTGTCCAGATAACTAATCCTTACAAGACGAACCAGAAGAAGATGTTCCAAAGTCAATAAATCAACATTCACTACAAAATAAACTGCATATAAAAAATCAGCTTTAGTTCAATAAAATAGATAATAACGAGTGATGACTGCCATGTCCTAATATAACTAAACAAACGACTTGGATATGGAATATCCTGATTGTTAATAATATTTAGTTCTTGGAAGAACAACATTAAGATAAGTTATTTACATTTGAAATTATAAATCATAACAGATTGAATCTGAGATGGCGATACATTTCATGAATAATAAAATTCTGCTTAATATCTCTCTTTATGAATTTTAAACTCTATGATATTTTATCATCTCTCGTTCCAGGATTTCTACTTTTGCTGGTTATACTTGAATTTTTCAATTTATCTTTTGATAATAAATTAGTAGTACCCTATACTGCGATTGCTTTTTTATTTGGCTATTTGGTAAATACTATTTCAAGTTGGTTAGAGGATATCTACTTTTTTACATGGAAAGGTAAGCCTTCGGATTGTTTACTCAACGGGAAGGACATCTGGAAAGTTAGATTTTATGAAAGTCAAAAAGCAAACGAGTTATTAAAAGCGGAGACCACAAAATCTGATCCTACAAATGATGAGCTATTCTCAATTGCAATGCGATATGCAAATCAAAAAGATAGTCGAGTTGAAGATTTCAATTCTTCTTATGCTTTTTCTCGCTCATTATTAACATGCGTTTTAATCGGAGGTATATTTTTATTAATCAGAAATTATAATGACTTAAAATTCTATTTACTGATAATCCCCGCTATAATAATAGTTTGGTTGAGGTGCAAACAACGAGGATATTATTTTTCAAGAGAAGTGTTATTGGTATATCTAAAAAATAAAAACTCCTAATATGACAGTTGCGGAAAAAGTAATTAAACCGACAAAGGCAGGTATTTTTAGAACCGTTTTTTTATATACGGGTCAAGGTGAATCAACGCTTTTGGTTATTCCTACGGGGTCAAAAGTAAATGACTACATGTTTGTGCTAGTCGATTGTGATAGAGACAAGGAGCCAAACGAAATTGATTTGATAGAAATGTTTAAAGACTTATTTGTAACCGATGGCGAGCTGAGCATTTTTATCAATACTCATCCGCATAATGACCATATTGGAGGTATCAAAGAGGTCTATGATGAAATCGGTTTTTCTGAAGTCTGGCATTCAAATCATAAGCCTGGAGGAGAGCATAAAAAGAAGTATAAAGACTTTCAGTATGTAGTGGAAAAAGTTGGGAAAAGTAACGAATATTTCTTGCTTGGGTCTAATGCTCTCAACAAAATACGGACATCAGACGATAAAGAAGTAATAAAAAACATAGGGTTAGTTGATTATCAGATACTATCTCCGGCTGAATATCTATGTGAAGATATTGAGGATGCTGATGCTAATGAACGTAATAGGCGAATACACGAACAGTGTGGTGTTATCAAATTCACTTACGGCAAAGAAGCAAAAAGCATATTATTTACTGGTGATTCTGATAAGAAAGCATGGCAGGAGCATATTACAGATTACCACATGGACAATCTTCCCTCCTTTGTTTTAAGTGCTAGTCATCATGGTTCCAGAACTTTTTTTAAAGATGATGAAGACGATGATGATGTTTATGAAACACATATTGAAAATATCAAACCGACTTACTTAATCATAAGTGCTCCAAAACAGGACGATAGCCCTCATGGTCATCCTCATGATGATGCATTGGAATTGTATAAAAAACATGTTGATGAAGATGGGATATTCCATTTAGGAGCGAATGTCATATCCGTAATTGTCGACATTGATTCCGATGGTAATGTAGATGTCAATACCGACAAGGAATTGATTGAAGAATATGGTAAAGGAAATGATGATGACGATGATGACTCAAGTAAAAATACTGCTCGCAATATTTATATTGGATCGCAAACTTCTAAAATTGATAATAAACCAATGGGATAATGATACACTGGTTCAAAAAACATCCTGAATTTCTTCGCCAAGAAAGTACTGCTTTATCTAATGACCTAAATTACAGAGAAATACATCAATTTAGAGATCAATTATTTATTTCACATGGGAACATTTTAGTTAGACTAAATGAAATTCATCGTTTCCCCATACTAATCGTTTATTCTGACGCTACTCCATATAGGTTACCTTTGATTTTTCCTTTGAAGCATAACCTCCATAAAGAAGAAATTGAACAATTAGCTTCTTTATCACTTTATAAAGTTCAAGAAACAATAAAACCTTTAATTCTTTATTATTATCATTTACGTCATCAAAATAGTTCAGGAGAACTTTGTACCTTAGAACAAGATAGCTTAGACAATGGTAGCAGCTTTTTTGGGATTACAACAATACTTCAAAGGGTAAGGGATTGGTGTGCGGGTCATATTACGAATAATTATCCAACTGATAGCGAAGAGGTTGATTTTTATTCACATTTTAATTTTATAAATAATGAAATCAAGTTAATATATCCTGAACATTTTTTAAATGATAAATTTTTAGAAGGAGACTGTTATGCAACCCTTTATAATTTCGTTCCTGGAGGCAGATATTTTAAAAATGATAAATATTTATACCTTGGTTCTTTTCTTGATGGGATAGGTAAAAGTGGATTATTTGAACAAGTACATATAAATTTAGATCGCCATCTTATTGATCCAAAATTAAAGACTTCTCTGGATTTATATAATCATTCTGAAATAGTTAATGATCTTATAACTAAGAAACTTCTATTAAAAGCACATTGGTTTCAAATTGAAAATGAGCCAAAGCCATTTCAATTAGTAAATGATTTGATAAAAATCGTTGGGAATGGTAGTTATGATAATGGCATTAGTCGAATTACAGAACGTTGTCAAAGTTCCTTTAAGCAAATCCCTGATTTATTTCTACTTGGATTACGCTTTCCAAATAGAAAAGGTATTAATGAATTTCAATTGTTTAAAATTTTAAAAAGTGATACGTCCCCACCATATATCATTAAATTTAGTCCTAAAGAAAGAATGCAAAACATTCTCGGTCAGTTTGAAAAAATCGAAGCAATAGAATGTGAAAAAATAACTGAAACCACTTTTCATCAACGTAACAGTAAAATAGCAGATTATGACATTTTAAAGAAAGTCTCTGTAAATGTCTTTGGTGTTGGTGCTATTGGAAGTGAAATAGCTGACTGTATGTCCAAGGCTGGAACAGGCCTGCTAACCCTTTTTGACAATCAAACCATAAAAGCACATAATGCTGTTCGCCATTTGGCTGGTTTGAACCATATTGGTGAACCAAAAGTAGGTGTGGTTGCTGAAATATTGAGTAACCATAATCCTTTTATTACTATTGAAACAAGACCATTAAATCTGTATGATCTCGACATTAGCCAGGATCTTTATGATGATTCTATTACTGTTTCTTCTTTGGCAGATGATAGTTTAGAAGGATTTATAAATCAGCAACTAGTTATTGCAAATAAAATAGCATTCTATGTGCGAGCCTTACGTGGAGGTAAAGCTGCAAGAATATTTCGTGTTGTACCAGGAAAAGACGCATGTTTCCACTGTTTATCACTTTACAGAAAAGAAGATAAAGAATTTATTGAAATTTCTGAAGATCCTTCTTATCCAACCTTAATGAATGAATGCAATAATCCTATTCGGCCTGCAAGTGCTGCGGATCTGAAATTCATAGCCTCTTTTACATCACGGCTTTTACTTGAGTATCTTCAGGCGTTTGAATCTGATCAAAATCACTGGATTTGGTCTTCAGAGGTTTTACCTAATACACCTATTCAAACACCATACCAGTTCTATTCACAGCATATATCGCCACATCCAGATTGTTATTATTGCCATCATGACAATCTGATAAATATTTCCATAACCGCTGAAAATTTGGCATATATGCAGGGATTGATTAGTCAGAATCCTAGGATGGAAACTGGTGGAGTTATGGCAGGATATACGGATGAAAAAGGAAATATTCTTATAACTGATGTTTCAGGTCCAGGTCCAAAAGCTTCACATGCAGCAACAAAGTTTGAAAAAGACGTTGAATATTGCCAAGCTTTTTTAGACGAGTTATATATTCAATCACAACAACGTAAGGTTTATGTTGGGGAATGGCATTCACACCCTTCATCTAATAATAACCCAAGCGGACAAGATATTCGAAGTCTTTCTGAAATTGCAATTCAAAAAGATTATTTAACTGATACTCCAATAATGATTATTTTTTCAAACGAAGGAATACCTTCTTGTACGATTCACCCTGCTGGTAAAAGATATTATTTTACAAAAATAGAAATGAAATAAATTAAACCACTCCTCTATTGCAAGCAGGATTTCATTTGGGTTCTTTAAAAGCCATTAATAATATCTTTCAAGAATACCCAGTTTGGAGTTTCTGGCAGTTATTAAGTCATAATATTTACCATTTTCCGAAAATTGTTCAGAGAAAAACACAAGAATCAGTCTCAATTGGTAATTATTCTTTACGATTTTCAAAGTTGATGATTTATTGAAATAGCAGAAAATAGATAAAATGGCGAAAAATGCAATTGTTTGATTGCTCTACTTCCTGAATATATCCATAAATTAAATGTAATAATCCTGATCGCTCTATTCGCTAAATAAGTTGATAATGTATTTAAAGAGAAAGCCTACCCCGAAGAGTAGGCCTTAACTCAGCTCATTCTAAACCACTAACCCAGGCAGCTTTCAACTTTCGGAATATCCTGATAATATATACCATCCAACCTACAACCATATTTTTCTCGGGGATAACCACCCCACTGTTTAAAAACAAACGTACATCCCTGACTATCACATCGGTCTTTTAATGATCGTACCCACGCCGATCTAACACCACGAAATCCCGGTCCAGATTCACCACCAATAAAAGCCCATTGTATGCCGGTCAAATCAACGTCACCCATTTCACTCAATAATGGCTCGAAAAACACCACCTTATAAATAGCCTTTGTATCCCGAAGAAGATCAATACGATGCTTATATTCAGCGTGTTCAACCGTCACTCCCATCAGCAAATTCGAAGGCCATATCAGGTCGTTTCTGTATTGATACATTATTTCAGCACGTTTTGTCAGGACAAGAAAAAGATGCTTGGGGTTGGCAGCAATCACCTCAAAAACTTTTTGGATAAACTCAAGGGGAACATCCTTATGAAATAAGTCAGACATGCTGTTTACAAATATTCGGCTGGGTTTGAGATCATCGAAGTTGCGACTTAATTGTCCCGGATGTAGGGTTAATTTAAATCCACCGGAATACTTACTTACACCATCAAATTGCATCTTCTCTGCTCTGGGTATAGCATAACAATTAGCACAGCCCATCGATATTGGGGTACATCCGGTTGTCGGATTCCAAGATATTTCACTCCATTCAGTTATATTTCTGTTCATAATTTCGTTTAATTTAAAATGTCCATCCATCTTATTCCCTAAAGAGATTGGATGGATGGACAATCGGTTTTATTCAATTAAGCCTCTACTTTTTGCTTCCATTACATCGTTTCCAACCGTACTTTTGGAAATTTTCATACCTTCAGAGGTCATTCTGTCAGCAATCTCTTGATAGGAAATTTCAGGAGAATATAACTCGACTACTCGACTTATTCTGCGTTCTTTCATCTGTTTTTTCTCATCAAAATTCACTACCAAATTATCGAAATCAACTCGGTCATCTGTCATTGTAAAATATTGATTTTCAAACAGCAACTTATAACTATGCGTTTTCATATCATCAGTCAAATAATTACCTTTCACGATACAGACATGCCGATATTGGGCATCGTTTGGATCACGTCTGAGCTCAATTACCTGGCGAGCTTTTCCTTCAATTCCTTGCGAGCCCAGTAAATTGCTTTTACTCGGTGGTAAATCTTCCGTTCGTTTTCCAGTGTGGTGTAGGAAGATTACCAAACAATTGTGTTTATCTGTCAGCATAAAAAATTGGTTCATAAACCCACGGACTTTATTCACCTGATTCATATCCCCAGGATATAAGTCGGAAAACGCATCGATAATAACACAGTCTGCCGGAGTTTCCGTCAACAAAGCATCTAAATCTTCGTAGGGGTGCTCAAGAGAAAACACATATTTCAGATTCTCAAATCCAGCTGTATTTCCGTCCTCCCCAACAACTTTATTCAACAAATACGAAATCGCATATTTATCATCTTCTGTTGAAACATATATAACCCGGTTGTGCTCAGCATTGATTTTCCAACCCAAAAAATCATTATCTCCTCGTGCTATAGAAATTGCGAGTTGGCGTAAAAACGTGCTTTTACCGGTATCACTAGATCCAGCAAAAACGGTCAATCCTGTTTTGGGGAAAATGGGTTCTATAAGAGTAGGCAACTCTTTGATATTTAGATCATATAAGTATTTGGCCGAATAACTATCTGACATTTTATATTCTGGCTCAGATGAAAAATTTGGAGACAACCTTGGCGTTTCGCTCGTAAATTTATTATACCCATTAAATCCCATTCTTATTCTCTCCATTCTTTATATTATTCTTCAAAAAATTCTCACGCATCTCTCTCGGATACAATATTTTACCACCAATCTGCACATAACCAATCAGCCCTTCAGCTCTCCAGCTTGCCAGCGTTCGGGTCGAAATCTTCCAGTTTCTAATCAAATCAGCATTATCCCAAACTTCGTTTTCACCAACGCTCTTTCTCAATTTATTCACTTCTATAACCAGCTTACTCATTTCATCATTTAATTCCTTCAAGCGGAAGCTAACATCGCCATTATTCATTACTTAGCTCCTTTCTGCCAACTCGATTGGCTTCTAACACGGCGATAATCTCATCATACTTATACAACCACATATTATCAAGCTTATAGGCTGGAATCGTCCCGTTGATACGGAACGTTTGTAACGTGGAATCGCTGATATTCAGCATCTCACGAACTTGGGAGGATCTCATCCACGTGGGTTGAGGAGCTGTAAAATTCCGGATTTCCTCACTAATCACTGTCCGAAACACTCTTAAAAATTCTTCTTTCTTCATTAAATTGTAAATTTTTACTGCAAAGCTTAATTACAATGCATGGCAAATTTAAGTAGTTGATATTTAACGACAAATAGATTTTAAGTCCGCATTTTGAAATGCGGAATAAAGAAAATGCGGACTCTTTAGAAAGGCTGATTTTATTGATATCTCTAGCAAAAAGTCCGCAATTTATTTTAGAATATTTTTAGATTATATTTGGGGGAGGAGCATCCCGCAAAGTTCATCGATTGATTGTTTTTTGCTTGGATTTTTTAGTTTGTGATTCCTATGCCAACCTTTTTGCAGTTCTGTTTCTTGGCAGGTAAAAATTTGAGTTAAATATTTCCATTGTTGGGCAGGCATACTTTCAAGGATATCTGTATTGCACAAGCAATCAATAAAATATTTAAGCTCGTGAGGTTCTTTGTGCCAATTTATTTTTTTGTCTGGTATTTGACCTTGTAGAAATTGGGTGATATATTTTGTTTTAGTTCTTGTAACGAATGACTGATCTAATAATCTTTGGACAAAGGCTGGTCTGGGAAAATTTCGTCTTTGAGCCTTTAGTTTGAACCCAGTGATATTTGAATTTCGATCTCTTGTAAAATGTTTTTTTGCAAGTCTATATGCCGGAATATCTGGATATATACGTTTAAACTTTCTGAGTGCATATTTTATTATTTGATCTATTGCATAATTAAGCTCATCTTCAAATTCTAATTCAAAACTTTTATCAACTGTATTATGAAGATCGATTAAATCATATAATAAACTAGTATAGAGTTTTAAATCCTGGTCGAATCCATTGAGTTTACTTTTCTCAAATATAAGTATTTGACTTATACGAATTTGGTTAAGAAATTCTTCATGGACATATTGATCAAAAGTTAATTCATATTCACGTTCATTGGTTTTGGGATCAAGTAAGATCCCTCGATCATCGTTCCATGCGAGAATCCGGATGCAGTCAAGAATGCTTCCATCTTTAATAAGCCATGTGTTCGGTTCAATTGGATTTTCAAAAAGGAACCTTAAATATTCCTCGCCATCAGATGTAACTACCCTTTTCAAAAATCTAATTGGATTCTCTAGAGTCGATTCAATACGGTCCATAACCTGAATAATTTTGATCACCCAAGCTATAATATTTTTTTCAGTAAATCAACTGACTTCTCGCTGAAGTAATTTTTCCGCAACTTTTCCCATGTCATGCGATGTTTTGGTATCCACTACCTTGCTGTATATCTGTGTTGTTTTTAGCGAAGTATGACCAAGCATTTTTGATACAGTTTCAATAGGCACACCGTTGGTTAAGGTTACAGTTGTAGCGAATGTATGACGGCCAAGGTGCATCGTAACGTGTTTACTGATTTCGCATAATTCGGCTATTTCAGCTAAATAAGAATTCAGTTTCTGATTACTTTTTACAGGCAGTAATTGGTTATTTATTAAGCATTCAGGATCATCTCGATACTTATCAACTATTGACTGTGCGGCTGGTAAAAGTGGAATACTTGCACGGACACCCGTTTTCTCGCGCTCATAAATAATCCAGTTTTTACCATCAATACCTTTCGTTATACTGTCTGGCTTAAGTCTTTCCAAGTCAGAATATGAAAGTCCGGTATAGCAGACAAACACAAAAACATCACGAACTTGATCTAATCTCTTGATTCTGAATTTGTGGGTTTCTATCCTTTGTAGTTCATCGGAAGTTAGGTATCCCCTTGAGCCTTGTTTAAAAGTAGTTTTATGCTGAAGAAAAGGGTCTCTGTCTAAATAACCCAATTCCATTGCAAAATGAATGACCTTCTTCAACTGTTTAAGGTGTTTCATTATGGTATTGTGTTCAATTCCATAGCTTGTTTTAAGAAAGATTTCGAATCTACGGATAAAAAGAACATCCAGGTCTGATAATGCAATATTGGTACATGCATATTCCTGGCTCAAAAAAAGCTTAATCCTATTAAATGTTGTAATATACTGGTCTATCGTATTTCGGGTATATTTCTGGCCTTCCTCTTTCTCAATTAAGGCGTTGTTCATTTCAAAAACCTGCACCAGATAATATTTCTTTAGATTTTTCCCAATCAAATTATCACGCAAAACGGATGCTGTAATTACTTCTCCCCGCTCATTCAGCGCATTATAGTCACGTTTGACCCGGCTGTCAAGGCTATCAAGGTAGTCGGTTAAAATACGGGCAGCTTCAGAACGTCCTTTTGCTCGTTGTGTGTCAGAATCCCATTTAGAAACTTCAACTTTTCTGTTTGTCGAAACTTCCGAACGTTCGCCATTTACTGTAATTCTCAGGTAAATTGGGATCAGCCCCTTCTTATCAACCTGCCCTTTTTTCAAAAAAAATAAAATACTCAAATCGTACTGCATCCTAAAAGTTTAAAATTTATACACAAAGTTACCTCAAACACGTAGGTTAAGGAAGTGCAAAATGATGCATTAAGATGCAAATAATGAGATGATTACAGCGACTCAGGTGACTAATTTGTCAATTTAGGATTTAGTCACCTATATAGACACCAGAAGATCGAGAAATACCGTGAATTTCAGGGTAGGTTAAAAACAAAAAACGCCTGAAACCATTGATTTCAAGCGTTATAATGAATTATATTACATAATTTGCTCTCCAGGTAGGACTTGAACCTACGACCTACGGATTAACAGTCCGCCGCTCTAACCAACTGAGCTACTAGAGAATTTTGTTGTGGCTCTCGCCTGTATTGTGAACGTTTTGCTTTTAAAGCGTTGCAAAAATAGTAGCTTTTCCGAAAAGAAAAAATATTTTTGCAAAAAAATATTTTCATGAAATCATTTACTGGCGCTCAAATCAAGAAAAAATCAGTTCTCGGAATCGGAAATGCACTCATTGATGTTTTGATTACAATCACGGATGATGCTGTATTACAAAAATTTGGACTTCCAAAGGGAAGCATGACTTTAGTGGATGCTATTCTTTCTGCTGAAATAAAAAAAGAGACAAAAAATAGTAAAAGAAGTATTCAAACAGGAGGTTCGGCTGCGAATACAGTGCATGGAATCGCCAAATTGGGAGGCCAGTGTGGCTATATTGGCAAGATTTCCGCTGATGAATTTGGAGATTTTTACCTCGAAGACTTCAGGAATAATAAAATCAATACTCATTTTTTTTACAGCGAAACCGGAACTGGACATGCAACGGGATTAATCAGTCCTGATTCGGAGCGTACTTTTGGCACTTATTTGGGTGCTGCAATGGAATTGACCGCCGATGAAATGACTCATGAGATCTTTCGCGATTATGGAATTCTGCACATTGAAGGTTATTTGGTGCAAAACCATGCATTGATTGAAGCCGCCATGAGAATTGCCAAAGAAAACGGCTTACTGGTCTCAATCGACATGGCCAGCTTTAATATTGTGGAAGCAAACATCGATTTTCTTCACCGTATCATCCGCGAATATGTCGACATCGTTTTTGCCAACGAAGAGGAAGCCACATCGCTTACTGGTAAAAGTCCTGAAGAGGCACTACTCGAAATTGCAGAAATGTGTTCCATTGCTGTTGTAAAACTTGGAGCTCATGGTTCTTTAATTAAGTCGGGAGATCGTGTTATTCGTATTGATGCTATTTCGGCAAAAAGTATTGACACTACAGGTGCCGGCGATATTTATGCAGCAGGGTTTCTATACGCATTGACAGAAAACCTCGATCTTGAAATTGCAGGAAAAATTGGGTCATTATTGGCCGGGAATGTGGTTGAAATAATTGGAGCCAAAATTCAGGATGAAACATGGAGTAAACTTCTTCCTCAAGTAGAATTGCTAAAAAAGAGTTGAGGTTTCGTTCAGAATCTTAAATTATTATAACCTGACCCGAGTTTTAAGGGGGACGGCTGTGTTTTCAGGCAGAAAAACATATTTTTGTACCTATTAGAATTATTTTGAATCAGACAACAACATACAGCATGAAGCGACTAAAAATCAAAGAAATCCTGAAGGGAGAATTAATTGGACAACAAGTAGTTGTTAAAGGTTGGGTACGAACCAAAAGAGGTAGCAAAAACGTCAATTTTATTGCTTTAAATGATGGGTCAACCATTCATAACCTTCAGGTTGTTGCTGATGTTGAAAAGCTTGGCGAAGAATTACTGAAAGATATCAATACAAGCGCCGCTTTGGGAATTACTGGCGAATTGGTTGCTTCTCAGGGAAGTGGTCAGTCGGTAGAACTGAATGCCACCGAAATCATCATTTACGGTAAATCCGATCCGGATAAATACCCGATTCAGCCGAAAAAGCACAGCCTCGAATTTTTACGCGAAAATGCCCACTTGCGCTTCCGTACTGCTACATTCAGCGCCGTTTTTCGCATCCGTCATGCCATGGCGTTTGCCATTCACAATTATTTTAACAGCAAAGGTTTTGTGTATCTGCACACGCCAATTGTGACCGGATCAGATGCTGAAGGCGCCGGACAAATGTTTCGTGTAACAACTCTTGATGCTAAAAATCCACCGCTTTTGGAAGACGGATCAATCGATTATTCTCAGGACTTCTTCGGAAAGCCGACTAACCTGACTGTTTCCGGACAGTTGGAAGGCGAACTTGGCGCAACTGCTTTGGGTGAGATTTATACTTTTGGACCAACTTTCCGTGCCGAAAATTCGAATACCGCCCGTCACTTGGCTGAGTTCTGGATGATTGAACCTGAAATGGCATTCTATGAACTTCAGGACAACATGGATTTGGCTGAAGATTTCCTGAAAAGCCTGATCAAATATGCGCTCGACAATTGCATGGATGATCTGGAATTTCTGAGCAAACGCCTTCAGGAAGAAGAAAAGAACAAACCAATGGACGAGCGTTCGATGGAGCTGGTTGAAAAGCTTCGTTTCGTTTTGGAGAACGATTTCATTCGTTTGCCTTATACCGAAGCCATCGAAATCTTGAGAAACTCGAATCACTACAAAAAGAATAAATTCCAGTACCCGGTTGATTGGGGTACCGATTTGCAAAGCGAACACGAACGCTATCTGGTTGAAAAACATTTTAAGAAACCGGTTATTCTGATCAATTATCCGAAGGATATCAAAGCGTTCTACATGAAACAGAATGCTGATGGCAAAACAGTTGCTGCGATGGATGTGTTGTTCCCCGGAATCGGCGAAATCATTGGAGGGTCGCAGCGCGAAGAAGATTTGGATAAGTTGGTTACCCGTATGGATGAAATGGGCGTTCCGGCTCACGAAATGGAATGGTATCTGGATACCCGCCGTTTTGGAACAGTGCCTCATGCTGGTTTTGGATTGGGATTCGAACGTCTGCTACTTTTCGTAACAGGCATGGGAAATATCCGCGATGTAATTGCTTTCCCACGTACGCCAAAGAATGCTGAATTCTAATACGCAGCACCACTATAAAAGAAAATGGATTCTTGCTTGTTGCAGGAATCCATTTTTTGCTTTTAGCGGTTGGTAATCTTCTCCGGATACAAATCGTGGTTCATCATACGGTATTCGGCCATTTGCTCGTATTTGGTACCGGGTTTTCCGTAATTACAATACGGGTCGATGCTGAGGCCGCCACGGGGCAGGAATTTTCCCCATACTTCGATGTATTTCGGATCCATTAGGGCAATCAAGTCTTTCATGATGATGTTCATGCAATCTTCATGAAACGCACCATGGTTGCGGAAACTAAACAGGTACAGCTTTAAACTTTTGCTTTCAACCAATTTCTGATCGGGAATGTAAGTCAGGTAAATGGTTGCGAAATCGGGCTGGCCAGTGATGGGGCAGAGGCTGGTAAATTCCGGACAATTGAATTTCACCATGGTATCGTTCTCCGGATGTTTGTTGTCGAAGCTTTCCAACATCTCCGAAGAATATTCAAACAGGTATTTGCTTTCGTTTCCGAGACTTTTTAAAGTATCCATTTTCATTCAATATTTAAAGTATTTTACTCTTTCAGCTTAACAAACAGGAAAAAGTCAATAGTCATTTGGAAATATTCTAAAAGCAACTTTTCGAATGACTGATGACAATTTCCTATTGACAATCAGTTCGATATCAATTTTAATTCAACAAATTTCGAACAAGATTGCTAATGACTAATGTCTTTTTTCTAAATAATTTTCCAATCCATTTCTGCGCAGTTGGCAAGCGGGACAATGTCCGCAGCCGTCACCAATAATGCCGTTGTAGCAGGTTACGGTTTGCGAGCGAACCAGGTCGAAAATGCCCAGTTCGTCTGATAGCGCCCAAACATCTTGTTTCGATCTCCACATGAGTGGTGTGTGAATGCTAAATTTATAGTCCATCGACAAGTTCAGAGTTTGATTGAGCGAACGGATAAACTCGTCGCGGCAATCGGGATAACCGCTGTAATCGGCCTGTCCGACACCGGTAACCAGATTTGGAATGTCTTTCCCTTTGGCAAAGATGGCAGCGAAGGTCAGGAACAGCATGTTTCGTCCTTCAACCAAGGTGTTTGGCGGGCGGTTTTCAGGCTTGTTTTCTTCCACATCCATGGCCTGATCGGTCAATGAATTGTGGGTGATTTGTTTCAATAAATCCAGATTCAGCAAGGTAAATGGAACGCCAGCTTTTTC
This sequence comes from Aquipluma nitroreducens, assembly GCF_009689585.1. Classification (GTDB taxonomy): domain Bacteria; phylum Bacteroidota; class Bacteroidia; order Bacteroidales; family Prolixibacteraceae; genus Aquipluma; species Aquipluma nitroreducens. The sequence continues at coordinate 2,239,617 of NZ_AP018694.1, read as the reverse complement.
GGCAATGGCGCGTGCGGCTTCTTGCTCGATGCGATGTCGCTGTCCGTAATCAAAACAAAGCGTTTCTACCTCGTCAAAATTTTTCAATGCCCAGAAGAGACAGGTGGTTGAGTCCTGTCCTCCGGAAAAAACAACTAATGCTTTTGTCATTTTAAATCTCTTTTAAACGGAAAAGATTGTACGAAAGGTTGGTGTCATAGGCGTCCACTCCTTCCACGCGTTTCACGAAATTAACCACCCAGATGGTGACGGGCAGAATCAGGATTTCGTAAACGGTTTTCAACGTGGCCTGAGTAAAAATCATAGTGACAAGTACGCCGATTGGGAAAACTCCGGCAAATGCGATGCTGATAAAAATCAACGAATCGGCACTTTCGCCAACTAAAGTTGATGCGATTGCCCTTCCGGAGAAACCTTTGCCTTTGGTCAGCACTTTCATGCGGCTCATCACAAACGCATTCAGGAACGAGCCAATTAAATAGGCGCTTAAACTTGCAATAACAATTCGTGGTGTGTTGCCCAAAACGGTTGAGAATGCTTCCTGATTTTGCCAGAAAGGCGCTCCGGGAATTACAATTCCGGCGGTAAAAAACAACACAGCCAAAATATTGACGGCAAACCCTGTCCAGATAATCAGGCGTGCTTTTTTAAATCCCCAAACTTCGGTAATCACATCGTTCAGGATGTAAGCAATTGGGAAAATCAACACTCCTGCGGGTGCAGCCCACGATCCGATCATTAAAATTTTAGTAGCTAGAATGTTGGAAATCAACAAACAGGTGGCAAATAAAATGCCGGCAAGCATAAAGATTACAGATACTTCTTTTTTCATTTCTTGTTTTTTACGTGGTTACCAAGTACACGGCTTTCATCTGAAAGCTCGGCGCAAAAGTATAAATTTAATTTAGGAACACAAAAAAGAAGTTTAGGAAGAATTATAACGCATAAAAAGTCCGGTAGAAAGTTATTCCACCGGACTTTTTAATGCGATAACTAGGCTTTATATGCCGGATAATCGGTATATCCCTTTTCGTCGGCAGTATAGAACTGATCCATATTTAGTGCTTCCGACAAAGGCCAATTATTCTGCATTCGTTTTGTCAAATCTGGATTGTTGATAAACGGACGTCCGAAGGCAACCAAGTCGCCCAGTCCGCTCTGAAGGTCGGCTTCTGCGCGTTCTGCCTCATAGCCACCAGAAAGGATAATTGTATTCCTGAAATTTTTCCGGATCAATTTTTTCAACTCGGCAGGAACTTCCGGAGCGCCCATTGCTGAATGATCGACCACGTGAATGTATGCGATGCCGAGTTTATTCAGTTGTTCCGAAAGGTAATTGTATGTTTCATCAATTTCAGGATAATGAGGCATGTCGCTGGCAACTCCGTAAGGAGACAAACGAATACCTGTTTGATCTTTGCCAATGGCTTCGGCGACAGCGGCGACTACTTCAAGCACAAACCGACAGCGATTTTCGATGCTTCCGCCGTAATTATCAATTCGGACATTGCTTATGGGTGATAAAAACTGCTCCAACAAATAACCGTTGGCTGAATGAAGTTCAACTCCATCGAATCCGGCTTCAATGGCATTTTTTGCGGCAGAAACGAATTCAGCTTTTGTGCTGGCCAAATCTTCCGTGGTCATCGCTTTTGGAACCGGAAAGTCCTGCATGGCGGCAGCATCGGTCCACATTTGTCCGGCAGCTTTTACCGCTGACGGCGCCAAAATTTCAGCTCCTTCAGGCATATTTAAAATGTGACTAATCCGTCCGGTATGCATGAGCTGGACAACTATTTTTCCTCCGCCACTATGCACAGCGGTGGTTACCTTCTTCCAGCCATCGATTTGCGATTTATTGAAAATTCCTGGAATTCGCGCATATCCCAAACCGTTTGGTGATGGAGAAGTGCCTTCAGTAATAATTAATCCAGAACCTGACCGTTGCTGGTAATATTCGGCCATTAACTCATTGGGTACGTTTCCAATTGCACGGCAGCGAGTCATGGGCGCCATTATCACTCTGTTTTTAACTTCAATTGAACCTGCTTTTTCAGGTGTAAATAACTTGTATCCGTTCATGTCAAATTGTTTAAATGTTGATAGAGATGAACAAAAAAAGACCTAAAAAGTTTGTGATTATTTCAAGGCCGCGAATACTGATTCAGATAAAAGAGATAACTTCGGTTAAACAATAATTATATCAGAACAACCATGAATCCATTCGAAAACTCTTGCCAGAAAACACTTCAACTGATTGAAGCCTGGGAGCCACGCCTGTTAGCGCTTCCTAAAGAAACTTTTAGTAACCGAATAAACAGTCAGAACCGGAGTATCAAACAGATTCTCGGTCACATGGTCGATTCGGCATCGAACAACACGCACCGGATTGTCCATTTGCAGTACCGTGAAAACCCAATGACATTTCCGAATTATGCAACCAATGGCAACAATGACAGGTGGATTGCCATTCAGGATTACCAACATGAAGACTGGCACAATCTGGTTCAATTGTGGAAATATGCCAACCTGCATTTCGTTCATGTTGTGCAGAATGTTGACCAAACTAAGCTTGAAAATCAATGGATAAGTGGCGAAGGTGAACTCATCTCGCTTCGGGAAAACATTGAAGGATACCTGCCTCATCTGGAATTGCATCTCAGGGAAATTGAAGAGCTGATCAATCCATAGAAAAGAGTCAATAGTCATCAGGAAACTTTCCTCACTTCGAATGACTGATGACTAATTTATTGTTTTGCGTATCTTTGCTCCTGAACAAAAAATTACACGCATGGACTTTACCGCTTTCCGGACAATGAAACCATTTGCCCAACTGATGTTTGCCTTATTTGTTATGGTGGCTTCGGTTTTTATATTTATGGTGGTTGGGATGATTGCTGCCATGCCATTTTATGGTATCGGAAGCCTGATGAACGGTATGTCGGCAACGAGCCTGAATTCGCCTGAAGGACTTAGCTTTTTAAAGTATTTTCAGGTCATTCAATCCATTGGATTGTTTGTTGCTCCGCCGTTTGCAATTGGTTGGTTATATTCTGGAAACATCGGCGAATATTTGAAAATTAACCGTTCAACCAGGGTGCAATCTTTTTTATTGGCAGCAATATCCTTGTTGATGGTTATTCCGGTTATCAATTTTCTGGGTGCGATTAACAGTCAGATGAGCTTGCCTGAATCACTTTCAGGCCTTGAAGGCTGGATGAAAACCATGGAAGATGCAGCAAAAATATTGACCGAAAAATTTTTGAAAGTTGATAGCTTTGGTGGCTTGTTGTTCAATGTTTTCATGATCGCAATTCTTCCTGCTTTGGGCGAAGAATTGATGTTTCGGGGTGTTATTCAGCGAATATTTTCGAGTTGGACAAAAAATTACCATTGGGGCATCTGGATTACCGCTTTTTTATTTAGCGCCATGCACATGCAGTTCTACGGGTTTTTACCCCGAATGGCGCTTGGTGCCATGTTTGGCTACCTATTGGTATGGACCGGAACCATGTGGGTACCCATTTTGGCTCACTTTGTTAATAATTTGATGGGAGTTCTTGGTTATTTTCTGATTGATAAAGGCACGATCTCTAATGACATAGAGGAATGGGGAACCGGAACCGAACAAGTTCCGCTGGTTCTTTTTAGCTTTTTGGTTGTTGGGGGTTTACTCTTCCTAATATACAAAGGCGAACAAGCTAAAACAAAAATGCCCGTAAATCGGGTTGATTCACAGGCATAACGAATTGATTGATTTATTAAGAAAAGACAATACTTTGCTGTAAACTTTCCACTTCCATTTTCTTTTGTTCCGAAGCGCGATAAACATACACAATTCCGTATTCCGAAGCTTTCTCTCTCTTTTCTTCATCCGACAGATGAACGAGTGAGTTTTCAACTTCGTTCCACATTTCCTGAATGAGTTGATCGGCTTGCTCACGCAATTCAGCAACTTTCATCGAGGCACGGTTGGTAATGTTCTGAAGCATTTTTTGGTGACGGTAGGCATCGACAAATTCTTCGTAATGAACTTTTACTAATGCAATTGATGGGCTGTAAATCGGACTTCCGCCTTTCATGATGCGTTTCTGCTCGCCTTCAATAATCCGTTCTCCCCATGTCATTACGTTTGCTTCCAGATTTAGCGGAGGTGTTGCCTTCGAATTTGCTTTCAGTCCATAGAATTCAATAACCTCAGGTTTCATTTCTCCACGCAGGATGGCAAAATTTACCACCTGAAGGAAATGTGATAAGTAGAGTTTCGATTTCCGGAAAATTTCGCCGTAATCTTTCGACCGGTCGAACTGGTTTTGCTTGGAGACATTTAACTGGCGAATAGCCCCCAGGAAATGCGGATAAAAGGTCTGCAAATTCTCAAGGGTCTGCTGACTGAAAGCCAGTTTTTTCAACGCGGTTTTCTTACCAAGTTCCAGTCCAGCTTCAATGGCACGAAGCCTGGCCACATCTGTATTCGGTAATCTCCTGTAAGGCATAAATTAGATTTTAGGTACACTAATGCGAATATACAAATTGCACGTTCATTTTCCTGGCATTCGCAAAAGAACTAATTAACAGATAAATGTTTAAAAGGTGAGTTAAGTGTCAGTAAATCATATTTTTATCGCGTTTGTAATTTGAGATATTAACAACCAATTGCTCATAAACTGGCCACTTTTGGCCTGAAATCGTAAGGTTTTGGGTATCAGGTGCATGAAATGGATGGGTTGATGTGGGTAAAATCGACAATTTGACGATCAGAATGATGGCTTTTTGAAATGATCACCTTCATGGATAACAGAAGGCTGTCTCAAAAGTCATTGATCCCGTCATCCTGAACTTGTTTCAGGATCCCAACGCATTGTATGTCAGATCCCGAAATAAATTCGGGATGACTAGGTTCTCGAGTATTTTGACTTTTGAGACAGCCTTAAATATCTAGAAGTTTCAGCTTTAAAAAAGGCATAAAAAAAACTCCGAAGGAAAACCTCCGGAGCTTAATTTATGTTTTGGGTGTGGTGGTTTTTAACCGCCAATACTGCGCGGATAAAATCCGCAGCACCCTTAGTCTTGAAATTTGGCGCTTAAGAATTCGCGGTTCAAGCGGGCGATGTTCGACAACGAAATGTTTTTAGGGCATTCCACTTCGCAGGCACCAGTGTTGGTACAGTTACCAAAACCAAGTTCGTCCATTTTGGCAACCATCGCTTTGGCACGGCGGGCGCCTTCAATGCGACCTTGTGGTAACAAAGCCAGGTGGCTAACTTTTGCCGATACGAACAACATGGCTGAACCATTTTTACAAGCTGCCACGCAAGCGCCACAACCGATGCAAGATGCAGAGTCCATCGCTTCATCAGCATCCACTTTAGGGATAGCAATTGCATTGGCATCGGGAACACCACCGGTATTGACTGAAACATAACCACCTGCAGCAATGATTTTATCGAATGCACGACGATCGACAATCAAGTCTTTGATGACCGGGAAGGCAGCCGAACGCCAAGGTTCGATGGTAATGGTTTGTCCGTCTTTGAATTTGCGCATGTGCAACTGACAGGTAGTTACATCGTCATCTGGTCCGTGTGGGCGGCCATTGATGTACAATGAGCACATTCCACAGATCCCTTCGCGGCAGTCGTGGTCGAATGCAACAGGTTCTTTGTTCTCGTTGATCAACTGTTCGTTGATCATATCGAGCATTTCGAGAAACGAACTGTCGGTTGAAACGTTTGCTAATTTGTAGGTTTCGAAACGGCCTTTCTCTTTCGGACCGTTCTGACGCCAAACCTTAAGCGTAATATTGATTGTATTTTCCATGATTGATGTCTCTTTTAAAAGCCATTACTTGTAATTACGCTGAACCATTGAAACGCTTTCGTAAACCAGTTCTTCTTTGTGAAGTTCCGGCTCTACATCGTTTCCTTTGTATTCCCAACAGCCAACATAAGCGAATTTATCATCCTGACGAAGTGCTTCGCCTTCCGGAGTTTGATATTCTTCACGGAAGTGACCTCCGCATGATTCTTCACGGTTTAGAGCATCGCGAGCCATCAGATCGCCAATTACGATAAAATCAGCCAAACGACTTGCTTTCTCCAATTCGATATTCATTCCGGTTATATTCCCGGGAATGCGAACATTGGTCCAGAATTCTTTTTTAATGGCAGCAATCTTTTCAATAGCATTTTGCAGACCTGCTTTGTTACGAGCCATTCCAACAAAATCCCACATTACCAAACCAAGTTCTTTATGCAGACTATCAACCGAACGTTTTCCCTTGATATTCATCAATTTTTCGAAACGGGCTTTTACTGCTTTTTCGGCTTCAGCAAATTCAGGCTCGTTGGTAGTCATTCGTTTAACGGCGATATGATCTGCCAGATAATTCTGAATAGTATAAGGTAATACGAAATAACCATCGGCCAAACCTTGCATCAAAGCCGATGCTCCCAAACGGTTAGCACCGTGATCGGAGAAATTGGCTTCACCGGCTGCAAATAAGCCAGGAATATTGGTCTGCAATTCATAATCAACCCAGATACCACCCATTGTATAGTGAATAGCCGGGTAAATCATCATTGGAGTTTCGTATGGATTTTCGTCAACAATTTTGTTGTACATCTGGAACAGGTTTCCATAACGGGCTTCGATTGTTTTTTGTCCCAAACGTTCGATTGACGATTTGAAATCAAGATAAACAGCTAAACCTGTTGCACCAACACCGTAGCCGGCGTCGCAGCGTTCTTTGGCGGCGCGCGAAGCAACATCGCGAGGAACCAGGTTCCCGAATGCAGGGTAACGACGTTCCAAATAGTAGTCGCGGTCGTCTTCAGCAATTTGTGTTGGTTTCATTTTTCCTGCACGAATGGCTTCAGCATCTTCTTTTTTCTTCGGAACCCAAATACGACCATCGTTACGTAGCGATTCCGACATCAAAGTTAGTTTACTCTGATTTTCGCCGTGAACCGGAATACAGGTTGGGTGAATCTGAGCATAACAAGGATTGGCAAACATGGCGCCTTTTTCGTATGCCTTGATAGCAGCCGAACCGTTTGATCCCATGGCGTTGGTTGAAAGGAAGAAGGTATTTCCGTATCCTCCGGTTGCCAAAATCACAGCATGTCCGAAATGACGCTGTAATTCGCCGGTAACCAGGTCGCGGGCAATAATACCGCGAGCTTTTCCGTCAACAATTACAATTTCGACCAATTCAGTACGGGTGTGCAATTTAACTGTTCCTAAGTTTACCTGACGCATCAGAGCCTGATATGCACCTAATAATAATTGCTGACCAGTCTGTCCTTTGGCATAGAAAGTACGGCTAACCTGAGCTCCACCGAACGAACGGTTATCGAGCAAGCCGCCGTATTCGCGGGCAAATGGAACTCCCTGAGCAACACACTGGTCGATGATGTCGTTGCTTACTTCGGCCAAACGATGAACGTTGGCTTCGCGGGCACGATAGTCACCACCTTTAATGGTATCGTAAAACAAACGGAACACAGAGTCGCCGTCGTTAGGATAATTTTTAGCAGCGTTGATACCACCCTGTGCAGCAATTGAGTGCGCACGACGTGGTGAATCCTGAATAGTGAAGCTTTTTACATTGAAACCCATTTCGCCGAGTGAAGCGGCAGCCGAAGCCCCAGCCAAACCGGTACCAACAATGATAACATCCAGTTTGCGTTTGTTGGAAGGGTTCACCAGTTTCTGGTGATCTTTATAATTGGTCCATTTTTGAGCCAGTGGCCCTTCTGGAATCCTTGCATTTATTTTACTCATGTTTCAGTTTTTATACAATTAGAAAAACAGGTATTGTGCCAAAGCGATGACAGCGAAGCCACCACCAAGAACAATGGCAACAATGTTGCTGATACATTTCAAACGAGGCATCCATTTGGTATTATTCCATCCGATTGTTTGGAATCCTGACCAGAATCCGTGTGAAAGGTGGAAAGCAAGTGCAACAGAACCAACAACATATAAGATTACAATCGGTAGAATCTTAAACGTTCCGTTTACCAACGAATAGGCATCTTCACCTTTGGCCATATTCCCAAGGAATGGAAATTCAACTTCGGCGGCTTCCCAGGCAATAAATCCTTTCATTTTCATGTAGAAATTAATGATGTGTACTGCAAGAAACGAGGCAATAACAATACCTAACACCAACATATTCTGTGATGCAAATTCAACTCCTGAAGTTTTCTTCCCAGAAGCATAAGCCTGTGGACCACGGGCTTTCATGTTCTGAAGCGTCAGAATCAGAGAATAAACGATGTGTAAAATAAATCCCAAAGCCAATACTGGCTCGATGATTTTGATCAAAGGGTTGGTTCCCATGAAGTGTACTCCGGCATTGAACATTTGACCTTTTTCAAATCCGAAAACGCCATCAAGCAGCAGAAAGGAATTCAGGAATAAATGTACAAAGAGAAATAAAATCAGGAACAAACCTGAAACACTCATCAGGAGTTTCCGTCCAATAGAGGCAGTCAGTAAATTGCTCATAAGAATAACAGATTTTTATTTTTAATAATAGATTCATTTTTATTCGTGCCACAAAAGTAGAGTTATGAGGCATGACAACCAATAAAAAGCGGTGTAAATTAACTAATTTATAATGTTTCTAAGCACATTGTATATTTAAAGATATAGATGATTTTATATAATGTTAGAAATTTTGTCAAGACTGAGAATGGCTATGGGTCGAAAAATATGTACATCCCATTGCATAAACGGCATATTTGCATATTTTTGCAGCAGTTTACAAATAGGAAAAAGTCATTCGAAAGTTTCCAAATGACGAATGACTTTTTCCTAAAATTGGTTTCATAGTTCAACGGATAGAATAGCGGTTTCCTAAACCGTAGATCCGGGTTCGATTCCCGGTGAGACTACAAACAATATTGATAATGAGCAAATTATGCTAACGACACCCAAGTTTACACCCAGTTGTGTAAGGTTGGGTGTTTTTTTAAGTAACCCTATTTGACAGTCTATTTTGGCCCAATCTGCTCAATTCTTATTTCATCGATTTCATCTGACAAGTGATATTTACTCTATGACACAAATTTTATAAAAAAAGGAAGTGTCAAATTTCGGGCATAATGATGCTGTGCTGTTGAAATGGGAAATAACTGGCAACGGAAGGTGCGTGGAGTTATTCTCATTTCAATAGCATGAAACGATCAATAAAGGCAAAATAAAGCGACAGTGATCGGGAACCAGAGGTTTTTGGGGTAACCCATTCGCGGGTAAAAATAAGCGGGAATGCTGTTGCCGTGGGTGGGGAAAAGTGTGGGTGTTGAGGCACGAAACACTTACACGTGGGTGCTGAAGCTGGTGCGGTTAACAAAACGAATTAGTGAGCGGTGTCGAGAGGTACGAGCGGTACAGCGAACGGTTGAATGAGTGAAACGAACCGGCTGCAAGCACAAGGCCATGCGCGAATGATCCTTTTTTACCTGAACTATTAAAGGGCGGTGTGGCTTTTGGTTTCCAGGGGGTGAACAGACATACCGCTGATTGCGATGGCAAAGCATGTGTGGTGTTTGAATGCAATTGAGCGAATAGGGTTGGGTGAAATGGAGCTTCCTGTTTTGGCTTTGAGTTCCGAAATGTGGGGTGGAAAAGCCAAAGGGGAGCGGAATGAAACTGCGGGTTGGCCTGAGCGCAATGGAATGAAGAAAGCACTCTTGCGAGGGTAGCCGAGGCTGGAGGCTGACAATGAACGGAATGTAACGAAAGGTGGCGGAACGAAGTGCAGCCCTGGAGTATAATGGAGAGAAGTAGAACCCACCTGCCTCGGCTTTGACCGTCAAATAATTCATTGCCAGTACCTTAATGTGGTTGATCTTTTAAATTCTCAGCAAGACTATTTCTAAAGTTATAAATATCTATTCCTATATCTGTTTTCGGAAAAGAAAACAGATATGGGAATGAATGTGTTAAAAGTAACGGTCACTTAACTAGCATTGTAGTAAAAAAATTTGTCGTGAAAATTACTCAACTGATTAAAATACGGCTCTAATAGTCGTGAAAATGAATCATCTGTCTGTTATACCCGGCAAAAATACCAACTCCGTTATCTATATTGGTGTAAACCTCGTTGGTGGACGAGAACGGATTGCTAATATTGTTTACCTGGTTGACGTATGATTTCTGGTACTTGTAATAATCTTCGCTCATCGTTACGGCCTCAAGCCAATATTCCTCGGTATAATCAGTGCTTCCGTTCTTGTTCATTACCGTGTAATAACTAACAAACAAAGAAGCTTCTTTCGGTTGGTTAATTACCCCTAAAACATTGTACGTGTCGCGCGATACATTGGAAAGCCAGTTGCTGTTTGAGAAAATTAACTCTATCAGAAATGTAGTTTCGTCACGAGGCCCTACTTCTACTTTTTCGATGGCCGGAAGTACATCATTTTCGTACTGGTAATTGTATATATTGTATTTATACATAATCCCATAAAGGACCTCTGATTTAATATTGTATCCTGATATTTGTTTGCCAATCAGGACTGAAAGATCGAAGAGAAATTTCTCCGGGTATTGCTTCGCCCTCAATGTTTCAATGGTTTTGCTGGTTACCACATAGCACATAATTTTATTTGTATTCAGCGAATAAAATCTGAGCCTGACATAATTTTGTTTGTCGGTTGGCGTAACATCCAGTTTGACTGGAACAACTTCGTAATCGGTGAGATTGGCATTAGAATAAAATACCGAATGTTCACCGGCAACCTTCACCGAAGATACTTTTACCGCCGATGGGATTTCACTTTTCGCACGAAGTATTTTCCCGTGGTCGTTCACTACCAGCTGATAATTTATCCCTTTAATCGGACGGCTTTCGGCACGGTAAACGCCATTGCTTTCGTAAGTCAGTCGGATGGTGTCGCCATTTTCTGGGATAATGCCAACCCGTGCACTGCCAAAGTAGTTTTCGGTTGAGTCGTTGTACGATTTTACGCGGCTTAAAATCACTTTCCAGTTCACGTCTTCAGAAAATAAACAATTGACAACCAACGATTGGTCTGATTCTTCGAATGGCAAGTCTATATCTTTTATGCACGAAGTGAAGATTAAGAGATATAGTATGATGTGTAATTTTTTCATATGCTTCGATCTTAAAAACTGACCCGGTAACTGATTGACGGAATGATGGGGAATAACGTGAACTGTTTCATGCCTACGGTCCCATTTGGCTTTGCCTTGGTATAAATCAGATATGGGTTCATCCGGTTATATACATTATAAATACTTATAGAGAGCGCCCGTCTTTTTTCTGAAGAGCCCCATTCGCGGGTAAACCCCAGGTCTAAACGGTGATAGGCCGGGAGCCTTACCCCATTAATTTTCTTATAATATTGTATCCGGCTGGCATCTATTGCATTTCCGGTTAAAAAATCACTGACAGAATAGCTCAAATTATTGGGGTAGCCCGAATAATCAAGGCCTGAGTAGGTTGCCGGCGCTCCCGACTGGAAAGTCCAGGTAGCCGATGCCGACCATCCTTTACTGATTTGCCAGATAACGCCCGAATCGATCTTATGCCGCCTGTCGTACACATATGGAAACCACCGATTACGGTTCATTTCTGTAAACTTCCGTTCGTTCCATGCCAGAGTATAGCTAATCCAGCTTTCAATTTTTGAGCGACTGTACCTCAGTTCATTCTCTATTCCCCAGGCACGGCCTTTCCCCGATATAATTTTTCCTTCCCAGTTTTCACCCACATCCAGTACCCCTTGCCCTTCAGCAAACGAAATAACATGATTTAGTCGTTTGTAATAGCCTTCAACCGAAAGTTTTAATGAATTAGTCAGCGTTTTTTTCATCCCTGCCGACAGGATGTGCGATGTTTCGGGGCGAATTTGCCTGGTTGAAGGCACCCAGATATCGGTAGGCAAACCAATGTTGCCATTCGATAAAAGATGGATGGTTTGAGTCATAAGGGCATACGAAATTTCGAAATTTGTTTGGTCGTTTTGTCGCCAGTTTGCGCTTAACCGAGGTTCGAAGGCAAAATAAGTCTTCTGATTAACAATGGTTTGAAATACATTTCGTAACCCCGCCGAGATATTCGTTTGGGAATTTATCCTGAATTTTTTATCGACATAAAAGCCGTAATCGATCCCCGAAATTTTATGGCTCGCGTTTTCATCGGATCCATCGTTTCTTTTTATGATCTGGCGACCCGGAAGATAATTGTTCATGGATGTAAAAACTCCCGTCTGGACCGGCGAATCGGTATTGCCATATATGTCAAGATCCGATTTTATTCCAAACGACTGTATCTGCGAAAGGTATTCAAAACTGAAATCATTTTTCTCCGTGATGTTGTCCCTGATGGTTTCGTTTCCTCCGGCAAACAGATTTCCGTAGTTAAATAAGCTGCCACTCAGGGTGGTATTTAAAAACATGCGCGAATTTATGCGAGTGTTTAGTTTTAAGGCGGTCATTAAATTACCCCATTGTATTGTCCCTGAAGCCCGCTGGGTTTCATTTTTCCCATCTGCCCATTGAGTGTGGTTAATGTAATCGAATGACAGCTTATCATTTCCGGAGTAAAAGCTCCAATAGAGGTGGTTTTTTTCGTTTATCCTGAAATTTATTTTCCCGGAGATGTCGTGAAAAGCATAAAATGGGATCACGTCACCTTCAAAATCCGCATTGGCAAGTTTCGAAATTCCCTGAAAAATTAAGTCGAACAAGGTGCGCCTGACAGAAAAGAAATACGACGATTTCCCTTTTTGTATAGGCCCTTCAGTGGTAAACTGGCTCGAAATTGGCCCCAGGGTTAAACTGCTTTCGCGTTTAAATTTGTTACCATCCTTCATCCGCAAGTCAATCACTGACGAAAGCCGCCCTCCGTATCGGGCAGGGAACGCCCCTTTGTAAAAGTCGATGCTGTTGATGGCTTCGGGCGTAAAAACCGAAACAAAACCGAACAAATGCGAGACATTGAATAGTGGGACATCGTCGAGCAAGATTAGGTTTTGGTCGGGGCTACCCCCGCGCACGAAAATACCCGAACTCCCTTCGCTTCCCTGTTGCACGCCGGGCAAAATCGTGATGCTTTTCATCAAATCCTTTTCGCCCATCAGCGAGGGCAACTTGCCCAGACCTTTCGATGAAATTTTTACGTGTCCCAGGCTGACGCTGTTGGCCAAACTGCCCGAATTTCCCTTAACAACCACTTCTTCCAACTTATTGTCCGATTTCAAAGCAATCTCTAAAAAGGTATCGGCTTTCAGGCTAATTGTCCGGCTTTGAGAGATGTACCCAACAAACGAAATTTTAAGATTAACCAAACCTTCAGGCAGACTTAAACTAAAGAACCCGAAACGATTACTCGTGGTTCCTGCTTGTGAGTTTTGTTCGAAGATAGTCGCGGCATACAACTGTTCGCCCGTTTGGGCATCGGTAATATAGCCCGAAATAGTGCGACGTTGTTGGGCAAACAAAGAATAGGGTAGTAATACAATAAAAAGTATAATAGAAAAACGCATTTTATTTTTTTTGCCAGATGGGATACGATAAGCTGAGTTGAAGCATTTTGTTTTGGTAAATAGTGCCGCTTTTATATTTCCCGTTTTCCATTTCATAGAGCCCGTTCATGAAGCCCACCTCTTTAAATCCGCGGATATAATTCAACGACCATTTTAACTTATACTTTTGGCTACCAATCCCTACCATCCAGTTATATTCTGTTTTTTTGTTCCCTGGATTGTAGTTGGTTAGCCAACTGGCCTCAATTCCCCCACGAATAAAGGCATATTTGCTGTAAAGTAATTGTAGATGTATGGGCACAACGATATAATTCAGCCCATATTTTTTCCAACCATCTTCATGCTGATATCCATAAGGGTCTCCGGTACTAGTGCCTGGTATGTCTGGCATGGTGTAATGCTGCTCCATTTGTTTGTAACGGAACAATAACCCTGCATCAGCAGAGAATTTCCAAAAAATGTTTCGAGAAGCGTAAACACCTATGCCGGTGCCCCAACCGTTACGATTCGGCTCGGAATATCGGTTGTTCGGTTTTGGGGTAACCCATGAGCATTCGGTGGTTATACCGAATTCGGTTTTGGACTGGGAAAAACTGAATAAAGAAAATAAGAAAACAGTAATAAATAAAAATAATTTCTTCATATTGAGTTTTATAAATATGTCTGATCATGCAAATTATTGCATGATCAGACATAACTGATTAATTTACTGTTAATGTTATTGGATTATTTTGTCCTCCAAAAGAATCACAAGCTCCTTTGTCGCAAAAATTATAAATCGTAGCACCGGGGTAGGATAAAAAAGAGCCTATATCATACCATGATCCAAAATGCCACGTATTTATATCGACATAAACATTTGCAAGCTGAGAGGAATTTACTGAATACCAACTTCCTGAAGTATAATTCGATACACGATTAAAATAATTCTGCATGATCGGGTCGTAATTACCTCCCATATCATAACTAATATGTTGCCGATAAAAATAAGTTCGGTTGTCATTCCACCACCATGAAGTTTTTGTTTCATTGTGATAATATAATTCGTATTTAACACCTTCTTGAACATCAATCCATTGAGCCCCATTAAAAACATTTATTATAGACTGTGACCAGAATAATCCAAGCGTAAATCTGTAGTTCGATCCACTTTGTGCAACATTTTTTACTAAGCCGTAATTGGTTGGAGTTGTTGATTTTAACTTTTGAAAAGGAATTACTTTTACTTTAGACTGGTCGTAACCCTGGCTGTTTTGAAGGAATTGCCTAAGTGTAGTCGATTTGCCATCTAAAATAGCAATTTCGGCATCTTTTTGAAAACAATACAAAACGTCACCAATTTTTATAACTCCATTTTTATTCAATACACAATCCCACGAAAAATTGTAAAATGGATAGCACATAGAGGAATCTCTCATGCTAAAGTAACCTTCTTTGATCAATTCCTTAATGTAGTTTTCAGCATCGACCTGATTCTGAAATCCTGCCAGTTTATCAGATGCTTGGGCCCTGAATGTTTTTGCAGATTTTAACCCCAATTGGTTTTCCCAACTTGATTGTTCTTCAAGAGATTTGTTTTGCAACACCTTTTTTAAGCTGTCAACAATTCCAAAATTTTTAACAACGAGGTAGTCTCCTTCGAGATAAACATCGACTATTTTACCTGCTTTTAAGATCCCCTCTTCCGGAGATGTCTTTAGCTCGTCTTTCGTACAAGCATTAAATACTGTTAAAACCATAGCAATTGCTGCCATACTCATTAATTTTTTAATAGTTTTGAAAAGTTTGTGGGAAGGATCGTTGTAGCGACCCATTCCCGGTTATACAAATAATTACAATTGCGGCCCAGTTTCTTTTAAAGGGACTGGGCTTTTCCCTTTTTATGTTGTTTCCGTTTTCATTGTAAAAGCAAATCTTCAATAATACATAAACATATTACAGAAGATTTGCGGTGGACATTTTCATCAAATTACAGTGAAGTACGAAAAAAAAGAAAAAGGCTACTCCGTTTCTGTTTTCTGACAATTCTTTTTGTATGCAACATACTCCGCAACTAAATCGATTGACATAATTCTTTTGTCAATTCTTTTCTGTACTTCCAATTTTAATCCAAATGAAATCAAGAAAAAATAGGACTTTGAGATAAATATCCCCAGAGAACGAGTTTATTTAGTACGTGTCACAATTTTTGTCACTAATTGCCCAGTTTGATATTGATTTTTACCCGACAGACACAGGAAATTAACATTTTTTAACGATAAATAAAAAACGAAGAAGGTGAATTATTCCTGTTTAGCAAAAAACATACTCGAAAACTGATAAAAGCAATCAGAAAATTAGGACTTTTAGACAAACTGATTTTTCTCAAATTCGTATTTTTCGCTAAATAGTTTCAAAATATATTTCAGGAAATGTTTTTACATTTTTTCCCAGACATAAGTCCATACATAACTCAAAATCGCTATAGTCTGGTTGTAAATCAGTTAGTTTTCGGCTGTGTTGGTCAATTACTATCACACCACCTTCCCTGCCAAGTTGAGCGGATGCAATACCGGGTTGTTTGCAGTACAGCAAATTTCATCAAATAAAAATGGAATGTCAGAGGTGAAATCAATTGTATAAACGTGTATGCAACAGTTTGGCATACACGAGGTTGGATCAAAAGTCAATTTGTGCTTTGGAGAATTGAATATTTACAAATAAAAAGAGGCAGTCTCGACCTTTTGAGACAGCCTCTTTTTATTCGTTAAAATGTCTAGTCCTGAAATAGCGTTACACAACAAGTAACACTATGAAAGAAGAAATTATTAAAGAGTACATTAAGCGCAGTCAGAAGGATTATTCGATGACCTTCAAACTTGGAGTAGTTCATGAAGTAGAACGAGGTCATCTCAGTTTAAAAGGGGCTCAGCGTAAATATGGTATCCAGGGGAATGCGACAGTCATCAATTGGCTCCGGAAATATGGTACCTTTGATTGGGAAAACCAAACTCCATCGCATATGCCAAAGAGCCAGGAACAAACGATTCTTGAACTGGAGCAAAAGGTCAAGTTACTGGAGAAGCAAAAAGCTTTTTTAGAGCACCAGATCGACCGGGCCGACCGCAAGGCGGTCCTGTTTGATATGATGATTGATTTGGCCGAGAAAGAGTTCAATATCCCGATCAGAAAAAAATGTTTACCCGAACAGTCGACCGAAGCCGTGAAGAAAGAAAAGAAACGATAGTTTCAGCCTGTGACTTGTTCGGGGTAAGCAGACAGGTATATTATCGCAGTAAATCCTCTTTGACTCGAAGCCGGGGGAAAGCCTCGCAGGTAGTTGCGATGGTGCATCAGGTTCGCCGGCAATTGCCGCGTCTTGGTACCCGTAAGCTATACTATTTGTTGGAGGATCGGCTCAAAGCACTGGGAGTGGGCAGGGATCGGCTTTTTTCTATCCTGAAGGCAAACCACCTGCTGATAAAACCAGCAAGGAGTTATCGGAAAACTACGGATTCACATCACCGTTTCCATAAACACAAGAACCTGGTTGCAGAACTTGTTCCAACGCAACCGGAGCAGGTTTGGGTAGCCGACATCACTTACATCGGGAATCGGGAGAACCAGCAATACCTGGCCTTGGTAACCGATGCTTATTCCAAGAAGATAGTCGGGCATGATGTTTCAGAAAACCTGAGCTCAGATGGTGCCATACGTGCTTTAAAACAAGGATTGAAAAGCCGGTCGTACAAAGCCAATACACTGATACACCACTCAGACAGAGGCTTACAGTATTGTTGCGATGCCTACCAGCAAATTTTAACCAGGAAGAAGGTAAGATGCAGTATGACCGAATCGTACGATCCCTATACCAATGCCGTTGCAGAGCGTGTTAACGGGATACTGAAACAGGAATTTATGCTTGAAGATTACCGGGTAGAACTCCCGGTGATGCAACAGTTAGTAAAAGACAGTATTGAAATTTACAATACCAAACGACCTCATTGGTCTTGCCACATGCTAACTCCGGAGCAAATGCATAAACAACAGACCATTAAAATTAAAAGCTATAAAAAAACTGACCGTTTCAAAGCTAGCTTTGAAACGGTCAGTGAATCTATTAATTTAGTCCTATAAATCTGTATCGCTTATTTAGGACTAGTCAAAAGTTTATTCAATAATTAGAATAAATCATTTAACTTACTTAGTTCTTGATAAACGAATGGCTCTCTTGTCCTTTGCCTTCGTTTATTATAATCTGATAAGTACCAATTTTAAGTGCGGAAATATTCAACGAAGCATTTGGTATTTCTTTACCATAGACTTTGTTCATATATGTAATTCCATTGTTATCAATAATTTTTATCGATTTTATATTCCGTGGTTTTGGACTCGTTGCAGCTAATGATAGCGACGTTATTTCAGGACTTTGAGTTATGCTGATTTCTGATACTGCTGGGTTTGGATAAACCATGTAGTAATAACAGGGATCCTCAGATACCTCTGCATGGCGTAATTCAGATGTTCCACAACCATTTACCATTTCTACATCAACATAGTAAACATGACCACAGTTATCCAATTGACGATTAAAAACCTGAAGGGTACTTGTCGTGTTGCGAATTAAAACACCATCCAAATACCAATTATAAGAAGTAGCAGAAATCATTCCATCAATAGAAGCGGTAAAACGGCTTGGTGGTGCATCAAAATCAATAGATATAGCACCAGGTTTGGGCTTACCTGCGTCAACGGCATAAGTATAGGATGCCACTCCACAGCCTGAATTTATTGTGGCTTTAATCCAACTGGGAACGTTGTCGGTAGCTTTAAATGTTGCTGAGCTCCCGGATGACGAATAGAGGCTAAGACCTGGCCCTGGAACCCATTCAAGACTGCATCCTGAAGGTACGTTTGTTACTGTGAGCATTGTACCTGATGAACAAATGGATTGACTACCAGAAATTGTTGGAACTGGTACTGTTAAAGTTGAAACAGAAAGAGTATTTCCGGCGTCGGAACCAAGACCCGAACTGTTGTATGCGACAACATAAAATTTGTAAACTGTAGCGGAAGTTAATCCATTAACTACATATGAAGGATTTGTGGTTGTTGTAATCAAAACAGGTGTTGAAGGAGTAGCATCATACAACTTATAAGAAGTTGCTCCACTTGAAGCTGTCCAGTTGAGAGTAATATTACAAAAACCTTGCACACTGGAAGACATTGTTGGCGCTGCTGGTGCGGTTGCTACCACTATTTCTTTGGCGTTCGTGTTTCCTGCTATATCGGTGGCGGTTACACTTACCTTGTAATTTACGTTTCCTGTTAAATTTTGGAAGGTATAATAATTATTTGAAGTTGCATTTATGGTCTGAGTCTCTTTAACCGAGTTGTCCGGATTTTTTAAGGTAACCGTATAGCTTTTTATCCCCGAGATACCCGAAGAAGGTTTTTTTGTAGTATAAGTATTTGACATAGCATCGTAACTGCTCCACCCTGAAACATAAATCTTGCCGCTTGAAGGTATGGCAGAAAATGTTGGGAGTTGAGGCACCGAATTATCTACTGTAACTACCTGAGTGGTATAAGTAAACGAATGATTATAATTGGAACTGTCATACGCGTTAAAAGATAAAGGCATTGAGTACTCTCCTTCGCTTGTGTTTGCAGGAATGGTTAGTGTGATCAGAAAGTTAACGCTTTGCTGGGGAGTAATCGTTTGGTTGTTATTATCGATAGCAACCCACGCGGCAGGTATTCCCATGTTATTTTTATTGATGCCCACATTGCAGTTACCAGTCCAAATATTTTTAACGTTTATTTGAAACTGGATACTGGCGCCTGATTTGAGCGGCTGGATGTAGCCAGAACATCCATCTGTAGAGGAAATTGATACTGTAAAATCTGCGGCCCAAACTTTCGGAGCCATGAGAAAGAGAAGCATGGTGGTTAAAACAATTGAATAAATTTTGTTCATTTGAGGTAGTTTTAATTTTTCCCTACTCTGGGTTACGCTTTTCGGGACCCCCGTTTTATTCTTTAATGCAACGAATCGAATATCCATTGACTTTAAAATTCATTCCTTTATACATATAAGTGTCTCTGGTATATAAGTATAGAAATGGAGCAGATACTTCTGAATATAATGATGATGTCCAAAATGAGGCGTAAATACCAAATGGAAACGGGTAACCTCCTTTAAAAAGGCGCCACTGCCCGGGCAATGCCGTAAAGCCACTGCTGTTGTCGGCGTTATTGGGCCCATCCCAGTGCAAAATTCCGGTTTCCTTTAAGTGTTTTGAGGCGATGGTATCGCCGCCAAGGGTTTCTATAAGTATTTCCCAATCAATGACATCAGCTACCCGCCACCCGCTAGGGGCAATATTTTTCGGGTTTTGTGTTACATACCAGTTGTAAAGCCTGCCATAGGTGGCAATCGCAGTAAGGTCTTCTGTATTGTTATAGTTACAATATGCTCCTTCTATTTGGGCAGCCCATTGGGTGGTGTCCTTAATGTTTGGTATGGCTTCGCCGTTACGGTAATGCGTAGCCCGCAGGTTTTCGGCCATCCAAACTTGATCGCCTATTTTTATGGTCTTATAGGTATTCCCGTCGAAGTCTGTTACTGATCCGTAACTTTTTGAGGGGTTAAAAACAGCGGTGGTCTTTCCGTTTAATGGGTTATCTGGCAGTATTGGTTCGGTCTTTTTACAGCCAAGAATAAAAACCAATAACAGAACAGCAATCGAATACTTCCTGAATACTTTTTTCATGTGTATAATTTTGTGTCAGTTACAATAGGTGAAACCAATGTCACTTTTCATAAGAACAAATCTTCAAGCAGTATCCTACTCTATACGCTTTTCGGGATCCGCATTTTATTCTTTGATGCAACGGATGGAATATCCGTTAATTTTATAATTTATACCCTTAAAAATAAGGGGGTCACTCCATGAGCCTAAGGAAAGAAAGGGTGCGGATGTGCTGGAATAGATTGATGATGTCCAAAATGCGCCATAAAGACCAGGTTCAATCGTATAACCTCCTTTAAAATATCGCCAGTTCCCGGGCAATGCAGTAAACCCACTGCTGTTGTCGGCATTATTGGGCCCGTCCCAGTGCAAAATTCCGGTTTCCCTTAAGTGCTTTGATGCAATGGTGTCGCCGCCAAGAGTTTCTATAAGTATTTCCCAATCAATTACATCAGCCACTCTCCACCCGCTGGGGGCAATATTTCTTGTATCTTGCGTTACATACCAGTTATAAAGCCTTCCATAGGTGGCAATTGCAGTAAGGTCTTCGGTATTGTTATAGTTGCACCAGGCACCTTCGGTTTGGTTAGCCCATTGGGTGGTGTCCTTAATGTTTGGTATGGCATCGCCGTTACGGTAATGCGTAACCCGCAGGTTTTCGGCCATCCAAACCTGGTCGCCTATTTTTATGATCTTATAGGTATTACCATCAACATCTGTTACCGATCCGTAACTTTTTGACGAATTAAAAACTGCTGTGGTCTTTCCGTTTAATGGATTATCTGGCAGTATTGGCTCGGTCTTTTTACAGCCAAGAATAAAAACCAATAACAGAACCGCAATCGAATACTTAATGAATACTATTCTCATATGTATAATTTTGAGTCAGTTACAATAGGTGAAACCAATGTCATTTTTCATAAGAGCAAATCTTCAAGCAGTATCCTACTCTATATGCTTTTCGGGATCCGCGTTTTATTCTTTGATGCAAGGGATGGAATATCCGTTAATCTTAAAATTCATACCTTTATATACATAAGCATCTCTGGTGTATAAGTTTAAAAAAGGAGCAGACACATCTGAATACATAGTTGATGTCCAAAAGTTGAGTATACAATAGTTCAATTTTAACCCAAATGATATCAAGAAAAAATAGGACTTTGAGATAAATATCCCCCGAGAATGAGTTTATTTAGTATCTGTCACAGTTTTTGTCACTAATTGCCCAGTTTGATATTGATTTTTGCCCGACAGATATGGGAAATTAACATTTATTAACTAAAATTAATAAACGAAGAAGGTGAACTGTTTCTATTTAGCAAAAAACATACTCGAAAATTGATAAAAGCAATCAGAAAATTAGGACTTTTAGACAAACTAAATTTTTCCTAAACGAGCATTTCTCGCTAAACGGTTTCAAAATATATTTCAGGAAATGTTTTTACATTTTTTTTCAGGCATAAGTCATACATTAAAGTTGTACAAATGGATGCGATCAAAAATGAACCAACTGAAAGTTGCGGAGGAGAAACACCAGGTTTTTTTATTCTGGTGTATTCTTCAATGATACTGGGTAAATAATCGGGAACGCTTTCTATTTGCATTAGTTCCTTAAGAATGTGTTGAGCCATACATAACTCAAAACCTCTATAATCCGTTTGTAATTCAGTTAGTTTTCGGCTGTGTTGGTCAATTACAATCACACCTCCTCCCCAGCCCAAATTGAGCGGATGCAATACCGGGATATTCGCGCCACAGCAAATTTCATCAAACAAAAATGGAATGTCAGAGGTGAAATCAATCGTATTAATGGCCACATCAAATCCTTTATCTAAATAGCCAGTAATATTTTCCTTAGTTAGAAATTCAGTAATTGCTTCAATACGAGCATCTTGATTAATCTGCAATAACCGTTCTTTTAACGATTCAACTTTAAATTTACCAATATCGGTACGGATGTAATTCTGCCTATTTAGATTTGAGAGTTCGACCTTGTCTCCGTCAATGATGCAAATATTCTCAAATCCAAGCCGCAGAGCACATTCAGCTATAACACTTCCTAAACCGCATCCTCCAACCAGAATATGCAAGTTTTTTATTCTCTTCTGGTTTTCACCATTGATATAAAGATAATTTCTATTATACATATTCTATGTTTTTGCTTGTGTAAAAGAATTTCTCGATTCCACGATGGTCGCAATAGATAGGAATGGTTTTAGAGCCTAGATATACCTTAGGAGAGCCTATTATTTTCGGATATAGGCCCAGAAAGTTAAGTTTAGAATATAACTTCTCATCACATTCACAGAAAAATATATTGGAACTATTTTCGAAAACAGGAAGCAAAGCATAATGCATCAAAAGCTTTAATATACTTAGCTTCTTTTGGTTAAGGTCTTTGTTTTTTCGGATCTTATCCTGATCAATAACAAATCTTCCAATATGAAATACTTCCCTTGGTTCAAAATTTAAACCATGAATGAAATATTTTAAGTCAACCATAAAGTCTTTTTCTATTGCCAGCACTGTCGAATAATTCCATTTTTGACATTTTACGGCCGCAATAATTTCACCCTTTCCATCGTAAATGGCATAAAATCTGGAATCTGGTAACGATGCAACATCTTCCAGGTAAATTTTTTTTAACTCTTCTTGCGGAAAATAATGTTGGTTTAGGTGGTGCTTATAATTAACATCTAATACCAGACTGCTTAGTTTTTTTAGTTCTGTCTTTCCTATTATTCTCCAAACAGAAAAAGCATCGAAATTCTTTACTAAATCTTTCATATCTCTTTATTTATTGTTAATATTAGCCAAGCTATTCATACTTTTTGGGTAATGAAATAGGATAAATGGATAAAGTTGAATATCAGCATTTAAGATTATGGACCGTAATATTTCTCATTTTTTTGAGCCGATTAAGGCAACCCAGTACATAGGAAGCGATAACTATGCTCTAGTTGAAGGATATCTAAATGCGCTTAAAGCTATTTCGAAATTATGTGATCTGAGTTATTATATCATTGATTACTATCGGAAGAGTTTCTTTTACGTTTCTTCAAATCCGCTATTTTTAAGTGGATATTCTCAGGAAGAGGTTTTAAAACTAGGGTATGATTTTTACGGAGAGTGCATCTCTAATGAAGATTTATTACTCTTATTCGAGTTGAATGAAGCGGGATTCAAATTCTTTTATGAGTTGCCAGTCGAAAGACGGGAACATGCTACCATTTCTTATGATTTCAAGTTAAAACATAGATCAAATAATAGTTTGGTAATGATCAACCATAAGCTAGCACCATTACTTTTAACTGAAGATGGAAATATATGGATGGCTATCTGTTTGGTAACGCTTTCTTCAAGGAAAAGTTCGGGAGATGTTCACGTAATAATGCGAGACAACCACACACGCTGTGATTTTATTAGGGAAGAGAAATTATTTAAGAAATCTGAGGTTAAAAAGCTTTCAAAAAAGGAGTCTGAGGTTTTAAAATGTATTGCCATGGGGTATAGTATGGATAGGATAGCATCTATAATGCATTTATCAGTTTCAACAGTTAAAAATCATAAAACGAGCATCTTAAAAAAAATGCAAGTGGCGAATATTGCAGAAGCTGTTTTTAATGCAAGTAAACAGGGTATCTTATAAGTTTTTGCTTTTGAATTAGCAGTTGTCAGAATTAGTTAATCTTTAAATTTGTTCTCGTAACCTTCCACTTTTTCTCGAATTTCTTCAATTTTCTTTTTATCCCTCGGATATTTAAAAATCCTCTCAAGTTTGTTTAGATTTTCAGAACTAATCCCGTTAATTGATTTGATGTACCGGTATTTCAGATCATTGTCCTTTAACTGCCAGTTTCTATCGAATTGCCATTTATGACAGCCCAATGATAATAAAATGACTAACGCCATCGAAATCATTGTTAGGGCAGCCCTGCTGTTTCGAAAATCGATGGTAAAAACATGTTCGTTGCGAATAACCACGCTCTGTTGAGACTTTAACTGATTTATCTTTTCATCGATTGGTTTGATTGCTGATTTTAGTTCAGCAAATGCTTTACTAAAATTTTCATTTACCTTGTTAACCGAATATGCCGCAATCTGTCCGAGGTTCT
This sequence comes from Aquipluma nitroreducens, assembly GCF_009689585.1. Lineage (GTDB taxonomy): Bacteria > Bacteroidota > Bacteroidia > Bacteroidales > Prolixibacteraceae > Aquipluma > Aquipluma nitroreducens. The sequence goes on along the minus strand of NZ_AP018694.1, from coordinate 2,215,245 downwards.
TTATCTGTTCCGGGGTAAACTGTAGCGTAAGCATTCGGTAAACTCCGTTATATTTTCTTAGAAAACCAGCAACCCACTTTCAGAGGTTCTCTAAAATGTTCGGAGAACTTTGAGAGGCTTAGGAGATGGAACTGTTACAAATCTGGTTTTGAAGTTTGAAGTTGTGTGGAAGTAATTCGGCCAGATCCTTGCTGTAATCGTTATCGTAATTGTGGATGTTATTCAGAAAGTATACCAGCCACTCGCGGAAGTTTACTTCGCTTGCCTTGCAACAGCCCAGCATGGAATACATGATTGCTGCATTTTCGGCTGCATCGTGGTTTCCACAGAACAACCAATTCTTCCGGCCTAGGGCAATTGGACGGATAGCATTTTCTCCGAGATTGTTGTCAATTTTCAACCGACCATCCAAATGGTATCGGGTCAACTTGTGGTAAATGTTATAGGTGTAGCGGATAGCCTTTCCGATACGCCCTTTGGGCAAAACTTTGGGGTATTCATTTAGCAGCCATTTTTCGAAGGCTACCATAATAGGATAAGCCAAGCGGGAACGAAGATCGGCGCGCTCGTCATAAGAGAGTTGCTGCTGATCGGCTTGCCTCTCCACCTGATAGAGCAGTCCTATTTGCTCCAGCGCATAAGAAGCCCTGACTTTGTCCTCTGCCAAAGCCTCTTCAAATTTACGCCGGGCATGAGCCCAGCACCCAATGGGCAGAACGCCCTTTTTGTTTTCGTAAATATCGTAAACGGCATAACCATCGGTCTGGATTACGCCTTGAAAATCCTTAAACAATTGCAGTGCGACCTTTTGTGCCCGGGAACCGTGGTCGTAATGAAAAAAGACCAGGTTGTCCATAACCGCACGGATCATCCAGATGTATCCTTTTATCGTGGTGTGCTTTTCGTTATTTATAATCGGGATCGTTGTTTCATCGCTCTGTATATAATCCGAAGCCAGCACCAGCTCCTTTAACCGGTAATAAGTAGGCCTGATCAGGTCGGCTACATCCTGAAACCAGCCGTTAATGGTTGCAGGTGCAATGGATATACCCTGTTGTTTGAACATCTGGATCTGACGATAGAAAGGAAGATGGTTCACATATTTGTCGATGATAATATCAGCCAAAACACTTGCCCCGGCATAGCTTTTTGCTATGGGAAGTACGGGCATGGGAGCTGTAATGATTTGCTTTTCCACATCCTGGCTTTTATCTTTCAACGCATATTTGTGGCGGATGATCCGGCGCACATACCATCTGGCAGATTCGCGTTCCAGAACTTCTGTAATTTCCGGAGCCAGTTCTATCCAATTCTCGAGTTCAATGTGCTGTGGATAAATGTGGGTTTCTTCTCTCGGTAGACTTTCGGGCAGCGGTTTGCGTACCGGATGGTTTTTCTCCTTTACCTCTATAACACGGATGGTCTTGTACTTTTCGATCTCCTCTTTGGCACTGGTTGCAAGTTCCTTTTCTTCCGGAAGCAGGTCAAGTCCCTCAAAATCGAGCTTTCGTTGCAGGGGATCCTCATTGATATACCGTTCACTGGATTTGCCCCAGATCCTTCGCTGGAGCATCTCTATCTGTTGTTTCAGCTTGTTAATTGTTTCATCCAGTTGGCTGATTGCCCGATCTTTTTCGGTAATCAGCTGGTCTTTTCCGACAATTTGTTTTTGGTAAGTGGATCTTTCTGAATCGAAGTTTTCAAAGTTGGAAAGTTGACTTTTAAGCCTGGAAGTTTCCCTAAAAAGCCGGTCACGTTCTTCCAGAATTTGCTGTAAAAAACCCTCTTCTTCAACTGTCATTTTTACTTGCTTTTGATGGCTTGAAGATACTAAATATCAACCGTATAGACAAGTTAAAAACCAAGTAAAATCTACTGTTTCGAAGGTTTTTCCCATCTTTTTTTATTCATTTTTCCATCCGGTGAGGTACCCTGTACCATCAGCATCAACTCCTGCCAGCTGGCTTGAAACGTATTGGTACTTTCATCAAAAACCGGTAGTTTAAAACTGCCCGATTCCAGTTTCATGTGATAGATCACCAAACCACCGCATTCCAAGTGCAGGATTTTCATGCTGGTACACGGGCGGTTGATAAAGATATAAACATCCCCGTCCTGCACGTTGCGCCCCATCTGGTTGGTCACCATTCCGCTCAGGGTGTAAAAACTCCGGCGCATATCCGTTGGGTACGAATACAGGTAATACCGCATTGACGAAGTGAGGCTGAACATCCTACCGGCGCGTTAAAACCAACAGCGACCGTAATATCTGTGGGTCGGGCAAACCGTTCAGCTTTAAACACACCCCATTCGGATAGCTAATCTCACAGGAGATGGTTTGGGGTCTGGCTCCCGATGTTGAAAAGGTTGTCGATTGTACCTGCACCGGGGCTGGAACCCGCGACGACTGGGCTTGCCCACCATTCTCAAAAACCACCGGGATAAATCCACTTTTAGGTGGCAATAGTCCTTTTAGCTTGTGTTGCCAATAATAGAACTTAGCCTCATTCATTTGTTGATTGGCGCAATAATCCCGAATGGTCAGGCCCGATGCCAGAAACTCGTCATAGATGGCCCGGAATTTTTTCTCATTATACATGTCGTTTGTCTTTGAAGTAAAAAGCAAACTTATAGACTGACATGCAAAATTAGTTGACGCACTTCAGCGAATGCTTACACTGTAGCTGGTTAATCCTAACTTTTAGATCTTCAATCAGCGATATGATCTCATCCGAATCAGAAGTTGAATCAGTTTGGCTATTAGTGTTGTGCCTGGCTCTTTGGCTCTGCTCATCTATTTTTTGTTTTAATTCTTCAAACAGTGTATAAACTGCCGAAGAATCCATTTTGCTGCTACCCATAAATTTTGATTTAATTTGGTTACAATCTGTGCCTGTATTGGTTGTCTTTCTTCTTTTTCCTCCTTCGGGCTTGCTCTTTTAAAAAATCAGCCTCGTTTTCATCGTAATGGTGTGATGGGTTCATGAAATCGAACAGTCCTCCCAATACTGAAGCTGCATTTTCAAGTCCAGAAGAAAAATCCATCGTGTTGTCCTGTCGGTTTAGTTGATCCGATTGGTTAGTCGCTGAATGATGCTGGCCTTCACTTTGGTGTAGCTTTTCATTCAGATATAACTGGTAACTGATTTTGGAATAACTACAAGACCGATCAATCTTGGAACCATTAAACTCATACCCATTCTTTCCAAACCGCACTCCCTGGATTTTATCTGTATTTCCGTTTTTTCGGAATTCAATCGTAATACCTGACTGAAGTAATTCTGATTTTAGTTCTTTCCAGTTCTTGGCGTTTGGAATAGCCGATTTTAGGGCATGATAGATTTCGTACTTGGTTTTATCTGGTTCTTTTAACCGGTGTTCTTTCACGTTCTCTTTGCCGGAAGCAATATAAAGTCCGTACTTTTTGGTTAGCTCCATACAAACCCAGGTATTGCGCAACTTTTCATTCTGGTCCGAAATCCGCTTTCCATTGTTATCGATACGATTGATTACGATATGAATGTGTGGATGGTCTGTGTCGTGGTGTCGGGCAATAATGTACTGAGTATCTCTATATCCCATCTTTTCCATGTACTCCAGTGCCATACCAGCCATAAATTGATCGGTCAGCCTGTTTTTATCCTGAACAGAAAAGTCCAGCGAAATATGCGCCACCGGTTTTACTATTTTCGGATTTAGCTTTTGTTGTACAACAAAACTTTGAATAATGGATTCTTTGTCCTTCAGCCTTACTCCTTCAGAATAAATCAAATGAGAATGGTCTTTATCTAGGACATAGTTTATCACGCCACGAAAACCATGTCCTTGTACAATTTTAGCAATCATCTTCAATTTTTTTAATTACGTTATCCAACCGCTCATTTAATGAAAGGCATTGCCTGTGTACATCAGAATACCCGGCAGCATTGGCTTTATGTGCAACCTGGTTAACGTTGTTGGCCATCCCGCTAAGTTGCCGGATATATCCCATCTGTTCCGATGTGAGATGTTGCTTTACCACGCTCGACCGGATACAAAGGCGGATAAATTCACTGCGGTTAATCCCGGCATCACGTGCTTTGGCTTTTAAGGTATAGTATTCTTCAGTGTCCATTTTGATCGTGATTTTATAACCCTTCTTTTCGGCAGGTGCTTTGGGTGGCCTGCCACCGATATTCCTGTTTTTGATTGTTCTCATAATTTGTGATTTAATTGTTCCGATTAGACCGACGGGATGTTTTTAGCCTCGCAGAGCAAGGTATCGGGCAGACCGATACACAAACTTGCTCCTCACTCAGACGGGATAGTTCTGCATGAATAGGACTAATGCTGAATAAATTATCTGATTCTATTCGAAAATGTTTATTTCCATTCATACTTATTTATTTCGGTTCAGAATTATTCATAATTCGCTATTCTGCTACTGGGTTACAGGTCTGGGCACAACACCAACTTACCCCCGATAAAACCAAAGATTGCCCGCCGGATTACGTTTTACCGTTTTAGTCTCGGTTGTTTTAATTTTTGAGGTAAGTCCAAGGTCTTTTTCTTCTGGCAGAGGTAATCATTCAGGTCATTGTGTTCCCGGTATGTGGCAGACATATCTTTTACATTTTGTCCGCATTTCTCCTGAATCTCAAGGAAAGCCGAAACTCCGGCCTTGTCATTGTCTAAATAGCAATACTTCTCTTTATAATTTTCGATAACACTTATTGCTTTGGAAACGTTAGCTACGGAATTTAGGATAATGTAATCCTGTTTACGTATGCTGCCTAGACCAGGAGATTGTTTCTGTGCAATGGTAAGAAATGAAAGGTAGTCCATAAATCCCTCAAAAATGCAGCAGGTATCTTTCCCGGCCAGAATATGGGTAATTCCCTTTGGGGACAAAGTTCCCTGAAAGTACTTGTTTCTCAATTCGAATCCGCCGAGATTATTTTCAAATCCAATGGCAAAATAAGCCTTGCCTTTGGTTCTGAAATGTACCTCTTTACAGGTCTTTCTGGCTGAGATAATATGAATCTGACGATCCTTCAGGTATTGAATTAGTGCGAAGTTTTCAAGAAGTTTAACCCGAATATCCTCGAAATAAGGTAGATTTTCCTGCTGGCGAAAAGAAAGAGATTGGGGCTTAATTTCCAAAGCTTTACCTGAAAGGATTTGAAGTGCTTGTGAAACATTGTCAGTTTGGTTTTGCTCCAAGATAAAACTGATAATATTACCGCCTTTACCCAGTCCGAAATCATACCATTGATTTAAGGCAAGGTTTAACTTGAATGAGGGTTCTGTTTCATTTCTGAAAGGTGAATAGTACCAAAGACTGTTCCCTTGCTTTTTGCAGGGAGTTATTCCGATGGATTGCAGGTATTCTGCCATGTCTATGTTTTTTGCTTCACTGATATTCATGTTATTAAAGTTTAATGTTTGATTAATTGAATGAATGATTGTTGTATTGACACATTGACGTGCTGTTGTATTGTTGTACCAACGTACTGATGTACCTATGCACCAACATACCAATGGCTATACATACCATCGTATTTATATCCGTATCTTTTTCTTTTGGCCTGCCTGATTATTTGATAAACCCGGAATGGAGTTTAGTTAAGCGGTTTAACCTAAACCAAACCGGAACCCTGGTACGATAAACCGGTTTAAACTCCTTAAACAGGTTTAGTATGGTTTATTATATATATACCCAGACTAAACTAAACCGGTCAAAAGTGAAAATCAAGGTTAAACCGGTATGATTTATCGTCTTTGAGAATCATCCGTTTATTTTCCAGGAATACTTTCAATAATTTGGCTTTGTTTACACCAAAAGAATAACCAACCAGAGCATAACTTTTCTGTAACTTATCAATCAGGCTGCTGTACGAGATCAGTTCAGCATCAGCAAATAAGTTTTCCAACGCTTCTTGGTGCCTGGCTTCCGGTACTTCGTGATAATCGAAGCCTTTTTGAGAAGCGGCTTGTTTGGGATGATAATCTTCCACAGGTTCAGGTAATCCAATGCTGTTGATCCGGAAGGCAAACGGGTTAAAATCGATATCCCGGATATACATGGATGATACCGAACTGATGTCTTTGTCAAGCTCGTCTTTGGTAACCTGCAAAACGGTTTCAGCTTTGTTGTTCAGTTCTGTTCCCAGATGCCCGCGTGTATTGTCATCCCCTTTGTTCAGGTGTAGAACCGTGTGGATATGTACCAACCTTTCATCTGTCCATTGCATCAGTTTGGTAATCAAATCGGTTGATTCGCCCGGACTATTAATGTCGTAAGCCAGGTCGCGAATTCCGTCAATGATCACAAGCCCTAAACCTTCAGTATGGCAGATTGCCTCTTCGATGATGGCCAGCCGTATTTTCGGGGAATACTTTCGAAGAGAAAGGAACTCCAAAGATTCAGGTTGCTGGTCTAAAGGAAGATCGGCCAGTTTCAGTATTCGTTTCAATATTCGCAGGCAATGAAAGGCGCTTTGTTCGGTGTCGGCATACAGAATTTTGCGTTTACCCTCCGGCAGAGAGGCTGAATAATTCAACACCGTACTGTTGGATAAAGCAGCCGCAACAATAGCACAGACATTGAATGTTTTCTTGCTCTTGGCCTTACCGGTTGAAGCACTGAAATTTCCCAAAGTACAAATGATTGAATCGTCAACCTTCACAATTACAGGCGGAGAAACAAACTCATCTGTTATTAAAAGCCGGGATTTTTGCCAAAGCTCGGTAAAGTCGATCACTGTGCCTGATTCCGGTTGTTTCGACTTTATCATTGCCTACTTCCTTCCGCCGGATTTGCGCCCGGCAAGTTCCAGCGCCAGTTCTGCATCCACAATAATTTTCCGGCCGATCTGAGTAATGGCTTTGTCAATCTTCCCGCTTTGCTTGATCCGGTTTGCCGTTGGAGTACTGCATCCGAATAACCGGGCAATACCTGCAATTCCATATACATACTTCTTTTGTGGGTTGGTAACTGCGGTTGCTGCCGATTGTACCTGCTTGGATTCCGAATTTTGCTGAAGGAATAGGAACTCTTCCCCTGTCATTTGCCAGATAGGCTTTTCTTTTAAATCTTTAATGTTCATATCAAATTAATTTTACGTGATACATAACGATAGTCGGCCGGTCTATCAATCATGCCGCAATATTAATTTGAGTTTCCTGGAGTATCAGTGAATCGTAGTTTTATGGAGTGTTAGTTATTGATAGTCATTGATATATAAAAAATATAGGTGATGTAATTTCGTATTGCGACCGCTACCGGTTCATTAAAATGGATAGTTATGAAATACTATTTTGTATTCATTTAGAAGCGGCACACGTCTTTTCCTTTCAAAGTTTTGCCCAATGGTGATATGATATCGGGATTCAAAAAACGCTTTTATTTTGGGGTCTTTGTTGGGGAGAAAATAGTTATTATCGAGCATTCCGGCCAAAAACGTAACCAATCTTTTGATGTCCGGTTTCCCGTTTTCATGGGTTGAAATCCAACGCAGTTCTTTATTCTGGTTTTCTTCCTTCAGATATTTATCAGTTAAGAGCCTTCTTTCCAGTATCAGGAACTTCTCAAACATTCTTGTCCTGAAAATCGCATCAGGTTCAGCCACTTTATCTGTCTGGTCATTTTTAACTAAAATGCCATTAGAAATATTTTGTCTGAATGATTTTACCTGACTCTCAGCAATCACATCCTTTTCAGGAATATAAGCATTAATGAATGCTACAAGTTCTTTACCTAGTTGGTAAATGCCAGGGAAAAAGTTTTCACAAAAGGGAGCAATCCTGTTCCGTTCTTTTTCTTCTTCACCGGATAATTCGTTTAATTCCTTTCGTGTCTCATCAATCAGCATCTGCCTTTCTACTTCCGAAGGATAAGGATACGTTTTTATCAGTTTCAGATCTTCTCCCAGTGAAACTCTTTTGTCTTGATAATACAGCAAAGATTGCTCGATAATCTTGAGAGCATTCAGATCTTCCAGGATTGTTTTATTATTCTCAAAAAGAGAGATATTCTCCCTTAACAACACAAGTAAAGGGGTTGTAACAACTCCAGCTTTTTCTGCTGAACTGGCCAGAATAAGGTTTAAAAGATTAGTTTGGAAGACATTGGACTCTTTGTTTTTATTGTAGAACTTGTATAGGAACTTTTGAGAAGATAGATCTCCTGAATCAGGATTCTGAATCTTATTTCTCAGCAGACAATTAACCTCTTGCCATGAAGAATATATAGCCGAAAAGTACTCGATAACTGATTGAATGTTTTGAAATTGTTCCATGCCTGACACTTATTTCAAATAATAACCTCCATTTTTCAATGCCCATAAAAATTCTCGGCATTGGGGAAGAAACTCCCTAATATTGCTCATTATAATATTTTAGGTGTTAGAGTAGAAGATAAGAAATCACGTATATAGATGTGCTCTACTCCTTCGTAACTATTCTCAAAAGAACGCTCACCTGAAACAACAATTTTAGGATAATTATCTTTTATTCTTAATAAGTTGCCAAATTCGCGGGTAATTGTTGTAGGACTTGATAACTCGATTGCCACCTGGACATACAATGTTTCTCCACCTCGTGTACAAACAAAATCTATTTCTTCGGTAGATAGTGCACCTACCTTAACATCATAACCGCAAAATAGAAGATGATTGCAAACATTGTTTTCCAATCGTTTTGCTCTGTCTTGTGGTTTATATCCTGCGACTGCGTTCCTGATACCCATATTCTCAAAAAAATATTTTTCTCCGCGCTCAAACAGCTTCTTTCCGACAATATCGTAACGGCCTATCCGATGCACTACAAAAGCTTCCGCCAGCGAATCTGCATATTCCGAAACCTGATTGGGTGATATTTTGACTTGCTGACTTTTGAGAAAATCACTTATACTGTTTGATGAAAAGAGGCTACCGACATTATTTGCTAAAAAACGGATGAGTTGTTCAAGAAAAGCAGTGTTCCGTATCTTCTTACGCTCTACAACATCGCGCAATATGATTGTTGAATATACGCTGCTGATATACTCCATAACTATCTGTTCTTCCAATGGCAGATGTATCAGATAAGGCAATCCACCGAAATGAAAGTATTTTTCAAGTGAGTTATCGTCATTGGATAGTTTGTGAAAATTCAGAAATTCAAGATAGGATAAGCTGTAAATTCTAAATTCCACATAACGGCCTCCAAGTTCATTTGCCAAATCACTGGAAAACATCTCTGAATTGCTGCCTGTGATATAAATATCGTTATTATCGTCTAGGGCAAGTGAACGAATGGTTACTTTGAAGTCTGCAATCTCCTGAATTTCATCGATAAAGATGTAATTTTTCCTGTCGCCGACCAACCTTTTCGAGATATAGTCATGCAGCTCCCGGTACGAAACAACATCTATAAATTCAATATCTTCTTTATTGATATAAATGACATTGGCATTTTTATCCTCATTTTTGATCAGTTCAATAAGTTGAAACAGTATAAAGCTCTTACCCACACGGCGGTGACCTATCATTACTTTAACAATAGGAGTACGCATGAAAGGTTTTATCCTCTCAATATAGGTATCTCTGTGGTGCAGTACACTTGGAAATTTAGTCATGCTATTTTAAAATTACAATTATAATATCGTTCAAATATATAAAATATTTTAATCATACTTATAATACAACAAAGAGAATAGTTTTATTTGATTTGTGATTTAAATCAAAGCTGATTGAACTTACTCATTGCATTGGCTTTTATTTCGTCAGCAATATCTATATAGGGCTTCATCGCCTTATAATCGCTGTGCCCTGTCCATTTCATTACTACTTGTGGCAGGATCCCCAGAGATAAAGCATTGCAGATAAATGTCCTTCGACCGGCGTGTGTGCCCAAGAGCGCATGCTTTGGTGTAACTTCATCTATCCTTTGATTACCTTTATAATAAGTCTCACCCACGGGCTCATTTATTTCAGCAAGTTCGGCCAATTCTTTCAGGTAGTCGTTCATTTTCTGGTTGGTAATTACTGGCAAAACTTTATTGTTTTCGAAATGAACATCTTTATATTTCTCCAATATGGATTTACTGTGTTTGTTCAATTCTATAATCAGGCTGTCAACAGTTTTTACTGTCGTTATTTCTATGTGATCATCCTTAATATCACTTGTTTTCAGGTTATATACATCAGAATACCTTAACCCGGTGAAGCAGGTAAACAAAAACACATCCCGAACCCGTTCCAAATACTGTTTATTTGCCGGAATTTTATAATCACGAAGTTTGTTTAGTTCTCCCCAGGTTAAGAAGATTACTTTCTTTGGTGCATTTTTTAGTTTGGGATTGAATGATTCAATGGCGTTGTTATTATGACGTCCTTTTTTAAGTCCCCAGCGAAGAAACCATTTGAGTAAGCTGATTTGTTTGCCAATAGAACTGTTTCTCATGTCCTTTTTATCCCGAAGATAATTTACAAACTCATTTAACCCGGATTCGCTCAAGTCCTCAAATGTAAGGTCGGATTTGAATTTGTTTAAATGAGTTTTTAATGCTGAGAATTTTTTATAGGTAGCGTCAGTCCAGTTGTTTTGCGTACCACATTCTTTTAGAAATTCATCAAAAATATTCATAAAAGAAACTGTGGGCTTTTTTGCTTCTGTTTCTTCAGGATTACTTGTTTTGTTTCTCTTAGCAAATGCAGTTTTAAGTTGTTCGGGGGTAGGAGTGGATTTGCCGGTTAAATTGACCAGTCCGCGCCGTTTTATATTGACCACCTTTCGCCGGAGTAAATTGACCACCTATTTTCAATATTGAGAACGATCATTTCCTTGTTTTGATTAGAGTTATACAAAATTAGATTTATTTATTCTGATTCAACAGTTTCTACGATTTTGTTTCGTTGTCTTCTTCGTATTGATTCTCCTACAAGTTCCATTCGATGAGCATCATGAACAATGCGGTCAAGTATTGCATCCGCTATTGTTTGTTCTCCGATAACCTCATACCATTGTGCCACTGGCAACTGAGAGGTTATAATGGTTGAACGGTTTCCGTGACGATCTTCCACGATTTCCATAAGTACCGACCTGTTTGATGCATCAAGCGGCTGCAAGCCAAAATCGTCCAGAATCAAAAGATCCTGTCTTTCTATCTTTGCAACTTCTCTGATGTACGAACCATCTGCTTTGGCCATTTTTAATCTTGTAAACAGCTTTGTAGTGTTGGCATAAAGTACTTTGAACCCAAGGGTACAGGCTTGATTTCCGATAGCAGAAGCAATGAAGCTCTTGCCTATTCCGGTACTCCCGGTGATCAGAAGATTCTCTTTTCTTCCGATAAAAGTACACTCAGCCATACGCATGAACTGATTTTTGTCCAGGTTGCGATCTATATCAAAGTGCAACTGCTCAATGTTGGCTTTATAACGGAACTTTGCATTGCGCATTTGCCTCTCTATGCGGCGATTGTTACGATCATCCCATTCGGCATCAATAAGCATCGATACCATTTCATCGCCTGTCATTTGAATCATGCTGCCATTCTCGATGCTTGTTCTAAAGGCACGAACCATACCGAAGAACTTCATCTGTCTCATTTTTTGAAGCGTTTGCTCATTCATTTTATTCGATTTAAGGTTAAACAATACCCGGAGGGGTAGCCGTTACAGCTTTCCTCCGGGGAGATATTACCGGTAATAGTTTTTACCACGTATGTTCAGGTGAGGGGGCATTGACTGATCAACATGCTGCTGATCATCAACGTTTCGGTCAAGTCCTTTTTCAAGGATTACCCGGATGGTCTGATAGCTGTAATCGCCATATTGAAGTGCACGCAGACAAGCATTGTTAAGCCGCTCTTTTCCGGCACGTACCGAAAAACTTAAAACTCCCTGGCAGGATCGATAGGTCTGCTCCGGATGCTGCCGGGCATTTAGCAACTGGATAATATATTCTTTTGTTTGAGGGCCTACCTCTGCGGCTCGTTCGATAAATTTATCGGGGTTCCAGTCGCTCATGAAGCGGTGCTGCGAGGCCAGATGATCTGTTATTGTTGTGTGTCCAAAAAGGTGCCTGTTCCTTTTGTGCACTGCAATTCGCTCGTAGCGGTGATAAATTTCAACCTCAGATTGGCTGTAAAGCAAGGTTACCTTCTTGCCGATAAAATGGTAAGGAACACTGTAATAATGCTTATCCTCGGCAAGGCAGACGTAATTGTTCTTCATCACAGAAGCGATATAGCGTCGCTTCAACTCATATCTCTTTTCAGGTAAAGGGTGCAAAAAGTGTCGTTCAGTATCTTCGAATAACTGTCGCCTGCTGAATGGCCTTCCTGTAAGCGGCCTGTTATTATGAGCTTCCAGTGCCTCCCTGATCGCGCTATTTAGCAGTTCAATGCAAGAATATACATTACCCTTTAAAATGCTGTAAATCGAACGGTAAATGATTTTGACGGCACCTTCTACCAACGCTTTGTGTTTGGGTTTATACGGAGCTGCCGGTAAAGCCGCCATCGAATAATAGCTTACGAAGTCACGAAAAGCCTCATTAAGTGTTGGCTCATAACGATTACTCTTGATTACCGCCGATTTTAAGTTATCCGTAACGATGGCATTAGGAACACCTCCGAAGTAATGTAATGCATTTTCGCAGGAGTTGATGAAGTCTTCCTTCTGTTGGGTATAACTGGCCTCTACGTAGGTCAACTGGCTTGCACCCAGTATGGCGACAAAAACCTCTACCTCTGTGATGTCTAATGTTTCCGGATCTAAAACCTTGAGTTTTTCGCCTGCATAATCAACATACATCTTCTCCCCGGCCTTATGCTCAATGTGCATAACCGGATTACGAACCTTCTTCCAGAGAAGATAATAATGCTTGAACTGTGAAAACCGATAGCCTGCAGGATGCTGTTCAAAATATTGCTCCCAAAGCTTCTCCTTGGTGTTTCCCCGGATCTTCAATGCTTTTTCCATGGTGGGGAAAAATGCTTCCAGAGATTGATAACGCAGATCATTCTCAATATGATTGCGTGGAACCATATCCAGAAACATCTGCTCAAGTTCAGTGTCACTCATCAGTTGAATCTCCTGGGGCGATTTGCCCGAAGCCAGGAACAACCTGATATACTTCTTAACACTATTGCGGGGAAGACCTGTCCGTTCCCCGATGGACTGTTTACTTACACCCTCGGTGTAAAGCCTGATAATGCTTCTTACCTTGCTCATAATGATTAGTTTATTTGACATTTTGATTATATTGAACAAAGCCAACTTAATCATAAATGCCCGCTAATCAACAAGGATAAATCGTTCTTAGAGGGTGGTCAATTTGCTCCGGCGCAACCCAACCATTTTGACCGGCGGAAGGTGGTCAATTTGTTCCGGCGAACACTGGATATTTTATCCGGCGTGTCCAGTAGGAGTAATATTCTTAACCTCAAATTCCTTAAAAATATTCTGAATATCGGTATAGTATTTTAACAAGTCAGAATTGATTTCAGATGAGCTTTGCTTAAGTTTGTTCGTACATCCGTTCTTTACCCGTTGTTTGTCTGCGTCCCATTTGGATTCATCTATTCGGTATCCGGTGCTAAATTCGATCCGAGTTCCACCATAGATAACACGCATCCGGATTGGAACATTGTCAGTGACCAAAACGTCGATTTTCTTTCGTCTTTCTAATGTGAAAATGATGTTTCTTTTGATATTCATATTTGGGTATGGTTAAAATTACACCCAAATATACACCCAATTTTTAATATATCTAAGAATACTTAGAGATATTTAACTTAAATAAAAATGATTTAATATGCTTATTGATAGTCATTTGATATTTTATGAAATTTAATGACGATTATTAAAAAAGTCCCGGTGAGACTACAAAGCATCATTAACTATCAATTAGTTAATGATGCTTTTGTTTTTGTGGAAGCAAAATTTATTACGAAATCTCATGTTCTGGGATTTCGTAAATACTGTAAATTAGAAGTGTTAAACTGCATAAAAAAGGATCGAACTGAAATCTATCAGTCTGATCCTTTTTATTGATATGAATTCTGCACTGGATATCACATGATTGCGAACGCGTGCTACTATTTTTTTACTGATTTTTGTTCCAGCATTTTCATGAAATATCCGGCAACAACTGAACGGGCCTGAAATCCGACCTGTTTGGCATCAGTTGTTTCGTACCAGTCAGTCATCGGAACACGGGTAGGTGATTCGTTGAAACATTTGTGCAGCGGATCGATAAACTTCTGGAATGTTTCCTTGTCGTTGGCAAGGGTTGCTGTCCACATAATCCAGTCGGATTTAGTGTAGGTTTTCCGGTTGTCTAAAGGCAATCCGTAAGTGTTTTGCTTGGTCAGGTAATAGGCAATTTCCTTTTGAGCCACTGCAGGATCGAAGATGTTAAAGCCGAGAATTTTGTCCCAAACCAGGTTGTATTTCTGGCTCCAGGTTCCGGGTTGATCAAATGTCAGGCGGAAATGATCGCCATCGTTAGCCATTTCGACCCATTTGCCAGCCATTTCTTTAGCCTGAGCAGTGTATTTTTCAGCAATGTCTTTCTTACCCAACATGTCGGCCAGTTTTCCATAGCTTGCTATACCCATGATGGCTTTTATTGAAAGGTTGGTGTTGTGCGCAAAGTGGCCGGCAAAATCGTCGGTACACAATTGGTTTTCAGGATTTAGTCCGTTTTCTACCAGGTAATTAGCCCAAACGGTAAGCACTTCCCAATGTTTTTCGGCGAAAGTGGCATTGCCTTCGGCTTGAGCAATGGCAGCAGCCAAAACCAGCATATTTCCTGATTCTTCAACCGGCATGTCTCCACCATACGTTTGACCGTTGGCCAGTGGATAAGTTCCCACATCGTGAGCAGCAAATGGTTTGTTCCATTTTCCGCTTTCAGAAAAATAGAAAATCGGGTTCATCATTCCCTTCAGCAAATCGGGATTATAAATCAGGAACAATGGGGCAGACGGGTAAGTTAAGTCAACCGTACCAATCGATCCGTTACTGAAGTTTTCTTTCGAAAGGAAAATGGTGTTGCCTTCTTTGTCTTTAAACAATTTGTGGGCGGCAATCGACTGGCGGAAAGCCAACACGCAGAGTTCTGCATAATTTTCGCCACCGGCTTTTACGGCATCGTTCCACATTTCATTATCGAACTTAGCACAGGTTTCAACCAACTGGTCGTATTCGGTATTGGCGGCTTTTAGGGCATCGTCCATCGTTACTTTTCCATCTTTTTTCCACCAGGCCATGCGGTTTTCATTGAAGTACTGAATGGAATACAAATCATCGTATCCAATCATGATTTTGCCGTTTGATCCTTTGTCAGAAACTTTGCCCAATTGCTGAGCACAAGCCATAACAGGCATATTAGGAACCATTTTGGTGGTCATTTTTTGTTCCCCTGTCGATTCCAGAATTCCGGTGGCTGCGAAACCCTCTTTAATTGCCTGATATCCGCCTAGCGAGTAACTCATTTCAGGAGTTTTGGCGCCGCACAGGTAAAAATATCCCCAGTCAATCCGGAGATCGTCGCCTTTTTTAGCCAATACCGGTTGTTCGGTTGTTCCGGTCTTGAAGTAGGTAAGTCCATCAGTTTCGCCTTTTTCGATCGAAACTTCCTGCGAAATAGTATTGACGGCCCATTCCGGAGTAGCTTCGAAGTAAATCTGAACATCGTGGTCTTTTCCATCGGTCGATTTCACGTCGTAGCTCAGGTAGCTTACCGGGCGCGAAAGCACATCCGGATTTTGGGGCAAAAGCGGTGTCATAAATTCCAAGTTTAAATCAACCGATCCGCAAGCGAATATATATTGTGTTTTTGTGGCCGACATAGCAACCGATTTTTGTATTGCGGCCTGTGCAAATATTTCCTGTTTTTCGCTATCCTGATAAATACCAAAATCGACCAATCCACCGCCGGTTTTGTTGTGGCAATGTGCTGCAATTACATTTTTGCCACCTTTTATCAATAGCTTTTTCAATTCACCATCTAAAGGAAGAACTGCATTGTTTTTCCAGGCATAGCCCGTATCAACTAATTTCTGACCGTTCAGGTAAAGTTCAAAATTGTCGTCGTGCGAATAAATCAGGTAGAGTGGGGCATCAGTCAGATTTGCATCGATGGTGAATTCGCGACGAACCCAAATATCCGGAGTTTCCCAGGGAGTTACCAAATCTGGCATTCCGGAAGTACCGAAAGCGCCTTTCCCGGCAGTCCATTTTGACGCATTGAAATCAGGTTTTTCCCATCCACTGGCAGGTTGGGTCAAACTGAAAACACCATCCCAGGCACCTTGGTTAGCCATTGGCAGAACTGCTTTTCGGGGTAATTCTTCCTTACCCAAAAAGCGGTAAACCTGTCCGTCAACACGAATGGCGCCGATCAGTCCGTGGCGTTTGCCTGTCCAGTGGCGAACAGCATCATCGTACAAATGATCTGCTTCCGACCAGGCGCTGGTGTACGGATCGATGGTGACCAGCGGATAAGCCGGAGCACGCAGGTTTTTGGTCATCGTTACCACCGGCGTGGCCTTTTTTGTTTCAGCGCACGAAGCGAGCAGAAACAAACTTAGAAGAATGAAATAAAAAGGGGATTTTGTTCTGAAGATTTTCCCCGGGTGGTTTTTACTCATGGTTTAATTTATTTGGTTTAAAATTAATCTTTCTATTTTGATTATCGAATCATTGTTAATTAGTCTATGATTATCAGTGTCTTATTTTCATGAAATGTAACATTGTTTTATTCTTATTGGTCTGAATTTAGATACAAACGACGTGACAATGCTCCAAAATAAGGTAATAAGGTTGTTTTTTGGTGTAAATGTATCACTACCAAGGTTAAAAAAGGCCATCTCAATATTCAAGAATATCAAGATGGCCCCGATTTAGTTGGTAATGCCTATTGTTATAAATTTACTTTCACAACCGGCGAAAAAATCATGTCCTCAACACCGGCGATTTTTAGGCCGATGCGGGCAAAAACATAATTTTGAGTAGGTGTAAGTGTTGGTACTGTAGCTTTTAGTGTTACAGTTGTTCCTGCAGTAAACGAAGCACCATCCAGTTCGGACGAAGCAACATTCGAACGGAAATCAACAAACTGAGTTTTGTTTACATACAGGTTAACGCGCTCAATGTTTTTTGCGTTGGCATCTGTAATGATTTTTTCAGCTTTAAATGTACCGGTTACTTCGCGGCCTGCAACCGTAAATTGAGGGGTGCGGATCATGTAATATGGCATAACCTCGATGTCCATTGTTTTGCTTCCGCTCAGGTTAACCAGAATCGTATCCGATTTGGTTTCGGTGTTTGTAATGCTGCGGAATGGTCCCTGGTTTGAAGGGATAACCAATTTGTAGTTGGCATCGAAAAGCATGGCTGAAAAAGAACCATCCTGATCGACTGCAACATTAATTTCGCCTTTCTTTTGCCATCCTGGTTCCCATAACTGAAACGTAACATCGTTGTAGCTAACGTTGATAGCCTCGCCTTTGTAAACCAGTTTACCTTCAAGCTTTGAACCAGGTTCGTCAAAATTGTCTTTCTGGCACGAAGCAAGGAAGCTGCCAATGACGCCTAATGCTATAATTAATTTTAATTTCATATCTAAAGAAATTTATTGATTTTGAAAATCGTTTAACTGAACGGTTACTCCTGGTTAGGATTCCGGACGATTAGCGGATTGTTATTCCTGATTGTGCTGTTAATTTCAGAATAATAATTGCCTAAACGGAACCGGTGGGCATTGGTAACCTGAGCAGGAATGATTTTCTTGAAAATATATTTGCCATCGTTTGCACCACCTGGGTTATAATATTTGTATGGCCACATTCCGAAAACACGCGTACTTACTTCAGTAGCTTTTCCAGGGTCGTTTGTCAGTGGAGTAGAAACTCCGTTCCAGATTACGTGAGCCAATCTCCAGCGTTTCATGTCCCAAAGCTCGTGTCCTTCGAAAGCAAGTTCCACTTTACGTTCGTGAACGATACGGTCGAAAGTGATGTCGGCAGCTGTCAATGGAATAACCAATCCAGCACGTTCGCGAACAGTATTCATGTAACCGGCAGCTTTGGCTTTGTCGCCCAATTCGAAAGCAGCTTCGGCCGCATTCAGGTAAACTTCGCCTAAACGGTAGCGGATCCACCACACTTCGCTGTTCACACCACGCTGGCCTGAACCTACGGCCAAGTCCATGTATTTGCGAACATAGAAACCAGACTGAGCGCTGAATTCAAGACCGTCAATCGGGCCATCCCAACCAACAACATATTCAGGAGCAGATTTGCCGGGAAGAGTTTTGCGGGTTCCAAAGTTATCGCCATTAATAACAGTTCCGTCGGCCAATAAGAATCCAGCCCAAATGTCGAGTTGTTTTCCTTTGTAGTACGAACCCGGAACCATTACAGTACCTTCCAAACGTGCATCGCGGCCAGCAAACATGTCTTTCGGATTAGTGAAATAGATGTAATCGCCATTGGCCTGATTGGTCTGGAAAGTATCGTAGGTGTTATCCAGTTTTTCAAACGATTGAACCAAATTTAATGAAGGATTCAAACGTCCGCCTTCCAAATCTTCTGCCTGCGACCAAGGTTGGTTAACCAGTGTCCAGCCTTCAACTTTACCACTTTTCAATTTGAAATCTTTTACGAAAATTGCTTCCGGATTCGATTTGTCGATGAAAAGATTAGCGAAGTTTTCAGAAAGATTTTCTTTTTTCTTGTATAACGAATATTTACCACCGTTAATTAATTCTTCAGCAGCAGTAAGGGCTTTCTGATAATAACCAGCAGCCAAATCTGCAGGGATCCCAACTTCGCCGCCAGGTAACGATACCGTTGGAGTTGTTGCACCATATTTAGCAATTGAAGCAGCGTACAAACAAACGCGTGATTTCATAGCTAAAACCAACCCTTGTGAAGCGCGTGATTTAGTATTTGGATCATTCGGTAAATCGGCTTTAATGGCATCCAATTCTTTAATGATGAAATCGTAAACTTCAGCTTCTTTATTACGTGGTTTGCGCAGGTACGATGGGTCGCCACTGAAATCGTAAGTCATCGATTCAGTAATAATCGGTACTCCACCCATACGTTTAACCAGTTCGAAATAAATGTTGGCACGGATGAAACGTCCTTCAGCAAGGAAACGTGCTTTGGTTGACGCATCCAGTTTGTCGGCAGTACCACATCTTTCAATAAACAGGTTTACTTCACGGAGCAAACCGTAATCCCAGTTCGACCATTCGCCGTAACCGTAATCCTGGTTTTTATGGCGCCAGTAGTCGCCGCCGTTTGATGCAAATCCTTCGTCGAAACTTGCAAAATCCCACCATCCCTGAAGTGTTTGGTATTCAGGAACACGGTCGTATAAGTCGGCAACAACAGAGAGCACAAGGCTGGGGTCGTTCCATATCTGGTTATCCAGAAGAATATTAGTTGGTGATTTGTCCAAAAATGCCTCATCATTACAGCCCCAGGCAAGGGTGACGAGCATGATTGAAATAAAAATATATTTTTTCATTGTATAAAAGTTTTTCGGTTAGAAACTAAGGTTAACACCAAGATTTACCAATCTGTTCTGAGGATATTGCAGACCATTTTCGTCCATAATCTCAGGTTCAACACCTAGTTTTTTTAACTTGTCAAACGAGAACAGGTTATATGTATTGACATAGAAACGAGCTTTCTGGAGTTTTGCTTTTTCAACCAATGTTTTTGGCAATGTATAACCAATTTCCAAAGTCCTCAATCGAAGATAACTCATGTTAGTCAGCCAGAATGTGGAGTTTTTGTTGTAGTTGCTATGATCGCCGTTGTTGAACCTTAAGGCAGGATATTTACCTGAAATCCATTGACTGTTTAAATCCAGCGGATCAGCACGGTGCCATCTTTCGTCGTAGAATACTTTCAACAAGTTACCTGTGTTCTGGTATGGGTTTCTCATTTCCCAGTTTTGGTTGTATGAGTACATTGCACCACCCGAGAAGTCGGCTTTGAAGTCGAAGTTCGCGTAGCTGGCGCTGATGTTAAATCCAAAGTTCAGGATTGGGTTACGGTCTCTAGGGAAACCAATAGGACGTTGGTCGTAGTCGTCAATTTTACCATCGCCGTTGATGTCTTTGTACATCAAATCACCAGGAAGCATGGTTTTGTTTCCCTGTCCATCATTGTTAATGGTGTAGTTGTTGATTTCGTCGAACGACTGGAATTGGCCAACAACTTCGTATCCCCAGTAAGCTCCGGTCCAGCGGCCTTCGCTTGAATTGCGGTAATTGTCCCAGGAGTTATTGAAACGTGGTTTGTACGAATTCAGGAATTTTTCGCGTGCAAATGAAACATTTCCACCAACAGTATAATTTAATTTGCCAACGCTTCCGTCGTAACTAATCGATGTTTCAGCTCCCATAACGGCATCGCTGTTTACATTATCATCCGGAAGTGAGTATCCGATTTCGCTTGGAACTAAAACGTCATATTTAACTCCTCGCAAACCATCGCGTTTACGATAAAAGTAGTCAATACTACCGCTTAATTTTCCATTCATTATCGAATAATCTGCTCCAATATCGGTGATCTTACTGGTAAACCAAGTGATTGATGTAATTGGAACACCACGGTCTCTTGATCCTTTTACCACATTCCCATCAATAATATTGGTTGATGTCCCGTAGTTATATCCAGGTATGTATGCAAACGCACCGATGTAACGACTGTCATCAGAATTAATTCCCAAATTGATATTATCGTCACCAAGTTCACCGTATGATCCACGAAGTTTGATATCTAAAGTGCTTGAACCTAAGATTGATTTAGCAAATTTTTCTTCGGTAATTCTCCATCCGGCTGACATTGATGGAAAAAATCCCCAACGTTTGTTCGAAACGAATTTCCATGCTGCATCCTCACGACCCGAAACTTCGAGGTAGTATTTGTTGGCATAGCTGTAATTGAAACGACCAATGTAACCAATACGGGCTTCTTCCCAGTCCTGATCATTGTAAGTATCCATATCAGCAAACTGAAGAATTGGAAGTGCATTGGTTTTAGGCACTGCATGAACCCAAACGTCTAATTCGTGACGATTAATGCGCTCAGCAACAAATGTTCCTGCGATTTTATGTTTGCCAATTTCCTTTTTGTAGTTCAACTGGCCCTGCAAAACCGTTTCGAATGTTTTGTGTGTTCCGCGCTCTCTCCATGGGTTCAGGTTGGCAAAGGTTACTTTGTAACTATCAGTTTCAGGGAAATAGCTGTATGCATCGTAGGTATATTCGTGTCCGTTCATCAATTTGTCGGCAATGTAATACGAATAGGTTCCTTTGGCGGTCAACCCTTTAATTGGGGTTTCGTAATCAGCAATAAAATTGGTTTGTAAAACTCTCCAGTCTTCAGTCCAGTATCCTGAATTTGCTTTGGTAAGTAATCCCCAGTTTTCGGCCATGTGACCAATGTTGTTGATGTACTCCGGATTGTCGTTAGCAAACGGGCGCTCGGTTGGGCGGTTGCGGAACAATGCAAAACGAGGAGCCCAGTAATCGTCTCCTCCGGGAACACCAGGATTGTCGCGTGTTTCCTGACGGCCATTGATCTGAACACCCACTTTCAGGCGATCGGTAATTTTAGCATCGATGTTCGACTGGATATTGGTACGTCCGAAAGTAAACTCACGGCCTAAAACCGAATTCTGATCTAAACGTGTAACCGAAAGGTAATAATTGATTTTGTCGGAACCCCCGGTGGTGTTTACGTTAATCGATGTTTGTGGAGAATTTGGTTTGATAATAAAATCGTACCAGTTGAAGCTTCGGTAAGCAGGATCGGTACCGGCTTTCCATTTTTCAAGTTCCGAAGCAGTGATGTCGGTTTTTCCAAATTGGTTCATTTCTGCGTCTGCTTTACCCGACATCCATCCGTAAGCATCGGTTGTTGCAGGAAACCGCGACCAGTTTTGCCATCCTGTGTACGCGTCAACATTAATGGTATTCTTTGTATTTAGTTTACCACGTTTGGTAGTAACCACAACTACACCGTTTGCTGCGCGTACTCCATAGATGGCTGCCGAAGCATCTTTCAGAATAGTTAAACTTTCGATATCGTTCGGAGAAATGTTGTTGAACTGTGCGGCATCTTTCTGGATTCCGTCGATAACATACAAGGGATTGCCCATGTTACGGATCTGAATGTTTGCCGATGATCCCGGACGTCCGTCAGCCATACGGAAAGAAACCCCGGCCAGCTTACCGGCCAGAGCCGAACTAACTGTGGTTGAGTGTACACGGTCCATATCTTCGGATGTTACTCCTGAAATGGCTCCGGTCAGCGATTCTTTCTTCTGGACACCATAACCAATAGCGACAACCTCCTCAATACCAATTGTATTTTCGGCCATTGTTACATTAATTTCCGATTGACTGCCAAGAGCTATTTCTTTGGTTTCCATACCTACAAACGAGAATACCAATGTTTTTGCATTTGCAGGAACAGGGAGATTGTATGTCCCATCGCCACTGGTGATGGTTCCACCTGTGGTGCCTTTTAAATAGACGGTTACGCCCGGCAATGGAAGCCCTTCTACGTCAACTACTTTGCCTTTGATTGTTTTGCTTTGATTAACTGGTGCAAGTCCTTGGTTATTACTGGCTGTCAGTACAATTAAATCGTTAGGCAGAACTTTGTAGCTGATGTCTGAATTCAGGAACAGCTCGTCCAAAATAGCTTCTACGCTAACATCTTTAACATCAAGGTTCACTTTTTCGTCGATCAATCTAAAATCATCGTTGAAGAAAAACCGGAACCGGCTCTGACCTTCAATAATATTAAAGACTTCGCGAACCGTTTTCCCTTTAAAATCCATACTGAACTTGGTGCTTTGAGAATAAACAGTAGCACTGATTTGCATGGTAACTGCCAGAATTAGTACAGTTGTTAGTTTCATAATTAAGAAAAGTTTTTTCAGTTTTCCCCTTCCAGGAAAAATTAATCCAATTAGATTTTTTTTCATACATTTGAAATGTTAGATGTTTGACTGCCAATGCCAGTATTCTTTTGCGGGAACTGACATTGATTTTTGTTTAACACTATTTAGAATACAGGGGATAGATTCGGCAAAAATCTATTCCCTGATTTTTTTAATTACTTCTGTTTATATAGTTTTTTGAATTCCGACATACGTGCTTCGTTTTGCTCGATGATCACGGTCTTTCCTACAATTTCATAATCAATTGGCGACGAAATTTTAATCACATTCATAACCTGTTGCAGGGTTTCGTCTTCAAGCGTACCTGAGAAACTGATTCGTTTAATGTCTTCCGATTTAAATTCGAAATTGAAATTGTATTTCCGGCTCAGAATCTCGGCCAAGGTACCAAGCTGTTCCCGCTCAATGATTAACCGGTTTTCTTTCCACGAAACGATTGCTTTAGGATCAATCCGTGGTGCAATAACCAACCGGTGTTCAGGAATATAATTCAGTTCTTCCTTCTTTTCTTGCAGTTTCTTAATGACTTCAACTGTCAGCGATTCTTCCTTTTTATAGAATGTGGCTTTTTGGTTTGGTGTCAGGTACACTCCTTTCAGGATACTTTCGGTTGAATGCTGCAAAGTTACTTTGCCTTCCACCATGGTGGTTTCAACTGTCGGATCGCTTTTGTAAGCTTTTACGTTAAATTCGGTACCTACAGCTTTAACTTCAAATCCATAAGCATCTACAATAAATGGGATTTCCTTGTTTTTGGCTACGATGAAATAGCCTTCGCCTTCCAGATAAATCAACCGGTTTTTCTGATTGTAAGTGGTCGAATATTTGATTTTACTTCCGGCGTTTAACCATACTTTGGAGCTGTCAGGAAGTACAATTTCGGAGGTGGAGCCCAATGGAGCCGTTACTTCGCAAAATGAACCCGATGTTGTTTTGTCTGAGTTGAAAATGAAATACGATAAAGTTCCACCAAAGACAAAGGCCATGACAATAATGGCTGCAATGCGCATGAAATTTAATCGTAAATTCAGGCTGCGGGTATTTGATTTGTGATCCGAAATAATCTTTTGAATCGATTGGAACAGGCGGTCGTAGTCGGTATCTGTTTCCGAACCAGCTGTTTCAAAGTCTCTAATTTCATTCAGCATGGCGCTTTTTATCCCTTCAGAAATCTCAGCGTCAAAAAACATTTCTTCCAGCTGGCGAAGTTCTTCCGGATTGCTTTTGCCTGATTGAAACTTTTCCAACAGGCCCTTAAATTCAATATTTGAAAATTCCGTATTTTTCATTTCAGGTGTAATACAAGATTGGATAATACAATACTCACACGAAAATTGATTTTTTTTGAAAAGAGGGAAATATGTTGTCCTAAATCCACTGGTAGCTGAATACAATTAGCAGTATGCCAATCGGATAGTCGTCGTTCAGGTGGAGCTTTATAAATTTGGCCGCGCGGTAAATCTGGTTTTCGACAGTGCGGATTGATAGGTCGAGGGTATCAGCAATTTCGGCATTCGATAACCCTTTCCAGCGACTCATGATAAATATATTGCGCTGTTGTTCAGGTAATCGGGTGAGAAGGTGCTCTACTTTTTTATTCAATTCCTGAAATTGGATGGACGATTCGGGAGTTTCAATTGAAGTTTGGTCGAAGTTCTGCAGATGTTGGTCGTATTTCTGCTTAACCACCCGGTGCTTTAACTCGTTGAAGATTTTATTTACTGTGATGCGGTACAGGTAACTTTTGAACGACTTCTGCTCATCCACTTCGGCGCGTTTTTCCCAAACCTTAAGGAAAACATCCTGAACAATCTCTTCTGATTCAAATGAATCTTTAAGGTACGAATATGCAAAGCGATACAAAGGTTCGCAGAAAGATTCGTAGATTTTCCGAAAAGCCTCCATATCACCATTTCGAAACTTCGAAATTAGAGCAACGTCGATATGTTCTTCTATTTTTGTCAAATAATTTCCTTCAGAAAAAGAGTTTGGATTTAAAGTGGCCTAAATATAGTTTTTAATAATTCATTTCAATTCAGGTAAGTTCCCAACAACAATTGGGGCAAAAGTAATAGTAACTTCTGAATTTTTTTTATCTATTTTTTATCATTCAGAAAGTTCGTCAGGCAGTAAGTTTTAAACTGAGAAACGGTAATCAATCGATGAAAGAATCAGTTCGATTGCTAATTTTAGCTAATTTTTCGAAAAAAGATAAATGGCAGAATGAGCATTTACAACGAGCAAAGTGTATTAGCATGGAATAAAATTAAATTCAGAAATTTTAATAACCTAAAACAACTACAAAAGAATGAAAAAGACAGCTTTCTTATTTTTATTAAGCATTTGTATGCTCCAAACCTTCGCGCAGTGGAAACCTGCCGGCGATAAAATCAAAACTTCGTGGGCCGAAAAAATCGATGTCAAAAATGTTCTTCCCGAATATCCGCGCCCAATGATGGAACGGGCAGACTGGATGAACCTGAACGGATTGTGGGATTATTCGATCCTGAAAGCCGGAATGGCTGAACCAATCGCTTTCGACGGGCAAATTTTGGTTCCTTTTCCTGTCGAATCAAGCCTTTCGGGAGTAATGAAAACCGTTGGCGGTGAGAACGAAGTTTGGTACAAAAGAAACTTTAAAGTGCCTGCCAACTGGAAAGGTAAAAACGTATTGTTGAATTTTGGCGCTGTCGATTGGAAGGCCGATGTTTGGGTGAACGATGTAAAAATTGGTTCGCATACAGGTGGCTATACACCTTTTTCATTCGATGTAACTCCTTTCCTGAATAAAACGGGTGGCCAGAAACTGGTTGTTCGGGTCTGGGATGGAACTGATAATGGATTTCAGCCACGCGGAAAACAGGTAAGTAAACCAAATGGTATTTGGTACACACCGGTTACCGGAATCTGGCAGACCGTTTGGCTCGAACCTGTTGCCGCCAAACGCATTGAGCATATCCAGACTGTTCCAAATATCGACAAAAGCCAGGTTGCTGTTTCTGTTCAAACCAAAGGCGCAGCTTATGGCGATGTAGTAGAGGTAAAACTTTTTGATGGATCGAAAGAAATTGCCGTGAGCAAAGCTACTTCCGGAGAAAAACTAGAGATTTCGGTTCCTGAAGCCAAATTGTGGAGCCCCGAATCACCTTTCCTTTACACCATGAAAGTTAGTGTAATCAGTAATGGAGCTGTGACTGACCAGGTGAACAGCTATTTTGCGATGCGCAAAGTTTCGACCAAACGCGATAAAAACGGTATCGTTCGTCTGGAACTGAATAACAAAGCTTATTTTCAGTTTGGTCCGCTCGATCAGGGTTGGTGGCCCGATGGTTTATATACCGCCCCAACCGATGAAGCATTGAAATACGACATTCAGAAAACCAAAGATTTTGGGTTCAACATGATTCGCAAACACGTGAAAGTGGAGCCAGCCCGCTGGTACACGCATTGCGACCAACTCGGAATCTTGGTTTGGCAGGACATGCCAAGCGGCGATCGTTCGCCACAATGGCAGAGCCACAATTATTTCACCGGAACCGAAATGAAGCGTTCGGCCGACTCGGAAGCCAACTACCGCAAAGAATGGAAAGAAATCATGGATTACCTGTATTCAAATCCTTGTGTGGTAACCTGGGTGCCTTTCAACGAGGCTTGGGGACAATTTAAAGTTCCTGAAATTGTGGAATGGACTAAATCATACGATCCAAGTCGTTTGGTAAACCCAGCTAGCGGCGGAAACCATTATCCGGTAGGCGATATGCTCGATTTGCACAACTATCCGGGGCCAGATATGTATCTGTATGACGGACAGCGTCCAACAGTTTTGGGCGAGTATGGTGGAATTGGTTTGGCACTGGAAGGTCACCTTTGGGCAACCGACAAAAACTGGGGTTACGTTCAGTTTAAAAACTCGAAGGAAGTAACCGACGAGTATGTGAAATACGGCGAATCGCTGCTGAAATTCATCAAGGCTGGTTTTTCTGCCGGAGTTTATACCCAAACTACTGACGTGGAAGGCGAAATTAATGGATTGATGACATACGACCGTAAAGTAATCAAACTGGAAGAACAACGGGTTCGTGAAATCAACCAAAAGATTTGCAAATCGTTGAACGAATAAAGAATATAATGAGGTGATCGGATGACTTGAGTTCATCCGGTCACTAAAATTTTTGAATGCCCGTGTTGGAAAGCCCAATGCGGGCATTTCCATTTTAAATGAACGCCTATTTTGCCCGCTTAAACCGCAACTTATTTTCCGGAGTCATTTTTTCACAGGCATATTGAATGATCAATCGCGGCGCTGTGTCTTTGTATTTCAAGAGGAACGATTCAACTTCGGCTGGATTGATTTTCCAGGCTTCGCGCAGGAACCAGCCCATGCCCTGGTGAACTTCGCGTTCCGGATCAGCCATTAGTTTTTCCACAAAAAGAATAGAAGGCATTACCTGTCGGGTTTTCTTCATGTGTTTAATTAGCGTTACCGGCACGCACCTCCGCTGAAATTTATACGGAGAATTGAGCAACGGACTAAAATCTTCCATTTCGAGAATCTTTTTATCCAGAAACCGAGGTAAAGTGAACATGGCCAGCGTATCCGCATGCGCCCAGTTGGTAATGCTGAATGAAAA
Organism: Aquipluma nitroreducens; assembly: GCF_009689585.1. Lineage (GTDB taxonomy): Bacteria > Bacteroidota > Bacteroidia > Bacteroidales > Prolixibacteraceae > Aquipluma > Aquipluma nitroreducens. The sequence continues at coordinate 2,187,644 of NZ_AP018694.1, read as the reverse complement.
CCAACTTCCTATAATTTGAAAAGTTTCCGGAGTAAATTGTTTCCATAGCCCGTCGAGCAAAAGCAAAACGATAGAGATTTCTTCGTACTTACCACCTTTCATCAATTCAGGGGCAGCTTCCATAACAGTTTGAAGGTTGAACCCTCCCCGGCTAAGCATTTCTTTTACTTTGCCGTGTACCTGCGGGGCTGTAAGTCCATACCCGACAAATTCTTCCTTAAAAAAGCGTTGCGATTTTTGTAATTGCTCTGCATTGGCATTGGCCATACAGTACGATCTGATTTCCCGAATTAACTCGTTTGTTTTCATGAGTAAAAGTTTATTTCTGATCTGGCTTTTTCTTTTGCAGCAGTTTCTCGATAAACTCAACCATCCGTTTTGCGTGTGTTTCCTCGCGTTTAGCTGAAGTAATCCAATTGATGTACTCTTTACGGTGGGTGTAGGATAGTTTTTCGAAAAAGGCCTGTGCCTCTGGATATTTAGCCAGTAAATTTTGAACGTCATCGGGAATAAGCACTTCCCTTTTTTCGAGGTCGTGTTCCACCTCAACTAAAACCGAATCACCGAACGATTTCCCCAACTTACGCCTCACTTCCTGTGTCAGAATCAATATGTGGCAACCGGTTCCCATGTTGCTCATTATTCCGCGGTATTCAGCTTTTCCATCGAACAGTGCCTTTACTTTCACCATTCCACGTGTTCCAAATATGTCTTCCACGCTGAACGGAAATTCAACATATCCGGCGTTCATTCCCTCGTGCTGGATAATTGGAGCCGTAAAACTGATTTTTGAAGATGGTGTTGTCATTGACAATTAATTAAGAAACGTATCCAAATTTAGAACTTTTTAAACGAAAAAGTCAGCACGCGAATAACACATGCTGACCTTTTAAAAAGAGTGATCGGGTGACTCAAAGTCACCCGCTCTCTAAATTTCCATTTATTAAGACTATTTCACCACGCTAAAGCGGTAAATGCTTTGTGTTTGGTATGTTTCGCCCGGTTTCAGGATAATGGACGGAAAGTTTGTATTGTTTGGAGAATCAGGGAAATGCTGTGTCTCCAAAGCAAATGCTTCGCGGTATTTAAAAGCTTTTCCACTTTTTCCGGTATCGCTCCCATCCATAAAGTTTCCGCCATAAAATTGCAAGGCTGGTTCCAGGGTGAAAATTTCCATTTTGCGTCCGCTAACCGGTTCAACAACAGTTGCTGCGAACGACATTTCTCCGGCAACAGTTTTATTTAGTGCGAAATTGTGGTCGTATCCCGGGCCATGTTTCAACTGAATATTGGTTTCAACTTGTCCAAGATCGGTGCCAATGGCTTTACCTACTCTGAAATCGAAAGGAGTTCCTTCAACAGGTTCGTTTCCGGCCAATGGAATCAGGGTTGAATCAACAGGCGTATAGGCATCCGCATTAATGGTCAGAATTTGGTCGTTGGTGGTTCCGCTTCCTTCGCCAGCCAAATTCCAGAATGCGTGGTTGGTGAGGTTGACCGGAGTGCTTTTGTCGGTAGTGGCTTTGTAGCTCATTACAATTTCATTTTTCGAATCGAGCAAATACTGAACTTCCACGTTCAGATTCCCGGGATAACCCATTTCGCCATCTTTCGATAAATAGGTCAAAACAATTGATGAATCTGTTGCTGCTTTTACGTCCCAGATTACGTTGTGAAATCCGCCCAGACCACCGTGCAAATGGTTTACACCGTTGTTGCATGGCAAAGTATATTCCTGTCCGTCGAGGGTGAACTTCCCTTTGGCAATGCGGTTTCCAACGCGGCCAATCAAAGCTCCATAAAACACTTCCTTGGCTTTCAGGTATCCATCAATGCTACTGAATCCAAGTACAACATCGCCCATTTTACCGTTCTTATCCGGAGTACAAAGGCCAACAATGCGACCTCCGTAATTGGTAATGGCCGCCTGAATATTTCCGTTTTTCAGGAAGTATAAATTGGTGGTTTTACCATCAATGGTTTTCTGAAAATCTTCAGCTTTTAGCGTAAAGCAATTTTCGGTTTTGGATTGTGGCTTCGGCGAGCAACTGCTAAACGCAATTGCAGCACCTAAGACCATCGAAAATAGAGTAATTCTATTCATCATTATTTTGTCAGGGTTAAACTCTTGATCAAATCTACTTCTTCTTGTTTGTAAGGAGTTCCGTCAGGATGAAAAATTTCGTGGAACCAAAGTTTAGGTTCCGATCCGTCAGCAATGGGTTCGTCCCAGGCATATTTGGTATTCGATTTTCCGGCAACCAGTCCCCAGTTGATGGCACCAATGTTTTGGGCTTTCAGCATGGGCATAATGTTGGTGAACAGACTGTTGTTGCGACGAGCCATGTATTCGGTACAAACCAGCGGACGGTTGTATTTTTTTAGGGTATCAATGGCAGCCTGGTGTTTTTCAGGACTTTCGTAATTGTGATATGTGATGATGTCCGAATTTTCAACCTGAAATTTGTTCAGATCGGATAATGCTAAACTCCAGACTCCGGAAGATAAAGGTTGCGACGGACGAACTTCCCAACCCCATTCAAACACTTTCTTCAGCAATGGAAGGGATTTGTTGCCATAGCCAGAGTTTCCGGGTTCGTTGTACAAATCCCAGATGGCAATACGTTTGTCGTCTTTGAAAGTGGTCAAAATATCTTTCACGTATGCCTCAAGTGTTTTGATGAGTGTGGTGTCGGTATAAAGCAAATCGCCCGGATCGCGCACCCAACCTGAATTGTGAACGCCGATTTTGGGTTCAGGTTGTTTCCCAGCTTTATACGTTGGATTCCAGCAGTCGTCGAAAATACAGAAGACCGTTTTGATGCCATGTTTTGAAGCTATGGTCAGGTAAGTGCCCATGCGATTTTTGAAGCCTTCTTTGTCGACTTCCCACGCCACATGGTGCAGGTAAACGCGCATCACGTTCATGCCAATGCCTTGTGCCCAGCCGAGTTCACGGTTGATGGTTGTGGTGTCGAACGATTCGGCCTGCCAGGTTTCCAGCTGGTTAATGGCCGTACTTGGGTTGAAATTACTACCACGCAGCCAGCCGTTTTCAGCGCTCCATTGTTGTGCCTGTGTTTCGTTCCAACGGGTCGAAACAGGTTCGGTTTTTTCAGCCTTTTTAGGCGCATTTTGGCAAGCCGCAAAAAGTAGTGTACTTGCCATGGCAAGGATAAATAGGTGTTTTTTCATTGGTTTAATTTTATTTGTTCAAATTAGAGTATTCGATTGTTATTCAACTTCTCCTGAAGGCAGATTGATGGATTTTCCGGCAGGAATTGCCTCGCCAAAGTTGGGTGTTCCGTCGGCATTCCATGTGAAAGGCTGGATGCGCACATCACGTTCCCATCCGGGAGTGGTGCTCTTTTTCGAGTGGTAAATGATCCAGTTTTCGGTATCGTTGGGCGATTTCACGAATGAGCAGTGCCCCACTCCATAGACTTGCGAATTTCCCTGAAATACCGGCCCTGATTTCTTCCAGTTCGCCGGATCGAGCAGGTTTCCATCCGGGTTAATCAGTTGTAGCATTCCCTGGCGGTATTCAACTAACCACGATTCGCGGCACGAATAGATCACAAAAACTTTGTCTCCATTTTTCAGAATTTCCGGTCCTTCATTCAGATTCAATGGACCACCGGTTTCCCAACTTTCAACTGGCGACGAAAGCTTGACGCGTTTACCTTTCATCGTCCACGGATTTTCCATTTCGCAAATGTACAGGTGTTGCTGGGTGGCATCGGTGGTTTCCTGTTTGATCCATCCTGACCAGATGGCGTAAAGTTTGCCTTTGTGTTCGAGCGTGGTCATATCAATCGCCCACACATTCGAAGTTGGGTCAGCCGGATTGTCGCCGGTGTATAAAACGCCCATGTCTTCGTAATCGCTGAACACATCGTCGGTGGCCGAGCGCAGCACTCCAGTTCGCTGGTGAATAAATGGTGGCCCCGATTCCCCGGCAGCATAATACACATACCAGCGCCCTTGTATGAAATGAATTTCAGGAGCCCAAACACAAGCGCGGTTCCAGCCGGTAGAAGGTGCTTGCCAGACTTTTTTCACTTCGCCGCGTTTGGTCATTTTTGCCGAACGTGAAACGTTAATCGAATTGTTGGAAGACCAACAATAAATGTAATCTTCTCCTTGTTTAACCATCCAGGGATCGGCGCCATCCCACACCGGATTGGTAAAGGTTCTTTTTGTTTTAATATCCTGCACGGGTTCTTTTGCGCTGCATCTTCCGAATGAAACGAATGCCAGCATTGCAAAGATCAGAGTTTTTAGTTTTTTCATTGTTTTTTCAAGGTTGGGGTCAGGTAGTTTTTATCGATTACCATTTTTTCTTTTCCGTCTTTAGTTTCGAATCTTACGGTGCTAATATACATGTTTCGAGGATGAATTTTGGTGGTACTGTTGTGGGCATGAAATACGATTCGCAGCTTTCCGTCTTTACCGGTAAATAATGCGTTGTGTCCAATACCTACCAGATCGCCCGGTTTCTGAAGCGCCGGGTTAGTTTCAGATTTAATCCATGGGCCGTGGATGTTGGTGGCAGTTGCGACCCCAATTCCATAGAAAGGGCTTTCGTAACTGTTGGCCGAATAAGTCATGAAGTAAACGCCGTTTTGTTTAATGACAAACGGACCTTCATTTACACGCGGCCATATTTCCTCCCAGGGTTGGGAAACATGGATGCAATGACGAAGGGTTTCCGGCTTCAGGTCAATCAGATTTTTTTCGAGTTGAACCATCCAAACATTATTGCCATCGTTAAACCGAACGAAAAAGAGATAAGGCGTTCCGTCGTCATCGATGAAAAGTGAATTGTCGATTGATTTTTCGGTTTCAAGCATTGGCTTTTTAATTTCCTGACGGAAAGGACCCAGCGGCGAATCGCTGGTAGCAACGCAAATGTGCTCGTCAGCCGAATAGTACATGTAAAACTTTCCGTTTACAGCATACACTTCGGGAGCCCAAAACCAGCGATCGGCCCAAACGTCAGATTTGTTCAGTGCCAAGCCTTTTGAAATGCCTTCAGGAGCAGTCCATGTGGTCAAATCATCGGAAACATATACGGCAATCCCATCGGGAGAAAGTGTTCCGTAGGCATAATATTTTCCCTGCCAGAGCATGATGAACGGATCGCCAAACGGTACTTTCGAAACGATTGGTTTTGACTCTGGTTCATTGGCACGAATTGAGTGAAGGCTTATACATGACAAAAGGAGCCATATGGATGTAACAAATAAGTATTTCATACGCGAACGATGTACTGATTTATGCGTTAATACACCAAAGTGCCCTTAAATACTCATTAACTATTGGCTTTTTGACCTCTCCTTTGCTTATTCAATATTCAAATGGGGAATTTTGATAAGTAAAAAAGCAAAAATCATTTTTTTTATTGGGATTTGGAAGTAATAACGAAGTAAATATAGGTATTAAACACAGTTCTTGCATGGCAATAAAATGCACCCAACAGATATTAATAGCTTGATTTGATCGCAGTTTTTCCAAAACTTATGGTTCGAGATGTAAATTTTGAAGACCGATAAATACCGCAACTTCGCAAACTATGTGATCTAAAAATTAATATCCATGAAAAATTCAACAAAAACAGCTTTGGTTTCGTTCGTTTTGGGTTTGGTTGTTATGTTTGTAGCCGATATGATTTTTCATTTCAACAATTCGGTTGAAACTCAACTGAAGCGAGAAATGAATAAGACTCAAAAGGAAATTGAGAACATTTTTAAATGATATTTCGTTGAAGGATTGGTTGTCAGCTAATCTTTTGAACCGTTAAAATAACCCAGAGATGAAAGTTATTGACATTATTAATCAAAGCGATAAAACTGTTTTTTCGTTTGAACTTCTACCCCCGCTCAAGGGAAACGATGCCAGTAAAATATACAAAACAGTAGAAACACTGGTCGATTTCGACCCGAAGTACATCAACATTACCACGCACCGCGATGAAATGATGTACATCGAGATGCCCGATGGCCGCATTGAAAAACGAACAGTTCGCAAACGTCCTGGAACTGTGGCTATTGCCGCCAGCATTCAATATAAATATGGAATTCCGGTGATTCCACATATTTTGTGTGGCGGTTTTTCGAAAAGCGAAACTGAACATGTTCTGATTGACCTGAATTTTATGGGTATCAAGAACGTGCTTGCATTGCGCGGTGACGGTAATAAAGGCGAACATGTTTTCAGGCCCGATCCGAACGGACATTCGAATGCCAACCAGTTGGTTGAACAGATCGTGAATTTACGTAGCGGCAAGTATTTGGAAGCGGATCTTAAAAATACAGCTCCCATGGATTTCTGCATCGGGGTGGCTGGTTATCCGGAGAAACACTTTGAGGCTCCAAATGCTGAAACCGATCTTCAATACCTGAAACAAAAAGTAGATGCAGGAGCTGATTACATTGTGACACAGATGTTTTTCGACAACCAGAAATATTACGATTTTGTAGATAAATGCAGAGCCATTGGAATTACGGTTCCGATTATTCCTGGAATCAAACCGATCAATCTGAAAAACCAATTGACTGTTTTGCCAAAACTTTTCAGTATCGATATTCCCCAGGATTTGGCTGTTGAATTAGGTAAATGCAAAACCGATGACGATGCCAAAGTTGTTGGTACCGAATGGGCTATTTTGCAGTCGAAGGATTTGGTAGCCCATCAGGCGCCAAGCTTACACATTTATACCTACGGGGTTTCGGATAATACCCGCAAGATTGTTGAGTCAGTGTTTTAAAAAAGACCGGAGTCCGGAGACAGAAGTTAAAAGAGCCGCTCCCTGAGTAGCGAAGCGTATCGAAGGGAGTAATGTGCGTTTTACTGTTAATTTATGCTAATAGCACTTCTCAATGTTCAGAAATTCAAATTCCTTTTATCCTGATTTTGAAAGAATGTGCTAACTTCGCAGCCGTTAAAATATGCTCAAAACGTAAATGAAAACTACCTTGGCACATAGAACGCATTGAAAAAGGAATTAATAACAAAAAAACGATGAGTTCTTAGTGCCAATGTGGTAAAAAATAAGCAGATGAAAAACTTTAAGCAACTGAATATTATCGTTGGCTGGCTCACTTTCCTGGTGGCTGCAGTAACCTATTTGCTGACTATTGAACCAACCGCCAGCTTTTGGGATTGCGGTGAGTTTATAACCACTTCGTATAAATTAGAAGTTGGTCACCCACCGGGCGCGCCGTTCTTTATGATCATGGGACGATTTTTCAACCTTTTTGCAAGTAACCCTTCGCACGTTGCAATCATGGTAAATGCGATGTCGGCACTGGCCAGCGCTTTCACTATTCTTTTTCTTTTCTGGACAATTACGCATCTGGCTAAAAAATTAATAAAAGCTGATGGTGAATATACATTAGGTCAAACCGTTGCTATTCTTGGTGCTGGAGTTGTTGGAGCATTAGCTTATACTTTTTCCGATACATTCTGGTTTTCGGCGGTTGAAGGCGAAGTTTACGCATCGTCGTCGCTGTTTACAGCTCTCGTATTTTGGGCTATCCTGAAATGGGAAAATGAGGCCGATGAGCCTCGCGCTAACCGGTGGATCATCTTGATTGCTTACCTGATGGGACTTTCGATTGGTGTTCACCTTTTGAACCTTTTGGCAATTCCAGCTATTGTTTTTGTTTATTATTTCAGGAAATATAAAGTTACCCGCAACGGAATTCTGATCAGTTTAGCCGTTTCTTTATTGATTTTGGGTGTTGTGATGTATGGTATTATTCCGGGAGTTATTACGATTGCTACCTGGTTCGAATTGCTATTTGTAAATGGCATTGGACTTCCATTTAATACCGGTGTAATTATTTATGCCTTAGCGCTTATTGGGGCACTTGTATTTGGAATAATCTATACCATTCGTAAGAAATTAATTCTCTGGAATACAGTTTTGATCAGTGTTGTAGTAATTCTGATTGGCTATTCTTCATTTGCTATGATCGTCATTCGTTCGGCGGCAAATCCTCCGATGGATCAAAACAGTCCGGACAATGTATTTGCCTTACTGGGTTACCTGAATCGCGAACAATATGGCGACCGCCCGTTGGTGTACGGTCAGTACTACAATACACCTTTGGATAAATATGTCGACGACAAACCTTACTATATTCAGAAAAACGGGAAGTATGTAGTTGCAGATATGCGCCAGAAACCAGTTTTTGATTCGAATTTATGTACCATCTTTCCTCGCATGTACAGTCGCGAAAGCGAGCATATTGAGGCATATAAGCAATGGGCTAACATAAAAGGACGCCGGGTTTCGATTACCGACGAAGATGGTCAGGCTAAGACCATTGAGCTGCCAACTTTTGGCGAAAACCTTACGTTCTTCTTCAGGTACCAGATTGCCCACATGTATTTCCGATATTTCATGTGGAACTTTTCAGGACGGCAGAGCGACATTCAGAGTAATGGCGAAATTACCAACGGAAACTGGATTACTGGGATTAATTTCCTCGATTCGATACGTTTAGGGGATCAAAGCACACTTCCACAGGAGTTTAAGAATAATAAAGCGCGGAATAAATATTACATGTTGCCTTTCATTCTTGGAATTATAGGTATTGTTTTCATGTATAACCGTGGCATTGAAGGAAAAAAAGATTTATGGACAGTTTTTCTTCTGTTCTTAATGACCGGATTAGCAATTGTTGTTTATCTGAACCAGTCGCCTTTACAACCACGTGAACGCGACTATGCTTACGCCGGATCGTTCTATGCGTTCGCCATTTGGATTGGAATTGGCGTTTTGGGACTTTATGAAGCGCTTAAAAAATATCTTCCGGATACAACCAGCGCTGGCGTTGCCGGTGGATTGTCACTTCTGTTGGTGCCGGTAATTATGGGCGCTCAAAACTGGGACGACCACGACCGGTCGAACCGCTATACCTGTCGCGATTTCGGAGCTAATTATCTGAATACTTGCGCGCCAAATGCGGTGATTTTCACCAATGGCGATAACGATACTTTCCCTCTGTGGTACAATCAGGAAGTGGAAGGCGTGCGTAAAGATGTCAGGGTTTGTAACTTGAGCTATTTCCAGACCGACTGGTATGTCGATCAGATGAAAAGTAAAGCTTACGAATCTGCTCCACTGCCTATCTCGTTTAATCACGATCAGTATGTGCAAGGCAAACGCGACGTGGTTTACCTGATGGAAGATCCACGTTTGAAAGGTTCGGTTGAATTGAAACAGGCGCTTGATTTTGTGAAAGACGAAAATCCACGAACTAAACTTGAACAAGCAGACAATGCTGCTTACATTCCGTCTAAAAAGTTATTCATGGTGGTTGATAAAGCTGCTGTAATACGGAATAAAGTAGTTGAGCCTGAAGATTACGACAAAATCGTGGACACGCTAAAGATTGACCTCAGTAGCAAACATTACATTACCAAAGACGAACTGATGGTTCTTGATATGATTGCCAATAACAATTGGGAGCGTCCGATCTATTTTGCAATTACAGTTGGTCGCGATAAATACATGAATCTTCAGGATTATTTCCAGCTCGAAGGACTTGCATATCGATTGGTGCCAATTAAAACAACTGAAACGGAAGGTGGTATTAACGTAGGCAAAGTGAATGAGAGACTGATGTACGCCAATGTGATGGATAAATTCAAATGGGGAAACATGAACGATCCGAAAGTTTACATCGACGAGAATAACGCTAGGATGATGATGAATATCCGGAATACGTTTAACCGATTGGCCGAAACGCTTGTTGCAGATGGACAGAATGAAAAAGCTGCTCAGGTTCTCGATCGCGGTATTGAACTGATCCCGCATAAAATCGTACCGTATAATTATTTCTCCATGATGATGGCCGAAACTTATTTCAAGGCCGGAAAGCCTGAAAAGGGAAAGGAAATCATCAACACAATCATGACTGATTATAAAGAACAGCTTGACTATTTCTTTAAAATGAGCAAACCTATGAGAGCTTCGGTTGATGAAGAAATTCAGCGGATTCTGTATTTCATGAGGGAAATGGGAAATGTTTGCAACAGAGGCGATCAGCCTGAACTTGGGAAGGAAGTGGCTAGTTCGTTTACCAGCTATCTCGACAGATATAGTTCGTTGAAATAATGAAGCGTTTTGCCCCTCGGGTTCGTTTGCCCGGTTTTATAACCTCTCTGTACACAAGTGCTGTCTGGAGGTTTCCTGAAACCGAGCAGGTTGTTTACCTGACATTTGACGATGGGCCAATTCCGGAAGTAACGCCTTGGGTACTTGATCTTCTTCGGAAGGAAAATATCCGCGCGACGTTCTTTTGTGTGGGCGAAAATGTGATGAAATATCCTGAAATATACCGACAGATTCTTGACGATGGACATTCAGTGGGAAATCACACATTCAACCATTGGCAAGGGCAGAAACACTTTGACAAGGATTATTTCAGAAACATTGAAAAGGCCGAAAAATACATTGTTTCAAATCTTTTCAGGCCACCACACGGATGGTTAAAAGCATCGCAATACCGTGTTCTGAAAAAGAAGTTCAGGATAATTATGTGGGATTTAATTACATGTGATTACGATAACCGCCTGAATCCGGACAAAGTATTCAGGAATGTTACCGAATTTGTTCGGCCGGGATCAATCATAACGTTTCACGATTCAATAAAGGCAAAGCACAACATGACAAAAGTATTGCCACGGGCAATTCGCTGGATGAAAGAGCAGGGTTACCGTTTTGAAGCTATTCCATATGAAAAAGTTCGAAGTGTCTAAAGTGTGCTAGAGTGCCTGGAGTTTTATTCAACTTTAGGCACTCGGAATTCTAGACACTCCGAACTAATTTAATAATTACATAGAATTGACAACAATGAATATCTTAATAGTTGGTTCAGGAGGAAGAGAACATGCAATGGCATGGAAAATCAAGCAATCGCCGAAGCTCAGGCAATTGTTTATTGCTCCTGGAAATGCCGGCACATCACTGTTAGGAACAAACATCCCGGTTGGAGTTTCTGATTTTGAAGGCTTGAAAAAAGCTGTTCTTGACAATCAGATCGACTTGGTTTTGGTTGGACCTGAAGTTCCACTTTGTGAAGGATTGCATGATTTTTTTAGTACTGACAGCAAATTAAAAGATGTACTTTTTGTTGGACCGTATCAATTGGGCGCTCAGCTAGAGGGAAGTAAAGATTTTGCCAAGGAATTCATGGTGCGTCACAATATTCCAACAGCAAAATATTTAGCGATTACTGCTGAAAACCTGAATGAAGGACTTTCGTTCCTGAAAACCTTGGATTCACCCTATGTTTTAAAAGCCGATGGATTGGCTGCCGGGAAAGGCGTTCTGATTCTGAACGACCTTCAGGAGGCTGAAGATTCGTTGAAAGAAATGCTTGGAGGACAGTTCGGCGCTGCAAGCAGTAAAGTGGTGATCGAGGAATTCCTGAGTGGAATTGAATGTTCGGTTTTTGCCATTACTGACGGGAAAGACTACCGGATACTTCCGGTAGCAAAAGACTATAAACGCATTGGCGAAGGCGATACAGGCCTGAATACAGGAGGTATGGGTTCAATTTCTCCGGTTTCGTTTGCCGATGAACTCTTCATGAAAAAAGTTGAAGACCGAATTATCCGTCCAACGGTTCAGGGTTTGATTCAAGATCAGATTCCATACAATGGTTTTATCTTTTTTGGTTTGATTAGTTGCAAGGGCGAACCGATGGTAATTGAATACAATGTGAGAATGGGCGATCCGGAAACTGAAGCTGTCATGCTGCGGATAAAGTCTGACTTTGTCGATTTGTTGATTGGTGCTGCTGAGGGAACTCTTGGCAAAAAGAGCATCGAGATTGATCCAAGAACAGCGGCAGCAGTAATGCTTGTTTCTGGAGGTTATCCCGGTCCTTACGAAAAAGGGAAAGTAATAAGTGGATTGGAAAAAGTAGAAACCAGCTTTGCTTTTCATGCCGGAACCAGCTTTAAAAATGGAAATGTTTGTACTGATGGAGGTCGTGTTTTGGCGATCAGTTCGTATGGAAAAACGATGAGCGAAGCTTTGGCCTGTTCGTATAAAAATGCACAATTGATTGGATTCGAAGGTTTATATTACCGAAAAGATTTAGGTTTCGATTTATAGAATTGAATAAAAATAAGGGCATAAACGCCATAAATAAAGCATGTTACTTAAAACGTTAAAATCAAATCAGACTTTTCATTTCTTATTGATACCGCTCATTGCCGGAGCTTTGTGGATCAAGTCGTTTATGAACCCAATGCCGTTCCCATTTTATCCTGGCGAGGACTCGATGCTACTTTATCAGCCCATAAATGCCCTGATTGGTAAAAGTACGGTTGCCAGCAATGTTTTTGCTTTGGTGTTTATTATCCTGCTGGCTTTTCTGATCTTAAAGCTAAATGTTCAGTACACCTTTATTCGTGTCAGGACAGTACTTCCTTCCATTCTATTTGTATTGATTACGAGTGGTTTGCATGAACTTCATGCCATGCATCCAATTTATCCTGCGGCGCTTTTCTTAATACTTACTGTTGACCGAATTTTTAACGCGTACGACAAAGAGGTTATTCATTCCAATGCCTTCGAAGCCGGAATATTTTTAGCCATTGGTTCACTATTTTACCTAAATCTTGTTTTCTTCTTTCCTTTTCTCTGGATAGGATTTTTAATTATAAAACCGAAAGTCAATTGGCGCGAATATATTTTAAGTACGCTTGGATTTATTTTACCATGGCTGGCAGCCTTAGCCTATTATGCTGGAACCGGACAATCGGAAGACTTGATAGGTGTGCTTAAAGAAAATATTTCATCACATCAGTCTTTTCTGGTTGCGAATCTTCCAATTCAAATTTATTTGGGTTTTCTCGGTTTTCTGACACTTCTTGCCAGTTTTCTTATTCTGTCGCAGTACGATGGTAAAAAGATTAGTTCACGAAAATACTTCAAAGCTTTTTTCTGGATTTTCCTGATGTCGTGTATATTGATAGTTGCCAATCCTGCTGTATCTCAAGATATTATTGTTCTATTGGCAATCCCACTGACTTACCTTATTTCGAACTATTTAATCTACATGAAGCGGCCAATCTGGGGCGAAATATACCTCACTATTCTGATTGGCGGAGTTATTTATTTGCAGTTTATCTGATCAGAACCAGTTTTTCCACTTAAAGAGGAGCACCCCAAACAGTGATAAGGTAATTGAAATGGCAATTACAAAAATAAACGCGTAATGAGAATTCTCAAAGTTGTTGGGTACATTCATTCCATATAAACTGGCGACTAAAGTAGGTATCATCAGGATAATGGTTACCGAAGTAAGTTGCTTCATGATGACATTCAAATTATTCGAGATGATTGAAGCAAAGGCATCCATCATTCCACTCTGAATATCGCTGTAAACATTGGCCATTTCAAGAGCCTGTTTTGTTTCAATAATTACATCTTCCATCAGGTCTTCATCGTGTTCGATGCCCTGCATATTGCGGCCATTACGCATTTTCGCAAGAACCATTTCATTTGTTTTCAGCGATGTAATGAAGAACACAAGACACTTTTCCATGTGAAGCAGTCGATGCAATTCCTTATTCTTGGTTGCATTCTCCAGATCCTTTTCAATCAGTGCTGTTTGCACGTTTATTTCTTTCAGGAACTGAAGAAACCAAACCGCTGAAATCAGGAATATGCGAAGTACATAATCGAACTGATTTGTGATCGTTATTTTGTTTTCGTTGACTTGCTTGATTAAAGACGGAATTATTTCGGTTCGTCGTGAGCAAATGGTAATGACCTGATTACCTGAGACAATAATTCCAAGTGGAACCGTAATGAAAGGAATACCATTGTTTTGATTGTTAAGCGGTACGCGCAGAATGATCAATACTTTATCTTCATCAACCTCAATACGCGAACGCTCATCGATATCTAAAACGTCCATGATAAAATCACGGGGTACATCGTACGTGTTGATTAATTCTTCTACTTCTTCGTTGGTAAGTTCCTGTGAGTTGATCCAGCAGTTTGGCTGAAATGTGTTCAAACGTGTAAAGGAAGTACCGGTTTCCCAATAAGTAATCATAGTTTCTCCGTTTTGTCGACAACCAGAGACTATGACGGGCTCTGACTACCGGATTAATAACTTTAACTGTGTCGAATGATAATCGTCCATTTTGGATTTATAATGATTTCGGTGCAAAGGTAACTATTTGACTGGAATTCGCGGATGAATTAAAAACTAAAATTAATTCTTCAATTTAAGAGCTACGAAAATAGCGGCATTAAAAGAAGTGTCACTGAAAGTCCAATAAGAATAATAACAGCTCCCCAGCCAATGATGTTGTTGATGGGCTTATTTACATACTGTCCCATTATTTTTTTGTTGTTAACAAGCAAGATCATACACACCAGTACAACCGGTAAAAGCATTCCGTTAATTACCTGTGTCCATAGAGAAATCAGGATTAAGGGGGCATTAGGCAATAAAATGATTGCGGCCGAAAGAATCAGAATCCCGGTATAAAGAATGTAAAACTCTCTGGCATCATCCCATTTTTTATCAATTCCAGCCTCGAATCCGAAAGCTTCGCATACATAGAATGCAGTTGCTAATGGTAAAATGGTTGCTGAAAATATGGATGCAATAAATAGTCCGAAAGCAAATACTTGTGATGCCAATTCTCCGGCTAATGGTCCTAACGCTAAGGCAGCATCTTTAGCTTCGTTAATCTGAATGCCGTTAACATGCAATGTGGAGGCACAGGCAACCATGATGAAAAAAGCTACTGCTACTGTAGCAACACAGCCAACGACAATGTCGATCAGCGAATATTTATATTGCTTCATGTCCAACCCTTTTTCTATTACTGAAGATTGCATGTAGAATTGCATCCATGGCGCAATGGTGGTTCCTATAATTCCGATAATCATTGCAATACTACTTGCGTTTATCGGCAATTGTGGATGAATGATCGAATGGCCTATTTCGCCCCAATGCGGTTTGCCCATCAGCGCCGAAACTACATACATTAGCAATGAAACACTGAAAAGCAGGAATATTCGTTCGGCAATTTTATATGTTCCCTTTACTACCAGGAGCCAGATCAATGCACCGATTATGGGCACAGATATGTATTTACTCACACCAAACACCTCCATACTTCCGGCAACCCCGGCAAATTCGGTGGTCGTATTTCCAATATCGGCAACAAGTAATCCGATAAAGATGAAAAATGTAATTTTCACCCCGGCATTTTCACGTATCAGGTCGGCAAGTCCTTTACCGGTAACAATACCCATTCGGGCATTCATTTCCTGAATAACAACCAGAACGATGAACGAAGGGATGAGTGTCCAGATCAGGTTATAGCCGTAAACTGCGCCTGCAACGGAGTATGTTGTAATTCCACCCGCATCATTATCAACGCTTCCGGTAATAATGCCCGGACCAAGAATAGCCAGGAAAATAGCTATCTTTTTGAAAAGTGATTTTCTATTTTTGAACATGACCGATTATACTTATCTGTTTGTTCGACGTTTGCGGATTAAGTCTTCGATAATATCATCGATAACAACCATTCCTTTTAAAACGTTTTGGTCGTCAACTACCGGAATGGCCAGAAGGTTATATTTTGAAACAATTTCAGCAACTTCATTGATCTTTTGATAGTCAACCAGATGGACGGGTGACGGTCGCATAATTTCACTTATTCTGGTGTCAGGAGCTGAGATTACAACATCGCGGATGGAGAATGTTGCAAGCAGAATTTCATTTTCATCGGTAACAAAGAGGTTATATAAAGTTTCAGATTCGGGTCTCGTTCTACGGAGTTCTTCCAAAACTTCCTCAATGGTCATATTCGGGTTGAATGACATGAATTCATACGACATGATACTTCCAACTGTATGATCGGGGTACACAAGCAATTCCCGAACCTCCTGGGAAGTTTCTTTCTCCATCTCGTTCAACAAAAGCTCGATTTTTTCGTCTTCCAGACTATCAAAGATATCTGCAACCTCGTCGGCAGGCATTTTATCCAGTACGTCAGCCGCTTTTTCGATGGAAAGGCTTTCGATAATATGAACCTGGGTTTCAGGCTCAAGTTCTTCCATTACATCGGCGGCCTGCTCATCATTGAGCGAGGAAAAGACTTCAGCACTTGCCTTTTTGCCTAATTCTTCAATAATGTCGGCTAAATCTGACGGATGCAGTGTCTGTAGTTTTTTATATGTCTTTGAAAGTTTAATGTTCGAATTGGAGAAGTCAATCGCCTCAAAATCCTCCCAGTTGATGAACTTACCTGGAATACTCGA
This sequence comes from Aquipluma nitroreducens, assembly GCF_009689585.1. Lineage (GTDB taxonomy): Bacteria > Bacteroidota > Bacteroidia > Bacteroidales > Prolixibacteraceae > Aquipluma > Aquipluma nitroreducens. The sequence goes on along the minus strand of NZ_AP018694.1, from coordinate 2,171,323 downwards.
CCCAACCAATGATAGACCGGCCTTCAACGGTTTTGCAATTCCAATCCTTCTTAACAACCCTTCAGTACCGATATCCACTGCCACCGCGAAAGTTCCGTTAACAAGTGAAACTAACCGTACATCATTTACGCGTACCAGTTTACGCCCGTTTAAATCAACAATCTGTTTGTCAAGAACTGATTCAACCAGCGATAAGTCATTTGAAATTCTATCTTCAGATAGCTCTGTTGGCTGAGAGGCAATAACTTTAATATCGCCATTAAGTTTTTCAACCTGGAATTGCTGAAAGGAAAAGAAAAACAGTTTATTATTCCTTTTTATCTTGATGCCGGTAACAGAAGGATGTCGTGTCGAAAAGGTTGCTGAATCGGATTCAACCAACAAATCCTTTACAATTCCAATGTATTTACCATTGGAATCGTATGCTTTTATCCCGACAATCCGGCTTAAATAAAACGTGGTGATAGTAGTCATATGCACCTCCTTTTTTGTAACACAACAGGAGGAGCTCAAACAAACGATTGGCTTTCCTGCTATATCAGGTTTATAAATAATATACTCGCAGGCCCTTCGTCCATTTTAAAATTGATATTGGTTTGCGCGGCAAAAGTAAAAAAAAATCTCTCTTGATAGGCGGTTATCAGTTTATTATTGAGGCATAAATTACATTCGGGAGAAACGCTAAAAAATAGGAGTCTTGAATGCTTTTGAATTTGCTTAATGGGTTGAAAAATTCGCATAAAAAAACCCGCCTGAGGGTACAGACGGGTAAAACTATTAGGTATTCTGCTCTGAGTAGAAAGCAGTCATTAATACATTACAATTCAATGGTTTTGCCATTGTAGAAATCCAGAATCTTAGTTCTGAAAATGTATTCGTATTTGGCCTGAAGCAAATCACTTTGAGCTGCAGATAAGTTATTCTTGCTCTGATTGTATTCAACCGAATTAATCATTCCAACGTTAAATTTTTCCTCGGTATAGCGGAAAGCTTCCTTGGAGGAAATCACAGTTTTTTGATTGGCTACATATCTTTTAAAAGCTGCTATCGCATTGGTATAAGCTTGTTCAATATCTTTCCGGAGTAAATTTTTAGTGCTCTGTAATTGCAACTCGGTGTTTTCAACCTGTATTTGCGAATTGCTCACCCCTGTTTTTGCCTGATAACGATTGAAAATTGGGACACTCAGTGTAAATCCAAAACCATATCGCTCATTGCTTTTAATCTGGTCGCTAAATGCAATTTTGTTTCCCGAATAATCGGTGTATTTGTTGTTGTAAAAATTGTAGTAGTTTCCACCAAACGATAGCGAAGGCATCATATTACCTTTTGCAACCAGCAGTTGTGCACGGGCGCTCTCCAATTTAAATTCGGCTCCTTTTACTGCTGGCCTGATTTGTACGGCATTTTTGAAGACATCCATGGTATTCATTAAACTCATATTTGCACCAATCTCGGGTAGCACAGGTTTTTCAACTTTAAAGCTTTCTGTCGAAGGCAGTTCCAACAACTGATACAATGCCAGATAGGCAAGTTGCAAACGGTTTTGGGCATTTACAACGTTTAATTCTTCGCGGGCAAATTGAGCTTCAATTTCGAGTAAACTTCCCTTCGCCAAACTACCGGCTTCAACCAGTTTCCCGGTGCGATCGATCTGTAGCTGTGTTATTTTTTGCAAATCTTCAGCAACAGTCACCAGTTCATCGGCAAAAAGTATTTCGAGGTACGAAGCTGCAATATTCAGCATCATATCGTCTTTGGCTTTTTGCAGATCTTCAAGTGTGGAGCGTAAATCCATGTCGGCCATTTTAACCGAGTTTTTCAGTGTAAACCCGCTCCAAAGCGTAATGTTTGAACTTAAGCTACCAGAAGTAGAGTTCGAATTGATGTCCAGATAGGTATTATCGGCGCCGACTGTTCGTCCAAAGTTTGTATTATTTTGGAAGTTGGCATTCAGGTTTGGCAAACGGTTATTCTTTGCCTGTCCAAGCTGATTCGTGTAATATTCTGAATTCAGTACCTGTTGTTTGATCTGAATGTTGTTTTTGAGGGCATAATCAATACATTTCTGTAACGACCACGATTCCTGTGCCTGTGCGCTTGTTGTTACAACCAGCAGAATAGCGGCGGCAATAAGGCTGTATATTCGTTTCATTCGTATATTTTTAAAATTTATTTTACTGAAAATAGCTGAAAGTATTTAGCTGCAAGTATCAGGATCAAAGATAACTTATAGCTTATAACTCATAACTGTTTATGCTTTTTTCTTTTCTTCTTCTTTCACCTTCTTCGGATCAACTTTTTCGCCTTTTACCTTATCTGCTTTGGTCAGCCCTTCTGTAATTTCGATGTTGATGCCATCAGAAATGCCGGTTTTAACCATCCGTTTTTCAAAGGTCTGTGGAATGGCTGTTTCAACTTCAACAAACGATGAATCTTTTTCGAATTTCAATAATCCTTCAGGAATAACCAGTACGCTGTCTTTTTTCTCCAAAACAATATTGGCATTTGCACTGTAACCTGCACGGATAAACTGATTTTCTTTCAGTACCACATTAGCTTTGATCTCGAACTGAATGGCTCCATTTTCTTCTTTTCCTTTCGGTGCAATATATTCCAGGATTGCTCCAAATTTATCTTTTTCGATGGCGCCAATTTCAAGTTCAATGTTCATTCCTTCTTTGATTTTACCAACTTCGGTTTCGTCTACCTTGCCTTTAAAAATCATGTCCTGCATGTCGGCAACCGTACAAATGGCTGTTCCGTTATTAAACGTGTTCGATTGAATAACCGAGTTTCCTTCTTTAATTGGTACATCAAGCACCATTCCGTTTACAGTTGAACGAACAAGTGTATTAGTAGCTGTTGATGCCTTTTTTGTTACACCGTTTTTAATTAAATCCAGATTATTTTCTGCTGCGGATAATTCTTCTTTGGATGAATCATAAGTTACCTTAGCTTTTTTGTATTCTTCGAATGAAATTACTTTCTGATCGTACAATTTTTGCTGGCGGTCGAAATCAACTTTAGCATCATCGGCGCTTAGTTTTGCCCGGTTTAAGCGGTTCTCCGCATTGTTCAGGTTTACCATGTCGGGAATAATCTTGATTTTAGCTATCACCTGATCTTTTTTTACAAAGTCGCCGGCAACAACGTACAATTCATCAATAATTCCTGAAACCTGCGGTACAATTTCGATTTCTTTACGTGGAACGACTGATCCGGTAGCAACTGTTTTCCGAATTACGTTGGATACGAATGGATTTTTTGTTTCGTATACATCAGGCACTTTTTTCGATTTGGTATAAAGGAAGTAAATGGTACCTCCAAAAATTCCGACCAGGATTACAATTCCCAGGATTTTAAAAATTTTTCTCATGATTTAGTTTTTTTATATGTTTCTGTTTCTGATTATTATTTATTAGCGTCATTAGTCATCGGGGAAAGGTCATTTCCATTTTTTATTGACAAATGACTTTTTTATTCGTCTCTGATTGCATCGATTGGTTTGATACTGACCGCTCTTTTGGCCGGGATGAGGCCTGCAATAATTCCGGCTACGACAAGTACCGCCAGTGCCGATAGCGCCATGGTGAGGTTGATTTCCGGATTGCGGAAGAACAATTTATCACCACCTCTCAGTAATATCTGATTCAAAATTTCGAGTACTCCAACCCCGAGCGATAGTCCGATATATCCGGCCATTACTGTAAGGAACACGCTTTCGGCAACGATGTGTTTGATAACGGTTGCAGGCGTTGCCCCTATGGCTCGTTGAATACCGATTTCCTGTGTCCGTTCTTTAATGATAACCAACATGATGTTGCTAACTCCGATAACTCCGGCCAGAAGGGTTCCGATTCCAACAATCCAGGTCAGACCCTGAATACCAAGAAACAGCGCATTAAACTTGACGAATTCTTTCTCGATGTTGAACGATCCGATGGCCTGTTGATCATCAGGTGCAATTTTGTGTCGATCTTTGAGTAAGGTTTTTAATTTTTCTTCCAGATCACTAACTTTTGTTCCTGGTTTTGAAGTTACCGAGAAGAAATATACCCTGTTGCCATAATTATAGGCCTTCCGCATGGTTGAGAACGGAATAATTATGGTTTCTTCTTTCTTGCCTCCTCCAATATTGATACGTGTTTCAGCATGAATGACTCCTACAACCTGAAAGTAGACTCCGCTAATTTTCAGGTATTGTCCTATCGGATTTTCATCTTTCCCAAACATCACTTCAACAACCCGTTCACCAATGTTGCAAACTTTTCGTTCCTGAAGCATATCTATATCGTTAATTAAACGTCCCTTGGCAGGAGTCCAGCGGTCGATTTTAAAATAGTCGGGATAATCGCCATATACGTTAAATGCCCCGGCCCGTTCACCACGAATGGTATTGTTGCCAGCTTGCTGATTTCCAAACAAACGTGGTGATAAGTATTCTACCTCTTTAACGTTGTCGCGGATGTAATCAATGTCGCTTGTTTCGTAGTTCCAGCGGCGTCCGCGTTGAAATCCTTCGTAAGGGACACTGGTTCGTTCGGTCCAGAAGAATGCCGAATTGGTTGCAAAGGCCCTGACTCCATCCAGTACGCCGTTTTCCAAAGCTTTTCCTGCGCCCGACATTACAATCAGCATGAAAATTCCCCAGAAAACACCAAAGGCAGTCATAAAGCTTCGCATCCGGTTTTTCTTCAGAGCGCTAATTATCTCACTCCATAAATCTAAATCAAACATGATATTGCCTCCTCTTATTATTCGTCGCGCAAGGCAACAATCGGTTTAATACTGGCAGCTCTTTTAGCTGGAATATATCCGGCGATTGCACCGGCAACAATCAGAAGCAAAGTCGAATAAATTGCGATGTTAATGTCAACCGTTGGATTCATGAATATGGTTTCGCTTTGTTCAGTTGCTGGTCCGGCGGATTGCATCATGAAATAGTTGATCATCTCCATGAGTCCCGTTCCCAATACCAAACCAATATAACCGGCTATGGTAGTTATCATGATTGATTCAAGCAAAATCAGACCAATTACTGATGACGGACTTGCCCCAATTGCTTTTCGGATTCCAATTTCTTTGGTACGTTCTTTTACCACGATAAGCATGATGTTGCTAACACCGACGATTCCGGCAATTAAAGTTCCGATACCAATTATCCAGATAAAGATTTTAATGGCCTGGAATATTTTCATGGTCTGGATATAGTTTTCCAACTTATTGTATAGGCCTATTGCACCTTCATCTTTTGGATCAAATTTATGTTGCTTGCCCAATGCATTCCGGATTTGCTCTTCGATGGCCTGGCTTTCTTCAAGAGTAGTAGCGTTTATTGTAAGTGCCAGGTTGTGAAGCTTATTTGATCCGCTAAAAATCATTTGAGCAGTGGAAAGTGGCATGTAAGCATTGCGGTTCTGGGTCGATCCGGGTTCCGAGCAAATGCCGACTACCTTAAAAGGCACCATATTTACATTCACATACTCACCTAACGCAACCGAATCCTTAAAAAGAGCTGTCTTAATGTCTGCTCCTATGACAACAACTTTTCTTTTTTGGATAATGTCAAGGTCATTTATGAACCGCCCTTCATTCAGAATAAGGTTTTCAACGTCCTTTAATGCTGGTTGGCAGGTAATGGTGGTATATTCGCCCGATTCCTTTAAATATGAATAGCGGGTATTTCCCATAAAATAGCGACCTGATGATACTCCAACTCCGGGAACTTTTTGCACAATTTCCTGATCATCGTTATGAAACTGGATGGAACGTCCACTTTTCATTCCTTCATAAGGTATAGTGGTTTCGCCACGCCAGATCCACATGGCATTTACTGCATCGTTCATGAAATTGTTGGCAACCCCGTTGCTTAAACCGTTTCCGGAGCCCAGCAAAATCATCAGCATGAAAATTCCCCAGGCTACTGAAAAGCCGGTGAGGAAAGTCCGCATCTTATTTTTTTTGATGGTGGCAAAAATTTCCTGCCATTTGTCGATATCAAACATAGCTTGGGATTTGAGCGGCTTCTAGCCCATGTGTATATTCTTTCTTGAACTGTTTCAGCTCGCCATTACGGATGATTTCGTGAATCAACCCATCCTTAAGCCGGATAATCTGGTTGGTCATTGCGGCAATGTCGTGTTCATGCGTAACAATGATTACGGTGATGCCGTCGTCGTTTACTTTTTTCAGGATATCCATCACTTCGTATGAAGTTGCTGAATCCAATGCTCCGGTTGGTTCGTCGGCCAAAATAATCTTGGGTTGAGAAATGAGTGCCCGGGCAATGGCCACGCGTTGTTTCTGACCTCCTGACATTTCGTTTGGCATGTGGGTTGCCCAATCTTTCAATCCCAGTTTTTCGAGGTATTCGAGCGCAATCTGGTTGCGTTTTTTACGCGGTACACCTTTGTAGTAAAGGGGCAGGGCCACATTTTCCATGGCGTTTTTAAACGAAATGAGGTTAAACGACTGGAATATAAAACCGACAAGGTCGTTTCGGTATTGAGCCGCTTTTTTTTCACTCATGTTTTGGATCAGGTTGCCCGATAAATGATAAGTTCCGCTGTCGTAATTATCAAGCATACCTAAAATGTTCAGAAGAGTTGATTTTCCGGAACCGGATGAACCCATGATGGAAACAAAGTCACCCTGTTCGATTTGAAGGTCTATGCCTTTCAGAACATGAAGACTGTTGCTTCCCATTACATAGGATTTGTTAATGTTGTTTAATCTAATCATGGCTTTGTTTTCTGTTAGTTTTCTAATGTCAAAATTCAGAATTACTGTTGGCTTTGTGCTACTTTTTTCGATGAATGGCCGATTTTTTCCTGTAAATCGATTAAATCATCAGTTTTATTCCATTTAATATGGCTTTTCAATGCATTGGTAATGGCATGATTTGCCAATCGGCATTCTGTTTCTGTTCTTTGTTTACAATGTAATAAGACGGCTAGCCAGGCGATTCGTTACAAGAACTATCATTTTTTGATAAAAAAAATCCGTCCCATCGTGATCCTCTGGTAATGATGAACGGATTTAAGTGTTTAAATAAGTGATAGTTAATTGTGTTATTTACCAACCAAAGAAATGCATACCTAAGCCAGCAATCAAAATAACAAGGCCCGCAATCAGGTGCATGTATTTTTCTTTGGATTTAAATTTCAGGAAGGATGAACCAAGATGTCCGAGATAAACAATGAACATCATGGTGGCTATTGTGGTAATTCCGAAGAAAAGGGCAACTGAAGCAATTCCGGTAGAGCTGCTTTGTACTGCCGGAATGAATAACATCGGGATTAAAACTTCGCAGGGGCCAAAAACAAAAATGATAAACAAAACCCAGGGAGTCAATTTGGTTTCATCAACTTTTTCTTCCAATCCGTGGCTAACCTGATGCTTAATTTCACGAAGATTTTTGGGGATCAAAAAATTTGGCAGATGATGATGGCCTCCATTTTTCAGAAACTTATAAAAGCCATAAATCGAATAGCCCAGGCCAAAGGCAATCAGAAGTAATGCAACAATGTCACCTCTGAATTCCTCTACAAAAGTTAGTTTATTTAAACTGATTCCTAATGCAATTCCCACAAGTCCGATTACTACAGAACCGCCCACGTGCCCAACTCCTGAAATAAAAGTGATCCACATGGTTTTGGGTACGCTCCAATTTCTGGCTTTGCTCAACACAATAAAAGGCAAATAATGATCGGGACCCAAAGCTGTGTGGATAAATCCAAGTGAAGCAGCGGTAAGGGAAAGTAAGATCAGTTCGTTCATTTTTGAAATCTATAATTTGTTGATTAGGGAGGCCTGACAGGCGGCACCGAAACCATTGTCGATATTAACAACTGAAACGCCGCTGGCACAACTGTTCAGCATCGATAGCAGCGCCGATAATCCTTGGAAGTTTGCGCCGTATCCAATGCTTGTTGGTACACCAATAACCGGTTTATCAACCAAACCACCAACCACACTGGCCAAAGCGCCTTCCATACCGGCAACAACAATAATAACACGTGCATTCCTGATCAAGTCAAGTTTGTTGAAAAGCCGGTGAATTCCTGCAACTCCAACATCGTAGACTGTAACCACTTCATTATTCAGGAAACGGGCTGTTTCAACCGCCTCCTCGGCAACCGGAAGGTCGGAGGTTCCGGCAGAAACAACCGCGATATATCCTTTCCCTGAAATTTCTTCTTTATGTTTGTAAACAATCGTTCTTGCCAACTGATTATAAACTGCATCAGGCACAACCATTTTGACCGCCTCGTAAATCTCCGGAGTGGCGCGGGTTGCCAGTATATCAATACCTTTGTTGAACATACGTTCGGCGATTAACCGGACTTGTTCGGTAGTTTTTCCTGACGCATAAATCACTTCAGGCAATCCGGTACGATGCTTGCGGTCGGTATCAATGGTCGCAAAACCCATTTCCTCAATACCCTGTTTGGTGAAATGCGATAGCGCTTCAACCAAATCCATTTCGCCGTCCTTGTATTTTTCGAGGATGTCCTGAATATTCATATTATCGGCTTTTCGAAATGATTATCTCCACCTCATTCAGGCTGAGGCCATGCTCAGTTGCCAGTTTCTTCAGATCCTCAAATTCAGGTTTGAACCGAATTTCTTTTCCCTGAAAATAGCTGCATTTTACCCGTACTTTTCCCAACTCTGTTTCAATTTCTTTTTCCTGACGTTCAAGAACCGTTTTGGTAACCTGATATTCCCTGAGCCCAATAGTGGTGCTGTTGTTGAAGATGATAGCTTTCATTTCAGGAGCAATATTTTTGCTGCATAAAACTGAAAGCATGTTTGCCGGTCGCGATTTTTTCATGATAATCGGTGTTAAAAATACATCGCTGGCACCGGCTTCAAAGAGTTTCCCGAAAAGATGATCGTACCATTCCGGATTCATATCGTCAATGTTACATTCGAGCATACAAGCTTCTTTCTGACTTGTATTATCCGCATTGTCGCTGGTTTCCGAAAGGTAAACCCGCAGCACATTGGGAACTTCCGAAACGTCGCGTTGCCCAATCCCATAAGCCGTTTTTTGTATTGGGAAATTGATCTGGCCGGTGAATTCATCAACAATAGAAACCAGAATAGCTGCACCTGTTGGCGTAGTCGCTTCATGTTGAACCAAACCGGTTTTAACGGGCACATTCTGAACAATCAGCGCAGTAGCCGGAGCAGGAACTGGCATAATACCATGCGCACATTTCACCATTCCACCACCCAACTGAATGGGAGCCGACATCACTTTATCCACTTTCAGGTAATCGAGACAAATGGCAGCGCCAACAATGTCGGCAATGGAATCCAAAGCCCCTACTTCATGAAAATGAACCCGCTGCTTATCGATGTTGTGAACTTTCCCCTCGGCAACGGCAATGAGATCGAAGATTTTTAACGATAGAATTTTGACTTCCGGCGAAAGGCTACTTTGATTAATCAGTTCTTCCACATGCCTCAAATGGCGGTGTTTTTCATTTTCCGGATTTTCTACAACCACAGTTGCTTTTGTTCCTGAAATCCCCCGACGGATGTCTTTTTGAATTTCGAGGTGAAAACCTTCAATATTTAATTTCTGAAGTTCGGCAATCAAAAAGTCCGGATCAACTCCTAAATCAATCATAGCGCCAAGATTCATGTCTCCGCTAATCCCGGCAAAACAATCGTAATACAATATCTTCATATCTTGTTATTTTTCGATTCTGATTTGTTTAATACCCTGTTCATTTTTCCTGAAACCAAACCTTCTTCATCAATTTCAACTCGGGCAAATCCAAGTTTTTTGATGTCATTGTATACTTGGTCCTTGATTGCCAGAAGTTTTTCCAGATCTTCTTGCTGAACTTCAATTCGGCCAAAGGTTCCAAAGTGACGAACCCGGACATCTTCAAAACCATAGCTATTCAAAACATCTTCAGCAGCTTCAATTTGTCTGAGTTTTTCGAGCGTTACAGCCTGATTATACGGAATGCGCGAACTCAGGCAGGGGCTGGCAGGCTTGTTCCAATTGGGTAAATTGAAATGGCGTGCGATTTCGCGAATTTCTTCTTTGGAAACTTTGCAATCGACAAGTGGAGAAGTTACCAGATTTTTTTTTGCAGCATCAATTCCTGGCCGGTAGTCGCCCAAATCGTCGTAATTGGTGCCGCTTAAAACCTCAAATCCCGGATATTCTTTTTCTATTTTCTGAAGGTCGTGAAACAAGTGATCTTTGCAAAAAAAACAGCGGTTGATTGGGTTTTCGTTGTAGTTCGAGTCGCTCAGTTCATCGGTTTTAATCACACGAAGCTGAATGTCAAATTCTTTGCAAAACGATTGGGCCAGGTTGAAATCTTTAATCTTCAGGCTTTCTGAATTGGAAATTACGCCAATCGCATTTTCTGGGCCCTGAAATTTCCGGGCCAGATAAAGGACTAAAGTAGAATCGATTCCACCAGAAAAAGCAACAATGGAGCCTTTTCGCTGTCGGAACCAGTTTTCAAGCAACTGGAGTTTTTCGTTTAGCGCTGGATTTAGTTCGTTCATATTATTTACTTGTTACTTTTATTCTAATTCGTGTTACTGTTCAGGTAAAAAAATTATTCGGTTTTACTCATGATTAGTTTACCATGCTGAATGCCTTTAATCCCGATAAGCTTGTCAGAAAGTTCAGTTAGTCGGCGAGAGGCGCCTTTCACTGCAATAATTTCCATGCAATTTTGTTCGCTCAGATTAAATTGCTGAACACCAATTACTACATCGCGATACTGTAACTGAAGTTCTGCTGATCGGGTGCGGATTTCAGGCTTCAGGCTGCCGTAAACCATCACCACTGCACCTGCAACCAAATTGTCGCATTTCCATTTTTGCTCTACCATGTTTTTTTCAATCAGGTAGCGTATTGCCTGCGATCGGTTCGAAAAATTATTTTCGGTTACATACTGGTCTAATGCGGTAAGCAGCTCTTCTTCCAACGAAACGCCAAAGCGAGAAACAGTCATGTGTTACTTTTTTACTGATTCGTGTTATTTTGAATCGAAGATAAGGGAATGAATGAATAATACAAAGGGAAAAATGATTTCACGGAATTCTTCAACACAAATTTGCTTTGTTCTTCTATCGAACATTGAATTTTTCCCGGTATTCCATCGGACTCATGCCAACCAGCTTATTAAAAACCTTCCGGAACGATTTTGGGTCGGAATAACCAGTCCGGTCAATAATTTCGTTGATGTTCTGATTGGTTTGTTCCAATTGTTTCTTGGCCGACTCGATGCGCACATTTTGCAAATATTCAATAGGAGGAATTCCGGTTGCCAGCTTAAATCTGCGGGCAAAATTTCTTCTGCTCGAAGGAATGTCTTTCATAATATCCTCCAGCGATCCAATCTCATGAAACCGGGTTTCCAAATTCTCCTGAACTTTTTTCACCAGTTCGTCTTTGTGATTTCGGCTGGGCACAAAAGTTCCAAAATAGCTCTGGCTATACCGATCCAAATCAATGGCAAAAATTTTGGCTATGCGGATTACCATTTCATTTCCGCAGTATTTTTGAACCAACCTCAGCAAAAGGTGAAAGGTTGACGTTGATCCGCCACTGGTATAAAAACGACCATCAACTGTAACTACCTGGTCGGGTTTTAAAATTACGGAAGGAAAAGCAGCTGAAAATCGGGAACAGGCATCAACGTGAGTGGTTGCTAACTTTCCGTTGAGCAAACCTGAAGCGCCAAACAAAAACGTTCCGGTGCAGAAACTGGCAATTATTGCGCCTTTTTGATATTGACTTTGCAACCAGGGAATATACATTTGATTCTTCGATAGCGTTTCGGTTAAGTTATTTGATGTAAACGAGGGAATCAAAACTATATCAGCAATCAGATCTGATTGTGTGGAGGATACCGGATAACCGTATACCATTGAACCCTCTTTTTCAATTTGGTCAGGCGTACGAAGAATATTTATCACGAATGGTTTTTCCTGATTCCCCTCAGTGTAAATTCGGTTAACAGTTTCAAAAACATCGAGTATTGCAGCTATGCTTAATAGCTTATAATCATAAGGTAATACCAATCCTAAGTTTGTCATTGTTTTGTTCTTTTTACAAATTTAAGACAATTTTGTCTTAAATACCCCGAAATTTGACTTTTTTGTTACTGATCTTATAACCACAATGTTCGAACTTTGTGGATGTAGATAATGTTCTAATCAAATAAACAATTGCAATCATGGAAACACAAACTAAAACTGAATCAGATAGAATGAAAAAGGGAATGAAAATTCAAAAGATCACTCCTTTTTTATGGTTCGACAGACAGGCCGAAGAAGCTGTTAATTTTTACATCACTGCTTTCAGAAATTCTGAAATAAAAACAACCACTCGATATAGTAGTGATGGCGCCAGAGCTTCAGGGATGCCTGAAAATTCGGTTATGACCATGGCTTTCCAGATTGAAGGGAAGGATTTTGTTGCTATAAACGGAGGTCCCGTCTTTCAAATCAATCCAACCATTTCCTTTTTTGTGAATTGCGAAAGCGTTCTGGAGATAGACCGACTGTGGAAAAAATTATCGGTGGACGGAATGGTAATGATGGAACTTGACAACTATCCGTTTGCCGAAAAATACGGTTGGATTCAGGATAAATTTGGTGTTTCGTGGCAATTAATTTTACCTGAACGCGAACAAAAAATTATTCCCTGTTTTATGTTTACGGGCGATCAGCACAAAAAAGCAGAAGAAGCAATCCATTTCTACACCTCCATTTTCAAGGATTCCGAAATTATCCAATTGGAGCGATACGGAAAGGAAGTAGGTCCTGAAGGCGCTGTCGTTCACTGCAAATTCACCCTCAACGGACAGGAATTCATTGCCATGGACAGCCACGAAAATATGGGCATGAATTTTAATCCAGCCATCTCGATGGTGGTGAATTGTGAAACTCAGGAAGAAATTGATTATTACTGGGAAAAACTATCCGAAGGAGGTTTCGAAGGTGCACAGCAATGTGGCTGGCTTCAGGATAAATTTGGAGTCTCCTGGCAAATTGTACCGAATGTTCTGGGTGAGTTACTGAGCAAAGGTGGCAATGTGATGCAGACCATGCTTCAAATGAAAAAACTTGACATTAAAATGTTACAGGATGCTGTGAATCAATAGTAAATACAACTTAAAAGAATCAGAAATGGTCGAGGTATTTAAAACAAATGTTGAACAGCCAGAGCATTCAGAAATGCTTATTGATCAAATTATGAATCAGATTCCAAATAGTCAGATCAATTTTGATTTGGAAGACTGCGATAAAATTTTGAGGATTGAAGCTGAAAGTGTTTCGAACCATATAATTATTGAAATACTCTATCAAAATGGTTATCATGCCGAAGTTCTGATTTAAACCAGTTAAAAATAAGGAAATGAGAAAAGTAGTTTCATTTATGCACATTTCGCTCGATGGCTTTGTAACTAATGCTAAGGGAGAGATGAGTTGGATAAACATTGATCAGGAAATGTTTGACTTAGCAAAAGAAAGAACATTGGCTGCCGACATTGCACTTTATGGGCGGGTTACATACGAATTGATGGAAGACTACTGGCCGACAGCAGCCGATCAACCCAATGCAACAAAGCACGACATCGAACATTCTGCGTGGTACAATAGTGTTTCAAAAATTGTTCCATCAAGAACAGTGAAAGGCCCTGCTCCAAAAAACACCAGGATTATTAGCGAAAATCTGACTGATGAAATCAGGAAACTGAAGAAGGAGGATGGAAAAGAAATCATCATGTTTGGCAGTCCTTCAATTGTTCATGAATTGACGGCTGAAAACCTCATTGATGACTATTGGCTGTTTGTAAATCCGATACTGCTAGGAGGAGGAAATTCCCTTTTCAAACCATTTAACCAGAGCATATACTTAAAACTCATTTCGAGTCGGACATTCCTTTCAGGAGTAGTTTGCCTGCATTATGAGACAAAAACTAACTTATAACTTCAAAACAATTCAATCATGAAAACAAAAGTTAAAGCAATTCCGGAAGGATGGAACTCAATAACTGCCTATATTTCAGTAAAGGGAGCATCTGATGCCATCGAATTTTACAAAAGTGCCTTTGGCGCTAAAGAAACAGGGCTGCTCACCATGCCGGATGGAAGCATTGGACATGCGGAACTGGAAATAGGCGACTCAAAAATCATGCTTGCCGAAGAAAATGAACAGTGGGGAAACTTAAGTCCGCAAACAATCGGTGGATCTCCGGTAAGCCTTTGCATCTATGTGGAAGACGTTGATGCCGTATTTGCCAAAGCGCTTGAGGCCGGAGCAACAGTTACCGGTGAAATGGTGGTGAAAGACCAATTTTATGGAGACCGAACAGGCGGTATTACCGATCCGTTTGGTCATAAGTGGTCAATTATGACACACATCGAGGATGTTTCTTTCGAGGAAATGCAAAAGCGCATGAATGCAATGTTTCAAACCAATTAATGGGAAAAACTATGTCATTTCAGGCTTATTTAAATACAATCAAATCGAAGACGGGCAAGGACCCTGAAGATTTCAGGAAAATGGCAGAAGAGAAAGGGTTTAGTGAAAACGGACAATTGAACCCCGGAATAAAAGCTGGTGAAATTGTTGATTGGCTAAAGAATGAGTTTGGTTTGGGGCATGGCCACGCTATGGCGATTTATGCACTTTTGAAAGGTATGAAAAACGAAGACAGTGTATAACAGGCTGTTATAGTCTACGTTAAACCACTGCCAAAAGTGACTGGAAACAGCAACCCGAAAGAGTAAAGTAAACAAATATTGAAATTATTCACAGATGAAAAAGTTACAATTCAAAGTAAGCATCAATGCACCTGTGCCCAAAATATATGATTTTATGCTTGGCATCAACAGTAAATCAACTTATGAGCAATGGACTTCTTTGTTTAACCCGACATCGAGCTATGAAGGAAGTTGGGACAAGGGAAGCAAAATTCTGTTTATTGGAGTTGATGAGAATGGAGAAAGGGGAGGTATGGTTTCCAGGATAGCTGAAAACATTCCCAACCGATTTGTTTCGATTCAACATTATGGCCTTTTAAACGCTGACAAGGAAATTACAGAAGGACCAGAAGTGGAAAAATGGGCAAACGGATTTGAAAACTATACCTTCGAAGAAAACAATGGGACTGCAACCGTTACCGTTGACTTAGACATCACTGAAGATTTTTTAGCTTATATGAACCAGACCTACCCAAAAGCACTCGATAAGTTGAAAGAAATATGTGAAAAGTAAAGTCCTCCGAAAGTTAAACTTTGACAATTTATGAGAAAGCTAATTGCAGCAATCAATATGACACTTGATGGGTTTTGCGATCATACGGCAGGTCTGCCCGATGAAGAAATACATCAACATTATACGGAACTACTGCGTCAGGCAGACTTGATCCTATACGGCAGGACAACGTATCAACTCATGGAATTTTGGCGAACCCTGCTAGAAAATCCTTCAGAAGAAAAATCAATGAATGACTTTGCTGTTGCAATAGACAAAATTCCAAAAATTGTCTTCTCGCACACGCTGAAAGATATAGAATGGAACAGCGCTAAATTGTCAAATAAATCTCTTGAAGAAAAGGTTTTAGAGCTTAAGCGGCAACCAGGCGGTGATATCTTAGTTGGCAGTCGGAGTTTAATTATACAACTAATGAAACTTAATTTGATCGATGAATACCAACTTTGTGTTCATCCTGTAGTTGCAGGAAGCGGTTTGTCCTTATTTGAAAATATAAACGACAGGACTATTCTTAAACTCTTAAAGACTAAAACCTTTAGTGGTGGCGCAGTAACGCTTTTCTATGAACCGACAAACGAAAAAACAACGGATCGCTAACATTGTGTTTCATTGTATTGCACCCTGCGCCCAGGCATTTGGAATAAGAAAAATAACTTTAAAAGATTACAATTATGGCAACAATTAATCCACACATTAACTTCAACGGAAATGCCGAGGAAGCATTCAATTTTTACAAATCAGTATTTGGCGGAGAGATCGCAACGATTGTTCGTTTAAAAGACTTGTCCAGTCCTGAATTTCCGGTAGCAGAAAACGATGCAAATAAGATAATGCACATTGCGTTGCCTATTGGCAAAAACAGTTTAATGGGAAATGATGTTCCGGAAAGTATGGGCCGTGTAAATGAAAATGAAAACAGATCTAAAATAGTTATTAGTGCTGAAAGTCGTGAAGAAGCCGACAAGTTATTTCGCGGACTTTCAGCTGGAGGAAGTATTGAAGTACCTATTGGCGATAGTCCCTGGGGGTCATATTTTGGGATGTTTAGAGACAAATTCGGTATCGAATGGATGGTCGATTTTTCTAACGGATAAAAGTAACTGACGAAAACAACGAATGCCTGACATCTTCGACAAAAATGAAACGGATATTAACATTATTTGCTTTAATAATTTTGATTCTTGCCTCTTGTAAAGAGAGCGGGAAAACTAAAGATACTGTGGATACCAGAGTCGACGGCGTGGCTTTCAAAAGTGGTTATTCTGAAGTGAATGGACTGAAAATGTACTACGAGTTATACGGAGAAGGAAAACCTCTTGTGTTAATTCATGGTGGCGGTTCTACTATTCAGACAACATTTGGAAGGGTAATCCCGATGCTTGCAAAACATAGACAACTTATTGCAGTTGAATTGCAAGCCCACGGTCGGACAAGTGATAGAGTTGGCGAAGTTTCATTTGAGCAGGATGCCGATGATGTTGCAGCACTTTTAAGAAATCTCAACATTCTCAAAGCTGATATTTTTGGTTTTAGCAATGGCGGCACTACGGCTTTGCAAATCGCCATTCGCCATCCGGAATTGGTTGATAAACTAGTTGCAGCTTCCGCGCTCTGTAAACGGAATGGAGTTCCTTCTCAATTTTGGGATTTTATGAAACAGGCGCGGCTTGAAAATATGCCGGAGCAGTTAAAAGAAGGGTACAAAAAAGTTGCATTGGATACCAATGGGCTGCAGGTTATGCACGACAAGGATGCAAAAAGAATGGTTGATTTTAAAGATATTCCGGATGAAAAGATAAAATCAATTAAAGCCTCGACACTAATTATCATTGGCGATAAAGATGTGATTACTCCGGAACATGCTATTGAAATGCATCGCCTGATTGCCAACTCAGAATTGGCAATAATCCCCGGCGGGCACGGCGAATATATTGGAGAGGTCACTACTCTAAAACCCAATTATCAAGAAATCGACTTCATTGCTATTCCAATGATTGAAAGTTTTCTTGACAAAAAGGAATGATAAAGACAACGAAACGCAAAATGATTATAGCAATGAATTATTAACCCATTAAAAATTAAAACAATGGCAAAGATTAGCACATACCTGAATTTTTCCCGAAACACCGAGGAAGTTTTCAACTTCTATAAATCGGTTTTCGGTGGCGACTTTATTGATGGAAAAATCAACCGGTTTGGAGAAGTACCTCCCATGGAAGGCATGCCTCCACTTCCGGAAGAAGACAAAAATCTGGTTATGCATGTGGCGCTTCCCATTCTCGGAGATCATTTATTGATGGGGTCGGATGCTCCGGAATCAATGGGATTTACGGTGAATAAAGGGAATAATGTTTACATTTCCATTCATACTGATTCGCGTTCTCAGGCCGATGATTTGTTTGCCAAACTCGCCGAAGGAGGTGTGGTAGAAATGCCAATGGCCGATATGTTCTGGGGCGATTATTATGGATCGTTTACCGACCAGTTTGGCATCAAGTGGATGATCAATTATTCCACCAGAGTTTTGACTCCGGATAAGACTCATTGAAAAAATTATTACGGACAGACAAAAATGTAATGTATTAGTTCATCAAAGCAATATGAATACTAAAGACGACGCAACACATTTTGCTCCTGAATTGCATATTCCTAACGAGACATTTAACATTGATTTTTACACTAAATTCGGTGCAACAGAACATTTTTGTCTTAGGAACGATGACGGGAGCATTCATGTTGCTGAATTAGAAATCAACGGTGCAATTTTTCATGTGCACGAAACCATGCGTGACGCTCTTGAACCAATAAGCGCCAAAGGAGTGACTTCAGTTATAGGTTTGTTTGTTCCTGATGTGGACGACTTAATGCATAAAGCGATTCGGGCAGGTGCAACTGAAATTAATCCTGCAACTGACCACGATTATGGTTACCGTCAGGGAATGTTCAAAGACCCTTTTGGACACTATTGGCAAATCCAGAAAAAAATCTAATTGGACATACACAAAACATTGCCGGTAACTGCAAAATACCCGCAAATCGGGGTTTGGCGTTTCGTTGAAAGGAGACTATTTACCAATTGAATTTGATAGTCTGTTTTAAGGTTTGATGAACACTCAAAGGAACTGGACTGATACCAGCAACACTTTCAATCAGGTGTTTTTCATTGTCAGTGTATCCTTTCTTCGGAAAGTTGAATTCCAGAATGACTTCAGACACCCGACGGGGTGCATCGGCCATAATTTTTGTAATTTCGATTTCGGTTCCTTTAAGGTCAATTCCATTGTCCATTGCTTTGATGCCCATGATAGTCATGATGCAATTGCCCAAAGCTGTTGCCAGCAAATCAGTAGGAGAGAAAGCCTCGCCTTTGCCCCGATTGTCGGTTGGAGCATCAGTGATTATTTTGCTAACCGATTGCAAATGAATGTTTTCGGTGCGTAAATCGCCTAAATAAGTTGTTTTTACTGTTGTCATCGTTTCAAATTTTGGCTAAGGTAAAATGTTTGTATTTTAACAACTGTTGGCAGCAGAAGTTTATGAATTAGCTTTTAGTGATTATCAATTTTGAAATGCCTAAAATCGTTCCCAGAATAAATCCACCCAAAAGTAAATAATTTCCATATGGGTAATGCTGAAGCCTGAAAAAAGCGCCTGGCAAAACAGAAATTGCTGTAGCAGCATAAAGAATATTGATTATTTGATCAATTCTCGTATCATTCATTTTGTTCAGATATTGTTCTTGAATATTCTGATAAGTTTATGAAAAATAAGTCAAAATTTCTTTTCCAAATTCATATTTGTGAAATTCAGCATCACTCCACCAAATCAATTTGCAACTCCATCCGAAACTTGTAACTTCGCAACGAAATTTTAAATTAAGCGACCATGTTTTCAGGAATAGTAGAAAAAGCCGGCAAAGTAATTACCATTCAGAAAGATCAGGAAAATTATCATTTTACACTCACCTGCTCTTTTGTTGATGAGCTGAAAATCGACCAGAGTTTGTCTCATAACGGTGTTTGTTTAACAGTTGTTAAAATCGATCGTGATGCTAAAACCTATACGGTTACTGCAATTAAAGAAACTCTGCTGAAGACCAATCTGGGAAAACTAGTTCCAGGAAGCAAGGTAAACCTGGAGCGGAGCATGATGATGAATGGCCGTTTGGACGGGCACATTGTTCAGGGACATGTTGATCAGACTGCCACTTGTACCAAGGTTGAAGAAGCTGACGGAAGCTGGTATTTCACTTTCGAATATCCGTTCGACAAGGAAATGGCGCAAAAAGGTTATATGACTGTTGAAAAAGGTTCGGTTACAGTGAACGGCGTAAGTTTAACCGTGGTGAACTCAAAAGACAATTCATTTCAGGTAGCTATTATTCCTTACACCTACAACGAAACTAATTTTCACACGTTCGAAGTTGGAACTGCTGTAAATCTCGAATTCGATATTATTGGCAAATATTTGAGCAAACTGATGACCTACAAATAGTGATCAGTGATCAGTCGCAGTTGACAGACACACAAAAAAAAAACGGACTCTTTCACATAGAAAAGAGTCCGTTTCTTTTATCTGGGAACTAAATACTGTGACTGCAAACTGCTACCGTTTCATCAGAAACTTGGCGGTTCCAATGTTGTTCCCATCGGCAAACACATCTACAGTATATTCGCCCGGTAAAAATTCCTGACCTTTGTTGTCCCAGAAAATGTTGACAGGAAGCGCGTTTCCTTCGTAGGTAACTTCACGTTTAGCCGAATACGGAATTTTCAGGTCTTCAAACTGAAACAAATCGTTGGCCGATTCCTGAAACAATACCTGATTAGGTTTTTGTATCCGAACGTATATCATTTTGTTTCCGCGGGGAGCGGTTACGTTTTTGCTCAATACAAAGCTTACTTTAATCTGTTCGGCACGGCGGGCACTCTCGGCGTCTTTACCGCGCGAATTAATTCCAACGGCTGTCAATTCGGTGGCTTCCAGCAATTGGGCTTCTTTTACTTTTTCCTGAAGGTGTTGTTTTTCTTTTTCGAGCTGTTGATTTTTGGTTTCAGACTGGGCATAATTTTCTTTTACCTGGGCATTTTCTGCCATCAGCATTTCATTCCTCCGGTTCAGCGAATCAACCTGAATGATGTAGTTCTTCATGATGTTCCGCATGGTGGTAACTTGCAGACGATATTGCTCGATTTGCCCGTAGCTTACCTTTTTAATTTGCTCAACTTCCTGAAGTAAATCCTTCACTTTGGTTTGAGCGCCTGACAATTCAGTTTGAAGACTTTCATTGTTGGTATGAATCGAATCGTAGTTCACCATCATGGTACTCAATTCGCTTTGAATCGAGGCTTTTTCCATATTTAATGCTGCCAGAATCTTTTTATTTTCGTTATGCTGAGAAACGAAAACCGAAATTACGACAATCAGCAAAACTGATAATATAATAATGATCAGATTGTTTCTTCTTTCTTTGTCGGTTTCGCCTAACGAAAATTTTCTCTTTTTTATGCCAAATTCATCCATCCTGATTGAGTTTTGGTGTTGTTTTTAAGGAAGGCAAAAGTAACAAATTTAAGGCCAATCCTGAAGGTATTTGATCAAAAGGTTCGATGTTTCAATTTCTAATCAATTCTTTGAGTTGCATTTAAATGAAATTCCCTGAAACATCGGAATAAGATATCTCAGGGAATTTGGATTTAAATTTCGACATCAAAAGTTAAGCATCCGGGTTGATTAGCTTGCCTAATTTTACATAGCTTTCCTCAACGGTATCAATCAACACTTTTGCGATGTTGTCGAAATAGCTTTTTACCGATTGCTTAACATCCTTGCTTTCAGGATGATTAACTTGATAGCGAAGCGAATTTCTTAGAGTCAGTGTTTCCTGAACAATCTGAAGAACAGCTTCATCATCGGGTTTTTGCTGTAGGTTGTTAAAAGTAAAACAATCGAGTATCAGGTCTGATACTACATAATCAATTTCTTTTTTTAATCGTTGTCTGCTTGCCATAGTTTATTTTATTTGTGACGTAAGTGGATATTTCATTGATTTGGGTTCAAGTAAAAGTGCTCTAACCGAACCCACTAAAATTTCGGTTTCAACCTGTACCGGAAGGTGGTTTTTGTCATCGGTAAACCAAATTTTCATGTATTCACCTTCACGAAAAAAATCGCCTTGCAGTAAATATACTGAAACTTTGTGACAACGATACTCTTTCCCGTTCCGGGTTTTTACATTCTCTTTGCCAAGATACCTGAAAAACAAATCGGCTGCCTGCCTGTCGATTAACATTCGGTATGGAACTTTCTGGCCAACAAATAGTTTGTTAAAATCAAATTTTCTGAAGCTGTAAGCGGTTGCAAGCAAATCATACGTATTGTCGGGAGCAGTTAAACTGGCACGGTAAACAGGCTTTTTATCCTGCTTAATTTCCGTTTCAATCTTATTTGAAGCAGAATCGAACCAATACCGATGGACTGAACTTTCTTTTGCATGGTTCATTATCCGGCTCGAATAGATTGGTCTGAAGGTGGTGTAGTTACTGTATGTTTCGAATGTATCCCTCACACAGAAGAGCAAATCGTAAGCTTTTAACGATTTTCCAACGGCCTTCAAGTGCCAGGCTTCCTGTTGTTTGTATTTCAAGGTGTCGGCTCTAAATTCAACTTCGCCACTCTGAACCCAGATGAATTGCCAGTTGTAGTATGCTCCGTAGCGGGCATATTCACCACTTTTGAACGGGTATTCTATGCTCTGCCCTGAAACTGGAAGACTAGAAATGAGTACGAAGAATAAGCCAAGGAAGAACCCAAATCTACCGGTTAGGATTCTCTTCTGATTCGGTTTTTTTCCCGTTCTTTTTTTCCTGCTCTTTTTTTCGGGCTTTTTCTTTTTCAAGTTCTTCGTCAATCAGTTCTTTTTTATAATCGGGTTTGTATTTAATATCCCAGGTTTCCTTGTATTCAAAATTTGAACGGACTTTGATGATTTTTGGATAGTAAACAACCTCTTCGGGTTGAATCCCATCTGCCAGATAACCGGTATCCCATTTGCCATTTTTATTCGAATCCAGGATGATCTTTATCTTATACTTTTCCGGTTTCAGATACGGGAATTCAATTTTTCCATCTTCAAGTATCTGAATTTTTTGAAGGATTTTTTCATCCTTGTCATTTCCTAAAAGCTGAACGATTGCCGGGGTCGAAAGTCCAGAGATAGTCAGGATAATCTTTCCGTAATAGTCTTCTTTTTGTGTCTTGAATTTCTGGTTGATTTTGTTACTCGGGTAGCCATAAATGTTGTATGCTGCAGCCGAATCGACCTGAAAAAGATAGCTGGTATTTGGATCCCAATGATGTTCGATGTAGAATTTCCGGACTGAGTTGGTGTCCTTTCTAACTACAATCGGAATCTGTGTCCTTACTGTATCTTCAAACGAGTAAAGTCTGACTTTTGTTGTGTCAAAAGAACTTAGTGGCTCGGGTGCTTCAATTCTTATTGGTCTGTAAATGTCGTGAGCTGAGGTGTTGATATTGTTTCCTAAATTGATTGTAGGTATCGTAGGACCCTCATTCTTTTTTCGTTTGACCTTCGGCGTTTTCGGAGCGGCATAAATCAGTTCAACGGTGTCGTGTTTGATTACAAGTTGGTTCAACGAATCTAAAACCTGGTATTTTAATTCAAATTTAAGCGAATCATTTTTGCTGAAAACCGTGTCAGTTAACCAGACGGTGATTGAGTCACGTTTCAGATTCGATTCGATGTACGACCAGTCTTTGGTGGGAGTAGGTTTTAATAAATTAATTTTGAATGAATCACTCAGTGACTCAGAAAAATAGAAATCACATTTGTTCCCCTGGTTCCGCTTATACGAGTCGAGGTACTGATCAAATTTTACTTCTTCGAACATCATCAGGTACTGTGGAGTGGGCAGATAATCAACATGCCCGGTGACCAGAAGAGTATCAGTCCCTTGTATAACCGTGTCGGTTCGGGCAACATATTTGGCCGATGGAACAATAAGCGAATCGGCAAATGCGATTAATTCGGCATGTGAATTATAAGTCCTGCTGTTGTCGGCATCGGTAAGTGCGTAAAGCCGATAACTACCAGAAGCTAAATTATCAATCATGAATAATCCATTTTTATCGGTTGTTCCAATGTAATCGGGTATGCTATCGATAAATGCGGTATATTCTTTTTGTCGATGAAGTAGAACCAATGCTTTCTCAACCGGTTCCTGAGTGAAGGCATTTTTTACATAACCGGCAACTTTTAAACTGTCATATCGTTGCCCCGTGGCGAACGAAAAGCGAAAATCCTTGATTGGGTTTTTCTCATTGTTATCAGCCACTGCATCTTTAAAATCGAGAGAATAGGTCGATTCTTTTTTCAATGGTTCCGTAAATTCAACGATAAGGGTTTTCCCTTTCATCTTGATTAACGGTTTCTTTTTCATGGGTGGCGAAATAACAAGCTTCTCCGAAATCTCGTCAGAATTGATGTATTCGTCGAACGTTAAGCGAACATCAGAGCCTTTAAAGTTTGTTCCACGTAATCCCGGAATTGTTTTCACAACAACCGGTGGGATGCTGTCTTTTGGGCCACCCGATGGACTTCCAATGTTAGCACACGACGTATAAAATATCAGGTAAAAAAGGGAGACGCCAAATAAAAGAGGTACAATGCTTTTCAGTTTGAAATAGCTCATTCGAGTTGGATAGGATGAAATCTGTCGCAGATTTTCGTTTGTGTCAAAACCAGTTTGCTTCATAGTTGTATATTCCGTACAAACTTACAAATTCCTGAAAATATTGGGTAACATACACTGTTAATTTATGTTTGAGCTTCAAGGAGCGAAGTTTTATTCAAATGAAAAGGATTTCGATCCGAAAGATAATTTATCAAAAAAACAAAGGAGAGTCAATCGGTTGACTCTCCTCAATATTCATTGCGAATGGAAATTTTTTATTTCAGTGTTCCTTGCTGTGCCTGATCAATCATTTGCTTGTTGGCTGTAATGTAAATTTCAACGCGACGGTTTTGAGCTCTTCCGGCTTCGGTAGCGTTATCGGCAACAGGTTCGTCAAAGGCTTTTCCTTCGGTTGTCATGCGTTCTTTCAGAATTCCATTGGTATTCAGAAAACTTGAAACTGAAGCAGCCCGATCATTCGATAATTTAAGATTCAGATCGCGTGAACCTTTATTATCAGTATGCCCATAAATCGTTATATCCGTTTCGGGAGTTTCTTTTAACGAGGCAGCAAATTTTAAAAGCGCTGCTTTTGACGAAGCATTTAAATCACTTTTCCCGGTGGTGAATAAAATACCGCTGTCGAAAGTAACTTTGATAGCCTGTAAGTTATTTACGTCAGTAACTGTTTCAACTTTTGCGCCTTCAATTTTCTCAAGTTCAGCTTTCTGTTTATCCATTTTTTTACCGATCAATACACCTGTGCCAGCACCAACGGCACCACCAACGGCAGCACCAATAGCAGCACCTTTCCCATGACCCACTAATGCACCAATTCCAGCACCTAAAAGGGCTCCGCCAGCTCCACCAATTACACCTCCTTTGGTCGAATTTTTGGTGGTTGAGCAGCTGCTTAAAAGAATTGTACTACATAAAACCAATGCTGTTAATACTTTAAAACTTTTCATTTTCTGTAATTTGAATTAATTGTTTTTGTTATTTGATGAATTCTGTAATCTTAATTTGAACCCAGATTGTTCCAGAAATACGGGTTTAACCGTTCACCGTCAATTCTACTAACTAGAACAACTAATGTGAAAGTTGGTT
The DNA here is from genome assembly GCF_009689585.1 of Aquipluma nitroreducens. GTDB lineage: Bacteria > Bacteroidota > Bacteroidia > Bacteroidales > Prolixibacteraceae > Aquipluma > Aquipluma nitroreducens. Next base: position 2,146,246 of record NZ_AP018694.1, on the reverse strand, counting down.
TTTAATAAATTAAGTTTAGGTCACAAAAATGAAGGAAGATTCCTTCTGTTTTGTCGAAAAGAGAAGTCAGGTTAAATTTGACTTGCAAAAATAAGGAGTTTTTATGTAAAAAACGAAATTATCTTGATTTGTTAACTCAATTTACCAAAAATATAATCCGGTAAATTTTGGAAATACAAGTTAAGAAAAGAGGCGAATTCGTGAAGCTTACCGTTTCATTACACCATAACAGAGTATCTTCACGATGTTGTCAACACTTTGTTCGAGGTTTACTTTGCTGTAATCGCCGGCAGCCAGGGGCATTTCCAGCCCTTTGATCGCCGTAGTAATACCGATAGCGGCAAGTGTCAGATCGTAAACTTCAAAAATGTTTTTGCGAACACCTTCGATGAGGATTCTTTTAATCATCCTGATTTCTTCCTGCTGGTGGCGATGTTTAATGTTTTCGATAAACTCAATGGCAGTTACATCGTTTTCTAGTGCGTTGTAGAAATTGGCCATTCCGCGGAATGTGGTTAACTTGGTAAGAATATAATCTCTCAGTTTATCAACCGGGTCGGTATTGCGGTTGACAACGATTTCGAGTTCCTTACGCAAAATATCAACTTCCTTCTGAATTACTTCCTGAAAAAGATCTTCTTTACTGGTAAAATAATAGTAAAGCGAGCTTTTCCCTTTACGTACAGCATTAGCGATATCGTCGAGTGTTGTTTTTTTGTATCCGTATTTGCTGAATATTTCCTGGGCAATTTTCAGGATGCTTTCGCGGTTTGCATCTTTTTTGTTTGTCCCACTTTCAAGGTTCATCGCCATAACTAAAGGATTAATTCAATCAGTAAACAAATATAAGTTTTATTTCAAGCCAGAAAAATGACTCAAATTATCACAAAGAAAGGCTACATTTTCTAATTTTTATAATCTTCGTCCCTTTTTTTTATTTTCAGGATGAAAAAACTGTTTCGTTCCTTCACTGTTTTTTTCTTTGGCTAATCTGAAATCGAGCTGTTTCTTCTCCAGATTTGCCCTGGCAATTTCAACCTGGACCACATCGCCCAACTGGAATTTACGGTGAGCATGGCGCCCGATCAGGCAATAGTTCTTTTCGTCGAAAATATAGAAATCGTCGTCGAGCGTGCTTACCGAAACCATTCCTTCGCACTTATTTTCGAGTTCAACATAAATTCCCCAATCGGTAACTCCTGAAATGACTCCTGAAAATTCCTGCCCGATTTTATCCTGCATAAATTCAACTTGCTTGTACTTGATCGACGAACGTTCGGCATTCGCAGCTTTGTTCTCCATGTCAGACGAGTGCTTGCACATGTCTTCGTATTTCTGTGAATTGGCTGTTTTTCCACCTGCGAGATAACGTTCGAGCAGGCGATGTACCATCACATCGGGATAGCGCCGGATGGGAGAAGTGAAATGGGTGTAATACTCGAAAGAAAGTCCGTAGTGCCCAATGTTTCGGGTTGAATATACGGCTTTGGCCATGGTGCGGATCGCCAGCGTTTCAATTACGTTTTGCTCATTTTTCCCTTTCACATTGGTCATCAGCAGGTTCATCGATTTTGAAATTTGCCCTGGAGTACCCAACTGCAATATGTACCCAAATTTATGGATGAAATGATTGAAATTCATCAGTTTTTCCGGATCCGGTTTGTCGTGAATACGGTAAACAAATGTTTTTGCTGCTCTTTTGTCGTCAGTTTTGCCAATGAATTCGGCGACCCTTTTGTTGGCCAGGAGCATAAATTCTTCGACCAACTGGTTACTTTCTTTTGCTTCTTTGAAATACACCGAAAGAGGTTTGCCATTTTCGTCAATTTCGAATTTGACTTCGACCCGTTCAAAGGCTATCGATCCGTGCTTGAAACGGGCTTCGCGAAGCTTAATTGCCAGCCGGTTCATTGTAAGCACTTCGTCTTTGAGTTCGCCCTCGCCGCTTTCGATAATGGCCTGTGCATCTTCGTAGGCAAATCGTTTGTCGGAATGAATCACCGTACGGCCAAACCATTGATGCTGAATTTCTGAATCATCGTTCAGTTGGAAAATAGCCGAAAAGCAAAGTTTATCTTCATTCGGGCGAAGGGAACAAACACCGTTCGATAATTTTTCGGGAAGCATAGGTACAACCCGATCGACCAAATAAACCGATGTGGCGCGTGAGTAGGCTTCTTCATCGAGGATTGTGCCGGGAGTTACATAATACGAAACGTCGGCAATATGAACACCAATTTCCCAGAAGCCATTTTCGAGTTTTTGGATTGATAATGCATCGTCAAAATCCTTGGCATCTTTCGGGTCGATTGTAAATGTTGTTACACCGCGCATGTCGCGGCGGCGGCGGATTTCTTCTTCCGGAATTTCATCGGGTATCTTTTCTGCTGCTTTCAGCACATTATCAGGAAACCGCAAAGGCAAGTCGTATTCAGCCAGAATAGCATGCATTTCGGTATTGTTGTCGCCAACATTCCCCAGTACCTCAATAATTTCGCCAAACGGATTTTTGGCTCGGGCTGGCCATTCGGTGATTTTGGCAATGGCCTTTTGTCCGTCTTTGGCGCCATTCAGCTTTTCGTTCGGGATAAATAAATCGAACCCGGTTTTTCCTGAAGGGATGAAAAAGGCATAATTGTTCGATTTGGAAATGGTTCCGACAAAAGTTGATTTGGCACGCTCAACAATTTCAACGACTTCGCCTTCAACCTGTTGTTTTTTGCGGATAGCGAATAACTGAACCTTAACTTTGTCGCCTTCCATGGCATGGTTCAGGTTTCGGTTCGATACCAAAATTGGCTTATCAAACTCTTCCGAGACAATATAGGCATAGCCTTGAGGTTGTATCTCAACTTTTCCCAAAACAGCTCCACTACGCGATTGCAGTTTGTATTTCCCACGCTGAACGCTATAAAGGTTCTTGGTTTCAGTCAATTCTTCCAACACCACGAAAACCAGTTTGGTAATTTCCTGATCTTTAATTTTAAGAAGTTCAGCTATTTGTTTGTAGTTATAGGTCCGTTCGGGGTTATCCAGAAATAAAGTAAGGATAGCATTTTTAAGTTTTGGCTTGTTAAATGTTTCAACCAGTTTTTCTATTTTATGTTTTTTATTCTTTGCCATTTTGGGGGTATTAAAATTCACATGTAAGGTAGCAAACATTTTTCGAAACATGGATTTAGATAGGCATCTATTTCCCAAGATGAAGCTAGATTTAACCTGATTAACAAAAATTCAGATTCTTTTTGGTTTGTTATTTCTTTTTGACATCGTTTCACATAATCGTGATGTATTTTCGCCAGAGATAAAAGCAGAATAGAAATAGGTACAGAAAACAGAACATTGGCCGGACAGACTGAATTTCAGTTTGTCCGGCTTTTATTTTTGAAGTGATTAATGCCTGAAGGTTAATTTTGTACATTCGTTGATTGGTAATGATTTTTGAACAATGAAGAAATTAATCTTCCTGTTTTTGATTTTAGCATTCCATTTTGGTCGTGCGCAGGCTCCCGATCCAAACTTCAATGATAAAGCAGCATTCAACGACAGGCTGGTTTATCAGAAGTCGGCCGGTTATGCCGAATCAGCTGATTATTCATCTACTGATGTGATTTATCAGCGACTGAATTTTACGGTCGATCCGGCGGTAAATTACATTTCGGGTTCGGTTTTTTCTTCTGTAAAATTTCTGAAGGACGATGTCGCACAGGTTTTGTTTGATTTGAATGATGTGATGATTGTTGACTCGGTTCAGTACAACCAGAAGAAGATTGTTTTTGAGCATTCAGCAAATAAAGTGAGTGTTGTTTTGCTTTCGTTGGCTGTTAAAAACTCGATTGGTTCGGTTGGGATTTTTTATCACGGAGCGCCTCGTCAGAATGGAATGGGTTCTTTTGTATCTTCAACGCACAATAATAACCCAATTATCTGGACATTATCAGAACCTTATGGCGCAAAGGATTGGTGGCCTTGCAAGGAGAGTTTGAGTGATAAAATTGATTCGGTAGATGTTTACATCACTTGTCCACAGCAATATAAGGCAGCCAGCAACGGAAAATTGGTTGAAGATAAAGTATCAGGACAAAATCGCACGGCTCATTGGTCGCACCGGTACCCAATAGCGACTTATTTGGTTGGAATTGCGGTTACGAATTACGAAACTTATTCTGACTTCCTCGATTTGGCGAATGGGGAAAAAATTGAAGTTCTCAATTACGTTTATCCGGAATACCTGACCACTGCAAAAAGCAAATCGGCTGACATTCTTAATATTCTGTCATTTTACAATAGGAAGTTTATGACCTACCCATTTGCCAGCGAAAAATACGGACATGCGCAATTTGGATGGGGCGGAGGAATGGAACATCAGACCATGAGTTTCATGACTAACCTGGATTTTGAACTGGTGGCTCACGAAATGGCCCATCAATGGTTTGGCGATTACATTACATTAGCTAGCTGGTACGACATCTGGCTAAACGAAGGTTTTGCAACATACCTAACCGGATTGACATACGAAAATCTGCTGAATGGCCAATATTGGCAGAATTGGAAGAATATTCAAGTCAGTAGGATTACTTCTTCGCCGGATGGTTCGGTGTATGTGGCCGATACCACTGATGTCAACCGGATTTTCAATGGCCGATTATCGTATTCAAAAGGAGCTTATTTGCTGCATATGCTTCGTTGGGAAATTGGCGATTCATTGTTTTTCAAAGGGCTGAAAAATTATCTGAAAGATCCTGAAATTGCCAATGGATTTGCTAGTCAGGAAAAATTTGTAGCGCATATGGAAGCTGTTGCAGATACTTCTTTCACCGAATTTTTTAAAGACTGGTACTACGGCGAAGGATATCCAATTTACCGGCTCACTTATTACACTGATTATGGCGATTCCGGGAAGCAAAAGCTACGGATCAGCCAGTCTTCTTCGAATTCGTCGGTGGGGTTTTTCGAGATGCACATTCCGGTCCGGATTTGGAAAGACGGAACATATTCCGATTTGCGTTTATACAACACGAGCCAAAATCAGGAATTTGTAATTTCAGATACCAAAGTTGATCGGATAGAGTTCGATCCCGACAAATGGTTAATTGCCAAGTCAGATCTAGTCGATGCAGTTCTGCATGTTTCTGAAATCGCAGACATTCAGATAATTCCTGAAAATGAATCAAAAAGTATCAGGATATTACTACCTGAAAATTCAGGAAAAGGAAAAATCCGAATTGTGGATTTGAGTGGCCGGATTGTGAAAAACTGCGAATTATTCGGAACCGATACCAAAATAGCAACGAGCGATTTGCGAAGTGGATTTTATTTGGTTGAAGTGAAATCCGGCAAATTAGGGAAAACCGAAAAGGTTCTACTCAGCCCACGTCAGGCTGAATAGCTTTGCTTCCGGCAATAAGTTAAATTATTCTGGTAAGTTTTGTGTTGGCGGAACTACTGTTGGAACTGCAACTGGTTTTGGTTCTTTAAAAAGTTTTACCTGAACTGCAGTTGGCCCTTTTTGTCCCATTTCTACTTCGTAATTCACAAGGTTTCCTTCTTTAATGTCTTCGAGAAGATTATTTACGTGCACAAAAACGCTTTCCTGAGTTTCTAAATCGCGGATGAATCCGAACCCTTTTGAAGTGTTGAAGAAAGTCACAGAACCTTTCCTGATCGGATCGATTATTTGATTTGGATCGCTCTTTGGAATGCTGATTTCAATATCTTCGAGATTAATTACTTTTTTTAGGGAAGGATCCGGAGGAGTTGAAGTGATCATCCCATTTTCGTCAACATAGGCTATCATATCGTCAAAGCTACCCTTATCGCTATCTTTCCGGGTCTGCTTTTTCATTTCTTTTTCTTTTCTCTTTTTCTCTTTCTTATTTCTTACTTCTTTTTTGTTGAACGATTCTTGTGATCTACTCATGTTTCAATTTAATTTTATGTACAAATGTAATTTCCGTATAAAAATGCAAATAATTGCATTAATTCCCAAGTCAGTATTTTTCCCAAATGTACACTTTTAATTTAGTGTTTTGAAATATTTCTGGTTTTAACCATGTATTGATCATTCGAAATGCTCATTTAATCACGGCTTTAGCTAATATTTCGTAAAATAGGAGTGTCAAAAAAACCATTGAATCTGGTCATTCCCTGACTTCCTGTTTTATTATCCGAAACTGAGATTCCGGAAAGTGTTCATTTACAGGATGGTTCTATCAAATCCCAGAGATTTCCATACAGGTCGGCAAAAACGGCTACTGTACCATAAGGTTCTACCAAAGGTTTGCGTACAATTTGGACATTCTGATCCAGTAAATTTTGATAATCACGCTTGAAATTTTCGGTATTCAGAAATAGGAAAACCCTTCCTCCTGTTTGGTTCCCCACTCGGATTGTTTGTTCGTCGGTGACAGCTTTCGCGAGTAAAAGACTACATTCTGACGAGCTGGGAGGTGCAATCCTTACCCAACGTTTGGTTTCGCTCATAACCGTGTCTTCAATTAGTCTGAAATGCAATTTTTGGATGTAAAATTCAATGGCTTCATCATAGTCAGCCACCACCAAAGCAATCTGTGCGATATACTGTTTCATTTCTGAATGAGTTTGATGAGAGTCAGTAAAAGTAGTTGAAAATTCTGCATCCCAAATCTTTCCCGTTCTTCGCGTTTCCAAATCTTTGTTCTATGCCCTTTGCTCTTTCCCATTATTACGCAACCTTTTACGAGAATGTCCCGTCTAGTCATTACCATTGTTCAAAAACCGCACCTATGAGAAAACTTTTACTTTTTACATTGATGCTATTTGGCTTGATGACAAGCGCACAAACCAGCATCACCAATGGCAATTGCAAGGCACAATTTAAATATGCAGTGAATACCCAGATCATGACGCTTTTGCCAGCAACAGCTATTAATTTTTACGATAGGTCTGAAGGGTTAGTTAAAGAATGGTATTGGGATTTTGGCGATGGAAATACCAGTCGTGAACAAAACCCGATGTTTATTTTTAACCATCCGCAAGGTGGCACAATCGTAAAAATGAGTCCATACCGTACTGTGAGCCTGACAGTTTTGACTTCGGATGAATGTAAAAGCTTCTATTCCGAAACGATTAACATTATGGATGGAACTATTTACGAAGCTCCAGCTTGTCAAGCCAGATTTAAGTATTATCAAACGGCTTATGATGCAGAGGGTGGAACTGCTTCTTTTCAGTTGACAAACCTTTCTGAAGGTGATTCCCTGACATACTCCTGGCAGTTCGACAATGGAAAGACGAGCACAGAAAGAGAGCCAACTGTGACTTTCGATCTCCAGCAAAAAGAGCGAAAAGTTTGCTTAACTGTTTCAGGAAAGAATAAATGCATGGATACATTCTGTGATGCAGTATCTATTGTTGATCCAAATATCCCAATTGTTGAACCAGCCAAATGTTATACTGGGTTTGGTTATACGGCAAATTACGACATTAAAACCCTGGTTCCAGCCTTGGTATTAGATTTCTATTCGAAAGCGACTCCGGAAGCTACTGAATGGAAATGGGATTTTGGCGATGGAGAAACGAGCAGTGAAGCTAATCCAACGCATATCTTTAACTTTCCGCTTAACATCGATCCGCTTGCCGATCCAAATCCGTTCCGGAAAGTTTGCCTCACGGTAAAGACTTCTTCAGGTTGCATCGCTTCCTATTGCGAAACCATCAATATTTACATGAATACCACTCCTCCGGTTGAACCGTCGGCCAACTGTCATGCATGGTTTAAATACTACCGGCCAACTGACGTAATTAGCATTCCTGAAGTCATTCCATATAAATTGGTCGATGCCTCGGAAGGCAAAGTGGTAAGCCGTATCTGGCAATTCGAAGATGGCACGACCAGTACCGAAGCCGAGCCTTTAGTCAGTTTCAATTTTCAGAAACCTACCCAAAAAGTTTGTCTGACCATTTATACTGCCGATAGTTGCTCCAGTACCTGGTGCGAAGTAATTTATGTGACTGAACCAAAAGTTGACACTGTTTATTCAGAAAGACCTGATGTTAATGTGTACGCCATGCGCTATAAATCGAGTTTTCCGCCACAAATGTCGTCGTGTGCCGGGTATGCCATGGCCCAGGTTTACCTGAAAGATTCTGTCATCAATGCCAGCCATTACGTTTGGTCAAACGGCATCGAAGGTCAGGAAGTAAAAGGACTTTGCCCAACTCAAAGCTATTCTGTAAAAGCCTTAACTCCGGATGGAACCATCGTTTCAGGAACATTTATTTTTAACTCGGATGGAACGGTTACCGAAGTACCGATTAACTGGTACATTACTGGTGCCCGCGACAACTGGCAGGTTCAGTACGACCTGATCGATAAGAATTACACGGTTGAATGGCGGCTTTGCGATGGAACCCTTGTCAGAAGCGACAGTATTCCATTGAATTCAATCAACTGCGGAACCAGCCAAACTAACCTGATACTGAAAGATGCTTCAGGAAATGTGGTTTATACCGAGAATATTTCGCTGAGGTCGCTTGCTACTTATCTGACTACTGATCAGGTTATTGCCTCGACTAAACTTTTCCCAAATCCGGTGACTGACGTACTGAATATTCAATATTCAGGAAGCAGTTTGAAAGAATTGCAGATCGAAATTTGCGATATTTCAGGAAGAGTGGTATTAGTGCATAATTTGTCGGGCGTTGAATCTGGACAGCAAATTAGCCTGAATGTGAATTCGCTTCGTAAAGGAACTTATTTGTGCCGAATGATTTCAGGAAAGCAAATGATTGGCGTAGCGAAATTTAGCAAATAAGAAGAACAAATAACAGCCGTAAAGCAAACTCAGCGGGTGACTTCAAGTCACCCGCTGAGTCGTTTTAAGAGCATTTTGTCTTATTTCTTAAACTCAATCTTAAGCGTTGCAACCTGCCATTCGGGTAATTGGGCTGGCTTATTAATGACTAACGCATCACCTTCCTGTTTCCAGTTTAGTTTTTCGTTGCTACCCAATATTTTGACCGAAGCTACAGCTTTGCCATTCACTTTTGAATTTTTCCCAAGCGAAGTAATTTTAATGTCGCCCGATGGCTTGCTCATGCAGAAAGCGTAAAGTGTTTCTCCTTTAGTTGTGAAACGAATGTCGTTCGAATCGTATGGGCGCACATCTTTCACTCCTCCAAATGTTCCTTTCTCCTGATTTTTTGAGGTTGACGGGCCTTCTCCATAAATCTTCCATGGACGGGTTCCATAAATAGCTTCACCGTTTACAGGTGTCCATTGGGCAATTTCGTTGAGGATATTCATTACGTCGGGTTCAAGGTCTCCTTCAGGAGTTTGAACTACGTTGAGGAGCAGATTGCCATTTTTGCTGACAATATCAACCAACATCTGGATGACTTCCGTTCCGGTCATGTATTTCTGTCCAGTACGGTAATACCAGTCGCCAATAGAGGTGTCGGTTTGCCACGGGTAAGGGCTGATTGAATCCAGCGCCCCGCGCTCAACATCCTGAACCCAACGGCCTTCCGATGCGCGTAATTTTGCTGTGTAAACCGCATTCAATTTTCCCCCGTTTTGGGCCATATCCTGATTGTAGTAATGCGCTAGCATGGTTCGTCCAACTTCGCCAAAAGGCAATTCGCTGTCCGAATAAAGCAAATCAGGATGGTACATGTCAATCAGTTCGGTGATTTTGGCCAACCAGTCTTTCTGGTTTTCAGGATCTTTTGTTAGCCAGTCTTTATCGTCCGGGGCAGTCTTTTTGTGGTATAAATCGGCATATTGTTCGTCGTTCCCATCGTAAGGCACACCGGCCATCGGACCGGTTTTGTCAGCACCACGGGCTGCCTGAAACCAAGTGTAACTGGCGCCCAGATGTTCAGAAACACCAAAGCGCAAACCTTCTTTTTTGGCAGCTTTTTGCCACAGGCCAACCACATCTTTCTTAGGTCCCATATTCACAGAGTTCCATTTATGAAGTTTCGAGTTCCACAGGAAGAAATTGTCGTGGTGGGTTCCCATACTGACAAAATATTTGGCGCCTACTTTTTTATACAAAGCCATCAGTTTTTCAGGATCCCAGCGTTCGGCTTTCCAAAGCGGGATAATGTCTTTGTAACCGAATTTCGATGGGTGTCCGTAGGTTTTTACATGATAATCGTAATATCTTGTTTCCCAAGGATTTCCTGATTGAAAATACATGTTCCGGGCATACCAGTCTCCCTGGCGTGGAACTGCCTGTGGTCCCCAATGTGCCCAGATTCCAAATTTGGCATCGCGAAACCATTCGGGATATTGATACTCTTTGAACGATTCATCGGTAGTTGTAAACTTGGTTGGAAGCGCTTTTTTCGGTTGTGCTGAAACTGATATTCCGAGTACAATAAAAAGCAAACTTGTTAGCCTGATTTTTTTGAATACGTTAGTTTTCATAGTTTTAGAGTTGGATTTCAATTCAATTTTTAACTTAGGTTTAATAAAAGGCATCACTAAACTCCCCTGAAAAGAAGAGTCGATATCGATAAAGAGAATGTATGTTAATTTTATTTCAACAGATACAGTAAAACGAGCTATTTACAAGTACTGATCCAGTTTTCGTTTCGTGATTTCTCCGACGACGCCTTTGATTTCTTCGGCCTGATCTCGTTTGCAAACCAAAATGGTATCGCCGTCCTTCACCACAATCACATCGTCCATCCCGACAACAGCGACTAAACTGCCCGGAGCATACACGTATGAATTTTTGGTATCCTGAAAAATGACCTCGCCAACGTGTGCATTCTGATTTTCGTCTTTCTGCGGATCGTATTTGTAAACTTCTTCCCAGCTCCCCAGATCGTTCCAAACAAAATCGCCCTGCACCAGGAAAACGTTATCTGCTTTTTCCATGATGCCGTAGTCAATCGAAATGGAATCGACTTGATTATAAATTTTGTCAAGGACCTGCCCGTAATTTGCTGTCCCGATGGTTTCCGCGATTTTTTGTAGGTCGGCATACAGATTTGGAGCGTATTTCTGAACGGCTTCCAGAAAAACAGAAACTTTGAACACAAAAATTCCGGCATTCCAGAAGAATTTTCCGGAGTCGACATAAGACTGAGCAGTTGCCAGATTTGGCTTTTCCACGAAACGATTGACTGCAAACGATTTGATGGTCTGGCCAATTTTGATTTCATTGCCAATTTCGATGTAACCATAGCCTGTTGCAGGTGCGTTCGGGGTAATTCCGATGGTCACGATCCCATTTTTTTCTTCGGCTATTTTTGCTGCCGATTCAATGGTTTCCTGAAAAAGCTGATCGTTTTGTGTCAGGTGGTCGGCTGGCGAAACAATCATGATTCCGTCAGGATCGTTTTTGGCAATAAACAACGCTGCCAATCCGATTGCCGGAAGCGTATTTTTACCAACCGGTTCGTAAATCAGATTTTCTTTTGGAAGCCTCGAAGTTTGTTGTTCCAGAATCTCTTTTTGCCCTTTGTTTGAAACGACGTATATACTTTCATCAGGAATGAAATTGGCAAAACGGCTGATGGTCGCCTGAATCAGCGACTCGTTTCCGAAGATCGTCAGAAATTGTTTGGGATTTGCCTTGCGGCTTCTTGGCCAAAAACGGGTTCCAGATCCACCGGCCATAATCAGGCAATGTTTGTTGCTCATAACGTATAGTTTTAAAAAGTGGCAAAGTAAATAAAAGTGCCTAAAGTGTCTGGAGTTCGGAGTGCCTGGAATAAAAAACAGGGATACTGCTTTTCATTTAACTTTAGGCATTCTAGACACTTTAGTTCACTCCAAACTTCTTTAAAAACGAACTTTAATTTTTAATGCGCCTTCGATGGCTTCTTCCGAAGCAACAACGGCATATCCGCCACCACAACCTGAAGTTATTGCACCCGGATATTTACCGATGTATTTGCTTTCCATTTCGTCCAGAACCCATTCGGGAACTGTATTCGGAAGTATTTTCTTCCAGGCATAAAAAGTCTCGGTCATCGATTCGCCAAGCAAGTTAACATTTTTTGAGAGAATAGCCTCGTAACATTTCAGGCCGGCATCGCCCAATTCTTTCACATATTCGGGTTTCAGGTTTTGATCGACCAACGGATCGTATCCGTTTGGACGGGGAGACATCGGAATTAAATGCAAAACATTCGATAGCCATTCGCAGGTTTCTTTGTCGAAGGTGTTTTCAATGTTCGCAGGCCAGTATTCGCCATCATAATCAAGCCGGCTGATTCCCGGAACCAAAATGCCCAGTTGATCTTGCGATCCTGAAATGTATTGGCTCCCGGGAGGATTTTCGGCTCCAAACAGAAGTTGGGCATTGCGGACCTGATCACCTTCAGGAATTTTCCCGCCCCAAATTTCATGGGCAATTTTACGTGAGCTGGTGGCCATTCCGGAGCGATCGTTGAACTCGATGGTTGGCCAGATTTGGGCAACAACTACCGAACCGGGATGAACTTTGGAAACCCAAGGTTGATCCATCCAACCTCCGGCAAGACAAACTCGGTAAGGAAATTGAAGCTCTTTTTTAGAACTTGAACTTGAACGTGCAGGCAATCCTTCTTCAGGAATACGCTCCAAAACAACTAATTCAACATTATTCTCCTTGCATATCCGTGCTTTTCCTTCGGTAAAGCCGTCAGTATTCACAATAAACAGGTCAGGTTTCAGGCGTTTCATGTCTTCCTCAAAATCGAGCATTCCCATTCCTGTTGAAACAAATGCTTCGGTTACATATTTTACTGCACCAACCATGTAAACCCGCTCTTCCTGCGAAAAATAAGGCTTTTTACCTTTCAACCTGAATAAGTTTTCGTCTTGGCCAACACTGACATAAAGTTTACCGTATTGCGATGCCGTTTTAAAAAAGGCAACGTGTCCGGCATGCAGCAGATCGTAACAGCCACTGACCAATACTTTTTTATCGCTCATAAGTTATTTTGTTATTTTATTTCCAGAACAAACAGCTTTTCAATTCTCCTGAAAACCAATAAAAAGGATCGAAAAATTGAAAAACTGTTGCAAGCCTGGTCAAGACAATATTGGCTATCCACTCAGAGCGAATAGCCAATATTTGCTTAATTATGTTTGTTGTTTCCGCTGATCATCTGTTCTTTAATCCAGTCGTAAGTTTCTTTCATCCCTTTTGCAAGAGGTAAAGTTGGTTCCCATTTCAAAAGATCAAGAATCATGGTATTATCGCTGTTACGGCCACGAACACCTTTAGGGGCATCCAGATCGTAAGTCCTTTTCAGTTTAATGTTTCCGATTTTTTCAACGATGTCAACCAATTCGTTGATTGAAACCATTTCGCTGCTTCCCAGGTTCATTGGTTCAATAATGTCGCTGTACATGATTTTGATGATACCTTCAACACAATCGGTGATGTACATGAAACTACGGGTTTGTTCGCCGTCGCCCCAAATGTTGATTTCATCTTTTCCGTACAATTCGGCTTCCAATACTTTGCGGCACATGGCTGCAGGCGCTTTTTCGCGGCCACCAGCCCAGGTTCCGTGAGGTCCGTAAACGTTGTGGAAACGGGCTACACGGGTATTCACTCCGTAATCTTCGCGGAAATGACGGCACATGCGTTCTGAGAACAGTTTTTCCCATCCGTATCCGTCTTCCGACTGAGCTGGGTAAGCATCAGATTCTTTCAACCCCGGATTGTCAGTTTCCTGTTGTTTGTCGCCATTATAAACACAAGCAGATGAAGCATAGAAGAAACGGTCGATGCCTAAATCTTTAGCGGCCATCAACAGGTGAGTATTGATTAAAACACTCAACATACATTCAGCTTTGTGTGTTTCGATGAAACCCATTCCGCCCATGTCGGCAGCCAGGTTGAATACTTCGTTATATCCGTTTAATGCAGTATAGCAATTTTCTTTGCTGTTCAAATCAAGTACAAGGTTGTCTACATCTGTGTGAACCTGATACCATTGGTTCATTGGTTTTTTATCAACCGCACGAACATCATTTCCCATATCTTTTAACTTCCTGGTCAGGTGACCACCGATAAAACCACCGGCTCCGGCTACTACAATTCTTTTCATTTTCTATGATTTAAATGTTAAATAAAAAATTTAGGTTGGGCGATTAACCTTTGTCAACGTGTTGTAATTTAATGAATAATGGATTTAGATTTGAATTATCCAATGCAAATATCGGTATAAAAAGGAACCGCTCAACACAGTTAAATTCAATAAAACAATGCAAAGGTTTGCGCAAAGGTTTGCATTTAGAAAATATGCTGAGGAACATTTCTTACGGTTGAAAGACCGTTTTTCAGATGGCTTGATTTTGGCAACTGCGCAGATCACTGACGACTAAATTTCTGAATATTCTGCTAGCTTTGTAATTGAGAATAGCTTTTTTTATCGATCATGCAAAGAGGTAAAAGTCACGTTTCTTTAAAAGATATTGCACGCGAAATCGGAGTTTCTATTTCAACGGTTTCAAGGGCGCTGAATAATCATCCCGACATTTCGCCTGAAGTGACCCGGAAAGTTCAGAAACTGGCAGCAGAGCTGAATTATACGCCTAATCCACTAGCGATGGGCTTGCTTAAACAGGCTACCCGCATGATTGGTGTCATCGTTCCTGATTTGGTAACCCATTTCTATTCATCGATTATTTCCGGAATTGAAGATATTGCTGAACAAAAAGGCTATTACATACTGATTGCTTCGTCGAACGAAACCCTACAAAAGGAAATCAAGGCCGTTGAAAACCTGATGAAAACCCGTGTTGAAGGATTGATTGTTTGCCTGAGTCAGGAAACAAAAAACTACGAGCATTTCGACCGCCTGATCAATAACAATATTCCATTGGTGTTTTTCGATAGGGTGTGCCGAACCGGCGAAGTGCCATCGGTGGTGGTTGATAATGTTGATGCAGCACAAAAAATTACGAAGCACTTTTACAAAAATGGGTTCCGGCGGATTGCCTACATTGCCGGTCCAGACCATTTGAATATTTCTCAGGAGCGAACACAGGGATATATTTCAGGATTAAAGAGTTGTGGACTTGGATTTCACCCTGAATTACTGGTAAAATGCAATTTAAGTTCGAAAGATGCGATTAAAGCAACGGCTCAGCTGTTGAACCTACCCGAACGCCCCGATGCTATTTTCGGAATAAACGATACAGTGGCTTTTGCAGCCATGAAAGAAATCAAGCGACAAGGATTCCGAATTCCGGAAGATGTGGCCTTGGTTGGTTTTACCGACGAATTCCATTCAACCGTAGTCGATCCTGCATTAACATCAATTACACACCCGACTTTTGAGATCGGACAGGAAGCCGCCCGATTGTTCTTCCGTTGCGTTGAAAATCCGGAGGCAAAAGCCACCCAAGTTATTCTGAATACAAAGTTGGTAATTCGGAAATCGTCGGTGAAATAGAACTTCTGGTTGAGGGCATTTGTTATTTCAGCATGAAAAGTATTCATCTTAAACAAGAACTTCAATGAAGTCAAAACTCTTATCTCCGCTTACAATAAAAGACATCACGCTTAAAAACCGGATTGTGATTTCGCCCATGTGCCAGTACTCAGCGATGGATGGATTTGCAAATGATTGGCATTTGGTACATTATGGCAGTCGGGCCGTTGGTGGCGCTGCATTAATTATTCAGGAAGCCACAGCAGTTTCACCTGAGGGTCGCATTACGCCTGCCGATCTGGGGTTGTACAACGACGAGCATATTGAGAAGTTGCAAAGCATAACCGCATTTATTCACAAACAAGGTGCAGTAGCGGGCATTCAATTGGCACATGCCGGGCGAAAAGCAAGTTGTGCCATACCTTCGGAAGGAGGAAAACAGCTTAAAGAAGATGAAGGCGGCTGGACTACGTTTTCCTCATCCGGAATTGCTTTTAATCCGGAAGATAATGCGCCACAAGAGTTGGATGCGAATGGAATCATGAAGGTAATAGCTGATTTTAAAGCTGCTGCCCAAAAGGCTCATCAATCGGGTTATAAGCTGATTGAAATTCATGCGGCTCATGGTTATTTGATTCATCAGTTCCTCTCACCCTTAAGTAACCATCGATCGGATAATTACGGCGGTAGTTTCGAAAACAGGATACGACTTTTGCTGGAAATTGTGAAAGAAGTACAAACAGTGTGGCCTCAAAACCTTCCGTTGTTTGTACGGATATCGGCTACTGATTGGGCTGAAGGAGGTTGGAATGTGGATGAGGCGGTAAAACTTTCAAAGATTTTAAAAGAACAAGGCGTTGATCTGATTGACTGCTCGTCGGGAGGAATGGTACCTCATGCAAAAATCCCAGTTGGTCCGGGTTATCAGGTGGCTTTTGCTGATCGGATAAAAAAAGAAGCAGGCATCTTAACCGGTGCAGTAGGAATGATAACTGATGCGCATCAGGCCGAAGAGATTTTAGCTAATGGGCAGACAGACCTTATCTTAATCGCCAGGGCATCTCTTCGGGATCCATATTTTGCTTTGCGCGGCGCGCGGCTTTTAGAAGACGACATAGCATGGCCGTTGCAATATCAAAGGGCTAAATTGTAATTTCTTGAGATAATACATTTATCAGCGATTCAGATCTAAAAGGTCTGAATCGCAAATCTTCATTGCTTTAAATTACGCACCACATTATAATATAATCAGAGAATTTCTTCTTATATTTAATATACATTTTACGTCTGGCCTAAATAGTGGATTGAACTTCAAAAATTTAGTGTTATGGCAAAAATCACCAAAGAAGACGCTCTGAGGTATCATGCTGAAGGACGTCCCGGAAAACTCGAAGTGGCAACTACCAAGCCGCACAGTACCCAACGAGATCTTTCATTGGCCTATTCTCCCGGAGTGGCACATCCTTGTCTGGAAATAGAAAAGAATTTTGATGATATCTACAAATACACTTCAAAAGGAAACTTGGTTGCTGTTATTTCGAATGGAACAGCTGTGCTCGGATTGGGCGATATAGGCGCTGGTGCAGGCAAACCGGTCATGGAGGGCAAAGGCTTCCTGTTTAAAATATTTGCCGACATTGATGTTTTCGACATTGAAATTGACAACAAGAATGTGGATGCAATTGTCGAAACAGTAAAAAATATCGCTGTCACTTTTGGCGGAATTAATCTGGAAGATTTTAAAGCTCCTGAGTGCTTTGAAGTGGAAGAAAGGCTCAAACGTGAAGTCCAGATTCCGCTGATGCACGACGATCAGCATGGAACTGCTATTATTTGTTCCGCAGGAATAATCAATGCGCTTGAATTATCGGGAAAGAAGCTTGACGAAGCCAAAATTGTAATTAGCGGAGCCGGAGCGGCCGCTATTGCATGTGCTAATTTAATCATTTCGCTTGGCGCAAAGAAAGAAAACATGATTATGCTCGATTCGAAAGGGGCAATACGGGCTGACCGAAATGATTTGAATAAATATAAAGCTTCATTTGTTACCCATAGGAATGTTCGAACCCTTGCGGAAGCAATAGCTGAATCCGATATATTCCTGGGTTTATCGCAAGCTAACTTAGTTTCGAAAGAAATGGTGAAGTCGATGGCCAAAAACCCGGTCATTTTTGCCATGGCCAACCCTGATCCTGAAATACCTTATGACGAAGCCATGTCGGTGCGTACTGATTTGATTATGGCAACCGGGCGTTCCGATTTTCCGAATCAGGTAAACAATGTGCTTGGGTTTCCTTATATATTTAGGGGAGCGCTTGATGTCCGGGCAACCTGTATCAATGAAGAAATGAAACTGGCCGCTGTTTATGCCCTCGCCCGGCTCGCCAAAGAAGCAGTTCCTGAAAGTGTAAGCAAAGCGTACAATGCGACGAACCTGATCTTTGGCCGGGAATATATTATCCCAAAGCCGCTCGATCCGAGACTTATTTATACTGTTGCTCCTGCAGTTGCCCAGGCAGCGATGGACAGCGGAGTGGCACGCAAGCCAATCGAAGACTGGGATCAGTATAAACTTGAACTGAGTCAACGAATGGGCTTAGATAACCAGTTGTTGCATGGTCTTGTCGTCAGGGCCAAACAAAATCCGAAGAAAATAGTATTTGCCGAGGGGAATAACCTGAAGGTTCTCCGGGCTGCCAACGAAGTACAGCACGATGGCATTGCCGTCCCGGTATTGTTGGGGAATGTGGAAGAAATCAAACAACTGATCTCCCAAAATCAGTTCGATTTAAATGACATTTCAATTATCGATCCACATGCGAAAGAAAGCGATGGAACCAGGAATTCCTTTGCTGGTTTAATCTGGCAGAAACGTCAACGTAAAGGAATTACCCTTGAAGAAGCGAATGAATTAACGTTCAATCGCAATTATTTTGGTATTATGATGGTCGATACTGGAATGGCCGATGCCATGATTTCGGGGGTTACAAGCCATTATGGTGATGTAATGGGCCCAGCCTTGAGATTAATCGGGCCAAAGCCAAACCTGAACCATATTTCCAGTATGTATATCGTGATGACAAAGAAAGGGCCACTTTTCTTTGCCGATACCTCTGTTAACCTTGACCCCGATGTTCAAACGCTTGTTGAAACAACCTTGTTGACTGCTGATGAAGTCCGGAAGTTCAATATTGAACCTATTATCGCGATGGTATCCTACTCAAACTTTGGTTCGGTTAAATCGTCGGAACATACCAAAGCCTTGGATAGGGTAAGGCAAACGATTGATTATCTTCACAAGAATCATCCTGAACTAATTGTAGACGGCGAAGTTCAGATGAATTTTGCACTCAATAAAGAGCTGCGAAGTCAAAAATTTCCATTTACCAGCCTGGAAAACCGGGATGTGAATACAATCATTTTTCCAAATCTGACCTCAGGCAATATCGCTTATAAACTGATACAGGAAATTGGTGGGGCGGAAGCCATCGGCCCAATTCTGATGGGCATGAAAAAACCGATACATGTGGTGCCGACCGAATGTTCGGTACGAGAAATCGTTAACATGATAACCATTGCTGTAGTAGATGCCCAATGATAGAATCGACAACGTTTATTGAATTTCTAAAATTGAGGAGGCAAAACGCAAAGAGACACTATTAAAAGCTAAAGTAAAAAACTGAAGTGTAGCCTGATTCTCCACGACTTGGAGGAGGAGTCCTGATTAATTTTCTTTTTTTATTTCTGCTAAAACGCTGCAAACCAGTTCGTAACTAGATTGGTATCGTTTTGTCCCAAAAAAACCTTCAGTCATTCTGCGTAAATCGTTGTAGATAGATTCTAATGATCTGGTGATCGTACACCTAAAGAGTTCAGCACATTGAGCACATGAGGTTTCCTGCAATTCAGTGGTTTTGTAGTAGGCTTCTTTTAAAGTTAAAATAGACATCGAGTACTCCTTGTTCAGCAGAAAACTATCAGATTCGTTGAAACCTTTGTTTATTGCCGAGCGGTGCTCCTGACAATACCTTCCCTCACGCATACATCTAACCATTTCAAACTTATCGCTCATCTCCGTCAATATTTTTTCTAACGTAAATAAACGAATTATTTTAATATTAAAGATCGGTTAGTTTTTTTTTCTTTGTTTTTTTATTAACTCAATAATGTTAATATTCAGCTAATTATGATAAAATAATTAATTGAGAATTCGCCCTTTTTTGCTATTCAGTTTGTTGCTTCTTGATGGGTCTTTATTTGTTGTCGAAACTAACTGACATTAATACGGTTTTAGGGTTGGTCAAAAAGATAAATTTAGTAGTTGCCTATTCTGCGCTTCAGAATAGTTGACATCAACTTGACAACCTACTTTCCCACAATTTATCAACAATCCTTCTTTCGGGAGGTGAAATTGGTAACTTTACTTTTCTGAAATTTCAGTTTCAGGAATAGTTTACTTTTGATTTAACTTGCTGGTATGATTCCTTTTACACATTTACATGTTCACTCACAATATTCCATTCTGGATGGTGCAGCCAGTGTTCGCGGGCTAATTGCCAAAGCCAAAAGCGACGGTATGACTGCCCTTGCGCTGACTGATCATGGCAACATGTTTGGCTCCAAAGAGTTTTACGATGTGTGCAAAAAAGAAGGCATCAAGCCCATTATCGGCTGCGAAACTTATGTGGCCGAACAATCGCGGCATAACAAAAAAGATGCGAAGGTCGACCGTTCAGGATATCACCTTATTTTGCTTGCCAAAAATCTGGTGGGTTACCGTAACCTGCTCAAGTTGGTTTCTGCTGCTTATACCGAAGGATTTTACTACAAACCGCGTATCGACAAGGAATTGCTGGAACTTCACCATGAAGGTCTGATCGTATCGTCGGCTTGTCTGGGAGGTGAAGTTCCACAGCACATCATGGCCGGAAATATGAAGGAGGCTGAAGATACGATTCAATGGTTCAAATCTATTTTTGGAGAGGATTTCTACCTCGAATTGCAGCGCCATCCTTCCGAACTGCCCGAAATGAGACAGAATGTTTACGAAAATCAGGTGCTGGTGAATGCCAAAATTCTTGAACTGGCCAAAAAGCACGAGGTGAAGGTAATCTGTACCAACGATAGCCATTTCATCAATCAGGAAGATGCCGATGCCCATGATTTGCTCATCTGCCTCAATACCGGCAAAGATTTGGATGACCCAACACGGATGCGCTATACCAAGCAGGAATGGTTTAAGACCACTGCCGAAATGAATGCTTTGTTTGCCGACGTACCGGAAGCTTTGGTCAACACGCAGGAAATCAACGATAAAATTGAGGCCTACAACCTGAATTCTGCTCCTATCATGCCGGTTTTTCCTATTCCTGAAGAATTTGGGAAAGAAGAGGATTACCGAAGCAGGTTTCCCGAAGCCAAATTGCTTGAAGAATTTGGGAAAGATGCATTCGATCGGTTGGGCGGATACGATAAAGTGCTTCGTGTAAAATTTGAATCTGACTATCTCTCGCATCTGGCTTGGGAAGGAGCCAAACCCCGTTATGGAGAACCTTTTAGTGACGAGGTAGATGAACGTATTTCGTTTGAGTTGAACACCATTAAAACCATGGGTTTTCCCGGGTACTTCCTTATCGTTCAGGATTTCATCAATGAGGCTCGCCGATTGGGCGTTTTGGTAGGCCCAGGCCGTGGTTCTGCTGCCGGATCGGTGGTTTCGTACTGCGTTGGGATTACCAACATTGATCCCATGAAGTACGATTTGCTGTTCGAACGATTCCTGAATCCCGACCGTATATCAATGCCCGACGTGGATATCGACTTTGATGATGACGGGCGCCAAAAAGTTCTTGACTATGTAACCAATAAATACGGTGCCGACAAAGTTGCGCACATCTGTACTTTCGGAACAATGGCCACTAAATCGGCGATCAAAGACGTGGCACGGGTGTTGAAATTACCACTTCAGGAGGCCGATCGTTTAACAAAACTGGTTCCGGATGCTCCGAAGATGAACTTCAACATCGCTTTTAAGGATAGTCCGGAGTTGAAACAGGAACTGAATTCCCCAAACGAATTGATTCGTACAACCCTGAAGTTTGCGCAGACGCTTGAAGGTTCGGTTCGTCAGACCGGGATTCATGCCTGCGGGATCCTGATTAGCCGCGACCCGTTGACCGACCATATTCCGGTTATGCCTACCAAGGACGACGATTTTCTCCTGACAACCCAGTATGACGGGCATTTTGTAGAAGACATCGGCCTTTTGAAGATGGACTTTCTGGGACTGAAGACCCTATCCATCATCAAGGAAACCATTGAAAATATTAAGCTTTCGCGAGGAATAACAATCGATATGGATCATCTCCCGGAGAACGATCCGCTCACTTTAGAGCTTTTCAGTAACGGTGACACTACAGGCATCTTCCAGTTTGAGTCGCCTGGAATGAAGAAACACCTCCGTAACCTGAAACCCAGTCGTTTCGAAGATCTGGTTGCCATGAATGCACTATATCGCCCGGGACCAATGGAGTATATTCCTTCGTTTATCAAGCGGAAACATGGTCAGGAGAAAATTGAATACGATTCACCCCTGATGGAACCCTACCTGAATGATACCTACGGAATTACGGTGTATCAGGAACAGGTAATGCTCCAGTCAAGGGCTTTGGCAGGTTTTACCCGTGGAGACTCCGATTCGTTGCGTAAAGCGATGGGTAAAAAGCTGATAGCCATGATGGATAAACTGAAAGTAAAGTTTCACGACGGCTGTATGAATAACCCAAAGTTTATTGAAGGCTGCACCGAAGGAGGTAAAGATCCGGGCAAACTGATCGATAAAATCTGGAAAGACTGGGAAGCATTTGCCAGTTATGCATTCAATAAATCGCACTCGGTTTGTTATGCTGCCGTTGCTTACCAAACCGGCTATTTAAAAGCACACTATCCAGCTGAATTTATGGCTGCCAACATGAGCCGAAACCTCAGCAACATTACTGAAATTACGAAGCTGATGGAAGAGTGCAAGCGCATGAATATGAATGTGCTCGGACCAGATGTGAGCGAAAGTTATGCCAAATTCACAGTAAACAAAGCCGGTAATGTAAGGTTTGGGATGGCCGCAATAAAGGGAGTAGGCGAGGGAGCCGTTCAGGATATCATCAAAGCACGGAAAGGTGGCGAATTCAAAGATATTTACGATTTTGTTGAACGGGTAAATCTACAGTCGGTAAACAAGAAAAACCTGGAAGCGTTGGCTATGGCCGGGGCATTCGACTCGTTTAAAATGCACACCCGCAGTCAATATTTTGCGCCTGACGAGAATGACCAGTCTTTCATTGAAAAGTTGACTCGCTACGGAAGTAAGATGCAATACGAAAGCAATAATGCAACCCTTTCGCTTTTCGGAGAAATCATGTCGAATCAGTCGGTCCAGAAGCCTGAACCGGCAATAGTTCCTGAATGGGCTGATTTGGTATTGCTCGAAAAAGAGCGAAGCTTGGTGGGCGTTTACCTGACTTCGCACCCTCTGGATAAGTACAAAATCGAAATTAAAACCCTGGTTACTAAAGATGTTTCGTTTAAAGACCTGAACAACAACATTGAGCCGCTGAAAGGGCGCGAGATGACTTTTGCCGGAATGGTGACCGAAGCCCGAGAGTCGTTTAGTAAAAATGGGAAGCCATTCTGTTACATGGTTTTGACCGACTATACCGATTCGTACAAGATGTTCTTTTTTGCGAAAGATTACGTCGAGTTCGGCAAATACTGTAAGCCCGGCCTTTTTCTGATGGTTAGGGGCTCGGTTCAGAACCGGTTTGGCGGCGAGCAACTTGAATTTAAAGTGAATCGGATAGAGCTGATGGAAGAAATACGAGAGAAGTACTTTAAAAGTATAACCGTTAAAATACCACTGCCATCTCTTACCAATGGGCTGGTAACAGAGTTGTGCGACCTGACCTTGAACAGCAAAGGCAAGACGCTGCTTAAATTTGATGTTTGGGATCCCGAAACAAAAATGATGGTGAATCTGTTTTCAAGAAATACACGGATCGAAATAACAGATGAATTACTTGCCTATTTTGAAACGCATGAAGATCTTGCTTTTAAAATTAATTAGGCTAATTTTGTGATGACTCTGAGATCTTTTACAATATTCACATATAAAAATATTTAAAAAATGGCTTTAGAAATTAATGATGCAAACTTTGAAGAATTGGTTCTTCAGTCGGATAAGCCGGTTTTGGTCGATTTTTGGGCTGAATGGTGCGGCCCATGTCGTATGGTGGCTCCTGTAGTTCAGGAAATTTCAGAAGATTACGCCGGACGATTAGTCGTTGGAAAAGTTGATGTAGACAGCAATCCCGGAATCGCTTCCAAATTTGGAATCCGCAACATCCCAACCATACTGTTTTTTAAAGATGGTGTAGTTGTTGACAAACACGTAGGTGCTGCTCCAAAATCAACACTTTCTACTAAAGTTGACGGGATACTTTAATCCATATTTTCAGGAAGAAAAGGCATAGGAAACAAAGGTTCTTATGCCTTTTTTATTTGTAGATTTGGAATGTATTCAAAATGTCAGTTACTGAAAGGCGAACGGCAAAGGATACAGCCCAGTTGACCGTGAAAACATATTAAAAGCAATATCCTTTGCCGTCTGCTTTAGCTGACGGGCATGAGGAGAAATAAGTGATTTTTGAACAATCTACTCGACATACAACAGTTTCAGCAATTCGATAACCTTGAGTTTATTTCGAAAGAGGTAGTCGAAGGTTTTATCACCGGATTGCACCGAAGCCCGTTTCATGGCTTTTCGGTCGAATTTGCTGAACATCGATTGTACAACACCGGAGAATCGACCAAACATCTCGACTGGAAACTGTTTGCTCGTACCGATCGTTTGTTTGTGAAACAATACGAAGAAGAAACCAACCTTCGCTGCCAGATTGTAATCGACACTTCATCGTCGATGCTTTTTCCATACGAAAAAGGGAAGCCTTCGAAAATCAACAAACTGGCTTTTTCGGTTTACTCGGCTGCTGCCATCATTTATTTGCTCCGGAAACAGCGCGATGCCGTTGGACTTTCGCTATTTTCCGACGAAGTTGAGTTTCATTCCGAAGCCCGATTGTCATCGGTGCATATCGATTTGCTGTACAATCAACTGGGTAGTTTGTTGCGTCAGGAGCAGTCTCAATTGCAGAAAACGACCAACACGGTGGATGCTTTGCACATGATTGCCGAAAACATACACAAGCGCTCACTGGTCATTTTGTTCAGCGATTTAATCGCTCAGGAAAATACTGACGAGTTGTTTGAAGCCCTTCAACACCTGAAATACAACAAGCACGAAGTGTTGCTTTTTCATGTAACCGATCACCGTCAGGAAAAAGAATTCGATTTCAGGAACCAGCCCTACCGCTTTGTTGATCTCGAAACGGGCGAACACCTTCGTTTTTCGCCTCACGACCTGAAGAAAAATTACGAGCAGGCCATGTCAGACTACTTCGAAGAAATGCGGGTGCGTTGCGGACAATACCACATTGATCTGGCTGAAGCCGACATCAACGAAGATTTTAAGCATGTGCTTTACGCCTATTTGCTGAAGAGAAAGCGGTTGTATTGAGTTCTGTTCTGCCCAGATATTTCTCAGAACCAGTACCCAAAGTTTGCCGAAAAGCTGGGTTTCCTGGTTGATCCCGAATATCCCAAGGTAACATCCAGCGGACCCAGAAATGTTTTTAAAGCGTATTTTAATCCTCCTCCATAAGTTGTACTCACATTCGTTAACCCCAACGATTCGTTGCCTTGCACCATCGCGTTAAAAAGAATCGATAAATACTGAGAATTAGCAAAATTAAACCGGAGGCCGATTAATCCAATGTTTACATACCGATCGGCAAAACTTACTGCAGAAAGTCCGACAAACGGCAGATGGTAATTGAAATATTGTGAGTAGGGCTCACCTCCAATCATGGTTGTCTTTGTTGGAGGATAATCGGAATTGAATAAGCTACGTCCATAAAGATCGATAAGTAATGCTGTTTTTGGCGATAGTGGTATTACATTACGAGTTTTGTATAGCAGTATCGGACTCAGTTTGTTTGAATTTTTCCAATCGGTTATCATCGAAAATTCGGCATACGAATCTGAGCCTCTTGTCGGGAAATAGTAATCGTCCATGTTGTCAAACGACAGGTACGAATAGGCGCTGGTAAGGAATTGATCTATTTGGTTGCTAATAGTCAACGAAGTATTGTTCTTACTGAAAATGTCGCCGTGGTAATATTCTTCCTGAAATCCAAGTCCCAGGTGAAACTGTTTCATAAACGGTTGGTACACGTAAAATGCTCCTGAAGAATAGAGAATATTGGCCTCAAAAGCCTTTTTACCTTTGTCGAACACATTGTAATTTTGATATTTGCCCTTTAAGTTGATTCCCAAAGTTGGAACATTTTTTCGATTTGATTCAGCAACCAGAATTATTCCCGGGTTAACCGATAATTCTACGCTGGCCGACAATAATCCAAAGACATTTTTATAATTCTTTCGTGTTGTGTTAACCATGATGGCTGCGGCATCTGTCGTGTTGGCTTTAAAACCAACGTTTTGAGTGAAGACTTCCTGTGTCGAGATATTGAAGTTCAGGGTTTCTCCATTTCCGGTATCAATCAAATTGTAGAAAATCCGGTCGAAGCCGCCCAATCCGTATAATTTATCGATGGCCGTTTTAATTTCTGACGAAGAATAATCTCCGGGAATCTCCATGTTGAGTGTTTTTTGGAGGAATTCTTGTTCGAGATGAAAATTACCTGTAAAAGTTAGCTTGTTAATGTGCCATCTTTTGGTCTGAACAAGAGCTCTTGAGATTTGCCTCGGTTCAAGATCGTATTTCGTTTTAAGTTGCCTGAGTTCAGTTCTGAAATTACGAGTAGCTTTTTCACCTCTCAAAATCAGGGTATCAACGGCTTGGTTGTTGAAGCTTGAAACTGAATATCCGCTTACATCAGGCTTGATAATGATGTTGCATAGGCTTTTGTTAATTGAATCTTTCGATTTATCAAAAAAATTGACCAATTGGCTCAGTACGCCATTAATCGATTTCAGATTCATCTGATCACGAAAATCGCCTCGGATATCGACCCCAATAATAATATCGGCGCCCATTTTCTTAGCAACGTCGGTCGGGAAATTATTAACAATACCGCCATCGACCAAAAGACGACCATTGTGGCTGACCGGTTGAAAAGCAAGTGGAATAGCCATACTGGAAAACATGGCAGTTGGTAAAAAGCCGTCTTTAATAATCACTTCGTCCCCGGTTTCAAGGTCAGTGGCTACACAGGCAAAGGGTATTGGTAATTTCGAAAAGTCGGCATCAGAAGGAACATTTCCGGCTAGGCCACAAAATATATTTATAACATTCTGTCCTTTGATTAATCCTTGCGGCAGGCTGAGTCTTTTGTCTTTGGTGATGGGAAGTGAAAAAATGTACCGTTGTTTCAGAAGTTGATCATTTTTCGAAAGAAAAGCTCTTTGTACATCGTCATTAAGAACTGTTTCCCAGTTTAAGGACTTGACTAAAGTCTCAAGCTCTGAAGAATTGTACCCAAGTGAGTATATGCCGCCAACCAAACCGCCCATGCTGGTTCCAACGATCATATCAATTGGAATACCTTCTTCTTCTAAAACTTTCAGTACGCCAATATGAGCAAACCCTTTTGCCCCGCCTCCACTAAAGACTAATGCTACTTTCGGTCGACCTGTTTTTTCCGTATTTTCCTGTGCATGGCCTGTAAATGGGTAAGTCAAGAATAAACAAAACCCCAGAATGCTCAGGATTGACACTTGGATAAATTTCTTAAGCATGGTATTTTGATCAACAATATGAATTGACTTTAAGCTTTCTTTTCACAAAATTCATTGTGCTACCAATCGTTCCCAGTTCGATGTAATCGCTTTCAACGATATTTATTTTAAAGTAAGAACCGATATAAAAGACCAGACAATTAAATTGAAAATCCTCAAAATCGAAATCGTTTACAAACGAGGCATCCATCCTTATCTCTTGTTCGGGTAATCCCATATACTTGAATATCTGCGAAAATTTGTATTCTATGATGTGCATATTTTAGTTCTTTAAAGTTATTGACTATATTTATATTTAACGTCTTTTCTGATGCATTAATAGGATGAATTTTGTTTGTGAAAATCTTTCATTCCTTTCAAAAGATATATATAATAGGTATCAATCTTGCTGTTCTGGCTATAAACAATGCAGGAGTCTTCCTGTAGGATTGATCTAAAACTTGCCTTAACTTCCGGGCTAATTTTTAGTTGGTCTACAAATATTCCTGTTTTATCAGAGTTCTTGAATTGCTCAATTCCGGGCCATAGGTCAAACTGAGTCATGCGCGAATTCAGGTTAAGTAAGTATGTTTCAGACTGGCCTTTTTGATAAAACCAAAGCTCGGATGTGATGTGGTAATTTGAAGAAAATACATAATAGCCTTCAGGTGGTAAGGTTCCTTTTATGTTATCGACTTTTGCTGCCAGTTGCGACCAACCGATCAGTTTATTTGCCGGGTTGTGCTTTCCAAGCGGTGCAACTGTATTTTTAGGCGAAGTCAAACCAATGAACAAGAAAAAGGCAGCCGCCATCACGAGAATGATGCGCAGGTTGAACTTTAGCCGGTGATCGGTTAAAGCGT
This sequence comes from Aquipluma nitroreducens, assembly GCF_009689585.1. GTDB lineage: Bacteria > Bacteroidota > Bacteroidia > Bacteroidales > Prolixibacteraceae > Aquipluma > Aquipluma nitroreducens. Next base: position 2,118,161 of record NZ_AP018694.1, on the reverse strand, counting down.
AATGCGAAAAAAGGATGGGCATACCCATGTAGGCAAACATGGCCCAGTTAATATATGCCTCCGATTCCCGGTTGGCCGAAACAATTAGAAAGATTAAAAAGGTAATAATCACCGGAAGGATTAAAAACGCTTCCTGCCTAGTCAAGGTTTTTTGCCTGAATTTCCGGTATATTTTCTGATATTGGTAAAAGGGCAACAAAATCGCAATCTGTCCGAGGGTAAACACCAGCATGTTCGTGACCATTTGATTAACCGAATGGGAGTGGTTGCCTGCTCCGGCCAGGTGGGTCAAGTGCAACAGACCAATTCCGTTTTGATTGATGTTCCAATAAATAACCGGGGAAAAGATTGCCAGACCGATGAGGATCGAGAGATAAAAACTTCGCGATTTTAAAATCTCCCGCTGGTGCTTCCAGGTGAACAACAAAAGAGGAATAATAATCAAGAGCATAGCGTATTTTGCAAGAGCTCCCAATCCGAGGCTGATACCAAAGAGCAACCACCATTTCAATTTGTTGGTTTCTAAAGCTTTCCAATAGAATAACATGGCACAAAGCCAAAACAAAAGCAATGGCGAATCGGTAGTAAAAAAGACAGAACTATCGAGAAGAAAGGGGAAAATATTTGTGACTAAAGCAGCAAGAATAGCCGCATTTTGATTTTTAAATAGCTCAAATGAAAGCAAATAACTGACAACAGAAATCAACAGTCCGATAATTACTGCATTTATTCGTATTCCAAATACGGTATTGCCAAAAATCGAAGTTGAAAACCAGTTCAGGTAAGCAATCATTGGAGGCTTGGAATAATAGGAGAGTTGCAAATGTTTGCTCCATGTCCAATATTGAGCCTCTTCCGAGTTCAATTCAATATGAGTCGCAACAAACAGTTTGAGGATCGTAAAGATCAAAAGAATTGCGATCAACCAGTATGTTTTTTTGTTTGCAACAGCTTTTTTCAGAAATACTGAAGCTGTATGGTTCATGTACTTATACATTGCGAATTAGATCAAAGAGTTAGACTCAGCCGGAGCTTTTATAAGTGTTTATAAAATCAGCGATTGAAACATACCTTTTCGAAGCGCTTTGTATAGAACAAATACCAGCTGTACAACTGGTTTATTCCATCCTGAATAGACGTTCCTGGTTTGTAATTTAAATCATGCTCAAGTTTTCGAGTGTCGGCAAAGGTCTGAAGGACGTCCCCATCCTGCATTTCGAGCATTCGTTTTATGGCTTTCTGGCCAGTCTCATTTTCAATTGCCGCAATAAAATCGAACAGTTTTACTGGTTTTCCATTACCGACATTGTAAATTTCGTAAGGTGTTTCTCCGGAAGGGGCGTGGCCGATAATGGAACTCAGTCCTTTAACAATATCATCGATGTAAGTGAAATCGCGTGAGAGATTCCCGTGATTGAATACATTTATTGGTTTTTGGTTGACAATCGAATCCATGAAAATAAATGGAGCCATATCGGGTCGTCCCCATGGACCATAAACGGTGAAGAAACGAACCCCGGTCGAAGGAATGTGATACAATTGACTGTATGCGTGAGCCATCAATTCATTCGACTTTTTGCTGGCGGCATAAAGACTCGCAGGCGCGTCAACCCGATCGTCTTCGCTGTAAGGAACCTTTTTATTCAGGCCGTAAACGCTGCTCGAACTGGCATAAACCAGGTGTTGCACCGGATGAAACCGGCAGGCTTCCAGAATATTCAGAAACCCAACAATATTGGTATCGATGTAGGCATACGGATTTTCGATTGAATATCGTACTCCGGCCTGGGCTGCGAGGTTGCAAACCACATCAAAATGCTCGCGCTCGAAAAGTTCGTCGATGAATGCTTTATCCAAAAGATCGGCTTTGAAAAACCGGTAATTCGGATAATTTACACTTTGCACCGCTTTATGGTTTTTGATCAGAGCCTTGCAGATGCCCGTTTCTTTCAGTCGGTCATATTTTAGGTCTACATTGTAGTAATTGTTAATGTTGTCAATTCCAACAACACGGTCTCCATTTTCTGCAAAATGTTTCACGGCATGAAATCCGATAAAGCCTGCTGCGCCTGTAATTAAAATTTTCATCTGTTTTCTGTTTTTAGTGTTCTAATGTTCTATTTCCACGTAGTAGTAACTTCCGGTCTGGTGGATCTTTTTCCCTTTTAGGAATACCTGGATAGAGTCATTTCTTTCGATTGCCTTTTGCCAGGTAAACAGAATTGCCGGAGTCTGAATTTTATTGGGTTCGTACAGGTCTTTTATTTCAAGCATTTCAAGTGGTTTTCCGAGGTACACATCCAGGTTATCGCCCTTGGTCATTTCACAATAATAGTAGTTTACCCCTCCTTTTTCTTTGGCAGTAGTTTTTGCCTGATCGCACAAGATTTTAAGGCCGAGCATGGCATTATTCTTTGGTAAGGCAAACGAAGCGACAAATACAGCCAGCAATATTCCTGCGCTCAGGGTAATTATTCCGCGGTTTAAGTGGCTCCCGCGTAAATATTTCAGGGCAAGTATTCCTGAAGCCGATAAAACAACTCCTGAAAAAATAACAATTGCTGACAGGTGAAAGCCATTTAAATCAACGAAATGTGGAAAAATAAGTGTTGCGGGGAAAGCCAAACAAAGTAAACATGCCGGGATGCCGACCAGGATGAACATCCATTTTTGCGGACCAAGTTTTGCAAGCCAAATAACCGACAGATAAACAAAGAACGGGAAAGCCGGAAGCATGTAAACAGCCAGTTTGGAACTGAAAAGCGAGAGGGTTACAAAAGTTGTTAACCCGATGGTCAGAAAGAAACGCTCCAGGTCGTTTGACACTAATTTCCGTTTTATTCCCGAAATCAGAACTCCTGCAATCAGAAGCGACCAGGGAGCTAACGAATAGACAAAAGCAATAAAATAGTAGTAAAATGGTGCCTTGTGGTGAAACGAATTTACCGCACGGTTCACTGTTTGATTAAAAAGCAAGTTGTTCAGGTATGAGCTTCCTCCTTCAGAATAAACACCTGCAAACCAAGCACCGCAAAGTGCCAGTAATATGGTCAGCGTTTTCCACCCCCAATATCTGCCAATGGTTTTAATTTCTTTTTTCAGGAGAAGAAAAACGAGGATTGAAAATAATGGAACGATCAGGCCTATTGGTCCTTTGGTGAAAATGGCCATGAAAACATATATTGGGAAAAGGATTGAATCGCGCGGTTTCCCTTGTCCGCTATAAATTCTGAAAAAGGTATAAAGAGCCAGGACGATGAACATACACATTAACATATCCATCCGGAGTATAATTGCAGTACCGATAAAAAATCCGCTGGTCATAAGCATCAGTTGGCCGGCTAGGCGTTCGCTTTCCGTCAGAAGATTTCCTACCCATTTGTCCATAATATAAACCACCACCAATGTGGGAACAAATGAGAAAATACTCAGAAATAGCATGCTGTGATGTCCAAAAAGATATTTGCCCAGCATCACAATCCAAAGGTAAAGAGGGGGCTTATCTGCATAAATCAACCCGTGGTTGGTAAATGTGAAGATGTTGCCATTCCGCAACGCTTCGTCGGCAATACTGAGGTACCTTAGTTCATTGTCCGGAGTGAAATCGCGGAAGATGAAAAGAGGCAAAACAGCAATGAAATACATTGCATACCTCAAGGCATTATTGGTTATATATCGGTTCACTTTGAGATCTTTTCGTTAGTTCTTTTTTGTAAATGACGATGTTACGTGTGTAGGCAATAAACCCGACCGACTGCCCAAGTATCAGGATTGGATCGACCCGGAGGATACCATAAATGGCAATGATTCCGGAACCAATCAAGCTGATCAGCCAAAAGCCAATGGGAAGCAGTGATTCATTTTTGCTCATCGAATAAAGCCACTGGTAGACAAAACGCAAGGAAAATAGAATCTGACCCAGAGTGCCAAAAATGATCAGCCAAACGGGAATTTTTTCGTTGGTAAAAAAGTTCTCGATAAAATAGTGGCCATTTTGCAGTACAAATACAATCGCAATGATTGGTGTAATGACAAGAATTGACCGGAGAAAACGGTTTATCCGTTTCCATACCCCTGTTTCATTGAGGTTCCAGATGTAGATGTAATACGAAATGAGTTGTCCTAGCAGGATGGCAAAGTCGTTTCGGAACCATCCATAAATGACAAAAAGATAGGAGGCAACAATGCTCAATACCCAATAAATGGTTGGCGAAAGCACTTTTCTGGCACGCTCCGACAAAACCCACTGAATAAGAGTGCGGGTAAAGAAAAGCACCTGCGATATGAACCCTAAAACGTAAATCATCTTTAATCAATATTCGTTTCTGCAATCTTAAAATTGATGTACCGTTTTTTCATCCATCGATAGGCGAAGCAGTCGATGAACGGCGCAACCAGCCGATTCCCCAGATTGAATTTTGATTTTCCGGCAACACGTGGAAAATGCCTGACGGGTATCTGTTTTACTTTGCCATTTTGAAGCTGAATGAGGGCAGGCAAAAAACGGTGCATTCCGTTAAATAACGGAATGCGTTTGGCGTAATCGGTTCTGATTATTTTCAACGGACAACCGGTGTCGGAAACTCCATCGTTGGTCATCATCCGGCGAAACCCATTTGCAATTTTGGATGACAGATTTTTGACAAAGCTGTCTTTACGGTTGGCTCGAATACCCATAACCATTTCAAAATCATTCAGATGAGGGATCAACAGGTTAAAATCTTCAGGAGTTGTTTGCAAATCGGCATCAATGTAGCCAACAAAGATGGATTGGGTAGCTTCTATACCAGCTTTCAGAGCGGCGCTCAATCCTGCATTTTTTTCAAAACTGAGGTAGCAAAAGTGTTCCCGGCGTTCACATATCTCGAGAATTCGTTTCAAGCTTTGATCTGACGAGCAATCGTTAACAAACAAAACGCAAGTTTTTAGTAGCGACTTCAAAATAAATGCCGAAAGCTTTTCTTCGAGAGCCGGCATGTTGTCTTCTTCGTTATAAACAGGAACTATGATTGTGAATTCGTAATTCGCAGTTTTGTTTTCATTGTTTTCTATTTTCCTGGGTTCCATTTTCTGAACATGTAATTTTATCCTGTTTGTTCAGCAAAGCAAAGCTCCTACTCCAATATTGGAATTGAGAAAACCAATAAACGGAGCAGGAATCAGGGCCATCTTCTGAACTGTCTATATCTTATTCTTAAAGACGTTTGTTATGCAATTATATTTTAAGCCTATTCATACTTTCCTATGGCTTGCATATATTTTGATTTTGAAATCTCGTAATTGCATCGAGAGTTGGTCAGGTTGTCATTTGTCGATTGAAAAAGCGCCTGTGCTTCCAGCAGATCAGAAATTCCAATATTCCCGGTGCGATAATTATCTTCGGTTACCTTCAAGTTCTCTTTGGCCTGTTCGACTGCTTTTTCTGCCAGTTTTATCTGTTCAAGGCTTTCCTGCTTTTCGTTCTTTGCCTGTTCAATCTGTAATGAAAGCAGCTCCGAGGTTTCCTGAAGTTTGTTATGTGCTTTTTCAATTTTAAGTTGTTGCTCTTTAATTTTATGCGAACCTCCCCACCAGTCGGAAATTGGAATACTCAAATTGATTAACCCAATTTTTTGCGTCAGGTTTGAGTCCATCACATCAACAGCTGTCACGATGCCACTTACTGCCAATTGAGGCATAAGCTCTCCCCGTTTCATTTTTAACTGAAGTTCTTCAGCTTCGGCGGCTTTGTTAAGCAATTGGTATTCATTGCGATTGGTAACGGACTCATTCGACGAAACCGTTTCTGAAATTACTCCTTTGGTCAGCGGTTTGTCCGAAAGAACCAGCAACGAATCATAACCTATTCCAATATGCTGGCACAAAGCTCTTTTGGTAAGAGCAATACCATTTTGCAACTTCAACCGGTTCGATTGCCATTCGTTCTGTTTGAGCTGTACTTTTAGTAAATCGTTGCGCTGGGTCAAGCCGGCTTTTGTATAATTACTTACATCTTTATTTAGGGTAACAAGCAATTCGCCATAACTTTCAAGTGTTTTGAGCTTCTCGATCAGGCCAATAGTGGTCCAGTACAGTTGTTCCGTGCGGATGAGTACGTCGGTGGTCGTCATTTCCTGTTGTTTACGGCTTACTTCTTCCCCCAGGGCTGCCAGTTTATTTCCATTTCTGATTTGCCCACCAACATAAATGGGCATAGCTACCGATACTGTGGCCATATTCATATAGTCAATGGCATTGATTGGGATTGACGGAACGTACGCATACTGGGTAGCGCCTTCCAGGTTTGCCAAATCGCCGTCGTACACTGGTAAATTCATCTGCGGGATATTTCCCTTTATCAGGTAATCTGTAGCTTTCATGGCCATTGCGCTGGCGCTTACTTTTGGGAAATAGTTGGTGTAAGCATTTTTCCGAACTTCTTCCGACGATCTCACTTCGTAACCAGCCTCAATAATTTTTTTGTTGTTCTGGATGGCCAAATGTTTGCACGAATCCAAACTCAACGATTGCGCCTGGGTATTCGAAGCAAAAATCAACATTAAAACTACTACTGAAGTAATAATCTGTTTGTGCTTATGCTTCTGCACTTTAGGCGGAACTGTCCAGAATCCTTCTCCTGATTTTGATTTATCAGTGTAAGCCAGCGAGTAAAGAATTGGCAGAATATAAAGGGTTAAAACCATAGCAACCAGTAACCCAAAACAAATGACTGTGCCAACCGGACCCCATAATGGCGATCGACTGATTATCATCGTTATAACTCCTGCTGAAGCTGCTGCCGAAGTCAGGAATATAGGGCGCATACGTCGTTTCCCTGCTGCCAGCGCTGCCTCGTGGATCGGCATTCGTTGTTTTTCCTTCAGCTCTGTAGCGTAATCAATCAGGATAATTCCGTTTCGCACCACCATTCCACAGAGACTTATAATTCCGATGAAAGCAGTCGTGCTGAAAGGGTAGCCCATTAAATTCAAGCCGATTGCAGTTCCGGGAAGCGACAAAATCATGGTTAACATGATTATTAACGATAGTTTGATCTTCTTAAACTGGAACAGGATAATGAAGAATATCAACACGATGCTCAATGCTAAGGCGTACGACATCGGGATGAATGTTTCCTGCTGCCCTTCATAATCGCCACCGTAATTAATGGATGTTCCTTCCGGAAGTTTCAGCTTTTCAATTTGAGCCCTAACTTCCTCGAAGATGGCTGAAGCTGCCCGTTCTGGTTGATTATCAATTAACATGGTTAATGTTCTTGTCCCGTTCCGGCGAACGATGCAACCTTCAGTCCAATCAGGCGAAAAAGTGGCAAACGAACGTAAAGGAGTTCCGGTAAAACCAATCGGAGATGTAATGTATTGGTTGCTAAGCGTGTTCAGATTTTTGGGTCCCTTGGTTTCCTGCGACAAACGAACATCAACCGGATAGTCGTTTTCCCAAATGGTAGTAAGTGGCAATCCATCAAGTCCGATCATCAGGGATGTTGAAACCATCGATTTTGAATAGCTCATCCGGTTGGCTTTGTCGCGGTCGAGATTCACTTTCAGGATTTGTTGTTTTTGGTCCCAGTCGTCGCGAACCCAACCAACCGATTTGGTTTTCTTCAGAATTTCGTTGATTTGCGCCTCGGTGCTTCGAATATCTTTAATTGAATCAGATGAAATACGGATTTCGACCGGGGCTTTGGATGCTTGAAGTGCCAATATTTTAAACTTGACATGTGCATTGGTAAAACCATCGGTATATTTTGAGCTGTAATCTGTTACAACTGCCCGGGTAGCCTCGTTCGATATGGTATTGATGAGCAATTGCCCATAGTTTGGCGATGGCATATTAGGCGCATAAACCGTGTGGAAACGTGGCGAACTGGTACCAATAAAACTGGTTACATTGGTTACACGATTATCTTTCATCAACACTTTTTCGAGGCTATCCACAACCTGTGCCGTACTTTCGAGCGACGATCCGGTAGGGAGATAAACCTCAACGGCAAACTGGTTACGTTCCATTTCGGGGAACATCTGCTGATCGAGATTTTTAAATAGAACTATGGCCAGAACAATGGACGCAACGCCTCCCAATAGGATCGTTTTAGGATTTTTGAAAGCCCATTCGAGCGAAGAATCGAACCAACCCTGTAAAATGTCAAGCAGTGATTTGCTTTTCTTTTCCGATTCAGGTTTCTTCAATCCCTTTTTAATGAACACGAAATTGAGATAGGGAACCAAAAGAACTGCAACCAAAACTGATACAATTAATGCTATACTGATCACGATTGGAAGTGGCTGCATAAATTCGCCCGCAGTTCCGGGTACCATAAAGCCAAGTGGAATATAAGCTGCCATGATGGCCAGCGTGGCAGTTATAATTGGGGTTAGCAGCTCTTTTGCGCTTTTTATGGCCGCGTGCCAAGGCGAAATCCGATGGTCGATTTTCTCAACATGATTATCAATTACCACAATTGAGTTGTCAACAATCATCCCCAAAACCAGAATAAGTCCAGCCAGAGAAACTGTATGAAGTTCAATGCCAAAGAAATAAAGGAAAGCCAGCGTAATTAAGACAGAGATTGGCACCGTAATTCCGGCTACCGAAGCCACACGCATCGGAAGCAACAACATGGTTACCAGAATAACAGCGATGATAGCAATCAGAAATTCGCGCATAAAATTCGAAACCGACTCATCCACATATTTGGGTAATTCCGATATTTTAGCCACTTCAATTTCGGGTGATGAATTTTTCTTGAAAGTTTCAATGGCTTTATCAACATCAGCGCCATATTCAACAATGTTGTTGCCGGTTTGCATTTCGAGCGAAAGTAAGATGGTCTTCTTCCCGTTCTGTCTGATGTAATTGTCCGGATCGTCATAACGGCGTTCGATGGTGGCTATGTTTTTAAGTCTGACCACATTCCCTTTGGGGTCGGAATAAACAATCTGGTCGGCCAGGTCTTTTTCCGATTCGAAGCTATTTGGAAGGTGAATTGCCAGATTGTATTTGCCATCTTTTAACGTTCCGGCGTAATTAACCATCCCATTGGGCATGTAAGATCCTAGCAGTGAGATCGATTTAATGTTGTATTCGTTCAGCAATTCAGGCTTTACGTTTACAAATATCTTTTCTTTCTGAAGTCCGAAATGTTTAATTTTTGAAGTTGCCGGTAATTTGCGGCATTCGGCTTCGAGCTTTTTCAGTTCTTTTTCAAGCTCTTTGTAACTCTTTGTGTCCGACGACAAGGTGATAAGTAAAGCCGAAGTATCACCAAAGTCGGAGTTGGCCACCAATGCAAGAACTCCTGAAGGTAATGTTCCTTTCATTTCGCTCAATCCGTGTTTGAGTTTCGACCAGAACTGATCGGCATTTTTCACATTGTCGTTTAGCTCAACAAAAATGTACATCATTCCCTCTTTCGATTGGGAATAGGTCTTGGCTTTTTTTACTTCCGAATATCCGAAAATATAATTCTCGACAACCGTAGTCAGCTGTGCTTCAACTTCTGCAGAAGTGGCTCCCGGATAAACTCCAACAACAACTCCCTGGCGGATAGTGAATTGTGGAAATTCGTTTCTGGCCATTTTTTTCAGGGCAATTCCCCCGACCAGCATAAATAAAACAGCGATAAGAATAACAATGTTACGATTCCGCATGGCGGCCTCGATAAACCCAGTCTTTTTATGGCTCATATTAAAGGATAATTTGACTGTTGTCTGTTAGTTTCTCTTTTCCTTCCACCACAATTGACTGGTTTGCTGTTAATCCGCTAAGTATCTCTAAACCATTATTCTGGTAGTCTCCAAGTTTAACGATCTGTTTTCTGACGCTTTTCTGATCGTCGGTAACAACATACACAAATGAACTGCCATCGGTATCTTTTGATATGGCATTGTATGGGATCAAAACCATTTGCTTTTCGGCGGTTGTATTCAATGTCACATCGCAAACCATTCCAGGTTTAATTTCAAGATTCGTATTCTTCACTGTTATTTTCACCTCGTAGGTTCTTGAAAACTGGTCGGCAACAACTCCCACATTCGTTATTGTTCCTTCGTATTGTTTATTTTCGAGTGCCGAGATGGTAAACGAAGCGTTCATGCCTTTTTTTATTTTCCCAATTTCGTTTTCAGGAACTGATATTTTTACCAGAATGGTCTCAATTTTCACCAGTTCCAAAGGAGAAAAACTAGAAAGGGACGACTGGCCCGGTTCAACATTTCGTTTACCGATAATTCCACTAACAGGCGCATATAAATTGCATTTCTCAAGGCTGTTTTTGGAGACCTGCAACTGCGATTCTGCCTTTTTCAGGTTCGTTTCCATCTCCACCCATTTAACTTCCGACAAACTGCCGTTATCGTAAACTTGTTTGAGGCGGTCGTAGGCATCTTTGGCCTGCTGGTAGGTGGCCAGCGACAAATTATACATACTTTGATTGTCGGCCTTATTGACTGTAGCCAGCAATTGTCCTTTACGCACGGCATCTCCCTCCTGTACCAAAACCTGCTCTACAGTTCCTGAACTTTGGAACGAAAGCGGAATAGTTTGTGCAGCCTCGACGGTTCCGCTGTAGCGCAGGTCGGACAAACCATTAAATGTTTGCACGGCCTGCGCTTTTACTTTAATGGCAGTAACTTCTTGTTTAACTGCTTCTTGTTTCTGTTTGCAACCGAATAAGATGATTACGATTGCTGATAAAATCATTGTTTTCTGCATAACTATCATTGTTTAATTATTAGATACTGAACGACTGGTATGTGGCTGATAATAAAACATACTAAACAACCGGTATGTTTTATTGAAAGATACTGAACGACTGGTATGTGTTGTGTCCGGAATTAAATATTTCATTTTGGATTAAGTCGAATTTATTTTTTTAGAAGTTTATAAAATTCAGATGTTTGTTTTTTTAGCAGTTCAATGGCGTCTTCAATCGAGAAGTTTCGCATTACATTTCCGGCAAGTCCCATGTTAATTGCGAAGAAATTGTTTGCTACAAGGTCAGGATCAATATCGCTTCTGATCTCACCATTTGAAATTGCATTTTTCAAAACCTGAACAGTTTTTTCTATTTCGCCATTGATGAAGTTTCCTTGATTTTCGGCAAAGCCAGGATAATGCTTTAATGCATCGGCAATCAGTGAAATATAGGAGATTGGCGAAAAAGTCATCGAATGCTGGAATAATGATCTAAAAATCTTTTCCGTTTGCTTGACTGACAATTGAATGAACTCTTCAAGCGTTATTGTTTCAATTTCAGCATCAAATGCGACGATTCGGAAGTATTTGTCAATTACACCAATGAACAATTCTTCTTTATTTTTAAAGTGATGATACAAAGCACCTTTGGTTAATCCAATGGCTTTACTGATGTCGCTAATTGAGACTGCTTCGTAGCTACTATTTAAAAATAGCTTAAACGATTCTTCGATGATAAAATCTTTTGTGTTATCCATATCTTTACATACTAAACGATCGGTATGCAAATATAAATCCTTTTTTCAGAATTAAAAGTCTTGAGCAAAAAAATACAATAACTTAACACAACAATAAGTAATTATTGAAGGCTAAAAAGCTAGAGCAATGGTTTTGTTTTACTTTTCTGCTGGAAATAAGTCGCAGCTAATAGGGTAATGATCGGAGTGATTTAGCGAGGAAACTTCGAAATTATAACTGGTAAATTTAGGGCTGTATAAAATGTAATCGATCCGGAACGATGGCAGTTTTCCGTTGTATGTATTGGCTGTTCCTTTTCCTGAATCGGTAAACGAATCTTTCAGATCGCCCCGAACAGTTCGGTATGTAAACGAGACCGGGGTATCATTGAAATCGCCGCAAACAATTACCGGATAGGGACACTGATTCAGATGTTCGCGCAAGGTGGCTGCCTGCTCGGCTCTTTTGATGATGGCATCTTTGAATTTCGCGCTCAACTCCTTTATTTGAGTCATCGTTTTCTTCTGGTTTTCAAAATTCATCGAGTCGATTGAATTGATTTCGGTTGGGCGTAAGCGGTACGATTGAAGGTGGCAATTATAAACTCTTACCGTATCCGAATTCAGTAAAATATCGGTATAAATAATCATGTTCCCAGAATTGTTGAATCTAATTTCACCCATGTTCAGGATTGGGAAACGGGTTAGCGTAAGCTGCCCTCCTTCATGACTGGTATGGGCCAATTGCATGTGACTAATCTGCGGAAGTTTACTGTTGGCTACATCAAAAATCTGCCGTTTGTTTAGTCTTACTTCCTGTAAACAAATAATATCAGCATTATTTTGTCGCAAATAATCCAAAATATGATCGGCATTTTCTTTGGTCGGAAACTGATTGCTTCCCATAAAATACTTGACATTGTAACTGATAATCTTAATCCCCTTTTCCTTTGTTTGCTGTCCATGAAATTGCAGATAGTTGCCAATTTGGTTATACCCGGATAGAATAACAACCAGGGATAAAAGGATAAATACAGGCTTGAGAAATATCCATAATACGATGAAAATAAGATTGATCACCAGAATGTATGGATATGCCATTCCGAATAAGGCAGCAAACCAAAGCTTTTCGGGGCTTAGAAAAACTGATATGGTTGCAAACACAAGTGCCGCTGCTGCTATCAGATTAAAAAGGAAAAGGGTATATACAAAAAACTGTTTCAACGAGATTGTGGTTTAGATTCCAACTTCACATTTGATCGCTTGCTCCTTCAACAAATATAGGAAATTTTGGGAGTCAGAAGACAGAATAAAGAAGAGCAAAGAAATCCAATTACAGAACCCAACGGCATCCAATCATTCGGTCTTTACCGTGAATGTCTTTTTTTAGTATAATTTCCGAAAACCCTTTCTCCTGAAGCATTTCGTAACATTCCGGTCCAAAAGCTTCGTTAATTTCGAAGTAGAGATGACCTTGATTCTTTAGGTGAATTCTGGAGAAATCGGCAATCCGTTGGTAGAAAATCAAGGGTTGTTCATTAGATACGAACAAGGCCAATTCGGGTTCGTGGTCAAGCACATTTTTCTCCATCAGGGGCTTTTCTTTTTCACGAATGTAAGGTGGGTTGCTTACAATAATATCCAGTTCAGGAAAACTAAAGTCAGGTACATTGTTTAAAATATCATATGGAATGACAGAGACTTCAGCGGAATTTAGCTCCGAATTCCGTTTGGCGGTTTCGAGACAAACAGGCGAAATGTCGCAGGCCAAAACTGTCGATTGAGGTATGTTTTTTTGGAGTGAAATGGCGATACAGCCTGTTCCTGTTCCAATATCCAGAATGGATGGTTTCGAACTTTTATTTTCCTGAATGATCCATTGCACAAGCTCCTCCGTTTCCGGGCGCGGAATCAACACTTCAGGAACTGTATAGAATGGCAATCCATAAAATTCAGTCGTTCCCAGAATGTACTGGATTGGTTCATGATTTTTAAGGCGCGCAACTATTTTTTCGATTTCTGAAAACTCTTCCTGGCAGAGTTTTTCGTCTTTCGCCAACAAAAACTGTGTGCGCGAGTATCCTTTCAACTTCTCAAAAATCAGGAAAGTCAAGCTCTCAATTTCCTCTCTCGCGTAGATTCCTTCCAATTCTTTTTTGACGAATGCAATACCTGCTTTCATTATTGTTATTTTTGCCAAAGTTAATTTTTTCGCCGATGAGTACGCCCGAAACTTTTATGCAACGTTGTCTCGATCTTGCACTGCTTGGAATAGGTGACGTGGCTCCCAATCCCATGGTCGGTTGTGTAATTGTGCACAATGGGAAGATCATAGGAGAGGGTTACCACGAAAAATTTGGGCAACCTCATGCTGAAGTGAATGCCATTCGTTCGGTAAAAAATCCGGAATTGCTGAAGGAGTCAACTTTGTATGTTTCGCTTGAACCGTGCGCGCATTTTGGGAAAACTCCACCGTGCTCCGATTTGATCATCGAAACCCAGATTCCTAAAGTCGTAATAGGAACTATTGATCCCTTTGCTGCAGTTGCCGGCAAAGGAATTGAGCGCATGCAAAAAGCAGGAATTGAGGTTGAAGTGGGACTTCTGGAGAAAAAATGCCGAACGATTAACCGCCGGTTTTTTACTTTTCACGAACAAAAACGACCGTATATTATCCTGAAATGGGCTCAAACGCTCGATGGTTTTATCGATACCGATCGCACCGAAACGAAACATCCGACCTGGATTACAAATGCTTTGTCGAAACGGTTGGTTCACAAACAGCGATCCGAAGAATCGGCCATCTTGATTGGTACAAATACGGCAGAGTATGATAATCCGGCGCTAACTGTACGCGAATGGACAGGCTCACAACCCATCCGAATGGTGCTCGATCGCTCCGGACGATTGAACCCAAATTTGATCATTTTTGATGGCAAAGCTCCAACCTGGGTTTTTACTGGGATTGATCAGGAGGATCGGGAAAACCTGAAATTCATCAAACTCGATTTCGGACGGAATATTCTGCCACAAATGATGGAAGAGCTCTACAAAAGAGATATTCTTTCGGTTATTGTTGAAGGCGGCAGCGAATTGTTGAATAGTTTTCTTGAACTGAATTTGTGGGATGAAGCATTTGTTTATACTGGAAATCAATTTTTCGGGAAAGGTGTTGCCGCTCCTCATATTTCAGGAAAAACTATTGCCTACCGAAAACTAGACGATTGCAAACTGCATGTCCTGAAAAACAAATAAATCAGTAATCAGAACGAGAATTTGAGAAGCAATTCCACATTTCTGCCCGGCCGGTTGATGCGACCCCAATCCAAATGATCGTAATAAGCTTTGTTCAAAAGGTTCGAAATTCCCCACCCAATATCTGCAACAACATGCCTGAAATGAATGACATAACTTCCTTTTACCTGAAAAATTGAATAGGCTGGACTTGTAGTTTCTCCGTAACTTTTATTGATGCGGTTTTGCGCCAGCGACGACTCATTTTCAACCTGAACTGAGAAATTTTCTTTTTGATATTTGACCGAAATGATATTTTTCAGCGGAGGAATCAGCGGAATGGCTTCTCCTGAATTTAACTCACCAAACGTAAACTTACTGATCATGAAAACGGAAATTGCTTTGACCGGAGTATACAGTAAATCCAAATCAGTGCTGAATAGTCGGGCGGATGGAATATTTGAATATATGCGAGTTCCGTTTGTGTAGAAATTCATCGGCGGAATATCCGGATTGGTGATCCCCAGAATATAATCGTGTACCAAACTAAGCGATTGGCTTAAGTTGATTTTTAAGTTACTTTTTGCCAGTTGAATTTCCATCCGGATAAAATCTGATTTTTCGGTTTTGATGTAAGGATTCCCGATGTAGTCGTAGCCGTCGTATGCATTGTACAAATAAAATCCCAGTCGTTCGGTAATCGTTGGCAGACGCTCCGAATAACCCAACGTCGCATTTGCCGAGACGTATTTTCCCAGGCTGTATTGCGACGATAGATTCAGGCTTTTTACCAATCGGCTTTGCTTTTTGGCAAGCGAGTAACCGAATACCGAAAATTGCTGCTGCCCGTATTCCGATTGCAAAACATCGATGTTATAATCAAGCCTTCCGTTTACAGTAAGCTGAAATTTATCTGATGCAAAGGTTGTATTCTGCAGAAAAAGTCCTGTAACATTCCGGAGCATTTCGGGCCAGGTTTGCATGTACATGGGTGGTTCCGGAACGGTCGATTTGCGGTTCATGTGCATTGTCATTTCGGCCAGCGAATGATTGGTGTAATTGTCAATTTTCAGGCTCAACTTATTTTTCGGGTTCCAAAATCGTTCCGCCTGAAGGTATGTGCCAAAAGTTGAACTTTCGCCCGGCATGTCCATGCGCATGAAAACGGTGTCATTCTTTCCTGTAGTGTTGTTTTTCAGGAAGAAAGTGCTGTCGCGTTTCGAGTCGTCCATGACATGCAAAACCGAATTGAAATAGACTTTAGCTTTCAGTTTGGTTTTTCCGTTTCTGTTGAATTCGAGCGCTGCCAGCGTGGCTCGCGCTTTCGAAACGTCCATGGGCAATGCCGGATAACCCACATTGTGAGCCAGATCGTACAAAAAATCAGCTTTCATAAAGCTATTTCCTGAAGTTGTGTATTTCAGGACCGAATGAATGTTGGTTTTTTCGAATTGCGAAAATGGAATAAGTTGGTTGTTGCCATCGCGGTAATTTTCGTTTTTGCGGTAAACACCGTCAATTCCCCAGGCCCACTTGTTTTTACTTAGTCCTGAAGAAAAGAGTATATTCCTGCCGCGCGACACCGATTCGTAGCCAAACCCAACGGACGTAAAAGGAATATCGGAGCTGGTTTCTTCCGGTTCCTGAAGGGTCATATCAACCGAGCCGCCAACGTTGCAGCCGTTCATATTTCCGTTGGTTCCCTGGTTGATGGAGATGTTTTTCAAATTGGTCGGTTCGATGTACGAAGTCACCGGATCCATTTTGTCGGTGCAGGCGCCAAACATTTTCATGCCGTCGATGGTCACATTCAGTTGCCCTCCTGAAAAACCATGAAGCATGGGTTCCAGCGCATACGCGCCGCGTTTGATGAGCGACATCCCTTCCAGTCGCGCATTGATGTTGTCGATAGTTGCGAAATGGTTGGTTCGGTAATAGTCGAGCAAATCTTTATTGCCAAGCGGCAGGTTTGCCGAAATGACGACCTCGCTCAGGTGAATTGTATCACGAGTCATATCCGTTCTGTCCGGCATTTGTGCCATAGAGATTACAGGCAAAAATGACAGTAGAAGCATTTGGTAAAGCTTATTCATAAGTGAAAAATATGAGGCTGTTTCAAGGTAATCAGTCCTGTCATCCTGAACTTCCTGCCCGCTCGCTTGGCATGCGGGGTTTCAGAATCTCAACAGAAAGGCTGACAGACCCCGAACTAAATACGTGGTGATTGCTATCATTGAAACATTACCATTAAAACAGCCTCTTTTTGTTTAAAAGGTTATATTGAAATACAAATCCTTAGAGACGGCTTGTCCGTCTTTCTTTACCAGCACATTTACACGCCATTCTCCGGTCATGGTGAAATTCACTTTGCCTTTGTAGTGGCCATTTCCGGAGCTAACTGGATTAACATTGTTGGGCGAGCCATGACCCATGCTTGGCATTTCAGGAGTAATCTCAATGGTGTAACTGTCATCAGCCGGCCAATCCATCATGCTTGCCTTTCGGTGGATTGTAAATTCAATGTCGTTCATTCCAACCTTCGGCGCCATTGGTTCGAGCAACGACAAAACCAGTTTGCTGGCATCAGGAGTGATGGTTGTAAAAACATTCATTACTACAGTTGCCGGATTATCGACAGTGATGTCGAAATTTGCTTCACCTTCTTTCCCCGACTTGTGATTGTGAACAGATATGCCAAGTTTCCATGTTCCGCCGGTTGACGTTGGCATGACAAAAGCCACCGCTCCGGGGAAAACATCGTCAACAGCATTTTCTTCCGGATTTTCAACGGGAGCTGCATGTTGGGTAATCATTCCGTTCATCGTCATGGTCATGAGCGGCAAAAATTGAATGTGTGCATCGGTAATTTTTTCTTTCAGGTTTAATGAATCGTATAAAACCACGATAAGTTTATTGTAACCCATAAAGAAATTTTTTTGCCCCCAAAGTTCAACTTTTGCTGAAGTGCCAAGAGCATAGTCATCGGCAAGTTTGGTATAACCGTCAAGCGGATCAACAATGGGTTCGTCGTTGTTACTGGTGCACGAAAAAAGAAATGCTGAAAAAATTATAAAGTATATTGTTTTGACAAAACTGATTTTCATGTTTTATTTTTTTTGAATAGACTATTGGCCGTTAAAATGCATTTCGCCACAGTTGAATGTGTAGCAATGCCTTCGACCTAAAAAATACCATATCCTGAATCCTAATTTTGTAGCGTTTGAATGCAACGAAACTGAACTCACGGAATTAGTGTGAATCCGGCATCAAATGATCAAAACCTTATTTTGATCGGGCATTTAAAAATGAGTTTCAGGTAAAACTTACGAAACAATGAGTGTGTCGAACTGCGGCTGGGGAGGAACAAAAATGGCAGAAGCAAAACGAATTGCGATTTGCGGCTGTAAGAAAACCGGATAACTCCGCAAGACGGCATCAAAATCGTCTTTGATGCAAGGTTGAATTTTCAAAAAATCGTCGATCTGGGTTCTTTGCTGTTTTTGCGACGATTCGCTTTTGGCTGTATCGCTTGATTCATCGCTCTTGGCGAGTTGCTTTTTTAAGTGGCATCTCCCCTGGCAACAACTTTTGGGTTTGTCGCGGTTGATGCAAAGATTTTTGGCAATATAATCCTTGTTCAGTGCGTATTCAATGAAAGGCATAACTGGTCTCAAAACATACAAGATCAGCACCCCAAGGAAAAAGATTGAATAGATTCTGGTTTTCATCGACATTTAAACATGAAGGGTATTTAATTGTTCACGTTTGATTATCTGAATTTTATGCTTTCTTGTTGTGTTATCTATTATATACAGAACGGAATGATCAGCATTTCAAGCTAAAGGGTATTGCGATGTCAACGTTAATTCTTGATTCGAGACGATTGTATAAGATGCTGCAAATTTCACTTGTTTTTATGTCGTTTTTTAATGACATTTAGTCGCAATAAACAATTCAGAGAAAACCGATGGCTTTTTTGCTCGATATTTGGAAATCATTGCCAAGTTTGGTTACAATCCTTTATTTCCTAACGGTTGTCTTTACCGCTATTCTTATTATTTTAGAAAATCGAAACCCTCAGAAAACGATTAGTTGGATTTTGGTTTTGGTTTTGTTACCGTTTATTGGAATTGTGATTTATTTGTTTTTTGGTCAGGAATATCGAAAAACCAAAATGTATTCGCGCAAGGGGTTAAAACACCTTGAAAGACTTCGGAACTTAACTTTGGAACAACTTGATAACCTTCCGGAGAATCATTTTCAAATCAGCGAAAAGCTATATTCAAAAAAGAGGCTCATGAATTTGTTGCTTTCCAATTCAAACGCCATTTTGACCAACAACAACGAAGTTCAGATTTTGCACAATGGAGCAGAAACCTTTCCGGAGATATTCCGCACGATGGAGGAAGCGAAGCATCACATTCACCTTGAATATTATATTATTGAAAATGACCGAATCGGGAATTATCTCAGAGAGCTTCTGATTAGGAAAGCTCAGGAAGGCATTGAAGTCCGGTTGATATTTGACGATGTGGGCAGTTGGGAACTGAAAAAGAAGTTCATCAGGTCGATGTCGGATGCTGGAGTCAAGGTCGATTGTTTTATGAAGGTTCGTTTCCCGATGCTGACTTCCAGAGTTAATTACCGCAATCATCGTAAAATTTTGGTGGTCGATGGTGAAACGGCTTTTGTTGGAGGTTTGAATTTTGCCGATCGTTATCAGGATGGAGTTCCGGGAATCGGCCCATGGCGCGACACGCACCTAAAAGTGAAAGGTGGCGGCGCTACAGCTCTTCAAATTATTTTTATGGCCGACTGGTATTTCGTTTCGAAAGAGATTTTGAAAGGTGAGGATTACTTTAAGCCGTTTGCATCGGGGAATGGAAAATTGGTTCAGATGACGGCCAGTGGCCCGGACTCGGATTGGGAAAGCATTAGCCAGGCTTATTTTGTTGCTATTTCTTCGGCTACCGATTATGTGTATATTTCTACTCCTTACCTGATGCCAACTGATGATATTGTTACGGCTCTGAAAACTTCGGCTTTGGGAGGTATTGATGTGCGGATTATTGTACCGGGTTTATCGGATGCCATAACTCCCAAATGGGGAACAAATTCGTATGTTGAAGAGTTACTTGAAGCTGGTGTGAAAGTTTATTTCTACAAAGCAGGGTTCACGCACAGCAAAGTTATTGTTTCTGATGGTGTTTTCTCTTCGGTCGGAACAGCAAACCTGGACTTCAGGAGCCTTGAAACCAATTTTGAAGTTAATGCCATGATTTATGACGAAGAAATAGCCAAAGTCCTAACGAATCAATTTTTGGAAGATCAGGAAAAAAGCGAGCTGGTTATCTTGGAGGAATGGCAAAAACGGCCTCGGATAAACAAAATCAAAGAGTCGTTTGCCCGTATTTTAGCTCCAATGCTTTAGTTTTGGTTTTCAATCGTATAGATCCGTCATTCATACTATTTTAATTAGGGTATTTCTCTGGGAAAATGTCTCTTTGTTAAAGCTAAACTCAAAGCCATGAACAGAAAAGATTTTTTCCGGGGATCGCTTGCACTTAGTGCCTGTGCCGGATGTTTTTTATTACCTGCAAACAACCTGATAGCTTCCGAAACCCTTCCGGATGATGAAAAGTACAAAAATCTTCTTCAGGAGAAGGAGTTTATTCAGAATTGGCTTTCTGATTTAATCGGGACTATCGAAACTGAACTTGATGAAGCTACTAAAGTGAAATTGATGGCCGGATGTGGACGTGGCTGCTTCAATCGCCACAAGTTTAAAAGCGATATTGCAGTGAAGGGGAAGGGCGATTTAGAGAAGCTGATTGAAGCTTATAAAAACAACTTTGAAGTCTGGAAAGAAGGAAATACGGTGCATATTCGTTACGGTGAAGTTTCGCAGGGATGCTATTGTCCGGCAGCCAAATTTCGGCCGGCAAAACCTAACGATTTGCATTGCGAATGTACGCGTGCCACGCATCAAACCATTTTTGAAACAGCATTGGGTCGCCCAATTGATGTGAAAATTCTGGAATCGGTTCGCCGGGGAAATAAAACCTGCCATTTTTTGGCTACGGTTTAAATCAGGTTAAGGCCGGGTACAATAAAAAATCGCCCTGCAAACTAAAGGGATGCAGGGCGAAAACCTAATTTGGGGGATAATTATTTGTTGTTTGTTTCAGCCATTACAGGCTGTCTCCAAAATCTTCACGGAACTTGGCCACAAGCTTTTCTACCCAATCGCCGATCGGTTTCAATTTTCCGACGAAGAAACGAAGAACCGGAGGTTCCTCTGTCCACTCCAGACCACCAACAAGGTGGCGGTTGTCATAAAGCCATTGGATACGATCTTCGGCATATTTAATTTGCGACAAAGTAAACACCCGGCGAGGAAATGCCAACCGGAGTAGTTCTACATCGGCCAAAACATCATCTCCATTTTCGTCGCGAACACTCGAAATGGTGCCGCGTTCCATCCCACGAATTCCTGAACAAATATACATGGCAGCGGCAAGCGCCCCGGCCGGATATTGGGTTTGAGGAATGTGCGATAAAAATTGCCCTGCATCCAAATGGCATCCCAAGCCGCCGGAAGGTGTGATTACCGGAATACCTCGTTTATCAAGAGAATCGACCAGATATTTGATAAATGTTGGCGAATGGCTGATTACATTAAAATCTAAGGTTTCGTACAAACCAACTGACATTGCTTCAATTTCACGCACACTCATACCTCCATAAGTTAAGAAACCTTCGTAGAGTGGCACCCAGTCACGCATTTTCATGTAAATATCATGATTGTTTGTGCATATTCCACCACCACGCGTACAACTAACTTTTCTTCCTGAGAAATAAGAAAAATCAGTGTAGCTCAACATCTCGTGCAAAATATCCTTGATTGGTTTATTTTGATACCCTTCTTCCCTGACTTTAATGAAGTAGAGATTTTCGTTGATCAAGCTGATATCCATCAGAACCATGATGCCATGAGTTTTCGCAATTGCTGAAACTTCACGAAGGTTTGCCATTGAGAATGGTTGACCGCCGATCAGGTTGGTTCCGGCTTCAAAACGGATATAGGCTACATTTTCAGCGCCCCATTTTTCGATAACCCTGTTCAGTTTATTGATGTCCATGTTTCCTTTGAATGGGAAACTGCTTTTTGTTTTGAGGGCTTCGTCGGTATAAATTTCTTCAACAGCGCTACCCATCATTTCGATGTGAGCTTTGGTTGTGGTGAAATGATAGTTCATCGGAACAACGGTTCCAGGTTTGCAGAAAGACTTGGCGATAATGTGTTCTGCGGCACGGCCCTGATGAACCGGAAGAAAGAATTTCTGATTGAAAACGTCGCTGATAGCTTTTTCGAGTTTGGTGTAACTGGCTGATCCTGCATACGAATCATCAGCAACACTCATTGCTGCCACCTGGTTATCGCTCATGGCATTAGTGCCTGAGTCGGTTAACATGTCGAGGTAAACATCCTTGTTTTGAAGCAAAAAAGTATTGAATCCGGCTCCAAATATTGACTCTTTGCGTTCTTCGATTGGTAAAAGGTTAAGTTTTTGAACTACACGCACTTTATGCATTTCAAGTGGCGTAACTTCACCGCTGTAAAATTTTACAGTTCTCAATTGTTCGAAATTCTCCATAAGTTAATTCTAAATTGGTTAGTTAACATTTAAATCAGAGCTCGCATAAATCTGAGTAGCTCATATATAAATCGATTTTTGGTTTTGCGAGTATAATAATAAATGATTTGTAATCAAAATGATGTGCTGAGTTTTGATTCGTAGCCTATAGGTGTTAATAAACATGAATATGTAATTATATTGAGTGTATTTTTTGGTGATTGATATTTGTCAGCCTCTCAGAGATATGGATTGAAAAGGTACACTGGCTGATTTTCCCAGCTCCCAATGAGAATTGATTGAAAATTAGGTTATCCTGTATCTTAAGTGTTGTTTTTTAAATAGTTAATCGGTATGTTTAAGTTTATTAATCGTTGTTATTGTTTGAAGACTTAGCGTAATCGAAAACTTTTAACCGGAAATCAAGGTTTTGGTAGTATAAATTATTCAGGCCAATGAAACAATTCTTCTTTTTTGTTTGTGTTTTGACCTTGTTAATTTCAGGAGGTTGTAAGGATAATCCAAAGGATCCGAGTCCAGACTCTGAAATACCAGCGGGTTATCAATTGGTATGGAGTGATGAATTTAACTACACCGGGTTGCCCGATGCGTCAAAATGGAGCTATGATATTGGAGGAGGCGGTTGGGGAAACGAAGAAGCACAATATTATACCGATTCACGTTTAGCGAATGCCGAAGTAAAAGGTGGTTACCTTTTCATTAATGCCATAAAGGAAGATTTCGAGGGCAAAAAATATACCTCAGCCCGGTTAGTCACACGAACAAAAGGCGACTGGCTGTATGGACGAATTGAGGTGAGAGCCAAACTTCCTGAAGGAGTAGGGATGTGGCCGGCAATTTGGATGCTGCCAACCGATTGGGCTTATGGTGGATGGCCTGCTAGTGGGGAAATCGACATTATGGAAAATTTGGGATATATTCCATATTTTATTTCCGCAACTGTTCAAACGCAATCCTACAATTTCCGGAGTAATTCTCAAAAGCAAGCCATTACTGGAGTTCCTGATTGTTATACCCAATTTCATAATTACATCCTTGAATGGGAAAGCAGAGAATTACGGATTTATGTTGATTCAAAACTCTACCAAACTTTCAAGAATGAAGGAACTGGATACTTGGTCTGGCCTTTCGATAAACAGTTTCACCTTATCCTGAATGTTGCTGTTGGAGGTACTTTTGGTGGCGCTCAGGGCATTGACGACAGCATTTTTCCACGTTCAATGGCGATTGATTATGTCAGGGTTTATCAGAAAAAATGATTGGCGAAGCTTTGAGTCTGCTGATTTTGAAATCTCTGTGTCGAATTTTCTCCTTCACTAAAAATTTATTCCTCTATCTTTGCCTCAGAAACTTATTCAATTCAATATGTCCTTTTCATCCTTCGGTTTATCGCCTGCTCTTGTGAACATTTTGACTGCGCAGCATTATACACAGCCGTACCCTATTCAAAAAGAAGCTATTCCGGCAATTTTGCAACAAAAAGATTTGTTGGGCATAGCCCCAACGGGTTCGGGTAAAACGGCGAGTTATGTTTTGCCTATTTTAACGAATCTGCAAGGTCAGGTGGCTCCTAAAAACCGGCATGCCCGGGTTTTGGTTTTGGTGCCAACCCGCGAATTGGCGGTGCAGGTTCGTGATGTTTTCATCCAATTTGGAACCGAACTTCCGGAACGTGTAAAAACGATTGCTGTTTTTGGAGGTGTTTCAATTAATCCGCAAATGATAGGATTACAGGGTGTTCAGGTCTTGGTTGCTACTCCCGGAAGGTTACTTGAACTGGTTGATTCGAAAGCGGTACACTTGTCCGAAATTGAAACGTTGGTTTTGGATGAGGCCGATAAAATGCTCAATCTTGGTTTTCAGGAAGAGATGACACGCATTTTTGCACTGTTGCCAAAAAAACGTCAGAATCTTTTGTTTTCGGCTACGTTGAGTGATAAATTGGACAGTATCAACCAAATTATTCTGAACAATCCGGTGGTGATCAAAATTGAACCGGAAAAAGAAAACATTGATTTAATTGAGCAGACGGGCTATTTTGTTCCGCTGGAAAGGAAAGGTCCGCTGTTGCGCTACATCATCAAAAAGAACAACCTGCAGCAGGTATTGGTTTTCACCTCTTCAACTTTTCAGGCCGATAATGTGGCCGATAAACTCTGCAAGAATGGAATCGATGCCGTTTCAATTCACAGCAAAAAAAGTCAGGGCGCCAGAACTGAAGCTTTGCGAGAGTTTAAAACGGGTACGCTTCGGGTTTTGGTCACTACCGATTTGTTGGCGCGTGGCATCGACATTGAGTTTTTGCCGCATGTAATCAACTACGAATTGCCACGCTCGCCCAAAGACTACGTTCACCGGATTGGACGAACCGGTAGGGCTGAAAATCCCGGCGAGGCCATTTCGTTTGTTACGCCTGAAGATCAGCATCATTTCCGGATTATTCAGAAAAAGATGGGCAAATGGGTGACTATGATCGATAGTGCCAATCTTGATTTGAAAGGATTCTAAGGTTTTTGTTCATCTGACATTCAAATACAACTATGAAAACACTCCGGATTCATTATCTGCAACACGTTCCTTTTGAAGGTTTGGGTTGCATTGCCGATTGGGCATCAGTTAAAGGACATTCGCTTTCAGCAACTAAATTTTATGAGAACACGAATTTGCCTAAACTTGCTGATTTTGATTGGTTAATTGTTATGGGTGGGCCGATGGGAGTTTATGACGAAATGAAATTTGACTGGTTGCCCGCTGAAAAAGAATTCATCCGGGATGCAATTCAGGCAGGGAAAACGGTAATTGGCATTTGCTTGGGTGCGCAATTGATTGCTTCGAGTCTGGGCGCAAAAGTTTATCCAAATGCCGAAAAGGAAATCGGTTGGTATCCAGTTTTTTCAACAGAATACGGAATGAACAAAAATCTATTGAGTGGAAACCTCGATCCATTTCCTGTTTTTCATTGGCACGGCGACACTTTTGATTTGCCATCCGGAGCGCTCAGGCTTGCTTCGAGCGAGGCTTGTTTAAATCAGGCATTTATTTATAATCATAAGGTTATCGGATTGCAATTTCACTTTGAAGTAACTGAGAATTCGCTTCATCAAATGATTACTTTTTGTGGCGAAGAACTGGTAATCGACCGGTATGTTCAATCTGCCGAAACGATTCTCGGCTATGTTCAATTCATCAACGAGGTCAATAACAGAATGTTTTATTTACTCGACTTCATGGAAGGCGGTAAAGACGTTTGATTTGATGAATCGGGTTAAAAATCAAAAAAGACATCATAATTTTGGTTGTCTGCACAGGTCTTTGTAAATTAGGGATTATCAATTCTCTAACTTCCATCTCATGCTGATCAAAACTTTCGCCAGCGCCGTTCATGGCATCGATGCAACAACAATTACGATTGAGACCGAAATTTCTCAGGGCATTAAATTTTTCATGGTAGGCCTGCCTGATAATGCTGTAAAAGAGAGTCAGCAGCGCATCGAATCGGCCATGCGGCTCAATAACTTTAAATGGCCCCACAAAAAAGTAGTGATCAACATGGCTCCGGCAGATATTCGTAAAGAGGGTTCGGCTTATGATTTGCCACTTGCGATTGGTATTCTTGCTGCGAACGAACAAATAAAATCAGACAAAATTTCAAATTTCCTGATGGTTGGCGAATTGTCACTCGACGGAAATCTTCAGCCCGTAAAAGGAGCCTTGCCCATTGCCATCAAAGCACGCGAAGAAGGTTTCGAAGGTTTTATCCTTCCAAAGGAAAATGCACGCGAAGCGGCTGTGGTCGATACCTTGAAAGTTTATGGCGTAGAAAGCCTCAGCGAAGTGGTCGGGTTTTTCAATGACGAAGTGGAACTGGAGCAAACCATTGTCAATACCCGCGAAGAGTTTTTCTCGAAAGTAAACGAGTGTGATGTCGACTTCTCTGACGTTAAAGGTCAGGAGAATGTGAAGCGTGCTCTGGAAATTGCTGCTGCCGGCGGTCATAACATTATCATGATTGGTCCTCCTGGTGCAGGAAAAACCATGTTGGCGAAACGGATTCCTACGATATTGCCACCGTTTACCCTTCGTGAAGCGCTGGAAACCACTAAAATTCATTCGGTAGTCGGGAAAATTGATCGCGATACCTCTTTGATGACTCAACGTCCTTTTAGGAGTCCGCACCATACAATTTCTGATGTAGCTCTCGTTGGCGGAGGGGCCTTTCCTCAGCCAGGGGAAATTAGCCTCGCGCACAACGGAGTCCTTTTCCTGGACGAACTTCCTGAGTTCAAAAGGCAGGTGCTCGAAGTGATGCGGCAACCCTTGGAAGATCGGACAATCACCATTTCAAGGGCAAAATTCACGGTTGAATATCCGGCAAGTTTTATGCTGGTGACTTCGATGAATCCGTGTCCGTGCGGATACTATAATCATCCGACCAAAGAGTGCGTTTGTGCTCCGGGAATGGTTCCCAAGTACCTTAATAAAATCTCAGGGCCATTGCTCGACCGAATTGACATTCATTTGGAAGTAGTGCCTGTGCCGTTCAAAAAACTGTCCGATCAAGCGGCTACTGAACCTAGTTCAGCCATTCGTGAGCGAGTAATCAAGGCGCGCGAAATTCAGTCCGAGCGGTTTGCCAAAAGCGAGGGCGTTTTTTGCAATGCTCAAATGTCGTCAAAAATGATCCGTCAATATGTCGATTTGGACGAAGCTAGCAGTAGTTTGCTGAAAAATGCCATGGAGAAACTCGGATTATCGGCTCGTGCCTACGATCGTATTTTGAAAGTTTCGCGCACTATTGCCGATCTGGAAGGAAATGAGCGGGTTGAAAGTCATCATCTGTCTGAAGCCATTCAGTACCGAAGTCTGGATCGGGAAAATTGGGGCGGATGATAAGATTTAAGAATTTATATTTTGAATTTTTATGATGTCAAAAACCGACATAAATAAACTAATTTGACGTTAATGATGTATAAAACCAACTGAATATGTAAAAATAGTGGTAAAATTTATTTAATTTCCAATTAAGTATTATATTTGTGTATAAAAACCATCAATAACTATTAAAATACAATATAATGATGGAAAATACAAACATTAATTGGAATGAGTTAAGCGATGGAGCATTGCTTGAAAAGATTGGCCAATTTGTTCAGCAAACACGCCTTCGTCAAAATAAGAGTCAGCAACAGGTGGCCGATGCTGCCGGAGTTAACCGGAGTACCTTGAGTCAGGTCGAAAACGGTCGTGGAGGAACTCTCCTTTCTCTGATCCAGATTTTGAGAGTGCTCAATCAAATGTCGTTCCTGAAAGTTTTTCAGGTTGAAGAGAAAATTAGTCCCATGTATCTTGCGAAGCTGGAAGTGAAAAAGCGAAGGCGGGCCCGAACCCACAAAACTGATGATCTAAAACCATATTCTTTACCCGATTGGTGATGATTGAAAATGCTTTCATAAATATTTGGAATAAACGCATTGGCGCTATTCATTGGAATTCAGAATCGGGATTTGCTGATTTTGAGTTTGATCCGGCGTTTTCCCAGTATGGGTTGGATGTGTCGCCACTGAAAATGCCAATCAGAGAAGCCTCCGATAATATATTTTCATTTCGCGAACTTGCCGGAAGCAAAACATTTAAGGGTTTGCCAGGTTTGCTGGCCGATGTTTTGCCCGATCGTTACGGGAACGAGCTTATTAATACCTGGCTTGCCCGTGTTGGTCGCCCTTCAGGAAGTATGAACCCGGTTGAAATGCTCTGCTTTATCGGAAAACGTGGAATGGGAGCCTTGGAGTTCGAACCGGTAGTACCAAAATCTGCCAATCAGGCAACCATTGTGGAAATAGGAAGTTTGGTTGATGTAGCACAGCAAATCCTGACCGGGAGACAATCGTTTCAGTCTCAATTATCTCACGACGAACAGAAATCTCTATCAGATATTCTGAAAATAGGAACTTCAGCAGGTGGTGCCAGGGCAAAAGCAATTGTTGCCTGGAACGCTGAAACGGGCGAAGTCCGATCTGGTCAGACCGATGCTCCTGAAGGCTTTACACAATGGCTTCTTAAGTTCGATGGGGTCGATGACAGTCAGTTTGGAGCAACCTGGGGCTATGGCAGGGTTGAGATGGCCTACCACCTGATGGCTCTGGATTGCGGCATTGAGATGACCGAATGCAGATTGATCGAGGAGAACGGACGCGCTCATTTTATGACCCGACGGTTCGATCGACCCTCTGATAACGAGAAATTGCACGTACAAACGTTTTGTGGCTTGATACACTACGATTTTAACGACATTTATTCGTACAGCTACGAGCAACTGTTTCAGACGATGAGAATGCTGCGGCTGACTTACCCTGAAGCTGAACAAATGTTTCGCCGGATGGTGTTTAATGTGATGGCCCAAAATTGTGACGATCATACTAAAAACTTTGCATTTACAATGAATCAAGTGGGAGAGTGGAAGCTTGCGCCTGCTTACGATATTTGCCATGCCTACCGTCCCGGAAGCAGTTGGGTAAGCCAACATGCCCTCAGTATAAACGGCAAACGGCAAGGAATTTCGCGTGATGATTTATTGGAAGTTGGCCGCCAGATGAATGTAAAAAAGGCTCCGGAAATTATCAGCCAAATTTCGGAAGTGGTTGAAAGGTGGCGCGAATTTGCAGAACAGGTAAAAGTTGAGTCAGAGCTGAGGGACGCTATCGGAAAAACACTGCTGATTATTTAATTATGCCCCGAAATAACTATTTCCAATTTAAGCAATTCTGGATTATTCAAGAACGATCGGCCATGAAAGTGGGCATGGACGGCGTATTGCTGGGGGCGTGGGCTGATCCTTCAGGCGCTGAACGAATTCTCGATATTGGTACCGGCACCGGACTGATCGCCCTGATGATGGCTCAGAAAAACAATCGGGCGCAAATTGATGCCATTGAAGTTGATCAGGAGGCTTTTAGCGAAGCAGCTCTGAATTGTCAGCAATCGTCGTGGACTGATCGGATTAGATTGGAATTGTGCAGCTTACAGGAGTTTGCTGAAGGCACAGCTCAGAAATATGATCTGATTGTGAGCAATCCGCCATTCTTTACTAACGGCATAAAAGCGCCGCTCGAAAGCCGCGCACAGGCTCGTCATTCCGATTCGCTGCCTTTGGATGTTTTAATTTCAGGAGCAACTGGCATGCTTTCTGAGAAAGGAAGAATTGCTCTTGTTTTGCCCATCGAAACACTTCCGGAAATTGAAAATCTGGCGCAATCGAATGGCCTTTTTATTTCGCGGTTGTGCCGTGTAAAACCCAACCCACCGAAACCTGTTTTCAGGATATTGATTGAATTGACCAATTCCGAATGCGTGATTCAGGAATCAGAATTAATGATCGAATTCGAAAAACACCACGATTACACGCCCGAATACAGGGAGCTGACTAAAGATTTTTACCTGAAATTTTAATTGAGCTTTTCCCGAGGCTTTTGTCGACTTTCCAGTATCAATTCCCCATAAAATTTATCGATCAAACAAAACGTTGGATTTTTGGTTAGTATCCCAAATGTTATTTTTAATTTCGAATAAAAGACTTCATTGTCTGAAATAAAAGATTTGATTAACTTTGCAGCCAAAATTGATTGCCATGATGAATTTAATTAGACACGAGATAAAAATCGACGAAAGTTTTTATAAGGTTGAAGAGGTCAGACAATTGACCAATGAAACATTTTCGCTGAAACTGCCCAAAGCCCGTTTTGCGTTTAAGGCAGGTCAGCATATTTCGCTGGGCATTCACGGCGATTACCAAAGTCGCGAATATTCGATTTACAGCGGTGCCGACGACGAAAATCTTGAAGTGTTGGTGAAAGAAGTGCAGAATGGTTATTTTACACCCAAACTCCGGAAGCTGAAAGTTGGTGATCTGGTCGAAATTCACGGACCATTCGGAAAATTTGGGATGGAACCCAAAGATGCCGAAACCGGAAAATTTGTGTTCATTGCAAGTGGAACAGGTATTGCGCCCTTCCGCAGCATGGTTCGTACATATCCTGAAATTGATTACACCTTGATTCATGGAGTTCGGCATTCTGAAGAAGCATACGACCGTAACGAATACGCCACCGACCGATACATTCTTTGCTCCAGCCGCGATAAAAAAGGAACTTACCACGGGCGACTGACCGGTTACCTGAAAGGTTGTACTTTTTCTCCTGAAACACATTTTTACCTTTGCGGCAACAGCGACATGATTTTCGATGCCCTCGAAATCCTGAAAGACAAAGGCTTTGAACGCGACCAAATCCACTGCGAAGTATATTTTTAGTCGAAGAAATAACCACATAGACACATAGAACACATAGGATTTTATTGAGCTCAGGTTCAATATCAATTCTCAATTGGGTTTTTGGAAATTTTCTATTGTGACCTATCTGACTATGTGGTTCTATAAAATTAAAAAATGAAATACCACCTGATTACATTGGGTTGCCAGATGAACCTTTCCGATAGCGAGCGCGTGAGTTCTGTACTCGAAAGCATGGGTTACGAACGTACGGAAAACGAGGAAGAAGCCAGTCTGCTCGGAATGTTAGCCTGTTCGGTGCGGCAAAAACCCATCGATAAGGTTTACAACAAAATTGCCCAATGGAACAAATGGAAAAACAAACGCAATGTGGTCACTTTTGTCTCCGGATGCATTTTGCCTGCCGATAAAGAGAAATTCCTGAAATCGTTCGACTTGATTTTCCAGATGAGCGAATTGGCTCAATTGCCCGAAATGATTCGTGAATATGGAGTGGTGACGCCAGCCGGCTTGAGAACTCCACAACCTACCATGCCCAAAAACGAACACATTGCGGAAATGTGGCACATCAAACCCAAATACCAGTCGACTTACGAAGCCTTTGTCCCAATCCAGAATGGTTGCGATAAATTCTGCACCTTCTGCGCTGTTCCTTATACCCGTGGCCGTGAAGTTTCGCGCCCTTCCGGAGAAATTATAGATGAGGTGCGCCATCTGGTTAATCAGGGTTACAAATCGATTACCCTGTTGGGGCAAAATGTGAATTCGTATGGACTGGACAAAAACGGCGAAGAAATTAATTTTGCTGAATTACTCCGGCAGATTGGCGAATATGGAAAAGCTTCCGGAGAAGAATTCTGGGTGTATTTCACTTCGCCGCATCCGCAGGACATGAACCGCGAAGTGATTGAAGTGATTGCTGCATATGATTGTCTGGCCAAACAAATTCATTTGCCCATGCAAAGCGGCGATGAGCGTGTACTGATTAAGATGAACCGCCGCCATTCGATGGACAAATATCGCCACATTGTGGCCGATATTCGCGAACTGATTCCACAGGCTACTTTGTTTACCGACATCATTGTTGGTTTTTCTAGCGAAGGAGAAGCTGAGTTTCAGAACACCGCGGCAGCAATGAATGAATTTCAGTTTAACATGGCCTACATTGCCATGTATTCACCGCGACCGGGAGCTGCCAGTTACCGTTGGGAAAACGAAGTTTCTTCGGACGACAAAAAAGATCGGCTTCACCGGCTTTCCGAAATTTTGAAAGGACATTCGAGAGCCTACAACGAAACCTTGATAGGCAAAACGATGCGTGTCCTGATTAATGGAACCGACCGAAAGACGGGCTTCTCAACCGGTTTGAATGAAGGCAAGCTGATTGTACGTCTTGATTGTCAAAACAACTCGCTGATGGGGAAAATCGTTGATGTGAAAATCACTTCGGCTGCCGATTTTTCGATGAGTGGCGAACTTCAGGAAGTGTTCAGTCACAGTAATCAGTGAATCAACGCGATAATATCCTTTGCCGTCACATTTATGCGACGGATATGAAACAACAAAAAACAAGGCGCATCCAGGAATCAGATTTGAATTGAGAATGCTGTATGCGCCGCTATGTAAATCCAGAAAATAAGATAGTGAATCTAACGAATACTAAAAAAGTCGCTTTTAAAACCCTTGGCTGTCGGCTCAATCAATACGAAACCGATGCTTTGGTCACCGATTTCGACAAGGCTGGTTACCAACTCGTTAATTTTGATGAATCGCCTGATGTGGTGGTGGTCAATACCTGCACGGTAACCAATCAAAGCGACCAAAAATCACGAACAACGATTAGTCAGGCCGCCCGCGCCAACAGCAATGCCGTGGTAGTAGTGACCGGCTGTATGGCCAATAATTTCAAGGAAAAGCTCGAATCTCAGGACAACATTACTTTTGTGGTGGAGAACAATCGCAAAAGTTCGATTCTTTCATTGGTTGATGCTCATTTTTCAGGAGAAATTTTGCATCCAAATCAGTTACCACAGGATGTTTTTCGTTACGAGCCGGTTCAGAAAAGTCTGCATACACGCAGTGCCGTGAAAATTCAGGATGGATGCGATAATTTCTGTACGTTTTGCATCATTCCCATGGTACGTGGTCGTGCCGTTTCGAGACCCGTTTCTGAAGTTCTGGAGAGTGTGCGCAAAACCATCGAAAACGGATTTAAAGAAATTGTAATTACCGGTGTAAATATCGGCCGGTATGAAGACGGAGAAGCACGGTTTGAAGATCTACTGGCTCAGGTTCTTGAAGTCCCGGGAGATTTCCGGGTGCGCATCTCGTCGCTCGAACCCGATGGTTTTGGCGACCGTTTTGTTGACTTGTTTAAGCATCCGAAACTGATGCCGCACCTGCATTTGTGCTTACAAAGCGGTTCCGACAAAACGTTGCTGAGGATGCGTCGCATGTATGACGTGGAGCAATTCCGTAAAACAGTGAATCGTTTCCGGTCAGTTTATCCTGATTTTAATTTCACTACCGACATTATCGTGGGCTTTCCGGGTGAAACGGAGGAGGAATTTAAGGAGACATTGGATGCAGTGCACGAGTTCAATTTCAGCCATGTACACACTTTCAAATATTCAGTTCGCCGAGGAACACGTGCCGAACGATTGGAGAATCATATTCCAGAGAAAATTAAGACCGAACGATCGGCTAAAATCAGGGAACTTTCCGAAGAAAATAAAAAGCAATATTTGACTTCATTCATTGGGAAAACGCAGCAAGTTTTGGTCGAGAAGATAACTCAGGGCATCGCCAATGGGTATGGACAACATTACATTCCGGTTCGTTTTAAGTCGAGCGGGGTACAAAAAAATACGGTTCACTCCATTCTGCTAACCGAAATCAGGGGGACGGGAGAAAATATGTACTTGTTTGGTGAACTAAACGATTAGTTTTTTTGTCTATGGATTGAAACAATTCTGTTTAATCAAATGACCACAAAAATTAAACAAAGCGATGTACGAACTTCTTCTCCCGAATTTCAGGAGAATTTCAGGAATTATTCGGAAATACTGAAAATTTTTCGTGATGAGTTGGCTTTAGTCAGTTCGCATGGAGGCGAAGCCGCGGTTGAAAAACATCGCTCCCGGGGAAAACTGCTAGCTCGCGAACGCATCAATTTGTTGGTCGATCAGAATACTCCGTTTCTCGAACTTTCATCGTTTGCAGCCTACAATCAATACGAAAATGCTTTTCCATCGGCTGGAATTGTTAGCGGAATCGGCATTGTTAAGGGGCGCGAGTGCCTGATTATTGCCAATGACGCCACTGTAAAAGGTGGAACTTACATCCGCGAAACCATCAAAAAACACGTTCGGGCACAGGAAATTGCCCGTCAAAATAAACTCATTTGCATTTATCTGGTCGATTCGGGCGGAATTTATCTGCCTGAACAGGCTCATGTTTTTCCAGACCGGTTCGATTTTGGCCGGGTATTTTACAATCAGGCACGCATGTCGGCCGAAGGAATTCCGCAGATTTCGGTGGTGATGGGTTCATGTACTGCTGGCGGCGCTTACGTTCCGGCGATGAGCGACGAAACCATCATGGTGCGCAACCAGGGAACCATTTTTATTGGCGGGCCACCACTGGTATTGGCTGCTACTGGCGAAGAAGTTACACCGGAAGAATTGGGTGGTGCCGAGGTGCATACTACCATCTCGGGTGTGGCCGATCACATGGCTGAAGATGATCTGGATGCTTTGCGAATTTGCCGCGATATTGTGGCTGGATTACCTGTTCAGGAGAAACAAAAGATAGAAATTCAAAAAGAAAAAGAACCGCTTTATCCTTCTGAAGAATTGTATGGTTTGCTACCAGCAGATTTGAAAAAGCCAATCAACACACATGCAATCATTAGCAGATTGGTCGATGGAAGCGAGTTTCAGGAATTTAAAGCGAACTACGGAAAAACACTGGTAACTGGATTTGCCCGAATATGGGGTTTCCCAATCGGAATTATCGCCAACAACAGTTTCCTGACTTCAGAAAGTTCGCTGAAAGGCGCTCATTTTATTCAGTTGTGTGTGCAGCGTAAAATTCCGTTGCTTTTTCTGCAAAACATTACCGGCTTTGTCGTTGGTAAAAAATATGAACATGGTGGCATTGCTCGCGATGGGGCAAAACTGATCAATGCAGTTGCCAATGCCGCAGTTCCAAAATTTACGGTGGTGATTGGCGGCTCTTTTGGCGCTGGAAATTACGCCATGGCTGGTCGGGCTTTCGATCCACATTTTTTGTTTATGTGGCCACATTCGCGCATTTCTGTGATGGGCGGCGAGCAGGCTTCAGGAGTCCTGAAAAGCATCGGTAGTAACGGATCTGGAGATAATTTACTTGAACAGTTTAACGAAGAAAGTTCAGCCTATTATAGTTCGTCGCGTTTGTGGGATGATGGAATTATCGATCCGGCCGATACGCGAAAAGTTTTGGCTATGGCTATATCAGTTTCGCTTAATCGTCCGTTTGGAGAACCGGGATACGGGGTTTTCAGGATGTGAAGCGAGTTCCGGATTCCGGGTTGCGTGTTTCGAGTTGAGATCACATTTCGGAGCATTATCCTTTGCCGTCACATTTATGTGACGGACATGATAGCTAAAAAAAGATTTAAGGACAAATACGAATAAATAAAAAGGTGAAAAACGACTATCGATATATCGAAATTCAGCATAAAGGACAAGTAATTGGGATTAATCTAAATCGTCCTGAACGACACAATGCCCTGATTTTAGAAATGATTGACGAGCTGGATCAGGCTTTGGAAGAGATCTCGGGAATGAATGAAGTACTTTTTGTAGTGCTCTCCGGAAATGGCCGTTCGTTTTGTGCCGGTGCTGACCTGAATTGGTTTTATAGTTCGGAAGAACACTCGATTGAACAAAGTATTGAGCAATACAAGCATCTGGCCGATTTACTGCTCCGACTTTTTCAATTACCTCAGATTACCATCGCAGCAGTTCGCGGAAACGTATTTGGAGGCGGAATAGGATTAATGGCAGCCTGCGATTTTGTTTTGGCCGAAGCAAATACCCGTTTCATGTTTAGCGAAGTGAAACTTGGTCTTCTACCCGCCACGATTTTGCCGTTTGTTGCGAACCGTTTGTCTGTTCAAAATCTCCGGAAATGGATATTAACGGGAAACCTGTTTGTTGTAAATGAAGCTCACCGGATTGGTCTGGTTGACGAAATCTATAGCGAAGAAAACTTTGAAAGCGAACTGTCAGCATTAATTGCTTCGTTTAAATCTGCATCACCGTCTGCAGTGAAAAGGGCCAAACAATTGATTAATGATGTGGTTTCCGGAAGTATTGATGTTACTGATACCAAAGCCACTTCCACAATTTTGGCCAAGGCTCTTTTATCTCCTGATGGTCAGGAAGGAATTCATGCATTTTTTGACAAAAGGAAACCGGAATGGGGAAAGTAGATTG
The DNA here is from genome assembly GCF_009689585.1 of Aquipluma nitroreducens. Classification (GTDB taxonomy): domain Bacteria; phylum Bacteroidota; class Bacteroidia; order Bacteroidales; family Prolixibacteraceae; genus Aquipluma; species Aquipluma nitroreducens. The sequence goes on along the minus strand of NZ_AP018694.1, from coordinate 2,082,070 downwards.
TCTCAGTAATCAGTTTTAAGGATGAAGCAATTCGAAAAAATACTCATAGCTAATCGAGGAGAAATTGCTGTCCGGATTATTCGTGCGGCGCAAAAGAACGGCATTCGTTCGGTGGCTGTTTATGCGGCTGATGATGCAGATTCTTTGCACGTTTCGCTGGCCAATGAGGCGATTTTGCTTCCAGGAGTGACACTTGCTGAAACTTACCTGAATCAGGATAAAATTATTCAGACTGCCCTGGACCTAAAAGTTGAGGCCATTCATCCGGGCTATGGGTTTTTGTCTGAAAATGCTGTGTTTGCTCAAAAAGTTGCTGATGCCGGATTAGTTTTTATAGGCCCAACTCCTGAAAATATTCGCCTGATGGGCGAAAAGAACCGTGCGCTCGCTTATGTCGAATCGCTTGGACTTCCGATCCTGAAATCGTTCAGGGGAACAACAACTGAGATTCTGAAATATACTTCGGAAATGGATTTTCCGGTGATGGTAAAAGCGTCAGGGGGAGGAGGCGGAAAAGGTATGGTAATTTGCAATTCAGTTGAAGAATTACCTCCGGCTCTTGAAAAAGCCGAACGACAAGCCCACAGTTACTTCGGAAATGGAGAGCTGTTTGTTGAAAAATATTTACCGCGTGCACGGCACATCGAAGTGCAACTGATGGCTGATAACCATGGAAAAGTATTGCACTTTTTTGAGCGCGAATGTTCGGTGCAGCGCCGCTTTCAGAAGATTATTGAAGAAGCGCCATCACCTTCGGTTGATGAAAAACTAAGGGAAGAACTGACTTCGGCAGCAGTAGAAATTGCCCGATCAATGAGTTACCGCAACGCCGGAACCATCGAATTTTTGTTAGATGAAAGTGGAAAATTCTACTTTCTGGAAATGAATACCCGCATTCAGGTGGAGCATCCGGTTACCGAAATGATTACCAATACGGATTTGGTTTCGTTGCAATTACAGGTTGCTTTGGGAAATGAACTGTCACTAAAACAAGAAGATATTCAGATTTCCGGTCATGCTATCGAGGCCCGTTTGTGTGCCGAAGATGCCGGAAATAATTTTAATCCTTCAGCAGGAAAACTGGTACTGTGGCAAATTCCGGAGATGGTAAATTTGAGGAAAGAAACCTTTGTTGAGAGAGGAATAATCATTTCATCAAACTATGATTCTTTACTTGCAAAATTGATTGTTTGGGGCGAAACCCGTACAAAAGCGATTGCCCAAATGAACAAGGTTCTATCGCAAACCTACATTTCAGGAGTTCACACCAACCTTTCGTTTTTATCCGGATTGGTTGAAAGTGTAGTTGTTCAGGAAAACAAAATTTACACCCGATATGTAGATGAAAATTTGGATTTGATTAATTCCGGGCTTCAGGAGAAAAGACAGCAGTTAAACAAGCATAAATTAGTTATCGCTTATCTTGTTTTTCATTTTAAGCAGGATGAAAACTCAGTGAAGTCGGTTTGGAATCAGATCGGCTTCTGGCGAATGATGCCTTGGGTTGTGGTTTATGTGGATGATGAAAAATACGAATGTACGATCAGTTTTAATCCTGAGCGTCAGATTTTCAGGATAAATCAGGAAGAATATTTAACGAAAGTGGTTCTGATGAATGAAAATTTACTTGAATTGCTGATCAATCATGAGCTTAAATCTTTTTGTTTTCAGGAAGATGAGAAGCATACGAAGATTATTTCCGGAGGATTTGCATTTACATTACGAAGTAATTTGCTGCGAAACCAGGTTTTGTCGATGCGTAAAAATGAACTTGAACAAAAGATTTTTCAGAACCTTATTTGCGCCGATTTGTTTGGGAAGGTATTGAAATTAAATACAAGAGAGGGCGATGTGGTGCGCGCCGGACAGATTTTGCTGACTTTGGAGTCGATGAAGACCGAAATTCATGTGCTTTGTCAGGTAGATGCACGAGTGAAAAAGATTTTTGTGAAGGAAGGAAATGCCGTGGTTGAAAAGCAATTGTTGGTGGAGTTGGAAGAGATTAGTTTGCAGTCTCAGTGATCAGACAAATTAAATAACAGGTATTCAGTTCAAAATAGAGACGGTGGCTGAGCCTGTCGAAGCCGAAATTTGGAACTTAAAATATGAATGCATTATTACAAGAAAAACATCACCTGATCAGGGCGAAAGTCAGGCTGTTCGCAGAAGCGATTATCAAGCCGGTGATCGATGATTTTGATGAAAAAGAGATTTTCCCGATCGAATTGGTTCGCGAAATGGGCAAAATTGGCGTGTTGGGAATGACTGCTCCAGTGGAATTTGGCGGGTTGGGAAGTGATTACCTTTCGTATGTCATTGCTATTGAAGAGATGGCTCGTGTCGACAGTTCGATGGCTGCAACGCTTGCGGCGCACAACTCGCTTGGCGTTGGGCCGATTGTTGAGTTTGGCACGCAGGAACAGAAGGAAACCTTCCTTCCGGCATTTTGTACCGGCGAAAAACTCTGGGCTTTTGGCTTGACCGAAGAGAACGCGGGTTCGGATGCGCAAGGTGTTGAAACCACCGCTCAAATTTCAGGGAATGAGTTTATTGTGAACGGATCGAAAAAGTACATTACCAACGGAACTTCTGAGATTTCGGCTGGCATGACTACTCTGGCTCTTACCGGAGAAAATGATGGTCGTAAAGAATTCACTGCTATCCTGATCGAAAAGGAGCGCGAAGGTTTTATCCGCGAAACCATGAAAAGTAAGTTGGTGTGGCGGGCTGCCGATAACGGTATGCTCTATTTTAACAATTGCCGTGTACCGGTTAAAAATCAGTTGGGCGAACGTGGCTATGGCTTTAAAATTATGCTGAAAACGCTGGATTCAGGTCGCTTGTCGATCGCTGCCATTGGACTTGGATTGGCACAGGGAGCTTACGAAATGGCCAAAGCTTACGCCAAACAGCGGAAACAATTCGGCAAATCGTTGAGCGAATTTCAGGTCATTGCATTCAAATTGGCCGATATGGCTTTGAAAATTGAGAATGCCCGAAATAGTTTATACAATGCCTGTTGGCTGAAAGATAACGGCCATTCGTTTGGACAACAGGCGGCAATGGCCAAACTGTATTGTGCCGAAATTGCCCGTGAAATAGCCGACGAAGCGGTGCAAATTTTAGGCGGAGCCGGTTTATTCAAGAACCGCGAATGGCCAATCGAACGTTTCTACCGAGACCAGCGCTTGCTGCAAATTGGTGAAGGAACGTCCGAAATTCTGCGTATGGTGATTTCACGGAATATCCTGAAAGAGTAAAAAGATTGGAGTGAGCTAAAGTTTGGAGTGCCTAAAGTGCTATAATGCTAACCGGAAATTCCGTAATTTGCAAAAAGTTTTGGCATTCATAATTCATCATTCATAATTCATCATTTTTAATGGCTTCCGACCGCAAACTCGAACACATTCAACTGGCACTCGAATCGCAGACCAAACTTTCGGAGCAGGATCTTCGTTTCAATTACGAACCTTTACTGGCTGCCCATCCTGAAAATACGGACTTGAGCATCGATTTTCTTGGGAAAAAGTTGCAGGCTCCCATCTGGGTTTCGAGCATGACGGGCGGAACGGGCGTTGCCCGATCGATCAACGGAAATATTGCCCGTGCCTGTCGCGAATTTGGAATGGGAATGGGATTGGGATCGTGCCGCAAAATCCTGTTCAACAAAAACGATTGGGCCGACTTTGATTTTCGAAATGAAATCGGAGACCAGCCATTTTGGGCCAATCTGGGTGTGGCGCAGGTCGAAGAATTACTTGCTTCCAAAAATATTCAAGCCATTATTGATTTGGTTGGCGAATTGCGGGCCGATGGGTTGATTGTTCATGTCAATCCACTACAGGAATGGTTCCAGCCCGAAGGAAACCGCCTGAAACAATCGCCTTTGCAGACCATTCAGCAACTGTTGGATCAGATTTCGCTGAAGGTAATCGTGAAGGAAGTTGGGCAGGGTTTTGGCCCTGAAAGCTTGCGCGAATTGCTTGCTTTGCCGATTGAAGCCATTGAATTTGGCGCTTACGGAGGAACCAATTTTTCAAAACTGGAAATGTTGCGCGACGATCAGCAAAAGCTGGACGCCAGCTTGCCGTTTGCATTTGTGGGTCAGTCGGCGAGCCAAATGGTCGATTCGGTCAACCAAATCCTGAAGGAAAATCCAAATCCAGCTTGCCGGCAATTGATTATTTCCGGAGGTATCCAAAATGCTTTGGATGGCTATTACCTCACTTCCAAAAGCCAGCTTCCAGCCGTGTTTGGCATGGCATCTGCCGTTTTAAAACACGCATCAGAAAATTACGAATCGCTCCAAAACTTTCTCCAAAATCAAATTCAAGTACTGAGCCTGGCGAAAGCATATTTGAAAATTAATCCCGATTATCATGGATAACTCCATCATACAAGGGTTTTCGAAGTACAATAAACAAGAGCGCATTGATGCGCTGATTCAGAAATACGGCTTTGATTCAGATTTTCAGCACTGGTTAAAGTCCTGTGAAGTTTCTGATCAATCGGTTCAAAAAGTTATTGACGAGCTCAGTGAGAATCCCATTTCCTGTTTTCCTTTTCCGTTTTCCGTTGTCCCAAACTTTGTGGTGAATGGCAAAAACCTGTTTTTCCCTTTGGTTTCCGAAGAAAGTTCGGTGGTTGCTGCTTTGGCAAATGCAGCTGGCTTTTGGGCAAAGCGCGGAGGTTTTCATGCTGAAGTTTTGGGTACTGAAAAAAAAGGGCAGGTTCATTTTACATGGAATGGAAATCCGGAGTATTTACAATCACTTTTTCCTGAAATCCGATCAAAATTACTGACCGAAAGTGCTTTCCTGACGACAAAGATGGAAGAGCGCGGCGGTGGAATTACCGGGATTGAACTGAAATTGTTGCCACATATTTTGCCGAATTATTATCAGTTGGATGCTGGTTTTGAAACCTGTGATGCCATGGGAGCAAACTTCATCAACTCGTGTCTGGAGCAGTTTGGCAAAAGCCTTCAGGATTATTTTCTGACCAGCGAAAAGGTATCGACCAGCCAACGCGAATGCGAAATCATCATGGCAATTTTATCGAACTATACGCCTGAAAGTCGGGTGCGAGCTTGGGTAGAATGTTCGGTTGCTGATTTGCTCGATGGAAAAACAGAAGTGGAATGCCATCAGTTCGCCCGGAAGTTTGAGCAGGCGATTCGAATTTCACAGTTCGATGTTTCGCGGGCTGTAACCCACAACAAAGGGATTTTCAACGGTATCGATGCGCTTACGGTAGCAACCGGAAACGATTTTCGTGCCATTGAGGCTTGTGGCCATGCTTTTGCTGCAAGAAATGGTAATTATTCAGGGTTAACCGATGTGCAAATTCAGGATGGAAAATTCCGCTTTAGCATTGAACTGGCTTTGGCTGTTGGCGTGGTTGGTGGTGTAACTGCGGTTCATCCGCTGGCAAAACTCGCGATGCAGATTTTGGATAACCCTTCTGCTTCGGAATTAATGATGTATCTGGCTGTAGCCGGGTTAGCATCCAACTTTGGTGCAGTCAAAGCGCTGGTTTCAGTTGGAATTCAGCAAGGCCACATGAAAATGCATTTGAGTAATATCATGAACCAACTAAATATTCCTGAAGAAAGTCGGGCTGAAATACAACTCTATTTTCAGGATAAAACTGTGTCGTTTTCGGCAGTTGAAGCTTACTTGCAAAAGTAATTCAGCCACGAAGGCACAAAGTTGAAATATTTCTTTGTGCCTTCGTGCCCAATCTTTGTTCTAAAATCTGGTATCTATTGTCTATTCTTTCTACATATCACGCCAATGGCAAATTGCTTTTAACCGGTGAATATTTGGTTCTTCACGGGGCGAAGGCAATTGCGCTACCATTGAACGTTGGTCAGCAGTTGACTGTTTCTGAAACGAATACGCCTAAATCTCTTGTATGGCTGGCTCTTTACGATGGAAGGGCTTGGTTTTCATGCGAATTGAACCCAAATGATTTTTCGGTTATAAGTACGAGTCATCCGGAGAAGGCCGAATCGCTCAGCCAGATTTTTAAAACGATAAAAAGCCTGAATCCTGAATTTGCACCAAAATCTGGAACAAATTTCGAAACCATACTGGAATCTAATCCTGAGTGGGGTTTTGGCAGCAGCAGCACGCTGATTAGTTTGCTTTCGCAATGGACGGGAGTTGACCCTTTTGTCTTGAACGACTTGGTTTTTAAAGGTTCAGGTTTCGATATTGCCTGCGCCACAGCTGACGGACCGATTTTTTACACGCGCAGTAAACCGGTTGAGACTATTTCGTTGAATTATCCGTTTTCTGATCAATTGTTTCTGGTGTATTCCGGAATAAAGAAGAAAACGGCAACAGCGGTCAGTGATTTCTTAAAGGAGAGAAAAGTTTCGGCTCAGCAGATTGAAGAAGGATCGGCATTGGCAGGTGAATTTTCCCGGTGCGATGATCAGGATGAATTTAACCTTTTGATTCGGCAACACGAAAAGCTAATTAGCGATGTAACAGGGCGATTACCAATTAAACCCGAGTTCTTCGCTGATTTTAAAGGTGAAATTAAATCGCTCGGGGCTTGGGGTGGTGATTTTTTTCTGGCTTCAACCTCTTTGCCTTTTTCAGGGGTAAGACAATACTTTGAAAACAAAGGATTGAAGACAGTGTTTAAATGGGGTGATTTGATTTTGAAAAGATGACAGGAAATACAAAACATATTCATCGGAGTGGGTGGCGATGCCCGTCGAATATTGCTTTGGTGAAATACTGGGGCAAACGCGATTTCCAGAAACCGATGAACCCGTCGCTGAGTTTTGTGCTTCGCAATGCTTTTACCGAAACATCGGTGGAATTGCATAAAGATGGAGACAAAAAGGTGGCGTACTATTTTGAAGGAGTGGAAAGCCCGTTTGGCGAACGTATTGAAAACTACCTAAATCACGTTTCCAGTCAGTTTACGTGGATAAATAAATACAATTTTAGGATTCACAGTCACAATAGTTTTCCGCATTCGGCCGGAATTGCTTCGTCGGCTTCATCGTTTGGGGCGATGGCTTTGTGTTTAACCGAGTTGGATTTTATGCATTCAGGAAGGGAAACGGACAGTTTTGAGTTTTGGCAAAAGGCTTCGGAACTGGCGCGCATGGGTAGCGGAAGCGCTTGCCGCTCGGTGTATCCGGGCTTTTCGATATGGGGAGAAACTCAATTGTTTGAGTCAAGCAGCGACTACCATGCAATCCCGTTATTGGATGGCGTTCATCCGGTATTTTCAGGTCTTCGGGATGCCATCCTGATGGTTGATTCGGGAACGAAGGAAGTTTCCAGTTCGGTTGGCCACCGGTTGATGGACGACCACCACTATCAGCGTTCGCGCATTGCACAGGCGCACCAAAACATCAATGAACTTTATCTGGCTTTGCTCACCGGCGATCTGGAAAAATTCATTGCCGTGGTTGAAAACGAGGCGCTGAGTTTGCATGCGATGATGATGACTTCAAACCCGTCGTTTTTGTTGCTAAAACCAAACAGTCTGGAACTGATCAACAGGATTCGGCGCTTTCGCGAAAAATCGCAGATCCCGGTTTGTTTTACCATCGATGCCGGGCCAAACATTCATTTACTTTATTTTCAGGAGAATGAGCCAGAGGTGAAGGCTTTCATTGAAAGCGAATTGTTGGCTTTCTGCGAGAACGGAAAGTGGATTGATGACCGGATTGGCACAAGACCGGAAAGATTAAATAACTGATACGAGTTACGGGTTTCGTGTTACGAGTTGGGAAAAACCCGTAACGCGTATCTCGTAACCCGCAACAAAATATGAAATATGGAATTTGGAACTGCATTTAACTCAAAATTTCTTCTGTTTGGCGAATACGGACTGATTTACGATGCGATGGCTCTGTCAGTTCCGTTTCCAAAGTTTTCAGGTTATCTGGATTTTGACTTGGATCAGACTCATTTGGAAAGCGTTACTGAAATCAGGAAATTTTACGAGTATCTGAAATCGTTAGATACTGCTCATCCGTTGAATTATCCGTTCGATCTGGACAGGTTTGAAAGTGATCTTGATCAGGGACTGTTCTTTCATTCAAACATTCCACAGCAATATGGACTTGGCAGCTCAGGAGCATTGGTGGCGGCACTTTTTAGCCGTTATGCAGTAAATTCTGTTCCGAAAGAGGAACTCGCTCCTGAAATCTTAAAAGCTGATTTTTCGATACTTGAAAGCTATTTTCATGGGAAAAGCTCAGGTCTTGATCCGTTGATTTCGTTTCTGAATAAACCCATTTTAATCGACTCGAAAAAGCAAATTTGTCCGATTGAATTTGACATGGGCAAATCCGGATTGGCAATGGCTTTAATCGATACCAAAACTACCGGAGCAACAGGCCCTTTGGTTCAGCATTTTATCGATCTTTTTAACTTGCCGGAATTTGAACTGGCTTTCCAACAGCAGTTTATGCCGGCGAATAATGGCTGTATTGAGTCGTTACTTAGTGGGGATATGGAGAAATTCTTCTCTTACTTAGCGCAATTGGTCAAGTTTCAGGTCTATCATTTTCACGAGATGATTCCCGCTGGTTTTCATCGGGTAATTTCCTTCGCACACTGCGAGAAAGTGTACATCAAATTGCTGGGGTCGGGCGGTGGTGGTTATTTACTGGCTTTTGCCGAATCGCAGGATGTTCTCGATCAGTGGTCGAAGAAACGTGGAATTGAATTGTTGATGGTGGGTTGAAATTAGTGATCGGGTGACTTTAAGTCACCCGATCACTAAAATGCTTCTATTTTTTTACTCCTTTGGTGCTGTATTATCAGGTCTTGGGCCTTTGTTTACCTGCGGCCGATTGCGGTTCGGTCTTGGCCTGTTCCGATGTTGGCGATTTTCATTCGGCTTGTTCTCGCTTGTTCTGTTCTCACTGGCTTTATTCACCACTGGCCTATTTCCCTGGGGTTTGTTCTCCTGAGCCCTGACTTCCTGAACTTTTCCTTCCGGAGGTCGGTTTGGTCTCCGGTTTCGGTTGTTGCGGTTTTTCTTTACTACCGGTTTGTCGAAATACTTCTGATCCAATTCGCCAACATTCATCATATTTTCCTTCTTGGCTTCAGGCTCGTTGTATCCTTCGAACGATGGCTTTTGGCCACGCTTGTTCATGTTCAGGAATTTTTTGACATCTTCCAGATCGAGCACAAAAACCCGGCCTCCATCAGATTGTGAGTAGCTGTACCAAACTTTTTTCTGAAGAATATCGGTTTTGAAGTGGCGTGCCAATCCTTTGTCGGTTTCAATAGCCAATAATTCGTGCGGAAAATCTTCCAGAGCTTCGAGGTAATGATCGAGTTCGTAGGTCAGGCAGCATTTCAATTTGCCGCATCGACCTGCCATTTTTTCGGCATTGGGCGACAATCCCTGTTTGATGGCTGCATCCGAAGTTACACTCGAAAAGTCGGTTCTCCAGGTTGAGCAGCACAAAGCACGTCCGCATGAACCAATTCCGCCAATCCGGCCAGCTTCCTGACGGGCGCCAATTTGCTTCATCTCTATTTTGATGGCAAATTCTCTGGCGTACAGTTTAATCAACTCCCGGAAATCGACACGGTCGTCGGCAATGTAATAGAAAATAGCTTTGTTGTTATCGCCACGAAACTCCACATCGCCAATCTTCATGTTCAACTTCAGTTCGTTGGCCAATTGACGGGCACGAATCATCACTTTGTTTTCGCGGGCTTTGGCTTCTTCCCATTTAATTACATCGGTTGGGGTCGCTTTACGGTAAATCTTATTCCATTCGTAGCGTTCCGGTTTTTTTACTTTCCGTTTAAACTGAAGTTCGGCCAGCTTCCCTGTAAGCGAAACGGCTCCAACATCATGTCCTGGTGAACAGGAAACAACGACTAACTCGTCACGTTTCAGATGAATACCTTCTTCATTCAGAAAGAACTCTTTCCGGGTTCCTTTGAACCGTATTTCGACAATGTTCGATTCGTTTGTTGTATCAGGTATATCGTCGAGCCAATCATAAACGCCAAGCATGGCTGGTCTGTCAAGGTCATTATTTGTGTTGCATCCACTGCATCCCATATCTCTCTTTTTAAAACGAACGACAATATTATCAAATTTTGGGCAAACTTGCTATTTTTATTCTGTCTAAATAGCGAAACGGATAGAACTGCATTCAATTCCTAAATCAATCATTTCTGCATGATAAGCGCAAAACATCTATCTTTGAATCTTAAATTTTGGGATTATGCAAATTCGTTATTTTTTCCTGATCGTACTTTCATTGCTGATTTTTCAGTCCAAAGTTAGTGCACAACAACTAAGTCCGGAAGCAACGGTTAGTATTTTGACTTGCGATCCGGGTACCGATGTGGGCGAGTGGTATGGACACTCTGCCATTCGCATTGCCGATCCAACTTTGAATCTGGATGCTGTGTTCAATTACGGTCTTTTCAGTTTCGAGACACCAAATTTTATGTATCGCTTTGCCAAAGGCCAGACGGATTATGCCATGGGAGGAGAACGGTTTAAAAGCTGGTTGCCACAGTACGACGAAGAAAAGCGTAGTGTGTACGAACAGGTGCTCAACCTTACCACGGAAGGGAAGAACAAACTTTTTCAGGCATTGCTCGAAAATGCTAAACCCGAAAACCGGGTGTACCGATACAATTTCTTTATGGACAATTGTGCGACCCGTGTTCGCGACATGATTGAACGTAACGCCGGAGAGCCAATTCAATTTACCGATAACCATCCTACAGAAAGCTACCGTGACCTGATCAAAAAATTTCATCATTCGTTTCGTTGGTTCGATCTGGGCATCGACCTTTTGGTCGGCAAAAAGGCAGATCAGCCGGTTTCGGCATATGGTCAAATGTTTTTGCCCGATTACCTGAAAGATCAGTTTGCCAAAGCTGAAATTACGGTCGATGGAAAACCTCAACCGTTGGTTCTTGAAACCCGTACTTTACGTGAATATCCGAATTCTAAACTCAATTCTGATTGGCCTTGGCCTGCTATCGTTTTCGGTATTTTGTTCCTGATTATTGCTGCATTTTCGGTTCGTAGCTTTCTTCAGAAAAAGAGAATTGACTGGCTGGATTATTGGTTGCTTGGATTGAGCGGGTTTGCCGGACTAATCATTGGCTGGTTCACTTTATATTCGGAGCATCCGGCGATGAGCCCGAATTACAATTTGTTGTGGGCATTTCCGCTGAACCTGTTTTTTGCCGGATTGTGGGCTGTTAAGAAATGGAGACCCCAGGCACGCTACTATTTCTGGCTATCCGGAGCTCTATTAATTCTTTCGTTTGTGGCTGGGCAACAATTTAATCCGGCAGTTTACTTTTTGATTTTGATTTTGTTGGTTCGGGTTGTAGTGAATCTGATTCCGGAGAAAAAGTAGTCTTTTTGATGCCCGTCAGCTAAAGCAGACGGCAAAGAATATCTAACATTGACGAGAATTTTCTCTCATATAGATTGGCTATCCTTTGCCGTTCACTGAATTGAACGGACATGTGCAAACAAATTACTCTACCCGTTGTATTTTGCGGTTCAGCGGACGCTCTACTGAAATTGGAACTTTTTCTTCAATCACACTGCTCGAATCCAATCCAAGAGCCTTTACATCGTTGATGCTGAACAGTCTGGCGAATGCATGCAGTCCCATTATCATGGTTTCCCATGGAGATAATTTGTAATCCTGAGTCATGACCCGATCGAGATTTACAAAAAGAAAGTCGGCTGGGAAATGATGCTTTTTTAGTGATTCGTATGAACTGTTTAGTTTTATTTCGCCACTGGCAACCAAGTCTTTCAGTACTTCTTTAAAATATAGATTAATTCGCGGTTCGATCTTAAATCCAAGATGAAAATCGATCCGAATCAATGTGCCGGGAATAAACTGGTTAACTTCATAGCTAAAAGTATCGGGTTCGCCAACTGTGTCAACATGAAGTAACCAGTAGGTTTGAGCACGTTTGGGCTGTTTATTGAAGATCGAATACATGATTTTGGATTCGATCTGGTGAAGTTCGTTGGCCTTGATGATGTAAACCAGGTTGGTAGCTATTTGTGGAATTGTTTTATCCTTGCTTAAATCTTCGAATAAATGCAGGTATTTATTGATGTTTGAGAAACTGATGTGTCGGTTCTTGATCCTGCGCCCGAAAAACCATCCGAGCATGATGAGCAAAAAGGCACAAGCTAAAGCAATTGAAAACCATCCGCCATTGGCGAATTTATGCAGATTGGCGATCAGAAATGAAGTCTCGATTGAGCCAAAAAGAACCCCAAGTATGATTAAAAAAGTAAAATGGACATTTTTTTGGTAGAGGTAATGAAGCAATAGCAACGAAGTCATCATCATGGTGATGGTAATTGACAATCCATATGCTGCTTCCATATTCGATGACTCCTGAAAGAACAGAACAACAAAACAAACCGAGACCCACAACAGCCAGTTAACAAAAGGAATATAAACCTGACCCTTGATTGTTGTTGGGTGCAATACTTTTATTTTAGGCCAGAAATTCATAGAAACGGCCTCGCTGATGAGCGTATACGATCCGGTGATCAAAGCCTGACTGGCAATTACCGCAGCAGCAGTCGAGATGAGTATTCCGGGGAAAAGAAACCAACTGGGCATGATGGAGTAAAACGGATTCAAATCTTCGACCGGTTGTGGATGGTTCATCAACCACGCTCCTTGCCCAAAATAGTTGAGCAATAATGCAAGTTTTACAAAGATCCACGAAATCCGGATGTTTTTGATTCCGCAATGACCCAGATCAGAATACAATGCCTCGGCTCCGGTGGTACACAGAAACACCGCTCCAAGCAGAATAAATCCCTTCGGATATTGGGTCAGAAAATTGAATGCATAAACAGGGTTCACTGCATTCAGAATTTCAGGATAAGTGATGATTTGAGTAAATCCAAGTACGGCAAGCATTCCGAACCAAATGACCATGATTGGGCCAAACGATTTTCCGATAAATTTTGTGCCGAATTGCTGGACAAAGAACAATGCTGAAATAATGAAAAGAACGACTGGTATGACCGGAATCTGTGGGTTTATCATTCGCAACCCTTCGATCGACGACGAAACCGTAATGGATGGAGTAATTACACCGTCGGCCAGCAGAGCGCTCCCGCCAATCATGGTTAAAGTTGCGGCCCAAGTCGACTTTTTCTTCATCAGGGCAAACAAGGCAAAAATTCCACCTTCACCGTGGTTGTCGGCGCGCAAGGTGATGATGACATATTTAAGAGTAGTCTGAAGGGTCAGGGTCCAAAACACCAACGATAAAGCTCCATAAACCAGAAGTTGGTCAAATTTATCGGCACCAGAAATGATTGCTTTTACTACATACAGTGGACTGGTTCCGATGTCACCAAAAACAATTCCCATGGTGATTAACAGCCCTGCAAATGTAACTTTGCTTAATTGTGAATGATGATTCTTCGTCTCCGGCATGCCAACGATTTATTTTTTTAGGAAATTGACATCAAAGGTACATAAAGGTAATATTGGTTATACTCTTTGGCGTAATATCGACACTGAATTTTATAATTTATTAAGAATGATGGGTTGAATATTTTAAATACAAATGACTTAGGCTCGAAAATCGAATCAAGACGCTGTGATCTTAAATTTGACTTTTACAACTTCTAAGCCGTATTGTTCCAATTTGTATATTTGACGGTTGTAAATTCGAATCGATGAACATTGAAGAACTGAGGGAATATTGTGTTTCGAAACCCGGAGTTAGCGAAGAATTTCCGTTCGATGAAGCGACGTTAGTTTTTAAAGTCATGGGTAAGATGTTTGCATTAACCAATCTGGATGGTGATTGGTCTCTTGCATTAAAGTGTGATCCAGATCGGGCAATCGAACTCCGGGAACAGTATCCGGCTATTCAACCCGGTTTCCACATGAGCAAGGTACACTGGAACACCGTGGCGATAGACGGTTCTCTCCATTCAAAGCTGATTCTGGAAATGATCGACCACTCGTACGATTTGGTTGTTGCCAAGTTACCGGGAAAGACAAAACTGGAGTTGGCAATTTTGAAAAACAAACTGTAATTTCATTAACCTGAAAACAAATTGATGGAAACTTACGAATTAAAAGGTGAAGAATACATTGAACTGATCAAATTACTAAAAACAATGCGGATTAGTGAATCGGGTGGACAAGCTAAGCTGATGGTTGAAGACGGGATTGTTTTCCGGAATGGGGAACCTGAATTTCGGAAACGTGCCAAATTAAGGGCGGGTGATTTGATCGAGGTATTTGAATATAAAATCCACATCAAGTAAAAAATAAATAGATAAAGATCTGTAAGTCCTTTATTCTCGGGAGCTTTCTGTATATTTGACCATATTCTGGATCATTGAAAACATAGGTTTGATACCTTTACTTGGCACTTTGCTAGTTTCTCCTATGCTGGTAAAAATATAAAACTATTTTTACCAGCATAGGATTTTTACTTGGTGCGCATGGGGGGATTTTACGTCAGTTGTTTTTCTAAAAGTTGGATTGCTTTTATTGACCAAAATATGTATTGGTTAATTACGCAAACGGATTTGCATTTTTATTTTTTCAGAAATACTTCGAAATTCTTTTTAAATTTCTTCGCGATCATTGTTGCTGCATTTTCGGCTTTGGGTATCCACTTAAAACCCCAAAGCGTATGAGAAGAAATTTACTTCTTTCCAAAAAAATAGGGGTTTACCTGATTTTGCTGGTAGCGCTGTTGGTGGGGGCTGGTAGCGTGAATGGGGCAACAATAATATCAGTACGTAGCGGAAATTGGAATGCAACTAATACTTGGAATAGTGGAGTTGTGCCTACATCTACGGATATAGTCATTATTAGAGGTGGCTATACAGTGACGGTGAATGTAACAAATGCAACTTGTTCAACTCTTCAAATTGGAGGTGATCCGACTAACGGGAACAATTACGGCACTCTTGCATTTGCTACGACAGGATCTCCAAAACTTATCGTAATTGGAAATGTTCAAGTCGGTGGAAATGGACAAACAGCTAGAACTGGGACTATTACCTTTCAAAGTGGGGCAACACTTGATGCCGCAAGCGTTACCCTTGGGAGTAATCAGGCTAAGCCTGCTGCTGGAATAATTACGATGACAAATGGCGGAACACTTAGAACTGGCAGTTTGGAGGTCAATACAGTTACTGGTAATACTTGGACATATGGTACTGGAACAGTTGTTTTGGATACAGATAATACCTTACCTGCCACAATATTTACAACATTTTATAATTTAACCACCATTAGCGGAACCACAACTACCGGAGCGAACCTGACTATTAACGGAAATTTAAATGTTAGTGACGGAAGTACCTTTACTTTGGCCGGCGCAAATCGTTTAACCGTAGCAGGAACCACCACCGTGGGTGGTGGCACAAGTGGAACCCTTAATATTAGTGGATGGAGTACAACTGAAATATTTACGGGACTTGTTACAATTAAATCAGGAGGTACATGGAATAACTCTGCCAATCTTCCGGTAAATTTCAGAGGAGGTATTACCAATAATGGAACATTTTCTGTGGGTACTGGTCCTCAAACATTTGATACAAATGCGCAAGCACTTACAGGAAACATAAATATGACCGGTGCAGCTGTTACTGTTACCGGAATTAATCTCACCAACAATGGAACTTTAACGCTGAATTCAAATTTTTCAGGTACGGGAACTTTAACCAATGCTTCTACGGGTACGATTAATAGTACTGCTGGCTTAACAATTTCGAACTTGACAAATCAAGGAACTTTAAATGCAAGCAGTAACAACTTAACCCCTAATACATTAGTAAACACAAGTACTGGAATTCTAAATATTAGCGGAACAACTTACACGAATCCTACAACTTTGACAAATCAAGGTACAATTAACCTAACTTCAACTGGGACTATTGGTACACCAACTGCAAGTTTCACCAATACAGGTACAATTAACCTGAATGGAACAGGATATATTACAGGAATTACCAACAATGCAGGAAGTACAGCTAATTTTGAAAATACATCACAAACTATTGGTACGTTTAATAATGCAACAACAACCAGCACATTGAATGTCAATGCTCTGGTTGCCGATAATAGTTTTATTAATATCCTCACAGCAGCCGTGTCTGGTAATACCGTAACGTATGGTGGAGTAGGAAATCAAACGATCAAGAATACAACTTACAGTAATCTGAAATTGTTGGGAAGTGGAACAAAAACTGCCGGTGGGGCAATTGCTGTCAACGGAACAACTGCAATAAATGGGGTTACATTTAACTCTGGTGGTTTTAGTTCGTCTTTAGGTATTCTTACAATGGGTTCAAGTTCAACGATTGCTTTGGGCGCAGGACTCCATACAATTACGATTGCCAATAGCAGTTCGGCTTCATGGACAGGGACATTATCAATCACTGGATGGACAGGAACGGCAGGCTCATCCGGTACTGAAGGGAAAATAGTTGTAGGGGTTGGTGGATTAACTGCCGCACAGTTAGTTAATGTTAGTTTTTCAGGATACACCACTGGGGCACAGATCCTAGCATCAGGCGAACTCGTACCTAAGGTATCTGCACCGGCTTTGGCAATTTCAGGCACAACTAATCATGGTTCTGCCTGTGTTGGAACAGCTGCAGCAACAATACAATATACAATTACCAATACAGGCTCATCAACTGCCAGTGGGGTCACGGTTAATTCCAATGATGCGCAGTTTGTGGTAAGTAACCTATCATCAACAACAATTGCCGGCGGTGGCAACGCAACATGTGATGTAACTTTTACACCTAATGCTATTGGTCCTCAAAGTGCTACCATCACGGTCGCAAGTACAACTGCTGGTAGCAACTCACCGACTAATTCATTAACTGGAACTGGAAACCCTTTACCAATAGCTGCTGTCACCCCCAGTCCTGTCGATGGTGTATCAGATGTTTGTTATTCTGGCGTGGGAGCCGTAAATTCTGCTTCCTGGGCGGCTGTATCAGGAGCTACCTCTTACGACGTTTATTTTGGCGCAGGAAGTTTGCCCGGTTCGGTTACATCAAATGTTCCCACAAATTCATTTACAACAGGCGCATTGTCGGCTAACACAACTTATTATTGGAAAGTAGTACCTAAAAATGCGTGTGGAGATGCGACAGGCGCAAGTACATGGACATTTACCACAGCCAGTTCGGCCTGCCTTAGTTATTGTGCTATCTCAGCCACTAATTCAAGACCTATTACTCGGGTAATATTTGATGGCATCAATAATACAAGCTCTAATGTAAACACAGTAACCTCATCTTATGAGGATTTTACTTCAATCACAGCAAATGTGCAAGTTGGACAAATATACAGCATGACAGTTGAAGGTAATACATGGGGAATTTCAAGTAATAACAATACGTATTATTATTCCGTCTATTTTGACTGGAACCAGAACGGCAGTTTTTCTGATGCCGGTGAATCATTCCAAGTTGGTACGCTCAATAGTTCCACTGGGGTTGATGGACAACAAACCACAGCAAATATTGCTATTCCAATCTCAGCACCTTTAGGTAATACAAGGATGCGCGTTATAGGTCAGTTTGGAGGATACAACACGAATTTCTGTGCGATTTCAGATGGAACAAATTCATATGGACAGGCAGAAGATTATACATTAAATATTATGTCAGCCTGTGTAACAGCGCCTGTTGCGGTTTGTAAGGATATTACTGTTGATTTGGATGCTAGTGGAAATGTTATAATATCTGGTAATCAAGTGAATAACGGCAGTACCTCACCTTGTGGAAATACCTTGTCATACACTGTTTCTCCAAGTAATTTCACTTGCGCAAATTTGGGAAGCAACACTGTTACCCTTACGGTAAAAGATGATGGCAACTCTAAAACCGCTACCTGCACAGCCACTGTGACAGTCAGGGATGTTACTTTACCAACCATCGCCGACTGTCCGGCAAACATAAATATAGAAGTACCCTTTGGCAATTCTGGTGCAAATGTGTACTGGACTGCACCCACTGTTACGGACAATTGCGGGGTAACAACCTTTACCAGTAGTCATACTTCGGGTGATTTTTTTAATTTAGGTTCAACAACTGTAACTTATACTGCTAAAGACAATTCGTTAAATACGGCGGCCTGCTCCTTTACGGTTACAGTTACAATGGCCGATTGTAATCCAATGGGGATTAATGCAAGTGGACAGGTCGATTGGATTTCGAAGGTGGATATAGGAAGCTTTTCCAAGACTTCAGGAGCTTCAAATTATTCGGATTACACCTCCGATGTTATTAACCTGGATGGGAATACAAATCAAACGGTTACGCTGACACCTGGTGTTCCTGCTTCGGGCTTTGTTGAGTATTGGAAAGTGTGGATTGATCTTAATAAGGATGGCGATTATTTAGACCCAGGAGAAGAATTGTATAATGGAAATTCTGTGAGTGCATTAACAAGCTCATTTACAATACCTGATGTAACTGTAAATACAACGATGCGAGTTGCAATGAAAGGTATTCATACCGATGATTTAACAGTTCCTGGTGGAAATGTTTCTTCTCAATATACAGATTGGCCTAATGGTGAGGATATTACTAAGCTGGTTGATAATGTAGTTAATCAATCAAACCTATCAAAATATTTGACTTTTCATGCATCAGGGTGGGTTCAGTATCAATTTCCACTTGGGGAAAAATATACTGTAACAAAATACTCAATGACTTCTGCAAATGATTTTCCTGAACGTGATCCTTTGACTTGGAACCTACAAGGTTCAAATGATGGTTCTAGTTGGTTTACAATTGATTCGAGATCTAATGAGGATTTTCCAACCAGATGGTTGAAAAAGGAATATACATTTACGAATAACATCGCATACGGATATTACCGGTTAAACATGACCAATAATTCAGGTACAATTCTACAATTAGGAGAATGGGAACTATTTGAGATTGACGACACACCTTATCCAGAACCATGTGAAACTTTCTCCTTTGGGGAAGTTGAGGATTATACGGTTAATATTGCCCCGGCCTGTGTAGATGGAACCTTGAGTTTAACTTCTAATACGGGAACCGACGCTCAAACAGTTTGTATTAATACGCTCATTACCTCTATAACTTATGCAGTTGGCGGCGGCGCTAGCGGAGCGACAGTAACCGGCTTACCCTCCGGAGTGACATCTTCATTTAATGCAGGTATAGTTACCATAAGTGGCAGCCCAGGAGCCAATAGTACCTATAGAATTACAACTTCAGGTACGATAAGTCCTTGCGCAGAGGCAAGTATTACAGGTTCCATTACGGTGAATCCGTTGCCATCTGTAAGTTCAGCAACAGTATCCCCATCATCGGTTTGTGGGGCAGGTCAGGTTACTTTTTCAGCAACAGCAAGCTCCGGATCAATAAAATGGTACGATGCTTTAACCGGTGGGAATGAGATTTCTGTACTTAATCCAACAATTAGTTCAAATACCACCTATTATGCGGAAGCGATAAGCCCTCAAGGATGTATATCTGCAGCCCGCACGGGGGTAACAGCAACTGTCAAGGCTTTACCGACGGTAAGTTCAGCAACAGTATCCCCATCATCGGTTTGTGGGGCAGCCCAGGTTACTTTTTCAGCAACAGCAAGCTCCGGATCAATAAAATGGTATGATGCTTTAACCGGTGGAAATGAGATTTCTTTACTTAATCCAACAATTAGTTCAAATACCACCTATTATGCGGAAGCGATAAGCCCTCAGGGATGTATATCTGCAGCCCGCACCGGGGTAACAGCAACTGTGAATACAGCATCAATTATAATTTTGACTAGTGGGATGCAAAATCCGACCATATGTTCGGGCACTGCAATCTCCACAACAGTTTATACCTTTGGTGGCAGTGCCACAAGCGCTAGTGTATCAGGCTTGCCCAATGGGCTGGCTTATTCTGTAAATACGACTAACAAGACCGTAACCATCAGTGGTACGCCAACAGCAACTGGAACTTATACCATAACCACGGGCGGTCATACATCACCTTGCATTGCCTCTTCA
Organism: Aquipluma nitroreducens; assembly: GCF_009689585.1. Classification (GTDB taxonomy): domain Bacteria; phylum Bacteroidota; class Bacteroidia; order Bacteroidales; family Prolixibacteraceae; genus Aquipluma; species Aquipluma nitroreducens. Next base: position 2,062,016 of record NZ_AP018694.1, on the reverse strand, counting down.
ATTAGTGGAACGGTGACAGTAAATTCTGTCCTTTCGGTGTCTGCCGACCCTACAGATATTACTTGTATTGGTAATAGTAATGGTATAATTACAGCTACAGGAAGTGGGGGCCAATCGCCTTATCAATTTAAACTTAACTCAGGCACCTATGCGAGTTCAAATACCTTTAGCGGCCTTGCACCCGATAATTATATAGTTTGGGTAAAGGATGCCATTGGCTGTGAGGGCTCAACGACAGTCAATGTAATTCAGGTTGTATCTCCAATCGACATTCAAACCCCAGGTGACAATTCTTGGATAGGTTACGTCTATGATGGGATAAGCTTCAACACATATGCCGGATATCTTTTACAGCCAGAATCATTCAGCACAAATTTTGGAGGCGATAACGATGCTACCTGCATTCCTTTATTTTCAAATGGCATACAGGATCGATCAATCTTAAGCGCTACTTTTTCTGCGCGTTTCCTGATGAATTCTAATAAAACCGGATTGTATCTGGTCGATTTAAATAGCGATGATGGCATCCGTTTGTCGCTCGATGGTAATATCATTTTTAGTGACTGGACAAATCATGCACCAAGGTTAGCTTCCGATGTTCTGGTTCCTTTAAGTAGTTCAAATTTATTGGCGCTTGAATATTATGAAAACACTGGTCAGAATCAAGTTGCCTATAATAACATTCGGGAAATTCAAAATAATCTGACTGATTACATTGATCAAACAATTTGTGAAGGTGACCCACTTACTGCAATTAACGGAACGCTAAAGTTGGACAATGGTAATTCTCTGCCAACTGGTATAACGCCATCCTATAAATGGTATTATCAAAAGAACCCATCAACACAATGGGTGGAAATTTCGGGAGCAAATGGAGATTCTTATACGCCATCAAATTCCATTTTCGAAGCAGGCACATATAAAGTCAAACGAGTAGTTACAATAACAAGCTCCAATAATTCGGGGGCTGCTGGCACTGTAACTGGGAGGATTGAATCGAACGAGGCCACCATAAATGTAAACGCAAAACCAATACCAGGAAGATTTTATTAAGATACAAGAAAACAAAATAATCATAAAAGATGAAGCAACAAACTATTTTGACCTCTACAAACTCACCGCCTGGCGGTGATGATCCTTGACATACATTGTCGAGACGTAATTCATTTTGTCTTTACAAATCAACATATATTCAGAATTTTCAATTAAAAAAACAAATAAAAAACGTAAATCTTAAAATTTCAATGTTATGAAAAAGCTATTCTATTCGTTCTTAATGTTGGTCACGTTGGTAATCGTGGCTGGAAGTGCTAAGGGGCAAGTAAATTCAACTGTAATACAAGGCGGTACATACACATACACTTTAAAAGGTATTGTTGTAAACACTGCAGGTACTGCGACAATTGATTTTGACGGTGATGCTGCTGAAGTTATTGCCGTTACTGCAGGGTTTTCAGGTACAGATAAAACAAATTTAATAGCGAAGGCCGGTAGTTATGATGCTACTTTTACAGTGCATTATAGTACCAGTGCTACAGTTGGGGCAACGGGAAATCTTATTGTAACAATAAAGGATGGCTCTAGTAATGGCTGTACCAATACCATTAAACTTAATGTTACCGTTTTGGCTGCCCCAACTATTAATTTGGCTATTGCCGCAGATAAAGGTCCACAATACTGCCAGACTATTGCAAATACAACAGATAATACTGCAGCTTCCAAAGATCAAAACAATACAATTAAATTTACTGTAACTCCAACATTCGAAAATATAAATGTATCTGGCACTTCATTCCTCTGGAGTTATACATTAAAGTTACCGAATCCAAGTGGCCTTTTAGGTACAACAGCAGGTGCATTTAAAGTTACGAAGGGAGGAAACGACATTACAAGCGACGTTATTGCAACTGGAGGGCTACAGGTGGTGGATCTGGCTTCCTCTGTAACTTCTGAGGAATTTACCGTAACATTCTACACAACTTCAGGTATTGCAGCACAAAACCTCGAAGGCACAGTATCTAACGTTTCTGTGAGAGAAGATAGGACCGGTGGCACAACATATAATGAAAATACAACAATCAACGGGTCGGATAACTCGGCTACAGTGACAGTTAACGCCCTTCCTTCAATTGGAAGTTTCCAATAACAATATATTGATGTACCAATTTAAACATATCATCATACTAATGCTGTTAGCTGTCGGATTTAGTCCGACAGCTAATGCACAGAGTGCGACTCGGCAGCCTTATGAGGGTGCTTTGCAAACATATACCTGTAACGGTATAAGCGCTGGAGCCTTGTACAATTTTTACATTACCGCCAATGCCGACGGTAGTGGATACTATGATGATGGTTTGACTGGTGAATTTGATATTATCAATGCAAAAGGGAAAGTGGGGGTAGACGGATTAGCATCCACGAAAATTCAATGGAATTCGGGAGCTTCGGCGCATATTTATTATGTGTGGCTGGAGGCAACAGATAATGGTGGATGTACTAATCGAATTAATATTCAAATTACACCACAAATCAACAAATTCGACTTATTGTCGGAGAATATTCCGGTTGACAATACCATGAGTTGTCCGGCGGTGGCCTCAACCGATGGGTTTAACCCTTTGGCTTCGGCATATGATGCCGGTACCACTACTCTGAAATTTATAGTTCGGAGGTTAAATGGTACCGATAACAAACAAACAGCGCTGGCAGGAGATACCTATGATTGGTCGTTTCAACCTGTTTTATCAGTCAATCCGGCTTATAATACAGGTATTTCAATTGTATCAATTGTAGGAGTTAATTCAGGTAAGCTGACTTCCGATGTAAATAACCTTTACTTAGTTAAAGGTACCGACAGCGAAGTAACGGTTACGGTTGCGGTCAAGAACGTGCCTGGAGTTTCGCAGGATGTAAAACTATCAATCAAAAATCAGAGTGAAAGTCGCAGTAATCTGCTTGATAGTAATTCTTCGAATGATTCAGTTCAGCACCGGATTGAAGTTTTACCGGTTATAGACAGTTTACAAGGGGTATAAAGTCCTCGTCCAAAAAAAACTTTGAAAAATAGTGTGTTAGGTAGATTTTTAGGAGGCGATAATTTAATAAAGCTTTGCCGCCCAATAGCCTCCCCTCCGGGGGAGGTTTGGTGGGGGCATTTGAAATTTAAGGATTGAAAAAAGGTATTCTACATAGAATTCTAATCATGATACTCGTATGGGTTTCGTCTGTTGCTTTTGCAACTGGACAGGACTTCTACACGGTATATCGTGGTTCTGTGCACGAATACAAGATTGCGAAGAATGCGTTTGAAGTAACTTACAATTGGCAGGTATTCACCGATGTTACGTTGATAAATCCTGCAAATAACAGTCAGGCGGTTATGTCACCCTTGGGGGCTGGCCGTGAAAATGAAATTCAGGTCAAATGGAACGGTTCAGGCGACTATTACTTAATGGTTACAGTTAATTCTCTTTCAGGATGTGCCAACCGTAAGGCCTGGCATTTTGTGGTCGATCAAACCGATGATAAGCCAACTGCCCGAATTGCAGGAAACTCAATTGTAATGCTAGGTAATTGTAATGTTACTGGTTATGTATTGGATGCAAGTTCATCAAATGGTGGAGGACTTACTTTTACTTGGTCGCCATCTGCTTATCTCGACAATGCAGCCAGCTCAAAACCGACCTTTATTCCTGGAAAAACAACCCGATATCACTTAACTGTTTCTGATAGCAGGGGGCAAGTGGATACGACTTCGGTGTTGATTGTTGTTAATAATCAGCCAAAGGCTGTAACCGATAAAAATGTTTTTGTTAATGAGCCAAATGCTGATATTTTACTGAGTGGAAGTAAGAGTACAGGAGTTGGCCTAACTTATTTGTGGCAGTCGAAGGATGGCATTATTAGAAGTGGAGAAACTACGGCTATGGCAGAGGTGAGTGGTTTGGGTATGTACTATTTGAAGGTTACTGATACATACGGCTGTACCAGTCAGGATTCGGTTTGGGTTGGCTTATATACTCAAGCAGTGATGGATACTTCATCAACTAAGTTGAATTTTGCTGTTGATATTAATGTACTGGCCAACGACATGCCCAAGGGAGAATTAAACCCGGCCACATTGAAAATAGTAACCGCGCCACAAAATGGTATCGCAACCGTGGTAGGCGATTCGCTGGTTTCTTATTTACCCAATCAGTATTATACTGGATCTGATAATTTTATCTATTCTATCTGTGACTATTTCGAGCATTGCGATCAGGCAACCGTATTGGTTTTGGTTAGCGATGCACCATTCTTTATTCCTGAAGCTTTTTCTCCCAATGGTGATGGCATCAACGATAAATTCGAAATAAAAGGAATAGCCAAATATAAAACAGTGCAAATTGAAATCTTCAACCGTTGGGGTAATGTGGTTTACCGATCGGACAATTATGGAGAAGGTCAGGGTAAAAGCGGATTCTGGGATGGAAAAGCCGGACAGGGTGTTCGGGTTGGTTCAGGCTCGGTTCCTACAGGCACTTATTTTTATGTGCTGAAACTGGATGGAAAAGAAAAAATAAATGGTGCCATTTATCTCGATCGATGAAAAAGCGCCTAAAGTAAAAATTGGAAACTCGGATAAAAAACTGAAGACATTAAAAACAAAATGAAAAATTGAGTAATTCTAAATACATAAAACGAATAAACCAATTGGTTGCCCGAGTTATCGCGGTAATTGTACTATTGTTTTGTGTCCTCGAATCGTATGCGCAGCAAGATCCAATGTACACGCAGTACATGGAAAATCTGCTTACGCTTAATCCTGCTTATGCCGGATCAAAAGATGTGTTGAGCATGATGGTCGTTTCGCGCAATCAATGGGTATCTATGCCTGGGGCACCCGTCACCCGCTCATTTTCGATGAATTTTCCTGTTGTCGGCACAAAAATGGGTTTAGGCTTTTCGTTTTTGAGCGATCAGGTAGACCCTGTAAAACAGACAGGACTTTATATCGATTATTCTTTTACGCTCAGTTTTAGTCGCCGCAGAAGTCTTTCTCTGGGACTAAAAGGGGGAGTCAATTTTTTTGATGCTGGCCTTTCAGACTTAACTACCAACGATCCGGATGACCCGGTTTTCGCCAATGATATTAACCGTAAATTTTTACCAAACTTCGGTGTTGGAGCTTTTTATTATACTCCTAAATATTATTTTGGACTCTCACTTCCAAAATTAATTGAAAACAGAATCAATAAAAATGGCGTTTCCACGCAGAGTATCAGCAAGGAACAGGTACACATTTTTTTTATGGCGGGCTATGTATTTGATGTAAATAGAATTGTTAAATTTAAACCATCCATTTTAACCAAATATGTTAACAATGCCCCTGTTGGGTTAGATTTAACGGGTACATTTTTATTTTATGACCGTCTTTGGTTGGGAGGTATGTATCGGGTTGGAGATTCATTTGGAGGATTATTTCAACTTCAGGTCACCGATCAGTTAAAATTCGGATATTCCTACGATCTTCCAATCAATAAATTGGGAGCTTTTAGCAACGGAACACATGAAATTATGGTAACCTTCGATTTCGACTTTGGACGCGGCAGAGTTAGATCACCAAGATATTTCTAGCCCAGTTTTCTCGGGTCGATTTGTCGGTTTTAATTTTGGTGTACAGATATTCGTTGTATGGAATGGTTTATTTTCGGGTACAAAGAATCATTGAATGGCAAGACTTTCAAAAATATTTCTGTGGGGAGTAATTCTTATCTTATTCATACCAACGGTAGGTTTGAGCCAGAAGCTTACCGTTAAGCTTGCTGATAAAAGCTTTGATGAATTTGCATTTGTTGAGGCAATTGGACTTTACGAATATGCCTACGAAAAGGATACTGCCGATAATTATGTAGTAAAGAGATTGGCAGAGTCGAACCGAAATGTTGGAAATACAGAAGAGGTTGAACGTTGGCTCAAAAAATTAATCGACCGCAAAGTTGCCATTCCTGAAGATATTTTTAATTATTCGCAGGCGTTGAAAAGCAATGGTAAATACCTGGTTGCAGAGCAATGGCTAAAAGAATACTCCGATTTACGACCTGAAGACGGACGCGTTAATTTGCAGGTTTCTCTCCTCGAATACATTAAATTCCTGATGCGCGATTCTACCAATTATGAAATCCTGAATACCGCCATAAATACAATCGGTTCCGACATGGGACCAGCTTTCTATAAGGACAAACTTATTTTCTCATCAACCTCAATAGGCACTAAAGCAGGAGCGACTTATAAGTGGAATGAATTGCCCTATCTGAAGTTGTATTCAGCAAAAATAGGACCCTATGGCGATCTGAATTCAGTAGAGCCCTTTGCTCCAAAGCTGAAAACTGCTTACCACGACGGACCGGTTTCAATCGATTCGAAAAACAACATTATCTATTTAACCCGGAATAATTTTGCGAAGGGGAAAACTTCAAAAAGTAGGGAAGGCGTAGTTAACCTGAAGATATTTCTTGGAAAGCTGGACGATAATGAATGGAATTTGAGCGGTAGCTTTAGGTACAACAGCGACGAATATTCTGCGGGGCATCCCTCGATTGACAAAGAAGGAAAGATATTGTATTTTGCTTCTGATATGCCCGGTGGTTATGGAAAATCAGATATTTACTTTAGTGTATTTTCGAACGGACAATGGAGTAAACCTTTTAATCTCGGGCCAAAAATTAATACCGAAGGAAACGAGTTTTTCCCATTTATCAGTAACGATGGGGTTCTCTATTTTTCAAGCGATGGACATGGTGGTTTAGGGGCATTGGATATTTATTTCTCGGTTCCTGAACAGGGCATTTTTAATAGTGTCGAGAATATGGGCTACCCGGTTAATTCATCGAAAGATGATTTTGGGCTGGCACTTGACTCGACCGGAGTGAAAGGCTATTTTGCCTCAAACCGTTCGGGAGGTAAGGGTGACGACGATTTGTACTTTCTGAAGATCAAACGGGTTCCGGTTATCATCCGTGGTGTAGTCAAGGATCGCGATACAAAAGACGTACTTTCTGATGCCACAGTTTCTGTGATTAACGAAGCCGGGAATACCATTGCATCGAGTACCACCCGCATCGATGGGCAGTTCGAGTTCGAAGTAAACAAGGGGCAACAATACACGATTAATGTAACCAAAGAATTATACAACGAAACCGAAGTCGTTATTGGTACAGCGAAACTTCGGCCAAATGATGAAGCTTACTCAGAGATTTTTCTGGAACAAAAGATAGAAGCTGACGATAATTCGCCTGCGCCAAAAAGCATGGAAGAAGAGGATGGGGAGGCTTTACAGGTCGTCGAACTGGAATACATCAACTATGGATTAGATCAATCAGATATCAAACCTGATGTTGCTGCTACTCTTGACCGGCTGATTGCCATGCTGAAAGATTTTCCGGATCTTGAAATCCGGATTGAATCGCACACCGATTCGCGCGGTAGCGATGATTACAATATGTTGCTTTCGAAAAAGCGGGCTAAGGCTGCTTTCGATTATGTGGTTTCCAAAGGAATTGACCCGAAACGCCTTTTGTACCACGGATACGGTGAGACACGTTTGCTGAATAAATGCGCCAATGGGGTTGAATGTACTGAAGAACAGCACGAAGTAAACCGGCGTTCTATTGTGAAAGTGGTTCGAAAAGGGGCGTACAAAGAAAAGCGTGGTCAGAAAAATATATTCTACTTTTAATCGGACACAATGCCTCAATTTTGTTGGTGATGTTCTTTCCTGAATTCCATCGGGCTTTTTCCGGTCTTGTCCTTAAAAATTCGTGAAAAATAAAAATACGATTCAAATCCGAGGTCGATGGCAATTTCCTTGAAACTTTGATCGGTTGAAACCAGCAAGTCTTTAGCCTTTTGTATCCTGAGCGATAAATGGTATTGGGTTGGCGGAATACCTGTGTATTTCCTGAACATTTGCCTGAAGTAGGAATATCCAACATTTAACTCTTTGGCCAACTCTTCAATATTAACATTGGTATTAAGGTTTTCCCTGAAATGCAAACAGGCTTTCCGAATGGTGCGCTCTATGCTTTTCCCGGCGAACTCCTGGTTACGAACTACCGATAGAATCTTGCTAAGAATTAAAATCGTATTTGCTGCGGCAACTTGTTGATGGCCTGTTTTCTCATCTTTTACCAATTGGATAATTTCAAGGAATAACTTCAGGATATTTTCCTGAAAGCCCACATACATGACAGGCTTGCCCGATTGAAAAAATCCCTCGTTAAACAGGTGCGAACAAAAATCGCCGTTAAATCCAAGGTAATGTTCGCTCCACCCGGTATTGGAATCGGGTTTGTAGCGGTGCCACATTCCCGGACGCAAAATCAGGATCGAACCGGGTACTACCTGAAACTGATCAGTACTCGTCTCAAACGTTCCGGAGCCCTCAGTAATGTAATTGATCTGGTATTCCTGAAGCACACGTCCTTTTCCCCAGGTGAAGAAATAACCGCTGGGGTGCACATTTGGCGGGTAAACAGTCGTCGGCGGAATTTGTGCATATCCCGCGCCAGTCAGGAACAATCCCCATTCTTTATCGAGTGAACCCGCGTGAATATATTTTACAAACGATTCGTTTGGCATAAATTGAGTTTCAATTTCAACGTTCCATATTTCAACAGGACTAAATTGTTGTAGTGTCAAATTGTTATTTATTCATTTTAACCATTTAGCCATACAACCATTTATCCATTCCTCTTCATTTCAAATTTTCAGATCCCCAAATCACTTTTAATTGCAACCCGGTTTTTTATTGTCACCTCATCTAATAAACCTATTTTATAACATCTAATGTAGTGTCATTTTGTGCAAATAAAGAATCATTTCTAATATAAGTAGGCATTAATTAGTATGTAGTTTTACACTTACAAAAATAGATAATAAAGTCATAATAGATAAAATTTAACTAAGCCATTTAAGAATGAAAAATAAATCGTTTCTGGCATTCGACCTTGGAGCCACCAGCGGACGCTCTATACTTGGAACTCTTGATAATGGAAGGCTTCAAATGAAGGAGTTAACAAGGTTTCCAAATCAGATGCTTCAGATAGGCGATCATTTTCATTGGAACATTTATTCGTTATTCGAACATTTTAAAGTAGCCTTGGCTGAAGTTAAAAAAGAATGTGTTGAAATTTCGTCGATTGGCATTGATACCTGGGGAGTTGATTTTGCATTGATTGCTAAAGACGGAACTATTCTTGGCGCTCCGTATGCCTATCGCGATCCGCACACCGACGGAATGCCCGAAAAATACTTCGAAATCATTCCACGCGAAAAAGTTTATGGACTCACCGGAATACAGGTGATGAATTTCAACAGTTTATACCAGTTGTTTGCCTTGAAACAAGCAGGTAACTCACTTTTGGAAGCCGCTTCAGAAGTGTTGTTTATGCCCGATGCTCTGGCTTATTTGCTCACCGGAAATAAAGTGGTTGAATATACCATCGCCTCCACCTCGCAGATATTAAATCCGAGGACAAAGCAGTTCGAGTCTCAATTGCTCGAAGCCGCTGGTATTTCTCCGTCGATGTTGGGTGAAATCGTTATGCCAGGTCATCGCATTGGTACACTTACCGATGACTTAGCCGACGAAAGCGAATTGGGTAAAGTACCTGTTGTTGCTGTTGCAGGTCACGATACTGCTTCAGCAGTTGCTGCTATTCCGGCTGAAAATGAACGTTTCGCTTACCTGAGTTCAGGAACATGGTCGCTAATGGGAATTGAGGTAAAAGATGCGATTATAAACGACGAAACTTATGCGCTTAATTTCACGAATGAAGGCGGAATAGAAGGAACAACGCGTTTCCTGAAGAACATTACCGGGATGTGGCTCCTCGAACAATGCCTGAAAGAATGGAAAAGAGAGGGCATCACGTATGCCTACGAAAAGTTGGTTCACATGGCCGAATCGGCGCCTGCATTTCAGTCGTTGATTGATTCTGATCACGCGTCATTTGCTAATCCGGTCAGTATGACAAAAGCCATTGTTGATTATTGTATCGCATCTGGCCAAACCGCCCCTTCGACCCATGCCGAATTTGTTCGCTGTATTTTCGAAAGCTTATCGCTTAGGTATAAATATGTATTGGGGAAGTTTATTAATCTGGCGCCTTTTACCATCGAAAAACTTCATGTCATTGGTGGAGGCTCCAAAAACCCATTGCTCAACCAATGGACTGCCAATGCGATTGGCATACCGGTATTAGCCGGACCGTCAGAAGCCACGGCTATCGGCAATATCATGATTCAGGCAAAAACTGCCGGCTGTGTCGATTCTTTGTCTGAGATGCGTCAAATTATTCGCGAGTCCATTCAAATCGAAGAGTTTTTACCTGAAAACAAAGGCGATTGGGAAGCAGCGTACCAGAAATTTCTGAAAATAACAGGCTAGTGTCGGGTCAATAAACTAGCGATGTCGGGTCATGCTGAACTTGTTTCAGCATCTCTAAACGAATGAGACACTGAAATGATCCTGAAATAAATTCAGGATGATAGGGGTGACTGGAGAAAAGAGAGACTGTCGAATGCAATTGAAACAAATGTTTCTTCATACTCCGAAGGGGTAAAATATCAATAACCCCGGGTAAAGTGAAACGAAACCCGGGGATAAAACGGGAAGAAGTAATTACGTCCGCGAGAAAGCGCCTTTCAAAACAAAGACCTTGTTTCGGACGAAATGGTATCGACCTTCAAAAAAGTAGTTACAAATAGGTTGAAAATAGATTATATACAAATAATAAAGCAATCATGAAAGAATCTCAAATTAATCAGGCATTTGAATATGCCAAAGCCCGTTATGCCGATCTGGGTATCGACGTTGAAAAAGCAGTAGAACAATTAGACAAGTTGTCTATATCGCTGCACTGCTGGCAGGCCGACGATGTGGCCGGTTTCGAAAATGGCGATGGTGAACTAACTGGTGGTATTCAGGCAACCGGAAACTATCCGGGGAAAGCACGTTCAATTTCTGAACTTCGTGCCGACATTGACAAAGCCATGAGCTTGATTCCGGGCGATCACCGTGTAAATATCCATGCTTTTTATGGCGATTTTGGCGGCGAAACGGTTGACCGCGATCAGATTGAACCCAAACATTTCCAGAGTTGGATTGATTGGGCGAAAGAGAAAAACTATAAACTGGACTTCAACTGTACCTGTTTTTCGCACGAAAAATCGGCTGACGGCTTTACCTTGTCGCACCGCGATCCTGCCATCCGCCAGTTCTGGATTGATCACGTCGTCCAATCGCGTAAAATTGCCGAAGAGATGGGACGTCAGTTGGGTTCAGAATGTATTCACAACATCTGGATTCCTGATGGATCGAAAGATTTAACCGTCGACCGTTTGCTGTATCGTAAAAATCTGAAAGAATCGCTCGACCAGATCTTCGAATACAAAACCAATGACGATTACATGCTCGACAGTATCGAATGTAAATTATTCGGTATTGGAAGCGAAAGCTATGTGGTTGGTTCACACGAGTTCTATATGGGTTACGGTGTTGCCAACAACAAAATGATTACCTTGGATTCTGGTCATTTCCATCCAACCGAAGTGATTTCCGACAAGATTTCATCGCTGTTGCTTTTTGCTCCTGAAATTATGCTTCACGTGAGTCGTGGTGTGCGTTGGGACAGCGACCATGTTGTTATTTTGAACGACGAATTGCAGGCGCTGACGCAGGAAATTATCCGGGCCAATGCGCTCGATCGCGTTCACGTTGGACTCGATTATTTCGATGCATCCATCAACCGTATTGGCGCTTACGTGGTAGGCGTTCGTGCAACTCAGAAAGCTTTGTTACAAGCTTTGCTAGAGCCAATTACTCAATTGCGTGCTTACGAAGCCAATGGCCAAAACTTTGAGCGTTTGGCATTGCTCGAAGAAGCTAAATCATTACCTTGGGCTGCTGTATTCGATTACTATTGCCTGAAAAAAGGTGTTATTGCCGGCGAAGCTTACATTGCCGACATTCAGCAATACGAAAAAGAAGTGACCAGCAAACGATAAAATAAGAGTGGAGTGCGAATTTTGAAGTGCGGAGTTTAACTTTAGGCACTTCCCCGCCTGCTTCGGGCAGGGAATTCCAGGCACTCCGAACTATCTTGAGTTTAAAACTTAACTAATAACTAAACATATGAATGCACTATTAGGGATTATTTTTCATGCCCTTGGAGGCGGTGCCTCGGGAAGTTGGTACATGCCATACAATTGGGTGAAAAAATGGCGATGGGAAGTTTATTGGATTACCGGGGGACTTTTCTCTTGGTTTATCATGCCATTAATTGCTGTTTTGTTGACGATTCCTGGCTGGCAGGGGATTTTAGAAGCCACTCCGGGTGGAGTTATTCGCAATACCTATATTATGGGTTTGCTGTGGGGAGTTGGTGGCCTGACATACGGACTGGCTATTCGCTACCTTGGTATGTCGCTTGGTAACTCTGTACTGCTGGGTATTACTTCTATCGTTGGTTCGCTGGGATTGCCGATTTTGCGGAATATTCCCGGAATTGCTGAATTAATCCCTGACGGACTATCGTTCACCGATTTGTTTAGTACTACAGGTGGACGAATCGTCTTACTCGGTATTTTAATTTTGTTAGTCGGAATTATTCTAAGTGGAACCGCCGGAATTCGGAAGGATCAGGATCTGGGCAAAAATAAAGAGGGAGTTAATAGTGAATTCAAGCTGTCTAAAGGGTTAATGATTGCTATTGTTTCCGGTATTTTAAGCGCATTTTTCAGTTTTGGAATCGATGCTGGAAAAGAAATGTCGTCCATTGCCCGGTCGCTGGCTGTGGAACAGCACTATCCTTTTGTAACCCAGGCAGGAACGGGTTTCAAATACCTCTTCGAAAACAACATTATCTTTTTTGTCATTCTCTGGGGAGGCCTTACCACCAACCTGATCTGGACTACCGCCCTGATTTTCAAAAACAAAACAGGCGGTGACTTCATTGACAAGAAAACGCCGCTTTTGAGCAACTACCTTTTCTGTGCTTTGGCCGGAACCACCTGGTTTCTGCAATTCTTTTTCTACGGAATGGGTGAAACCAAAATCGGCAATGGTGCCAGTTCGTGGACGCTTCACATGGCCACCATCATTTTAACCGCCAACCTTTGGGGTTTCTACCGCAAGGAATGGAAAGGCGTATCAAAAAAGACCTACAACATGATTCTTATGGGTATTGGCGCAATTCTTTTGTCGGTTATTATTATTGGCGTAGCCAAATGGTTATATCCTGAATTAAATGCCCTCGGATAATGGAACGTCTAGCATTTAAAATGTACCTGAACGAAGGTCAGAAAGAAGAATACAGGAAAAGGCACAACGAACTTTGGCCTGAATTACGCCAACTGCTTAAAGGTGCTGGTGTCAGTGAGTATTCCATTTTTCTCGATGAAGAAACCAGTACCCTGTTTGCTTTTCAGAAAGTAAGTGGCGACGGTGGCTCGCAAGACCTTGGACAAACCGAAATCGTAAAGAAATGGTGGGCTTTCATGGCCGACCTTATGAAAACAAACCCTGACAACTCTCCGGTATCAATTCCGCTGGAAGAAGTATTTTATATGGAATAAATATTCAGGAAAAAGTCATTGGTCATTCGAAAAGTTTTCCATTGACTGATGACTCTTTCCGAATAACATTTTTCGAATACAAAACCTAAACTATCAACAATGATGAAACAAATTTTAAGATTGACGAAACTGCTTCTGGTTTTGTTGGCAATCAGCAGTTTTAGTACTGTTGCTGCTGTCAAGACCGAAGTTAAAGAACTGATTTGCGAGTATCATACCAATCCTCTGGGTATCGATATCCAGAAACCCCGCCTTAGCTGGAAAATAGTATCAGATGAAGAAAATGTACTTCAAACTGCATACGAAATTAAGGTAACCGACCAATCAGCCAAAGGCAAATTACTCTGGACTTCCGGGAAAGTAAATTCGGCACAATCTGTTGATGTTACATACGACGGACCGGCATTAAAATCGATGCAGCGTGTGTCGTGGCAAGTGCGTGTTTGGGACAACAAAAACAAAGTATCAGCATGGAGCGCCCCGGCCACCTGGGAAATGGGAATTCTCGAACCCGAATCATGGAAAGCTTCATGGATTACACTTGGATCGGAGCCTGAAGTAAAGGGATCGAAACCAGCCCAATACTTCAGGAAAGAGTTTACCACTGCCAAAACAATAAAATCGGCAAGGGTTTATGTTACCTCACATGGTTTGTATCAATTGTTCCTGAACGGGAAAAAAGTAAGCACCGATTTGTTTACTCCCGGATGGACCAGCTATAAAAATCGCATTCAATACCAGACTTACGATGTAACTTCAATGCTTCAGGCAAAAAATACGGTTGGCGCAATTTTGGGCGACGGCTGGTTTCGTGGAAACATTGGCTGGAGCAGCCAGAATGGTTATTATGGAAGCAAATTGGCGCTTTTGGCTCAGTTTCAGATTACTTATACCGATGGTACATCTGAGGTAGTCGGTACCGATCAAAGTTGGAAAGTTTCGAACGGACCGATTGTATTCTCTGATATTTACAATGGCGAAACTTACGATGCCCGCAAAGAAATGTCGGGCTGGTCCGGTGCCGGATTCAACGATAGTGAATGGGAAAAAGCTACAATTACCGATCAATCAAAGAAAATACTAATTGCACCACAGGGTGTTGTTGTAAAAGCCATCGAAGAAATTAAGCCAATAAAATTAATCATTACTCCCACAGGCGAAACCGTTTTCGACATGGGACAAAATATGGTTGGTTGGGTGCGCCTGAAAGTTCAGGGCAAAAAAGGCGATCAGGTAACGCTGAAGTTTGCTGAAGTGTTGACCAAAGAAGGAAATTTTTACACCGACAACCTGCGCAGTGCAAAATGTACGGATAACTTTATCCTGAACGGATCAGGAATTGAAACGTTTGAACCTCATTTTACATTTCATGGATTCAGGTTTGTAAAAATCGAAGGTCTTTCGGCACAACCCTCGCTTGACCAGATTACCGGTGTTGTTATCCATTCCGACATGACCCCAACGGGTACATTTGTATGTTCCGATCCAATGATCAATCAATTGCAGCACAACATTCAGTGGGGACAAAAAGGAAACTTTCTGGATGTGCCTACCGATTGCCCGCAGCGCGACGAACGCTTGGGTTGGACCGGCGATGCACAGGTTTTCAGCATGACTGCAGCCTTCAATTTTAATGTGGCTCCTTTCTATACCAAATGGATGCGCGACGTAGCTGCCGACCAGTTGCCTAACGGACGGGTTCCGCATGTCATTCCAGATGTTTTGAGACAAGATGGAGGATCAACTGCCTGGGCCGATGTTTCGGTTATTGTGCCGTGGACGACTTACCTGACTTATGGCGACAAACGTATTCTGGAAGTTCAGTATCCAAGTATGAAAGCCTGGGTTGAATACATGAAAGCCAGGGCTGGAGAGAAAAATTTATGGACCGGGGATACTCATTTTGGCGACTGGCTTGCCTTTGCCAGTAACCGTTCGGATTATACAGGTGCAACTACCGAAAAAGACCTGATTGCCACTGCCTATTATTCCTATTCAAGCGGATTACTCGCTAAGATTGCTGCTATCATTGGGCAGAATGACGACGCCAAAAAATATGCTCAACTATCTGAAAACATCAAGAAAGCATTTCAGAAAGAATTTGTGACGCCAGCCGGGCGTTTGGTTTCGAATACGCAAACGGCTTATTCCCTGGCATTGGCATTCGATCTTTTGCCTGAAGATTTGATACCAAAAGCAGCCAAATATCTGGCTGACGATGTAAAGAAAATGGGTCATTTGACTACCGGTTTTGTTGGAACGCCATTGCTTTGCAAAACATTGTCGGCGCATGGATACGATGATTTAGCCTTTATGCTCCTAAACCGAAAGGATTACCCCTCGTGGCTATATCCGGTTACTCAGGGTGCAACCACCATCTGGGAACGTTGGGACGGACAGAAACCTGACGGATCGTTCCAGGATGTGGGCATGAACAGTTTTAACCATTATGCTTACGGAGCGATTGGCGAATGGCTGTACCGCTACGTTGCCGGTATGGATATCGACCCCGAAAATCCTGGCTACAAGCACATTTTGCTGGCACCGCATCCGGGTGGTGGATTAACCAATGCAGGAGTTGAGTTTAATTCACTGTACGGAAAAGTAAAATCGGCATGGAAAATTGATGGAAATGACTTTGTTTACGAGGTTACTGTACCTGCGAATACAACAGCAACGGTTACTTTACCTTCAGCAAAAGCCGATCAGTTAACGGTAAATGCTCAAGCGATGACAGCTTCAATTAAAGGAAGTTTGAAACAAACCGATAAAGGTATTTCCATGAATGTTGGATCAGGAAATTATACGTTCAGATATCCGGCAGAAGGATTGAAAAAATAGTTTGTGTTGTTAGGCTGAGCGTTCAGCCTAACATTATTCAAAAAATCCAGATACAAGCTTTTGACTTGGATTTAGTCGAAGGTTTAAGATAAAGAGGTTAAAGAAGCGATTTTGTTTGTGGAGTAAAAGGGCATTTCCCGATTGTAAAATCAGGATTTGCCCTTTATTTTTATCTTGATTTCCAAACGGTTCGGGCAGAGGCACAAACGGTATTGTTCTCCTGGGTTTTAATGTTATGAATAAAGGAATTGAGATTGTCATCCCTTTCGGTAAATGACATGATGGTGTCGCCCAATTGAGCTTCGGCAATAAATCTCCCGTCGATGGAGTGTAAATAAAAATTATCGATAATGTCTTCAGGAATTGACTCAATGAGCCATTGCAAATACCGGATGTTGTTTACGTGCAGATTCGTATCAACATCAAACCGGTTAATTTTAAATTCCTTTATATGGTCTGACGAATCAATAATGTCGATTTTCTTCGTGATGTCGTGATTGATAGATTCTTCGTTAAAGTACAACCATTTATCTTTAATGGCATCCGGAATTTGAATGGGTCTTCTGCGGTCGATATCGAAGAAAACCCAAAGGCCTTTCGCTCTTCCGATAATGCGTCCTTGTTCGTTGTATATGATATTTTCTCGAAACCCTTTAATCGTCGAATATTTCGACAACCATGTCCGGATTACAATCTTTTCTTTGTAAGCCGGATAGTAATCCATTTCCATAATACCCGAAAGCAATACCCATCCAATATTTTGCTTTTCAAGATCGAACAAGCTGTGATTGATGGCATAACAATGATCGGCAGCCGTTTCTTCGAGTAAAGTTAAGATAGCAGTCGATGAAGCCTCTCCGAATTTATTCATTTCGAAATAGCGAAGCTCAAATTGTTTTTCAAAATAATTTATCATGACCAATTTCGATTAATGATCATTCAGTCATATAAAGTAACTAATTTTCTGTCAGTCGGAAAGCTTTATATTATAACTTGTTTTAACCACTCTACATTCAGAATAATATTTAATGAATATCAGTTTTGTTGCCTACCCATGATTTAAGGAAAGTATATGTCGGTGCTCTGAACCTATTTTGTTTCTTTTCTACCTTATTCTACAAAGATTTGGTGCTCTGCACCCTATTTGATAAGACTCAAGGGGCAGCATCCCGGGATATTTGTAGAAATGTGATTATTGTTGAATCATGAGGTGCAGAGCACCGATATATTTTTTTGTTCTCAGGTAATTTATGTGCTTTAGGCAGAACTCCGGATAATCATTAATATTTATAGTTGACTACTGGTATCTTATCCATAGTTTGCCCATTTTTAGTAACGAAAGCAATACAATCATCAAGACAGTTCCTATCGTTGCAACTACGTTTATGAATTTTTGTGCCTTAACACTATTTTTAAATGCTTTTTCAATTCCCAGATATGTCATCAATCCAATTATTCCGACTAAAGTATTATTAATTATATCCGTAATATCAAAAGCCCCAAGTGCAAAAATAAATTGGAATACTTCAATGATTAAGCTAATTAAGAAAAACAAGGATAATATTCTCCCAATAATCCATCGTTTAAACAAAATTCCTGCATATATCCCCAATGGTATAAAAATCAATACATTCATAATCATTTCACTCCAATCAATTTTACCATTTTGGATGAAAAGCTCATTGAATGGAATTAGGTTTACATTCCTCGTATTTCCCATGTACGAAAAATGAACACTTAATTTAAACAGTAAAATCCAAAATAATGCAATCAAATAGACTGCAAATAATACATAAGTGAACTTGTCCTTTTTAACATTCTCTTTCATTTTGTCCAATCAATATTTTGTGAAATTTATGTTTGTGGATAAATACTATAAATAATTTCGGTTCTGCTTTTTTGCTATTACATCTAAATCAAAACTCTGAGCGATAGCTGTATTTCCTGGAATTAAGTCAATTGTATAACCCCAAATATATAGCGTTTCCTGCGATTATCGTTGATTATCAGTATTTCAATTTCATGTTATTAGGCTCATTTTCCGGCAATCTTTTTTATAATCGGTCAACAATTTTGTGTATACAGTCCCAGTGCTTTGGAGCTTCGTAATTTTCATTTCAGAAATATCAAGACATAAAAAAGCCCTGAACCAAATGATTCAGGGCTTTTCAGCAGTATTATTTTCAGTAGAAATTAATCGGGCAGATAACCACGAATAATTCCTCGTTTCGAGTCTTTAATAAACAGCAAAACTTCGTCGCGCTCGGTCGAAGCAGGCATTTCGGCTTCAATAATCTCTACAGCCTGAGAGATATTCAAACCTTTTTGGTAAATGTAGCGGTAAATTTCCTGTACCTCGCGGATTTTTTCGTTGCTGAAATTACGACGACGCAATCCGATGGAGTTGATACCTACATACGAAAGCGGCTCGCGGCCAGCTTTAATGAATGGAGGAATATCTTTACGAACCAGCGAACCACCTGAAACCATCACGTGCGAACCAACATGCACAAACTGATGTACCGCGGTCATCCCACCTAAAATGGCATAGTCGTCAATAACAACTTCGCCGGCCAATTGTGTGTTGTTTACCAAAATAACGTCGTTTCCAACAACACAATCGTGTGCAACGTGTACATAAGCCATCAAAAGACAATTGTTGCCAACTACGGTTTTGCCTTTAGCTACGGTGCCTCTGTTTATAGTTACAAATTCGCGAATGGTAGTGTTGTCACCAATTTCCACTGTAGAATATTCGCCTCTGAATTTTAAATCCTGAGGTGCAGCTCCAATGACTGCTCCAGGGAAAATGCGGCAGTTTTTGCCAATACGAACGCCGGGCATGATGGTAACACTCGATCCGATCCGGGTGCCTTCACCAATGATCACGTCTTTGTCGATCGACACAAAAGGTTCAATAACTACGTTTTCAGCAATATTTGCTTCGGGGTGCACGTAAGCTAATGGTTGTTTCATTTCTGTACTATTTTCTGTTTCTAATTACTGTATTTTTATTATCTGAGCCATATAATCACCTTCGGCAACAATGGTATCGCCCACGTAGCATAATCCACGCATTTCTGCGATTCCACGACGAATAGGCGATGAAAGGATAACCTTGAAAACCAGAGTATCTCCGGGAACTACTTTTCTCCTGAATTTGACGTTGTCAATTTTCATGAAATAAGTAGAGTATTTTCCAGCAAGGTTTCGAAGTACAAATATTCCTCCAGCCTGAGCCATCGCTTCAACAAGTAAAACTCCGGGCATAACAGGTTCTTCAGGAAAATGTCCCTGAAAAAATGGTTCGTTGGCAGTTACATTTTTTACACCTACAAGGTAGTTATCCTGAATGTCAATAACCTTATCGACCAATAAGAAGGGGTAACGGTGTGGAAGTAGTTCTTTTATTTTATTTACATCCATCAATACCGGAGTACTGGCGTTGTAAACGGGAGCCTTTTCCCTTGAATCTTCCTTCCGGATGGCTTTCATAATTACTTTTGCAAATTCGGTATTTGCGCTATGCCCTGGCTTGGTTGCAATGATACGTCCTTTGATTCGCTTTCCGGCGAGGGTTAAATCACCAATTACATCCAAAAGTTTATGGCGGGCACATTCATTATCGTATTGCAATTCAACGTTATTCAGTATTCCCTGCTCTTTTACTTCAACACGTTCGTGATTAAACATGAGGGCAATGCGGTCAAGTTCTTCCTGCGAAATCGGACGGTCCATAATTACAATGGCATTGTCCAGATCGCCACCCTTTACCAGGTTGTTTTGAAGCAAAAATTCGAGTTCGTGCAGAAATACAAAAGTACGGCAATTGGCTACCTCAGTCTTAAAATCGGAAAGCGAATTTAAAACTGCAAACTGGTTGTTCAGTACCGTTGAATTGAACGATATTAAGATATTGAGATTATATTCTGAATCGGGTACGGCAATGATCTCCGATCCGGTTTTTTCATTTTTGTAAACAATCCGTTCAGTAACAACAAAGTATTCACGTTCGGCATCCTGTTCAACTATTCCGGTTTTTTCAATGGCCTGAACAAAAAAACGTGAACTTCCATCCAAAATCGGAACTTCTTCGTTGTCAATTTCAATCAATACATTGTCCAGATCCATTCCGGTTAAAGCGGCCAGACTGTGTTCGAGTGTGCTTATACGGGCATTCCCGATGCCAAGCACCGTACCTCTTGAGGTGTCAACTACGTATTCGGCACTTGCTGGTATAATTGGTTTATCTTCAAGATCGATACGCTGAAATTTAAATCCGTGATTGATTGGCGCGGGTTTAAAAGTCATGTTCACCAAACAATTGGTGTGCAGTCCCTTTCCGCTAATCGAAAATTCTTTCGCTAATGTTTTTTGTTTTATTGTCATTCCTGATTTCAATTATTCTTCAAGCTTGGTTTTAATTTGTGCAACTTGTCTTCCCAGGTCGATAAGTTGTTCCCTAAGTTGGGGCAAATTCCGGAAAATGGCAAAAACTTTTGCAGCCTGAGCAATATCCATAGCGGGTGCTCCTAAAACTGTCCGGTTTGATTTGATACTGTTGGCCACCCCCGACATGGCTCCCAAACTGACATGATCGCCTATCGTTATGTGACCTGCAACTCCCACCTGTCCGCCGAACTGGCAATTTTTACCAACCTTTGTTGATCCGGCAATACCCGTTTGCGAAGCCATTACCGTGTTTTCTCCAACTTCAACATTATGGGCAATTTGTACCAGGTTGTCTATCTTTGTTCCTTTTCGGATGATTGTCGATCCCATTGTTGCACAATCAATCGTAGTATTGGCGCCAATCTCCACGTAATCTTCCAGAATAACGTTTCCAACCTGTGGAATCTTCTGGTAAGTTCCATCTTCGAGAGGAGCAAAGCCAAAACCATCAGCTCCGATTACTGCACCGGCATGAATGATACAGGCTTCACCTATTTTGGTGTCTTCGTAGATTTTTACTCCTGCATATAAAATGCTGTCGTCACCAACAATGGTGTTGTCGCCAATATACACCTGAGGGTAAATTTTTACGTGATTTCCGATGCGGACATTCTTGCCAATGTATGCAAATGCACCAACATAAACGTCGTTACCCACTTTTGCAGAAGCATCAATAAATGAAGGGTTTTCAATGCCGGTTTTGTTGCCTTTAGCCTGCTGATACAATTCGAGAAGCGAAGCGAAAGCTTTGTAAGCGTCTGGAACCCGGATTAGGGTAGGTTTAACTTCAGCCTCAGGTTCAAAATCCTGATTTACAATTACGATTGTAGCCTCTGTTTCGTATAGGTATTTATTGTATTTCGGATTGGATAAAAATGCTAATGTTCCGGGTCTTCCTTCTTCAATTTTTGCTACGTCAGTAACTGTAGCATTGGTGTCTCCTTCTATTGTACCTCCCAGAAAATCAGCTATGCTTTGAGCTTTGAATTCCATATTCGTTTTCGATTTGCCGTGCAAAAATAGTTTAAATTACTTAATGTCCAATTCTTTCGGATAACAGATGAAATATTTCCTCACCGTTTCAGAAAAAGCAGAGAGGTTTATATCCGAAGCATCTGCAATATCGCTTATCTTGTTATTTTTGAATAAAACATTAATTTTTTCACTGGAAGACTGATTGTACGCGCTGTTTGAGATGGTATCGGCAATAAGAAAATAGTGAACGAACTCATCGCAGACATCAAAATGTGCGCATATTTTTTCTTTAAGCAAAGATATTTTCTGCTCAGGAATAGGTTTTTTACTGATCTTTATTTTGTAAAAGCGCCTGTTGATGATGCAGTGAGAAAGATAGGATAATATGGCATCCGGATGGTTTTGCCATTCTTTAATGGAGGCAATAATATCGTTGTCATCCAGGTTGGCAAATAGGTCTAATGCCGGACGACCGTCAATCAGCCGATTAAAAGTAAAGTCGTCGAGAGTTATTTTGTAGGTCAGAAATGCTTTAAATACCGGAGTTGCAAATAGGTCAATTTCTTGCAAGGCCAATTCACGGGCACGTGCGAGTACATTAATAAAAAGGTATTCGGCCGAAAGAACAGTTTTGTGTAAATAAACCTGCCAGTACATCAGTCGTCGGGCTATCAGGAAATTTTCAACCGAATAAATTCCTTTATACTCAATTGCCAGTTCATCGTTTTTTACGTTCAGCATCTTAATAATGCGCTCCGAACTGATTACTCCTTCAGATACACCTGAAAAGAAACTGTCGCGGCTCAAATAGTCGAGCCGATCCATATCCAATTGACTGGATACCAGTTGGTGAAGGAAATGTCGGGGGTAATTGTCGGTAAAAATTTGGATGGCAAGGTCCAATTTCCCATCGAATTGCCGGTTCAGTTCCTCCATCAAAAGCAACGAAATGCGTTCGTGTGGTACGCCTTGCACAATTGTACTTTCGAGTACATGCGAAAATGGCCCATGGCCAATGTCGTGCAAAAGAATAGCAACGGTTACTGCATCGGCTTCTTCTTCGCTAATTTCCTGTCCTTTTAATTTCAGGATCCCAATTGCTGAGCGCATCAGATGAACTGCCCCAAGAGCATGTTCAAACCGGGTGTGATTGGCACCCGGGTACACCATACATGATAATCCTAATTGTTTAATACGGCGTAGCCTTTGAAAATAGGGGTGTTCAATTAAATCGAAGACGAGTTCGGAGCGGATGTTGATAAAGCCAAAAACCGGATCGTTGATTATTTTCTTCTTATTTGTTTTCAATGTATTGCATGTGTATTTTCATATACAAACATACTAAAAATTGAAAGTTCATGTATAAATGTGTTCGTAAAGAGGGCAATAGTCTTTATTTTTTGCTGATAATCAGAAAGCTTAATGAATTGATTTTGACAATTTAATTAAAATTACTATTTTTGTCGCGACAATTTGGGGAAACCAGAGCGTAGGGGATCGAAAGTCCCCTATTTTATTACAAAAATATGATCGACAAAGTTAAAATAGCAGAACTTGTAAATGAAAAGCTTACAGATGACCAGTTCTTGGTTGATGTAACAGTTTCGTTAAGCAACGTCATTGATATCATGGTTGATAGCGACACAGGCATTTCGATCAATCAAATTGTCGAAATCAGCCGTTTTGTTGAAAGCAACCTTGATCGTGAGGTGGAAGATTTCGAATTGTCGGTTTTTTCTGCCGGATTGAGCGAACCTTTCAGTTTGGTTCGTCAGTATAAGAAAAATATAAATACAGAAGTTGATGTGCTGCTGACCAGTGGATTAAAATTGACTGGGATACTATTAAAAGCCGACGATCAGGGAATTGATCTGGAGGTGACAACAAAAGAAAAATCAGAAGGATCAAAAAAGAAGGAACTTGTAACACGGGTTCATACACTTGGATATCTGGAGATAAAAGAAACAAAAAAAGTATTAAAATTCTAAAACCGGGACGAGATGGAGACTCTTAATCTTATCGACACCTTTGCCGAATTTAAGGAACTTAAAAACATCGACCGCGCCACAATGATGAGCGTATTGGAAGATGTATTTAAAAATGTTCTTCAAAAGACCTATGGCACAGATGAAAACTTCGATGTGATTATTAACATCGATAAAGGTGACTTTGAGATTTGGCGCAATAGGGAAGTAGTTGCTGACGAGGATTTTGAAGATCCAAACAGGCAGATCACTTTGAAAGAAGCCAAAAAAATTGACGCTGATTACGACATTGGAGAAGAAGTAACCGACGAGGTTAAGCTTGCACATTTTGGTCGCAGGGCCATTTTGAACTTGCGTCAAAACCTTGCCAGTCGAATTATGGAGCTTGAAAAAGACCATATTTACAACAAATACAAGAACAAAATCGGTGACATCGTTGCCGGTGAAGTTTATCAGGTTTGGAAAAAAGAAATCCTAATTTTGGATGACGAAGGCAATGAACTGATTCTTCCAAGAACCGAGCAGATTCCTTCTGATTATTTCAGAAAAGGAGATAACCTGCGTGCAGTCGTTTTTAAAGTTGAATTACGGAACAACAATCCGTTGATTATACTTTCGCGTACTTCTCCTGTTTTCCTCGAACGCCTTTTCGAATTGGAAGTGCCTGAAATTTTTGATGGTTTAATTACCATTAAAAAGATTGTAAGGGTTCCGGGCGAACGCGCTAAAGTTGCTGTTGAATCATATGACGAACGCATTGATCCGGTTGGAGCCTGCGTTGGAATGAAGGGATCGCGTATTCATGGCATCGTCCGTGAATTGCGTAACGAAAATATTGATGTAATAAATTTCTCGGCTAACAATCAGTTGTTTATTCAACGAGCATTGAATCCAGCCAAAGTATCATCCATTAAGTTACACGAAGACACCAAAAGAGCCGATGTTTACCTGAAACCCGATGAGGTTTCGATGGCTATCGGGAAAGGTGGGTTGAACATCAGATTGGCCAGCCAGCTTACCGGCTACGAAATTGATGTTTACCGCGAAGTGGCTCAGGACGATGAAGACGTAAATCTGGATGAATTTTCCGATGAAATTGAAAGCTGGGTAATTGATCAACTGAAATCAATCGGTTGCGATACGGCTAAAAACGTATTAACGCTTACCCGGTCAGAACTGATCAAAAGAACCGACCTCGAAGAGGAAACGATCGACGAGGTTCTTCGAATACTTAAAAATGAATTTGAATAGGCGAAAGTTTATTCAAATTTTTGCTTGAAAATTAGGGCATTTTAGATTTTGAATGTAAAATTGCATCATCGTTAATTCCTTAGAAACTATTTTGAGGTTTATTTAACTGAGTGGGTTTATGGTTATAGGTAGTAGTATAAAACGACTAAGTAAGGTAGCGCGCGACTTTAATGTTGGTATTTCAACCATCGTTGATTTCCTGCACAAGAAGGGATTTGATATTGATACAAATCCAAACAACAAGATTACAGATGATGCATTCCATCTTCTTGAAAAAGAATATAAGGGTGACATCAGTCTTAAAAAAGAGTCAGAGAAAATTAATCTGAAAAGTCATCGTGGCGCTCATGAATCAATCTCACTAGACGATGTGAAAGATTCGGGTAACAAACATGTTGTAGATGATTATGAGGATGACGAAGTAATCATTAAAGATCATAACCCGAAAAAGGTTGAGGCTGTTCCGCATGTCGAGGCCAAACCAATTAGGCCTGAGCATAAGGAAGAACTAATCACTACCAAACGTCAGGAAATTGAATCACCAAAAGTTGTTGGCAAGATTGATCTTGAAAACCTTAGTGGGCCAAAGAAAAAAGAAGAACCGGTAGTTCCTGTTGTTCCACCAGCTCCACCTGTTGAAAAAACAAAACCTATACATCAAAAACCGGTAGTTGAAACTCCGCCTGTTCAGGAAATACCTGTCGTTGTTTCTGAAGTTAAGGCAACTAAACCAACGAAAGAGCACAAGCCCGAACCAGTTATTATACCTGAAGTTAAGGCAGAACCTGTTCGTGTAGAAGCAGAAGATGACCGTTTTAGTTCTGACCATGTAACAACCAATGTTCCAACAGTTGAAGATGTTAAGGTGGTTGGTCGGATCGATCTGGATTTGTTGAATCAAAAGACCAGACCGGCAAAGAAGAGCAAAAAACAGAAGGAGGATGAACGCAAAGATCGCGAACGTGTTCGCCGTGATGTTCAAAAACCATCAGAAAGCGAAGCTGTTCAGCAGGGAACTCCAGCCACAGATCGTCCTGAACGTGTTGGGCCAACTGTCATTAAAGCCAGAGCCGAACGTTTATCGGGTCCAACAGTAGTGGGCAAGATTGAGCTACCTTCAGATAAAAGACCAGCAGGGCCGTCCAATGATGCAGCGGCGCAGGCCAATCGCAAGAAAAAAAGAAAACGTATTTCAAAAGATATTCCTGGAAATCAGCAACAAAGAGTGAATGTTGCCGATAAACCAGTTGTTGCCGGCGAACGGAAAAAATTGGTGGTCACCAAAAATATTGGAGGAGCTCCAAGACCTGCCGGAGATAAGCCCGGATTGAAGAAACGCACACTTCTTAAAAAGGAAGTTAGTGAAGAAGATGTACAAAAGCAAATTAAAGATACACTGGCTCGCCTGACGACTAAAGGTACTAAATCAAAGGGATCGAAATACCGGAAAGATAAACGTCAGATGGTTAGCGATAAAATGGCAGCCCAGGCCGAGCGCGACACTGAGAATCTGAATGTTCTGAAAGTTACCGAATTCGTTTCAGTTAACGAGTTGGCTACCATGATGGATACATCGGTTACCAGTGTAATCTCAACTTGTATGAGTCTTGGGCTGTTCGTGTCAATCAATCAGCGTTTGGATGCTGAAACAATGGCTGTTGTGGCTGATGAATTTGGCTTTAAAGTAGAATTTGTAAGTGCCGAAATTCAGGTTGCAATTGAAGAAGAACCTGATACCGAAGAACAGTTGTTGCCAAGAGCTCCAATTGTTACCGTAATGGGTCATGTTGACCACGGTAAAACTTCGTTGCTTGACCATATTCGGAGTACCAATGTAATTGCCGGTGAAGCCGGAGGTATTACGCAGCATATTGGCGCATACAATGTTAAACTAAAGGACGGACGCAAAATCACCTTCCTCGATACACCAGGTCACGAAGCCTTTACAGCGATGCGTGCACGTGGTGCTCAGGTAACTGATATTGCAATTATTATTGTGGCTGCCGATGATAACATCATGCCACAGACCGTTGAAGCAATCAACCATGCTCAGGCTGCAAATGTTCCAATTATCTTTGCAATTAACAAAATCGACAAGCCGGGTGCAAATCCTGAAAAGATAAAAGAAAAATTAGCGGGGATGAATTTCCTTGTTGAAGACTGGGGTGGAAAATACCAGAGTCAGGACATATCAGCAAAAAGTGGATTAAATGTTGATTTGTTGCTTGAAAAGGTATTGCTCGAAGCCGAAATGCTCGAATTGAAAGGTAATCCTAATAAACGTGCAACCGGAACCGTAATTGAGTCAACCCTTGATAAAGGTCGTGGATATGTAGCTACAGTGCTCGTACTAAACGGATCATTAAGAGTAGGAGATGTGTTATTGGCTGGTCAATACTATGGTCACGTTAAAGCCATGTTCAACGAACGAAACCAAAAAGTTACTGTTGCACTTCCTGGTGAACCGGTAATTATTCTTGGACTTGACGGTGCCCCACAGGCAGGTGATAAATTCAATGTAATGGAGAATGAGCGTGATGCACGTAACATTGCCAACAAACGCGAACAGCTTGCCCGCGAACAGGGATTGCGTACTCAGAAACACATTACTCTTGATGAAATTGGCCGTCGTATTGCGATTGGCAACTTCCAGGAATTGAACCTGATTGTGAAGGGTGACGTGGATGGATCAATCGAAGCACTTTCTGATTCGTTGATTAAACTGTCGACTGAAGAAATTCAGGTGAATGTGATCCATAAAGCAGTTGGTGCAATTTCCGAATCGGATATTATGCTTGCAACCGCTTCGAATGCAATCATTGTTGGATTCCAGGTACGTCCTTCAGTAAGTGCCCGTAAAATTGCTGAAAAGGAACAAATAGATATCCGTTTGTATTCAATTATTTACGATGCAATCAACGAAATAAAAGCAGCGATGGAAGGTATGCTTTCTCCTGAAATCAGGGAAGAAATTACCGGAACGGCTGAAGTTATGGAAGCCTTCGATATCACGAAAGTTGGTACCATTGCCGGATGTATCGTTCGCGACGGGAAAATTATCCGGAAAGATAAGGTTCGTGTTATTCGCGATGGAATTGTAATCTATACCGGAACTTTAGGATCGCTCAAACGATTCAAAGATGATGTAAAAGAAGTCAACAAAGGTTATGAATGCGGCTTGAATATTGACAATTACAACAATGTGAAAGCGGGCGACTTTATTGAAGCCTTTACTTTAACAGAAGTTGCAAAGACGCTTTAGTTCAGCAACCAACATTTTCTCATAAATCAAAAAGCCTGCTTTGTACAAAGCAGGCTTTTTTTTCTTAGATCACTAGTCTGATCCGGAATAAAAATAGGAAATAGGCTGTCATTTGTGGACAGCCATATGTTTTTTTAAGCTTCGAGCATCGCTTGATATTCGGCGGCGCTTAGTAAGTCTCCAAGTTCGTCCTGGTTCGAAATGGCTATTTTAATTAACCAGCCCTGTCCGTATGGATCTTTGTTTACGAGTTCAGGAGAAGCTTCAAGAGCCGGATTGAATTCAATCACTTCGCCACCTACAGGCATAAACAAATCTGATACTGTTTTCACAGCTTCAATAGTTCCAAAAGTTTCTCCTTTTGCCAAAGTTTCACCTTCAGTTTCAATTTCGACGAAAACAATGTCACCCAATTCGCCTTGAGCGAATGAGGTAATTCCAACCAATGCAACATCACCTTCCACACTAATCCATTCGTGCTCGCTGGTGTACTTTAAATTTTCCGGATTGTTCATATGATAATTTTTTTCGGTTTATCCTGAATCAAAAGTAATACAATTTTTTTATTCAAACCTTTAACAAAAGTCAGTGTTATGCATATTCTCTGAAGTTTTATTAATTTGCGCTATTAATTTAGATTCCGATGTTTCAGACTCAACTTTCAGATTTATCAGCACTTCAGGAAACTGCCCGAATGTTGCTGAATAATTTTCCAAACGATCGAATATTTGCCTTTTACGGAGCAATGGGAGCCGGTAAAACCACATTTATTAAAGCCATTTGCCAAGAATTAGGTTCGAATGATTACGTGACAAGTCCTACTTTTGCTTTGATCAATGAATACTCTACAACTGAAGGTTCACTGATCTATCATTTTGACTTTTACCGTATTAAAAAGCTTGAAGAAGCATTTGATCTGGGATATGAAGATTATATTTACAGTGGAAACTATTGTTTTATCGAGTGGCCCGAAATGATTGAACAGTTATTGCCTGAAGGAATTGTCGAAGTCAGAATAAAAGAAGGCGATAAAGGCGTAAGGCTGGTTGAAGCTCAAAAAGTGTAAATGTTTATCCGGATCTGCGTATAAAAAGTTGGAAGTCAGTAGATGGAAGTCGGAAGACCGGACACCTCAGATGTTCAGCTTTTTTAAGATATATTATTCTCACAAAAGAAATTGTTATGGATTTCAAATTTGAAAAGCTGACCATTTGGCAAAAATCAATGGATTTTGGAGAAAGCATAAATACAGTGGCATACAAATTCCCAAGGGAAGAAATATTTAATCTTTCTTCTCAAATAAGGAGGGCTGTGGATTCAATAGCATTAAATATTTCAGAAGGTTCTATTGGACAAACGAATCTTGAATTCAAAAAGTTTATGGGCTATTCAATTCGCTCACTTGCAGAGGTGGTTACTTGCTTGCATAAAGCAAAAAGACGGGAATATATTTCAGAAGAAGAATTTCTGAAACACTATGAGTTTGCTTTCAATCTGATGAATATGATGGTAGCATTTAAAGATAAGATTCAATGAATAGGATTATCATTCACTCATCGCCGTTGCTATTTTATATATTTTTGACTCCGGACTTCGGTCTTCTGACTCCGGACAATTCCAAACATTTTTCAATTTAATAACTCCCACCCATGACCGAAAAGGAAAGATTAACTGAACATTCCGTAGTTGGCTCAACATTCATGATGCCTAAGGAAGAAATGCTGGAAATCAGGCGAAAGGGCAAGAAGATCAGGATTGGAATTCCTTCGGACAAGGATAAAGTTGAGTATCGTGTTGCGCTGACTCCACAAGCTGTTGAACTGTTGGTTTCGTATGGTCACGATATATTGATTGAAAAAGGTGCGGGGAAAGCTGCCAGTTATAGCGATGAAGAGTATTTGGCTGCAGGAGCAGTAGTTATGGATGACCGAAAAGAAATATTTGAATGCGATATTATTCTACGTGTTTCGCCTTTCGATGAGTCCGAGATTGATTTACTAAAGGGGCACCAAGCCTTAATCTCCGACTTACAGATTAATGCTCATTGTGCAGGTTCAATAGGGAAGCTGATGCAAAAGAAATTGACAAATATTGCTTACGAATATATGGAGGACGAAGATGGTCGTAAGCCAATTGTTCAGCTTATGAGCCAGATTTCCGGGAGTACTTCCGTTGTTTTGTTTAACGAATACATGAGCAAATCGCGCGGCGGAAAGGGCGTGCTGTTGGGCAGTGTAACCGGAATTTCGCCTACCGAATTGGTTATCCTTGGCTCAGGTACCGCTGCTGAGTTTGCTGCGCGTGCGGCTCTCGGTATGGGCGCAATTGTTAAAGTTTTTGATGAGAGTATCAGTTCGCTGCGGAAACTGGAAGAGAAACTACCGCAACGCATTTTCACTTCATTGTATTATCCTAAAGTGGTTCAAAAAGCGCTCAAATCGGCTGATGCAGTTTTGGGTGCAATGCCAATATCGATGCCTTCTCCTTTCCGGATATCGGAAGATATGGTGAAAAAGATGAAACCGGGGTCGGTAATTATCGATTTGAATGTAAGTCAGGGAGGTTGTTTTGAAACAACACGATGTACCGATCTGAATAATCCATCGTACATCGAACATGGTGTAATTCATTATTGTGTTCCAAATCTTCCGGCGATTGTATCTCGCACAGCATCAATTGCCCTAAGCAATGTATTGATCCCTATTTTAATTTCCATTGGCGAAATTGGCGGGATCGATAATTACATTAAAAGCTCGAAGAGTTTCCGAAAGGGTGTTTATGTGTACAATGGAATTTTGACCAACTCAAACCTCTCTGAAAAATTCAATATTCCTTACAAAGACATCGATCTGTTACTGGCGGTGTATTAGTGAAAAACTACGTGAGAGAATTTAATCTTCGACCAACATCAGCATCGAAATTCCGGAAACTTCAATTTCAGTTTCTGAAATATATTTAGTGCTTTCCAAATTGATGGTCGTATCACGAGCTACAACCCTCCATGCGATGCGATCAGGTAGTTTAAAGGTAATTGGTTGACGGGTTCCATTAAAAACCAATAAGATGGTTCTCCATTTATCTTCGTTAGCATGATTCACCAACATGTATGAGGCGACTCCTGGTTGATAATCTGATGAAAAAATAAGATGTTTCCGAATCTGATCGGCAGAAATCATACGGAAAGCCGGATGTGTCTTTCGCAAATTGATGAGCGCCTGGTAGTACTGAAATATTTGATTATAGGTTTTTTTTCGTTTCCAATCGATCTGGTTAATTTCATCGGCCGATTTGTATGAATTGTGGTCGCCTTGTTTCGAGTAGGCCATTTCAGTTCCGGCATGTAAAAATGGAATTCCCTGGGATGTAAGCACCAAAGCTCCAGCCAGCAAAATCATGCGACTAATTTCTTCCTCACTCGCTTCCGGAGAACTTAAAACCAATTTGTCATACAGAGTATAATTATCGTGGCACGAGGCATAATTCACACATTGCCAGGGTTCGGTAGCCCACGGCGATTTGGAATGCTCAACATAGCCATATACAATTTGAGGATGGAAACAAGCTCCTGCAATACCAAACTTAATGTTTTCCTCCTGAATGGTCTTTCCGCTAACAAATCCTTTACTTTTAGGATCAAATCCATTACCCTTTAACCCATCACGGAAATCGTCGTTAAAAACAGCGACACGATAAAGTCTCGACACATTTGTTTTAACAGCTCTCCATGTTTCAGCTAACGGACTTTTATCGGCAGTCCAACCTTCGCCATACAAAAGAATGGACGGTGAAATGCTATCCATCCGCGCCCTAATCTGATTCATCGTTTCCAGATCATAAATTCCCATCAGATCGAACCGGAATCCATCGGCATGAAATTCGGTAGCCCAATAATAGAGCGAATCGAGAATGAATTTATGAACCATTCCACGTTCGGTGGCCATTTCGTTTCCACATCCGCTGGCATTCGAGAAAGTGCCGTTTGATTTCTGGCGATAATAATATCCGGGTACCGTTTGGTTGAAGTACGACCTTCGGGTATGATAGGTATGATTGTAAACAACATCGAAAATGACACCAATTCCAGCTTTGTGGAGTGCCTGAACCAGCATCTTCAATTCAAGAATGCGTGTAGCTGTATTTGGATTGGTTGAATAACTTCCTTCAGGAGCATTGAAATTTTGTGGATCATAACCCCAGTTGTAGGTTTCGTGCGGAGCTTGTTCGTCAACGGTAAAGAAATCGTAAACCGGTAACAGGTGAACATGAGTAATACCAAGCTCTTTGAGATGATCGACTCCAGTTTTTAGTCCATCAGGAGAAAGTGTTCCTGATTCGGTAAATGCCAGATATTTCCCTTTATTCGTTATTCCTGAAGATGGAGAAATTGAAAAATCGCGAACGTGCAACTCGTAGATTATGGCATCGGTAGCATGATCACAATGGACTCTCTTGTCATCGTCCCAACCTTCCGGATTTGTTGGTTCCGGATCAAAAATCAAACCGCGATGCCCGTTTATGCCAACAGCCTTGGCGTCGATTCCCGGTGTTTCGTTTAGCCATCCAATGTTGTCGTTTACCCTGATGGTATAAAAATATCCGTTTAAATCGCCATGTAGGTTGATGATCCAGGTTCCGTTTTCACCCTGTTCAAACTGGTCGATCCGAATGGCAGAACCTCCCTGCGACTGCTTGTAAATGCGTAATTCGACTATATTCGCGGTTGGTGCCCAAATCCTGATTGTGGTGTGCGTTTTGGAATAAGTAACGCCTAAGTCATTGCCTCCGTAGTAAGGGTACGATAAAAAATCATCTCCATTAAATTTCCATTCTCTCATCAGGGTTTTCTTATGTTTTTTGTAAAGAGTCATTAGTAAAAACTTTTCAAATGACTATTGACTCTTTCCCTTTTCTAGGTTATCAGGCTTTTTCGAAGTTTTACATCGTTTGATTTCCACTTCCGGCCTTCAACGTCCGACACATAAATACGTGCCCAGTAATACGATTTAATTTCGCTGTCGTATTGCTGAAATGTTGCAGTTTCAATTGGCAATCGGTGGGTTTTTCCCGGATCGAGAAGCAGTGGGTAAATTTGCTGTCCGCTCACTCCGTTTAATTTAAATTTCCGTTTCGACCATATTTTTTTGTATTCCAGCACTGGAGCGCTAATATCGACGACCTGATTTCCTGTATTCCGGATGGTCAATGTCAACACTTTTGGGTAAAATAGCCGGTCTTTATCCAAATGAACCGACAACTGTATTTTCCTGAAAAAGATGGAAAGAAATCCAGAATTCCGGCTTCGAAGAAATCGTAAGAGTTCGTATCCAAGAACAATAAGCAAAAGAACCGACAGTATAATGATAATCAAAACCAGGGTTTCATTATTAACTCCTGAACTGAATTCGGAAAGGAACAGGAGCGGATTAAACACCAGAAGCAAAAAAAACATTTGAATCATACGGTTTCGGAATTGATTCATCAAAAATAGAAAAAGTCCTGCGATTATAGCAGAACTTTATTCTTTTCAGGGATTTAAGTTGCCAGAATGGAGCTTAAAATCATCCTGATATTTTCATTTAGGATTAGAAATGCAGCACTTCCTTAATCTTTTTGTAGCCGGTTTTGCTCACTTTGAGCTTGGTTTTATTTTGATCCTTCAGGATAACGATGTACGATTCTTTTTCATACTGCTGAATCTCAGCGATATGGTCGACATGGACGATGTATGAACGGTGAATCCGGATAAAGTTTTTCGGGTCGAGATTGGTTTCGAAGTACTTCATCGTTTTTTGCTTCATGTGCCGGCCATCGTTGGTATAAATCATCACATAATCGTCGAGCGACTCCACGTACCTGATTTGGTCAACCGTGATGATGTGAATTTTATGCCGGTCCTTAACTACCACACGGTCAATAAATTCTTCGCCGGGGCGGAAATTCGAAAGCTCTTCGAGCTTTTCGGTATTATCTTCTTCATTCGCAATACGATGCTGAACTTTTTCGATGGCAGCGAGTAAGCGGTCTTTCGAGAACGGCTTCAGTAAATAATCAACGGCATTAAGCTCGAAAGCTTTAAGTGCATATTGGTCGTATGCGGTGGTGAAAATAATCTGCGGCTTAAAATCGAGGAGTTCAATCATCTCGAAACCTGTAATTTTGGGCATCTGAATATCCAGAAAAACCAGATCGGGTTTCTTTTCGTTGATTGCTTTTACTCCGTCGAATCCGTTTTCGCATTCGCCAATGACTTCAATGTCGGCATGGTCTTTTAAGTAGGAGCGTAAAAGGTTGCGAGCTAGTTCTTCGTCTTCAATAATAAGGGTTTGTAATTTTTCGCTCATGACACTGCTTGTTTTTGTGGTATAATAAGTTGTACTTCAAAGTTGGTTTTATTGTCGGTAACTTTCATCAAATCCGGACTGTTGTATATGATTTCCATGCGCTTCCGGATGTTTCTCAGGCCAATTCCTTCGCCCCTTCGCTTGATGGTGCTGGCATCGTAATCGTTTACGATGATAATTTTCAGGAAGTTGCCTTCGCAGTTACAGATTGTTTTAATGGTTACCTGGTCGGTTGTTTCATAAACACCGTATTTGATTGCATTTTCATACAGGGGCTGTAAAATCATATTGGGGATTTCGGCTTCCATACAATGGGTATCAATTTCAAATTCAGCATTTAACTTTTTGCCAAAACGAACTTTTTCGATGCTCAGGTAAAGTTTTATATTTTCCAGTTCTCTGGAAAATGAAACCATTTCCTTTTCGTTATGCATTAGCGAATAACGCATAAAAGTCGACAAGTTGATCACCATTTCCTGTGCTTTCTCTGGATTACTCACCGTAAGCGATGAAATGGAATTCAGACTATTAAACAGAAAATGTGGATTGATTTGCGATTTCAATGCCTGCAATTCGGCTTCGCGGATGAGCGCTTTGTACTCGCTTTCTTTTTTGATTTTTTCCTTCAGGCTTTGATAATAATTTACAGCATAGAAAAAGACCAGGTAAATGGCGTACATGACATAGCCTGCAAAGATCTTGGAAGGAAGTCCGTCTTTCAGATAAGTATTGTTGTCCCTAATGAAAGGCTGATAAATGGCATAACTAATATAAACCCAAATCGCACATAAAATAGAAGCTGCAATGAGGTGGAAAATGACGAGCCGGCCAACCGAAACTTCTTCCGGACTATTATAACGGATAGAATACCAGATGCTTGATCCAAGTAATGGATACAAAACGTAGTTGGTGCCTGAATCAAGAAGCGAATAGACCAGTGGCACATTATACCAAAGGACTTGAAGTATGATGTTGATAACACTAATCGTTGCCCAGAACAAGGCATAAAATCCAAGTAGTCGATAATTGTGGGTTAACGGATGTTTCATGGTTTTTAGAAGTGTTTTACTTCAATGCCACCAAACAGGGAAAGTCCTTTAATTACCAGGGTTTTGGAAGGGTCGTAGTATCTGTCGTTATACGTTTCGCCACGTTTATCGGTAAATGCACCGAAGATGGTTGTAACTTCGTTACGAACGTTCCAATCCATCGGGATTTTGAAGCCGCAACCGCCAAATACACTTACACAATCAATAATTGCACCTCCGGGTTGAAGAGTGGCTTTTCTCAAATCGAATTCAATTCCACCAAAAATAGAAGTGGCTTTTCCTCCGGATAAAGCTTGCGATGTGACAAAAATTTCGCGGCCACCAAAAATTACGAAATCATCGAATGTGTTGAAAGAGTCAGCATTATATGTTGATTTGGATGATTTTGGATCATCATCATCAGGAATATTTATAATTGGGTCATTTCCCTGGCGCAGCCTTTGGTGGTCGCGCTGTCGCATTAATATGGAGATCCCAATGACAACTAGAATTAATGGCCAATATATTCTTCGTATTTCATGAGGAACTGTTATTAATTCAGGAATCATGAAAGTTGCCCCTATAACAATCAATATGGTGCCGGCAGTGCGGTTGCCGCCAATCACTGAAAGGACGCCGACACCAATCAAAAGCATTTGCCATGATATAAGCATGTCAGCCATCGATTCTGGAATCAGATTCAATCTTTCGAGAATAAGGATAACACCCACCACAATCAGTATGACCCCAAAGTAAAACCGTTTATCGCTTTTTCTACGTTCCATGATTTGCTTTTTTCTTTGTTACAAATGTAATTTTTATCAGTTTCGAATCATCCGAAGATCGGTAAAACAGCTAATCTAGTCGGTTAACCCAATTTTAAAGAGACTTCAGAATAGGTTTGAAAGTACAACTATTCCAATTATGATCAAAATAATCGGGAAAAAGATAACCATCAGGATTCCGGGAATGATCAGAAAATGCGGAATTAGAATCACGACTAACAAAACGAGAAAGAGTGCCCCCAAAAACTTACGCCCCAGAATCAGTAAAATTCCGAACAGAATAATGAGTACCGGAACTGTTGCAAAGGCAGTCATATGGAATAAATTGCCGAAAAACTGTCCGATTCCGGAGAAAAATTCGCCCAAGCCCGGAAGATTAATATCCCAACCACTTTTTTTCAGAATCCATAAAATCCCAACAATGATGAGCACGTATGCCCAAAATGATCCTGAATGCCGTCTGTGTTCACAATGTTTTTCCATCACGAGTAATTTTGATGATGTAAATGTAATTCACATCAAATAGATGGGGCATCAATGATCGGTCAGTAAAAGTTTAAAATCGGCGAATGGATTTTTTTGAAGTTAAACGGAGATTGAGGAAATTATTGCTGACAGACAAAATTTATTCAATTACATGAGATTCTTCGATTCACTTCGTTGCGCTCTGAAAATGAACCAAGATAAGAGACTGTCATTCATCGAGAAGCGATGAATCTATTCATTTTAGTCGGTCACGAATGATCTTTTCCTAATTTTTGGGCAATCAGGCTGATGTAGAAAAGCTGAAAAGCGTGATAAATCATGATTGGAACCAGGAAAATACTTCCGGCGCTGCTACCTGCAAAAATGACTCCGGCCATCACCGAACCGTGCATGAGCGATTTCTTCGAACCACAAAAAATCACTGTGATACTGTCTTCGCGGTTAAACTTCATCAGTCGCGTCAAGGCCTGGGTTAAATTTAGGACCACAAAGAATAATACAATTACACTTGCTGTGAGTACAATCAAGTCGAACCAACTGATGTTCTTGAAAATGCCATTCAGGAACGAATCGCTGAAACTACGATACACCACCGAAAGAATCACTGATTTGTCGAACAAACCCAGATATCTTTTGTTTCGGATGGCCCAACTTCCCCAGAAGCGATGCAATAACAATCCGGCAAATACCGGCATTAAAATCGTCATGAATAAATCGGCCATCACACCTCCGAAATCAAATGCTTCGGCCTGTTTTTCCAGAAAGAAACCCATCAGGAGTGGGGTAACCACAATACCAATCACTCCGGAAATACTGGCATTGAAAATGGCGCTCGTGATGTTTCCTTTGGCAATTGAAACCATAACCACTGAAGACGAAACGGTTGATGGCAAAGCGGCCAGAAAGAAAACTGCCAACCACAAAATTTCGTTATCGGTGCCTTTCAGAAATGGGCGAAAGAGCAAAACCAAAAGAGGGAAAACAATAAATGTAATTGATTGTATCAGTATATGCAATCGCCAGTTTTTCAGGTCGTTTACCAGTTTCTCCGGACTTAGTCGCAACCCATAGAAAAAGAAAAGAAGGGCAATGCCATATTGAGTCAGTACTTTCAGTTTGATGAAACTATTTTCTCCACCGATGCCTGGAATGAGCCAGGCGAGAACAATCATCGATATAATACCGAGTATAAACGGATCTGGAAGGTATTTCTTCCATTTGGAGAGTAAGCTTTTTGTCATTTTCTGGTTTGCAAAATCAGGATTTATATTCGTCTGAATTTTTAAGCTGATAAAGATTAAACTAATTCGGCTAAAGGCGTTCGCCGATAAGTATTTTATGGGGCGAACAGTCAAAAGTTAATGAAAAGATAAAAGCGGTGCTACTCCTCTGGCCCTATTTTCTGAGCATCTTTTTTATGTTACTCCTGATTATTTTCCCGCTGTTGGTTTCCGGAAACCGATCAATGAACCTGATGGATTTGGGAGATTCGTAAGGCGTTAAAATTAAGGCGATTTTTTGTTTCAGGATATGAGTATCAAACGGCTTGCCTTCAATAACCAGAACCAATTGTTCTCCCAGTTTTTCATCGGGAACCGAAGAGATTACGAAACGCCTGCTGATTATTGGTTCCAGTTTTTTTTCCAATAATTCCGGCGAATACTTGATTCCTCCTGAAATGATTACGGAGTCAGCCCGTCCTAAAATCCGGAAAGAGACAGGCGATTGGAGTTCGGCCAAGTCGTTGGTTTGAATCGGTTCAGTAAACTCCGGATGGTGAATCTGCAGACAATCGTTTTCACCAAGGTTTACCGAAATGCCCGGAAGGCAGTGGTAGAAATCTGATCTTCGATTGCCAGAAAGTTCGCGAATGGCAATGTGCGAAGCGGTTTCTGTCATTCCATAGGTAATAACCACCCGGCTCGAAAGTTGACTGATTTGTGACTCCAGAACTGTTGAAATTGCTGATCCACCAACCAGCAGATTCCGAATGTTTTGCAGCTTTTCTATTCCTGAGGGCTGTTCCAAAAGTTTAAAAACCTGATTGGGAACCATGGCGCCAAAGTCGAATTTTTCATGTTCCAGAAAGTCGAAATCGGTTGCCGGATCAACAGCAATCAGGTTCATTTGTCCAACAATGGCGCGGACTACCATCATTTTCCCGGCGATGTACCGGCAGGGAAGGCTGAGCAAAAGCCGGTTGTTTTTCTGCAATCCGAAATATTCAATGGTTCGCTCGGCGCTTTTTTGCATCACCGATTTGTGCAATTCAATAGGCTTTGGTTCGCCCGTGCTTCCCGAGGTTTGAGCCAAAACGAAATCGGAATCCGAAAACCATTCGTCCAGAAACAGATACAGTTCTTTCTCCCATTCCGGAGAACCTGAGTTGCTGAGTCGTTCAGTAATTACTTCAGGAGTAACTGTTTTGCCGTTGAGAATAAAATGTGATGTGGCGTGTTTCAAGTTAAGTGTTGTTTAAAAATCTTCTTCTGTATTTTCACTCAGCAGATTCTGCAGATCCCAGCGTTTCTCCGGTCGAAACCACAGTTGATCACCTGTAATTTCGAGTGGCGAATCAAAATTATTGGTAAAAAGCTGGCCGGTTCCCAAACCTTGTTCATTTTTGGCGTTCAGGTGGAATGTCCATTGTGCAATGGCATTCAGCCCGATATTTGATTCGAGTGCGGAAGTAATCCACCAGCCAGTGCCATATTTTTCGGCTTGCCCGATCCATTTTTCGCAGCCCGAAAAACCTCCGTGCAAGCTGGGTTTCAGGATGAGGTAAGCTGGATGGATCGTTTCGAGCAACTTTTGCATCTCTTTACCCGAACTTATGCCAATCAATTCTTCATCCAACCCAATCGGAATGGGCGATTTGAGGCACAATTCGGCCATTTCGTTCCAGCGACCAGTCGGTATGGGCTGCTCAATGCTATGAATCTGCAAATCAGACAATCGTTTCAGGTTTTCAAGAGCTGTTTGGTATGAATAGGCACAATTGGCATCAACCCGAACCGTAATTTCTTCCGCAGAAAACTCGCGACGGATGGCTTTGAGCAATTCCAATTCAGTTTCGAAATCGAGCGCGCCAATTTTCATTTTGATGCAGCGGAATCCGGCATCGAGTTTGGCACGAATCTGCTGTTTCATAAATTCTGGAGTTCCCATCCAGATCAGTCCATTGATTGGGATTCCCTGATCGCCACGGGTAAATGCTGAAGGGAAAAGTTCCTGTTTACCTCCGTTTTTCAGATCGAGTAAAGCTGTTTCGAGACCAAATTTGATGGATGGCCAGGTATTCAATTCTTCAGTATATTGACTGAAATAGCTAATTTGCTCGCAGACCTGGAGCAACCTGGCGCTCATTCTATTCGGACTTTCGATGCTCAAATCGGGCAGGGGAGCGCATTCGCCAATGCCCGTGTTCGTTCCGTCATTTAGGAAAATAAACCACGAATCGCGTGTGGTGTAAACTCCACGCGATGTGCCTGATGCCTGTTTAAAGTTGAGTGTATATTTTTGAAAGGAAGCCTTCATTGGAGTTGTGAGTGATAAATTATGAGTTATAAGTTTTTGTCACTTTTTCAACTTTTAAAGAATCAGTACATTCATTTAGTATTTGCCTGATGCTTTTCTGAAAGACTGGATGGATCAGTTCCGGAGCGATTTCGCACAGTGGAACGAGAGCAAATTTCCGTTCCTGAATGCGTGGATGTGGAACAACCAGATTTTCGGTCTGGATGATTTGGTCTCCGTAGAATAAAATGTCAATATCAATGATCCGTGAATCGTATTGATTTGCTTTCCGGATTCGTCCCAGTTCATGTTCGATTTGCTGTGTTTGCACAAGAACTTCTTCCGGAGAAAGTGTCGTTGACAATTCAATAACCTGGTTCCAGAAGATGTCTTCCGACTCAAATCCCCAAGGCTCAGTCTCATAAACGACTGATTGGTTGGTAATCGCTCCAACGTGCTGGCTCAGTCTTGCTCTCGCTTCAGAAAAAACCTTCAGTTTATCTCCCAAATTTCCGCCTAACAGGATATATAGCTTGATCATAAGAACCGAAATGTGTAACAAAAACGCTATTTTCGTACAAATCTATCGTTCATTTTAATCGAAACAAATTAATTCAAATAAATAAGCATGAAGCAATTTTTAAAATTTACGCTGGCTTCGATTGTTGGCGTTTTGGTTGCAGGTCTTTTACTACTTTTTGTTACGATCGGGGTCATTACAGCAATGGTTTCAGGCTCTGACGAACCCGTACAATCGGAGAGCAATAGTGTGTTACTCCTGAAATTCGATCATCAGATTGTTGACCGTGCCCGGAAAAATCCGTTGGAAGGTCTCGATTTTGGAATGTTTCAGGGTGAGAAAACCGTTGGATTGAACGACATGCTCGATTGTATCCGGAAAGCCAAAACTGATCACAACATTCTGGGTATTTATTTGAATCCGATGGATATTCAGGCCGGAATGGCAACTGTTGAAGAAATCCGTACAGCACTGAAGGATTTCAAAACTTCAGGAAAATTTATTTATGCCTACGGCGATGCATTTTCGCAAAAAGCTTATTACCTGGTGACTGTTGCCGATAGTTTGATGCTGAATCCACAAGGATCGGTTGATTTTCGTGGATTGGGCGGCGAACGAACTTTCTACAAAAAAGGATTGGAAAAACTCGGCGTTGAGATGCAGATTATCCGTCATGGTAAATTTAAATCGGCAGTTGAACCTTTTCTTCTCGATAAAATGAGTCCGGAAAATAGACTTCAGACAGAAACTTATATGAAGAGCATGTGGAACGAAATGTTGACTGATATTTCGGCTTCGCGCAAAATGGGTTTCGACGAGTTAAACGATATTGCTGATGCCGTTGCTACATTCCGGAAAGCTGATTTCGCTAAACAGAAGAATCTGGTTGACCGGCTGAAATACAAAGATCAGGTGATTGATGACCTGAAAAGGCTGACCAATACCGATGCGAAGGATGATGTAAAAGCAATCGATATTTACAAGTACATTAAAGTTCCGGATATGAATGGTCCCAAAACAATGGCACGTAAAAAGATTGCGGTGATTTATGCGTCAGGCGATATCGACAGCGGAACTTCGGAGGACGACATTAAATCGGAAGATCTTTCGAGAACCATTCGCGAGGCTCGCCGCGATTCGTCGATCAAAGCCATTGTGTTGCGTATTAATTCTCCGGGAGGAAGCGCTTATGGCTCAGACGTGATCTGGCGCGAAGTGAAACTGGCTGCACAAGCCAAACCTTTGATTGCTTCGATGGGCGATGTGGCTGCATCGGGCGGCTATTACATTGCCTGTGCTGCCGATACCATCATGGCCGATCGCACGACCATCACCGGATCGATTGGTATTTTCGGGATGATCCCAAATTTTCAGAACCTGCTGACCAACAAACTCGGAATTACGCAGGATGTGGTCACGACCAACGAACATTCCGACATGATTTCAGTAACCCGCCCGATGTCGGCATTCGAACGTGATTTGATGCAGCAGACGATTGAAGCTGGTTATGATACTTTCATTTCAAGAGTTGCCGAAGGTCGCAAAATGGACAAGACTGCGGTTGATGATATTGGACAAGGCCGCGTTTGGGCAGCCACCAATGCAAAAGAAATTAAGCTGGTTGACGTTTATGGCGGATTAACCGAAGCGATAGAGCTGGCGAAAAAAATGGCCAAACTGGATAGCTACCGGATTGTTAATTTGCCTAAACTGAAAGATCCGATCGAGGAATTGATGAAAGAATTTACAGGATCGGCTAAAGCCAGATTTATGATGGACGAACTGGGCGAAACTTACAAATACTACGATCAGTTGCGCGGTGTAGTTGCTCAGAAGGGAATTTTGACAAGGGTGCCGTATGATATTGAGATTCATTAGTAAAAACCAGGAAAGAGTCATCAGTCATTGGAAATAGGGGAAAATGGATTTCATACCAACTTGTTTCTAATGACGAATGTCTCTTTCCTTTTCATTTTTGAAATGGCATACAATCAAACTTTGGCGAACCGAATCAGGGAGCAACTTCAGGATTTGGATGATATTGAGGAAAGGGAAATGATGGGTGGTTTGTGTTTCATGCTCAACGATAAAATGTGCGTTGGGATTATCAAGGATGAGTTGATGTGCCGCTTGGATCCTGCTCTTTATGAAGAATCGCTTGAAAAGACTGGTTGCCATGAGATGACCTTTACCGGAAGGCCAATGAAAGGATGGGTTCTAATTGAGGACTCAGGAATGAAGACTGTTGCCGACTTAAATTATTGGATCGATTTGTCGGTTGAGTATAACAAATTCGCCAAATCATCAAAAAAGAAAAAATAAACAAATGACAATGAAGACAAAACTTCTAGTTGCATTTCTGAACCTGATGTTTCTCGGTTCATTTGCACAAAAAAATATTCCATGCCTGATTAAAACCTCGATGGGTAACATCCGGATAGA
Source organism: Aquipluma nitroreducens (assembly GCF_009689585.1). GTDB lineage: Bacteria > Bacteroidota > Bacteroidia > Bacteroidales > Prolixibacteraceae > Aquipluma > Aquipluma nitroreducens. The sequence goes on along the minus strand of NZ_AP018694.1, from coordinate 2,018,515 downwards.
ACTCTATGCTGACAAAGCACCGGTTACAGTTGCCAATTTCCTGAAATATGTCGATCATCAGTTGTACGATGGAAGTAGTTTTTTCAGGGTTTGTACGCCTGAGAATGAAAAAAACAGAATGGTAAAGATCCAGGTTGTGCAGGGCGGCGATGTTCCCGAAGGGAAAGAGTTTGAACCAATACCAATGGAGACGACCCAACAAACCGGAATTCACCATCTAAATGGCACTTTATCGATGGCCAGAGACGCGCCGAACACGGCAACCAGCAGTTTTTCGATCTGCATCAACGATCAGCCGGATTTGGATTTTGCCGGAAAACGTAATCCTGATGGACAGGGATTTGCCGCCTTTGGAAGAGTAACCAAAGGAATGAAAGTAGCCCGGAAGATTCAGGCGCAAAAGGACAAAGATCAATATTTGGTTAATCCGGTGAAGATTATCTCGATCCGGAGGTTGTAGTAATCGTTTGAAATATACATTTGCAGAGGGAAATCAAATTACTTTTAAAACGCAAAAAATGAAGAAACTATTTTTATTAAAAGCTGATTTTCAGGATGCCAGCCGTGCTGATGGCAAACGATATTTTTGCCCCGATTGTGTGATGATTGAAGGTCTGTTGTCATATTATCCGCGTCTTTTAAACGAGTTGGAAGTGAAATATGTCAACTTCGCCCGCCCGCGTCCGGCATTGGTTGATCTTTTGGGTGAAGAAAACCAAAGTTGCCCCGTTTTGGTGCTCGAAAACGGAACATTCATCAACGATACCAACGAAATTATTCGTCATTTGACTGAAAACCATAAAATAGGATATTCGCATTAGCGAAAATCTTTATTGAGAATTGTATAGTAAAAAAGCTCCGGTCTTTTATAGAGATCGGAGCTTTTTTGCATTTGTAGGTCGTTTCTAAAAATTATATCCTAGTCCCAGTTTAATTCCATCTTCATATAAATTTTCATGATATGCTCCTTTCTTACTCCGAAGTATCAAGTGTTTCTGGTAAAACGGATTTAAACTGATGGTGAAGTTTTTCAGGGTATAGCGTCCGCCTATTCCGAGCCCAAATCCAATCCCCGATTGGTTGTAAGTTGATTCTGATTCCGTATGATGCAGTTCAAAGTCGATTGTTGGACCTGCATTAACAAAGAAATACTTCCAAAAGGTTATGTCTCCATAAATTGGAATTGAGAGCATCTTTATATTCGATTCTTTATAGTGCATAATTCCATCAGGGAAATAATCTTTTTCAATTTTATTAAATGAATATTCCAGACCTGTTTCTATGGAAAAGAACCTGTTAATTTGTCTTGAATATCTCAATTCGTACAAATTTGCCCCTTTCCCTGAATAACCCATATCGCCATCCAAGTCCTCCGGAATTATTAATCCATTACTGGCAGGTGAATAGAAAATTGATACTCTGTTTTTTGTCTGTGAGAAAGTGACCAAAGCCAGCAGAATACACGTTGTAATAAGAACGATCTTTTTGAGCATCATTTGAAAATTAAGTTTAATTCAAACATAGATGGAATTTTCTATTCCATGGTTGCGTTGCCCAAATATAATTCCGGCTTAATCAGTTCCTCTTTAATAGTTTCCAAGAGAGAGTGAGCTATCGCTCCATTAAGTTTCTGTCTTCCGACTTCTGACTCCGGTCTTCCGTATATTAAATAAACTTCTCCCTTTTCTGTAAATTAAACAGTCCGTAGAGCACGAAGAGCAGTGTGCCAACAGCCAGAAAAATGCGATTCTTCATGGTTGTTTCCTGCCACACCATTTCGTTGAGCCGGTTCGGAATTTCAAACGGGTTCAGGAAAATGTTCCACATGGTTCGTTCCAAAATTCCGGACATGATCAACAGTCCAACCCCAATGATGACCATGACAACAGCGGTTCCGTTACCATTTTTGATGATCGTTGAAAACAGGAAGGCCAGTGATCCGAGGAAATAGATGGGGAACATCACATGCCAGGTCAACTCAAAAACACTCACAGGCGCCAACAGGTAATAGCTCATCACGGTCAGGCCAATCATCATCAGGAAAACCAACATAAAAACCAGCACCAGCCTTACCAACCATACTTTATAGCGATAATCGGGAATGCCAAATAGGATTTCAAGGATTCCGGCATCCAGATCGTTTTGAATACCGAAAGTCATCGGATAGAAAATAAGCAGGATGCCCGGCATAATCTGTAAATCAAAAATGAATCCTTCGTCAAGCGTGCCATTGTCGTATATGTTGGTGATGGCGATAAAAAAGTAGAAAGAAATGGCTGCCACCACAAACCAGATAAACCGGTTGCCAAAAATGACTTTCATATTGTATTTCACCAATTTCAGGAGCAAAGTCCAAACATTGGCTGCACTTATAGCTGATCCCATAGTTTTATTTTTTTAGTTCCTAAGCGACAAAGTACCTAAGTACCAAAGCTTATAAAGCATTTTTTACTCTGTTACTTTGTTTCTCTGTTACTTTGTCACTCTTTTATCATTTCAAATCTTTAATCAGACACAAATAAGCATCTTCCAAAATCGGATTAACCGGCACTGCATCTTCGCTCGGTTTTTTCTTCGAGAGGAAACGTACCCTGATCAGGTCGCCCTGCCGCATGTGGTGGGTAACCAATTGTTTGTTTTCCATTTGATCGAATTCCTCAACCGAAATATCGTATTGCCAAACCATGTCTTTGGCCAGATGTACCATGTCCATTGGCGTTCCGTGGTATTTTACACGACCGCGGTTGATTACAGCCACCTGGTTACACGAGCTCGAAATATCTTCGATGATGTGAGTTGAGAAGATTACAATACGTTCGCGGCTCAATTCAACCAGCAAGTTGCGGAAGCGGATGCGTTCGCGTGGATCGAGCCCAGCTGTCGGTTCGTCAACAACCATGATTTTAGGCAAATGCAACAATATTTGCGCAATACCAATTCGCTGTTTCATCCCTCCGGAGAAGGAGCCGATTTTGTCGCCGCGTTTTTCCCACATGTGAACGGCTTTCAGCACATATTCAATGCGTTCTTCGCGCTGTTGCTTATCGGTTAGGCCTTTCAGGATAGCCTGATAGTCGAGAAATTCTTCGGCAGGCATGTTTTCATAGGTTCCAAATTCCTGGGGCAGGTAACCAATCAATCCCTGAAGTTCTTCGCGTTTTTCCTGCGTATCGATGCCGTTGATCCATATTTTTCCGTAGCTCTGTTCCAGAATACCGCAAATGATGCGCATCATGGTCGATTTTCCGGCGCCATTTGGACCAAGCAAGCCGAACATTCCGGTGGTTATGTCGAGTGAAACGCCATTTAAAGCTTTGAATGGCTGATGTTGTTTGCCAATGACCGGTATCTTTTTCACGGTTCGAAGCAACCCGCGACGCATGGTTCCGAAGCGTCCTGTAATACGGTCGATGTTTATTTTTTCCTGATACAGTTTCTTGGCGGTTACCGAAATAATCAGAGCCAAATACCACAATATGCCAAACGTAACCACGAATCCGATGGTTTTGGTGATTTTCCAAACCACAAATGTTTCAATCGCTGGAAGAATCCAGAAAAGGAAAATTTGAACCCAGCGGAAGTTCTTCAGCGGTAGTTTTTTGCCGGTTTTTTCAGCCTTGAAATTCAGGAAGAAGCCGAATGGCTTCCAGATGCTCAGGGCAAGGTTGGTGATTGCAACCGAAAATAGAAGCGACCAGAAAGCCGAATTCAGATAGAAAAAGCTGAAATAACCCATAAATCCAAGCAAAGGCAATTGCCAGATGACGTAATCGAATTCGCGCAAAGTATGATATTGTTTTTCGAGTCCGGCACGTCGGCGAATCTTTTTGCCGGCTTCCCATTCGCGCGAGAACTGACTTTCGCGGTCGTATATTTTAACCAGGTTTTGGATACGGATACTGAGGGAATCCTGATCGCCAATCAGCTTGGTTTGTGCTTTTCGCAAGCTGTTCAGAATAAACCAGGTTGACCCCGGAACCAAAATAATCACCAATATAAAATCGAGTCCTTGCCACAATCCGGAATCGACCTTCAGGTAAATGAGCAGGAACAACCCAGCCATCAGTACAAATTGAGCGATGCGGATTCGGAGCGATAGTTCTTTAAACCATCCGATAGCACTTTCCAATCCCGAATAAAAAGTTGGTATAAACACCAGCGTGAGCATGGTGCTCAGCGCTAAGCCTCCGATTACAACAATGGCAAACGGGGCGCCAATGGCACTCACATATTCGGCATCGCCCATAGCCAGCGGAAACATTCCTACAATGGTGGTGATGGTCGTAATCAGGATCGGGCGAACGCGCGACAGTCCGGCTGTCATCAGCGCGCGCGAACGGCGGAATCCTTGTTTGCGCAGGATGTTGGTGTAGTCAATCAGGATGATTCCGTTGTTCACCACCACTCCAAGCAAAATCAAAAAGCCTATCAGCGTGTTTGAACTGAGCAAACTGTTGTTGGTAATAATCAGCGCAATCAGCGAGCCGATGGCTGCGAGTGGAATCGAAAAGAGCAGTACAAAAGGCGTTGCCAGCGATTCGAACACCGATGCCATAATCATGAAAATCAAAACAATAGCAGCTCCAATCAGAAAGTAAAATTCCGATAAATCGGTTTCTTCGTGAACCACTTCAGCCGCAACGCCCGATGGCAAATTGTAGTTGGCAACCAGTTCATCAATTTCGTACCGGTAGGCCGCCAAAAGATCTTTCGAACTGCTGGCTTCGCTTACAAAACTGTAGTTTACCTCTATTTGTTTTTCCTGATTCACGCGGTTAATGCCCGAAAGCCCGCTTGCATAAACAATATTTGTAAAATCCTGAAGGTCGTGAATCCCTCCTGAAGCATCACTCACCTGCACCATTTTGAGTTCATCCATGTTCCTGTCAGTTTTCTGCTTTTCGCCTTCAACCGGCTCTTTTTGCGTGATGATGATTTCGTATTCATCAACACCTTGTTTGTACTGAATGCCAGTTGCAATTTCCTTCGAAAACGAGTTCAGTTCAGACAAAACATTGTTGAGCGAAATGTTGTATTCGGTCATCAGTAGCGGATTGAAATACAAATGCACCTCAGGCCGATTATCCGAAATGTTCAGGTTCACCGTTTGCACCGACTCCAGTTGGTCGATGAAATATTTCAGGTCTTCGCCAACAGCTTGCAATTTTTTGAAATCCTGACCTTTGAGTACGATTTTTTCTTCGTCGGTTCCTATTCCCATCATTTTCTGGAAGCTACCCATCATGTTTCGGCTGCCCCCCTGAAAACTGCGCGTGCTTTGTGTTTGTGTGAACGAAATCGACGAAGCTTTGATGTCGCGTGTCCGGTCGTTAATATCGGTTTTAACTTGGGCAAATGTGCGGTCGGCTATGTCTTCAAACTTGTCTTTCAGCTTAATGGTTACTGTTGCCTGTTCTTCCTCTATTTTGCTAACCACATCTTGTTTTTCGGCTAAGTCGTCCAGTTTTTTCTCAATTTCCTGAACGGTATGATCGGTGGTTTCCAGCGACGAGCCCGATGGCATGGTTACATACAGGCGAATTTCCTTATTTGCAACTTCCTGAAGAGAACTGACACTCACCGCCAGACTAATGAATACGGCCAGAAAGAAAATGATTATTCCACCAATGATGGTGGCTGCCGGATTGCGCATACACGATTTCAGGAACACCAGATAAACCTGAACCATGCGCATGTTGGTGGTTACTTTTTCGTAGAATATATTCCGGGCAACCTGCCTTTTAAGCAAAACATACGAGGCCATCGGAACCAATAAAAGAGCCACTGCCAACGAAACAACAAGGGTGGAAATGATTGAGATGCCCACGTTGTAACCCAACATAACCACCATGAAATTTTTGGAGAAAACGAAGGGTAAAAATACGGTTATGGTAGTGAGAGTTGATGCCAGAATAGATCGCCATACTTCGGTTGTCCCCTGCACAACGGCCTGCATCGGCGCATATCCTTTTCCTGCGAGCCGGTATATATTTTCGAGAACGACTACACTATTGTCGAGCAACATCCCGATGGCCAGTGCCATACCAACCAGTGTCAAACTGTTGAGCGTGATGTCGAACGCATAAAACAGGTTAAACGAAGTAAAAATGGAGATGGGAATAGCCAACGCGATAAATGAAACGATCCGAAGATTCTTCAGGAAGATCCAAAGAACAAAAATCGCCATGATTCCGCCAACTAACGCAAGATCCATGATCTGGTCAATGTTCTTTTCCATTTGGTCGGCCGAGTTGCTAATCTCTGCAATCTCAATTTCTTTGGTCGCCATTTTCTCGTTCAGGGTGGCAACTACTTTGCGTGTCGCTTTCGAGAGCTCGATCATGTTGGCTTGAGAGTCGTTAACCAGCAGTATCGTCACCGCATCTTTACCATTTACACGGCTAAACGAAGTTTCCTCTTTTACTCCAAACCTGACTTCAGCAACATCTTTTAGCAGAATAGGACCGTTGGCTACCACGAGGTTTTCCAGATCTTCTACCTTGGTGTATTCGGCGGTTACATGCACAAAATACTGGACGGTCTTTTCCTTCAAATTACCAACATAGGTGCGCGAGTTCGAATTTTGCGATAGCAACGAACGTATTTTGCCCGGAGTGATGTGATAGGCTTCACAAGCTTTTGTATCGAGAATAACCTCGATTGACTTTTGCCTTCCACCATACACATTCACGGAAGCAATTCCATCTATATTTTCCAGATCGGGTTTAATGTCCTGCTCAACGATGGTTCGCACGCGGTCAACTCCGCCTTCGCCGCGTGCCTGCAATTCCATGAACTGGCTGTTCATCTGTTTCAAGTCGACTTTGGCCACATTTACCCGCACGCCGGTTGGCATTTTCGACTGTATCTCGTTGATCTTTTCCTGAAGTTTCAGGTATGCATATTTGAAATTGACGCCCTTCTGGTAATAAACGACGATGGTTCCCTGCTTCGAAGTCACGTTCGACTCGATTGATTCAATGCCTTCGAGTGTACCAATAGCTCCTTCGATCGGAATAACAACCTGATTTTCCATGTATTCAGGAGCCAAATCGGTAGCCGAGCCGGCCTGAACGAAAAGAAACGGGAGTTCGGCATTGGGCAATAATTCAACCGGCAGTTGTTTGTAGGAGACGTAACCCAAAACGGTTAGTCCCAGAAACAACATGCTGATCAGTACTTTTCGCTGTATGATGAATTTCATTCTGATTAAATTAAGCCCCCTCTAAATCTCCCCCCAAAGGGGAGACTTAATGCGGCATATTTTCACAACATTCTCTTATCAAATAGATAACTTTTTAATCCCTTCCATCGGGATCTGTGGCTTTTAAAGTCCCCTCCTTCGGAGGGGATTTAGGGGAGGCTAATCTATCGAAAACATCGAACACGCAAGGAATTACGATTAACGACATCAGTGTTGAGGTTAGTAATCCGCCAATTACAGCCAGCGCCATTGGAGCTCGCAGCGAAGCGCTCTCGCCAAACCCAAACGTGAGTGGCAACATAGCCAGCAAGGTCGTCAGCGTGGTCATTAATATTGGCCTGATTCGTTGTTGACCGGCTTGCTGAATGGCCTCGATCCTTGGAACACCATCTTTCTGAAGTTGCAGGATCCGGTCGACCAACAGAATCGAGTTGTTAACGGCAATACCCACCAACATGATGATTCCGATGACTGCCATGATATTCAACGTTTGGTTGAAAATGAAAAAGGTCAGAACGGAACCAACCACCGCCATCGGGATCGTCATCAGAATGGTGAATGGGTGCAGCAGCGATTCGAATTGCGAAGCCATAACCATAAACACCAACACAATCGACAATAACATTGCAAAGCTGAGCGCATCCATCGATTCTTTTCGTTTTTCCTCTTCACCTGTTATCTTGATTTTATAATCGGTTGGTAACGGAATTCCTGCAATCGCCTGATTCACTTTGGTAACCATTTTATCGAGGGCAATGTCTTTGTTCATGTAACCTGTGATCTTGCCGATTCGCACCTGGTTTCTCCGGAAAATTTCCTTGGGCGAAGTACCTTCAACAATGGTCGCAATTTCGTTAACGCGAACAACCTGCGTTCCGTTCTTGATTTCCATATCCGATAATTGAGCCAATCCGGTGTCGGGCAAACGAAGCGTGATGTCCTGCATTTCGCCACCTTTTTCAATAGTACCGGCTGTTTTACCGGTTAACTGATTCTGAATTTGGGTAACCACGTTGGATACACTCAGGTTAAAAATTCCGGCACGCAAACGGTCAACCATCACTTCCACTTCGGGTGAACCACCTTCCATCGAAGCTTCCAGGTTATACAATTCAGGAATTCCCTGAACGGCCGCTTTTACCTGATTGGATAGTCCTTCTATCACGGCCAGATCTTCTCCCTGAATTTCGATCACCAACGGCGCTTCATCGGTTCCCATCAAACCGCCCAATGCAGTCTGATCCTGAACATATTTGATGTCCAAATCAGGCATCTCGCCCAATCCTTGCGAAATGGACTGAATGGCCGATGTTGATCCATATTTGCTATCGGGTTTCAATATAATTTTAATGCTCGCTGTGTTTTCACCCTGAAAAAGTGCATCCTGAGAGGTAAGCAATCCGGTTGACGGACCAACCTGACTATAAATCGTTTCTAGATGGTCGCCCAACACTTCGCGGATGATTCCTTCCAGATTCTCAACGGCAGCAGTAGTTCGCTGAAGCCGGGTTCCTTCCTGCATCTTTAAATCAATACTAAATTGACGGGTTTCCGATTTGGGCATAAATTCGGTTCCGATATAAGGCAAAACCAAAACAGAAAGCCCCATGAGTACTACAGTAAGAAGTATGATCGCCCATTTGTGTTTCAGTGCATTCCCGAGAAATTTTCCATATCCCTTAATCCGGACAGACTTTTGAACGGTAGGTTTCTGGCTGCTTTTAAAGAAATAGTTGAACATCATTGGAATCAACAAGATGGCCACGACCAGTGATGAAAGCAACGAAAAAGTGATTGTCCATGCCTGATCGCGGAAAAGCTCGCCCGAAGCGCCGTGCAAATAAACGATGGGTAGGAAAACGACAATGGTGGTAAGCGTCGATGAAGTTATCGCCCCGCTGACTTGCGAAGTTCCTTCGATGGCAGCGTCTTTTACCGACATGCCCGATTCGCGGAGCCGGAAAATATTTTCCATCACCACGATGGCATTGTCCACCAACATACCGGCACCGAGCGCCAGTCCTCCCAAGGTCATAATATTCAGGCTGAGCCCATTGAAATACATCAGGTTAAAGGTGGCTATGATTGAAATCGGCATAGCCACACTCACAATTAGTGTCGTTCCAATGCGGCGCAGAAATATAAACAGCACCACGATCGCCAGGAACATGCCAATCATTGCGGTATCTTCCACTTCACTGATGGCATTGCTGATAAAAGTTCCCTGATTGGAGATAACAGTCAGCTTGTACCCAGGCAATGCTTTTCCCATGTCAACCAGTGCTTTCGAAATGTCTTCAACAGCTTTTACTGTATTGAAACTTGTTTCCTTATAAATTGACAATCCCAAACAGCGCTTGCCATTCATCATGACAATGTTTTCAGGATCTTTATTGGCAAAACTAATTTTAGCCACTTCGCGCAGATATATCGGAGCTTTTTCGGCAGTTGTGCTTCCCGAAGTAATCGACTTGTATCCAACAATGGTATTCTCGAAGTCGCTCAGGTCGGTCAATAAACTAACGCCTTTTACCACATATTTCAGTCCCATTTCGGTGATCGAACCACCCGAAATACTCTGGTTAAAGCTCTGTATGCGTGTAGTCAACTCGTCGAGTGTCAAACCAAAAGCATCGAGCATGTATTGATCGGTCTGTATCAGCACTTCATTGGTTTCCGAGCCAGAAACTTCCACATCAGCCACACCTTCGAGCCGAACCAGCTCGTTCCGGATGTAGTTTTCGGCTACTTTACGGAGTTCGTTCATATCGGTAATGCTCTCGTGAGTCAGACCAACAATCATTACCGGTGTGGTATTCGGATCGTGTTGCGTGATGTTGATCTCGTCGAGGGTTTGATTCTGAGCAAAGGAACTGGCTGCTTTCTGAAGATCAAGAAAAGCTTCGTCCATATCTTTGGTCCAGGCATATTCAACGGTTATTTGCGCCGTTCCTACTTTCGAAATCGACGAAACCTGTATGACGCCTGATTGGCGAATGGCTAACGATTCGAGATTTTTCACGAATTGTTTTTCCATTTCTTCCGGAGGGCGTTCTCCCGATTTGAGCTCGATAAACAAACGAGGGTTGTTTATCTCCGGAAACAGGTCGATGCCCAGCTTGTCGAAGGAAATGTATCCCAACAGGACAACGGCAAGTACCATCATCAGTATGGTCACCGGAAAGTTGACAGCAAATTGTGTTAATTTCTTCATGCGGTTTTATGTTTCGGGTTGCGTGTTTCGGGTTGCGCGATGCGGCTATTTAACCCGTATCCCGCAACCTGTAACTCGTAACATTTTACTATTTCACGATCTTTACTTTCGACCTATTCTTCAATGTTTCAAAACCTTTGATCACCAGTCGGTCATTCTTTTTTAATCCTGAAGTTATTTCTGCTTCGGTCTGGGTTTCGTAGCCAATGGTAATGTGTTTTTCGGTTGCTGTTCCATTATCGACAATGAAAACCGACTTGCCACGCTGGCTTGAAATGATGATTTCCTTGGGGATAACAATTACGCTGTCTTTGCGTGCCAAAACAATGTCGGCTTTGGCAAACATCCCCGGACGTAGTTTCAGCTCAGGATTGGCAACCTGAACAACACCTTTAAACGTGCGTGTTTCGGTACTGATGGCCGGCGACAATTCTTTTACATTTCCTTGTAAAGTGTCGTTGGGCAAGGTATAATTCATAATTCGAACCGGTTGGTCAATCGCCACTTCGTTAATGTATTTTTCCGGAAGGTTTACTTCAACGGTCATGATACTATAGTCCATCAAACTAACAACAGCAGCTCCAGTCGCAATCTGGGTACCGTTGGTGGTGGCAGGCAAATCGGTAATTACGCCTTTGAACGGAGCACGAATACTCATCTTGGCCAATTGAAGATTTGCCCTTTCGAAAGCATCCTTGGCGTTGGTATAATTTACTTCCGAATTGCGGTAATCAAGTTGGGTAACTCCACCTTTTTCGAAAAGCGATTGCTGCTTTTTCATAGTTTGCTCCGTAATATCGAGATTCAGCTTCTTGCTTTCAAGACCAATTCCGTTGACATATTCGGCATCTTCGAGCTGTATTATAACCTGTCCATTTTCGACCAGATCGCCCAGAGCAAACGGACGGCGGGTTTTCGGATTGACCAATAGTTTATATTTACCGGCCATTTCGGTATTCAATACCGTTTTTTTTGTGGCATTCAACGTGCCGGTGGTATTGATCACTTTTTCGATCGACTTCGGTTTGATGTCGGAAACCGAAACAGGGACCGCCAGTTCAGTTGTTGTGTTGGCCGGTTGGTTGTTGCAGGCAGTGGTCGCCCCGATCAGGGCTATCAAAGCGATAAATTGGTGAATAGGTTTCATATGGATTTGTTTTATTTTTTCTTTCGAATAAGGTATTCAGGAACAATGGCTTCGTTCTTTTCAAAATCGTAAAGCGACTGAATTTTAAGGTTCAGCAATTCAACTTTATAATTGATTAAAGCCTGAGCATACGACATTTTCTTTTGTGAAAGCTGTGTTTGGAAAAGGTTCATATCCATACTGGTCAGATCGCCATTGGCATACCTTTCGAGGTTGATTTCGTAGGTTAGTTGCGCATTTTTTTCGTTCTGAGCAGCAATTTCAATTTGGTTGGTCTGATTTTGTAAACTGCGGTAGACTTTTCGGATGTCAACTGTTATCTGTTTTTTCTGTTCCGACTGATTAATTTCCTGAGTTTCAATAACAGCTTCCTGCGCTTTGATCCGGGCTTTCTTTTCGCCCCAATCCCAAAGCGGTACATTGAATGAAACCGACACCCGTGGGTTGTTGGTTGGATTCTTGTATATATCAGGCAGAGTTTCGTTGACACCGATAATACCGATTGATAAATTCAGATCGCCACGGAATTCGTTCAGTGAATTGGTCCGGATCAATTGGAATTGAGCATTTGTCACATCAATTTGGCGCTGGCGAAGTTCCATACGGGAATTTAAACCGTATTCAATTGCTTTTTTTACGTCAACATTTACCGGGTTAAATGCAACATCGGTCATCACAGTCATTTCTTCCATGATGTCCATCCCGATGTATTGTTTAAACTGATCTTTATTATTGTCGAGTGTTACCTGTGCATTTTCCAAGGTCGATTTTGCAGTGGCAAAGTTCAGTTCGGCCTGATAAAGTTCCTCTTTAGCTGCAATTCCTGCAGTTACCTTGTTTTGGGTGATTTCATAACTCTTTTGCGTATTAGTGAATTCATCCTGTGCAATATTCAGGCTCATTTGTGCCAGATAAACATTGTAAAACAATTGGGTAACCTGCATTTCGAGGTTCAACTTTTGCATCGAATAATTCAGTTGGGCATTTTCCAGATTTAGCTCCAGCGTTTTCAATGAAAGCTTGGTTCTGTTATAGGTGAATAAAGGCTGTGCAATGCTCAGATACAAGTTATTACTGAATGTTTTTGGGGCGAGGTTTCTTCCGTTCTCGCTGTAACTGTTCTGCCAGCCAAACCGGTTGTTCAGGCTTATTGTTCCGTCAGTCGGAAGGAATGGTTGCGAAACGGTTAATGTACCGAACGATTGAGTTGTTTCGCTTGTATTCCAAATCGATTGAAACGTATCGAACGATCGGGTTTTGTCGTAACTTAATGGAGTCAGGTTGAGCGAAAAATTTGATTTTAGCGCTGCATTCTGAGCTTTTAATGACTCTTCAGAATTCTTTAGATTCAACAACGAGCGTCGAATGTCGGGACTATTGTTGCGTGCTATTTCAAGCGCACTTTCGAGTGTTATAATTTGTTGTGCATTTGCCGATAGCAAAAGCTGACAAAAAATGAACACCAGCAGTCCTCTTTTGATTAGTTTTTTTAGAAGCATAATGGTTATCGTCTGAGGTTTATATTTTTTAATTCCAAATTTCAAATTTGCGTTTCGGGTTACGGGTTACGCGTTTGGGGTTAACCCGCATCTCGTAACTCGCAACATTCAATTCTGTTTACTGCGACTGAACACTTTTTTATTGTTTCACCAGTTTAATGGCATCTGCCACTACCGTTTGCGCTGCCGATTTATTACCCAATTCGATTTTAACCGTATCGCCCGAAAAATAGAACGAACCGAGACTGTTCCATCCGTCATCAATGGTTTTAAGGTCAATCACCACATTTTCTTTTTCCCCGTTGTGGTTGATGGTGTACGTGTATTCACCGGGATTATCCTGATTATCGCGCCGCCCACGCCGCATTTTTGTGAGATAGGTGTACACTTCGTAAGTTCCATCACCCTTGATCGGAATATTCCATGATGCTTTTTTATTGCCGTCGCCTGATTTTACGTAGTGAGCCGACCGGATAAACTTGCCGAAAAAGCCACTGTTGGTGGTTGCCCGCCAGGTTCTTGGCGCTCGCCAGGTGTTGTACCCGATGTATTTATCTTTGGTTTGTTCCTCGTTCAGGAGCAATTTTTGCAACAGGCTTCTATCTTCCGAAACGGTGACGTGGAATGTTGAATCTTCGTTGTCGCAAATAAATTCGCCATCTTCTGCAATACGTACAGGCGTATCCACAATTTTTTCGCCTTCAAACGGAACTGCCTTAATATCTTGTTCAATGTTATCCAGCGGAAGCCGAAGTTCAGCCGGAATATTTCTTGACGTGAGCGTGTTAATGGTTATATTCCGGGGTGTTCCATCGAGGAGGTAACTTACTTCTTTGGTTTGTCCACCTTCGAGATGCAAAAGTTTATCAACGGTTTCACTGTTTGCACCGCCTCCGCCAAAACGTCCACGGCCAGGACCACCGCCTTCGCCAAGCCTGAATTGAACCAGAACAATTCCTTCTGTTTTTTCGGAATTGGTGATTTTGAATTTGACCATCGCTTTTAGCCGGTCACCATCCAATACATTAACGGCTTTTACACTGCCAATCAAATACCCGGGAAGTTCTTTACTGCTGAACCATTTTTCCATATAAGGAAGCAGGTCGGTATTAAATTGTTGCTCAATCCGATTGTTGAAGTCTTCGATGGTAGTTGAATTGAACCGAATGCTTTTCAGGAACTTAAACATAAAATCGTCGAAAGCATCATCGCCTGTTTTGCGTTTGATGATCGAAAAAAGTGTCTGCCCTTTCAACTGGATCACATTGTCGATAATTTGTATTTTTTCGGGATCGTTTAGCAATTCGGCAAACGAAAAATCGAGCAGTGCTAAATTCGCCTGTTCGTTCTCGGTCATACCCTGCATGCTCTGCATCCATCCCATTGCACCCGATTCAGCCGTTGATTTTTTTAGGTAGGCCTCGAAAATACGATCGGTAATTGGCCACTGATCGGATTGGATAAAATAAGCGTAATTGTAAAATAATGGATAGAAGTACAAGGGATTGGCTTTTTCTGTAACCTGAAACTGCCCCTGACTTTGGCTGACATCAGCCCTGGCAGCGGCCTGCGTAAAGACTGACAAAAGGTTGTTCACTGCATTTATTTTTTTCTCTTCAGGAGTGGAGGTATCATCGCCACGACCCCAACGTTCCATGCGTTTGATATTTCCGGCAAAATCGGCTTCTTCGACCAGTAATCCTTTTTCAGGAAAGAGAATGGTTTCGGGCTGAATTTGCTCCCGTTCGCCAATCAATGTGCGTGGATAGGAATAAAATTGAGTCGGAACTTCAATTACTGTAAATCGATCAAACGGGTAATACATGTCGATCTTTCGCTCGTAGTCTTTTAAAGCCGTTTTAATCAAATCCGGAATGGTGTCTTTTATGGGCTCCAAAAATTTGGAAAAGTAATCGTGGCCTTTATGGATGTATAAGTTGAAATCAAGTCCATCAATAACCTTAAATAGTTGCGTGTACTCACCGATAACAAGTGATATCTGCGACAGATTGTGGCTGTTCGTAAAATGGAAAGTTCCGTCTTTGCCCTCAGGTTTTCCTTGTGAAATTGCTGTCAATCCAGGTTTGGTGGTTACAGTAATGTCAAAATTACTGAACTGCTTTTGAATCCATTGTTTGCTTTGCTTACCGAAACCTGTTCCGGCAATGGGATACCAGTTGCTCTCGCGTGTAAGCAAAACAAAATCAGGAGAAACGATGGCCGATCGTTTGTCGATCTTATACATGTTTACCCTGTTGGACGTTTCCATTGTTTTGTCGTCAACATCAAGAAAACATTGAGCTTCATCCGGACTTCCGCTGTAAGTGAATTCGAGCGCGGCAGATTCTCCGGATTCTATTTTCGTATCTGAAAATTCGATCAGTTGAAGCTCTCGTTTGGGCGAAATCTCATGCCCGTTGAACGTGATTTTACTAACTTTTAGTCCAGGATTCAGGCTGAAAACAAAATGATTGATGGCTTCTGGTAGTGGATTGCTCACTTTTAATTTGGCTGTCACTTCAATGTTGTTGCCTACGTGTTTGAGATCAATGTTGCAGCTCTCCACTTTTACGCGGGGTTCGGTCATATTGGCATCGTTAACAGTGCGCATGTTTTCTCTTAACTCCTGAGTTTTCACAAAAGTTGAAACATGCATTTTGCCCAACCAAACTCCGGCAACGAAAAACAGCAATGCCGGGAAAAGTGTTACTTTGTTGCTGAAAGGACTTTGTGGTAATCGTTTCAGGAGCGAAACCGTCAGGAAAATAAATGCCATACCAAAACAGGCATACATTCCACGGTGAACGAGGATGGTGTGCAGGTTACCGAATCCCATAAAATCTGAATTCAGTAACGGCAAGCTGTAAGCCATGTAATCGAACAGGAAATAGTATTTGGTATTGAGGTAGAAAATAGTAATTGCTACATAGCCAAGCAACAGAATGAATGTAATGGCCTGATTTTTAAGTACACTCATTACGAAAAAGGAAAGTCCCAGGATGAAAATTAAGGTGGGTAAACTAATGATCAGAAAATATTCCACATAAGCCAGCCAGTTCACGGCCACATCGGCTGAGATCAGGTTGAAAATAAGCGCTTCGGAAAGAACAATCAGGTTCAGGATAATAAAAACTACGAGGTTTCCGATGGTTTTTCCAGCCACATATTCGCCGTTCGACATCGAACGGATGTAAATTACATCAGTAGTATCAAGCTTTTTGTCGCGCTTCAGGAAGTCTGAAGCCAAAAAAATGGCAATGATCGCCTGTACGGTATTCAGCATCAGTAAGTTCATGTACGGAACGATTGATGAAATGGCTTTTAACGTCCAATTTCCACCGTTTTCCATGACTAAAACGGCCATGTTAAAGAAGAACAAGATGACGATGGCCAATAATGCAAAAATTCGGAAGAACCAACTTCGCAAAAGTGTGGTTATTTCGTATTTGGCTATGGACGAGATGTTATGAACTGAAATCATTTATTCATACGTTTATAATTAAGCCCCCTCCAAACCTTCCCCAAGGGTGAGGCTTAAAAAAAGCGATGTCATTATTGTTTGGTTTTATAATCTTCCTACTGTGTGTCAAAATTGCTTTGTCATGAATGTCTCATTAATAATTCATCATTAATAACTCGTAACTAGATGGCGGTCCATTGATTTAAATTACTTTCCATAAAATAAACGTAGGCATGTTCCAGGTTTGGAGCAATGTTGTGTCCGTTGTATCCATTGATGGAATCGGCTACTACCTGAATTTCCCAACCTTCGCTGTTCGGGACGTTGGAGATAACCGGATATTTTTCGTTGATTTCCAGGTATTCAGCTTCTGTTGCCTGAATCAGCCACACTTTTCCCTCAGCACGAACTACCAACTCGTCGGGCGAACCGGTAAACGCCAGGCCCCCTTGATTGAGTAGCGCCATGTCGGTACACGAACTGGAGATGTCGCCAACAATGTGGGTTGAAAGTATAATGATCACATCCTGAGTTGAAATGGTTGAAAGCAAATTCCGGAAACGGATGCGTTCTTCGGGGTCGAGACCGGTGGTTGGTTCGTCAACAATAATGATTTTGGGATTGTTAATCAGCGCCTGGGCAATTCCCAAACGGCGTTTCATACCTCCTGAAAGGTTGTTGGCTTTGCGGTCGCGTGCTTCAAACAAACCCACTTCTTCAAGCATCTTATCGACAGCCAGCTTGCGTTCTTTGCTGTTTTTCATTCCTGCCAAACGGGCAGCATAATCCAGAAATTCGTAGGTTTTCAGGTGCGAGAAAAAGCGGAAATCCTGAGGAAGATATCCAAGCATGGATCGAATCTGTTCGCGATCTTTAGTCAGGTCGTAGCCATTCATTTTCACAATTCCCGATGAAGGTTGCATCAGGGTAACCAATATGCGCATGAGGCTCGATTTGCCAGCACCGTTTGGACCGAGTAGCCCGAACATCCCGTTATTAATTTCCAGATTCACATCCTTCAGCGCATGGTTGCCATTGGGATAGACTTTGTTGAGGTTTTCGATAGTTATCTTCACTTCCAAAAAGTTAAGTCAACTGATAGACTAGTTATTCGTCAATAGGTTTAATTGCTTATTTGAGCCTAAGTTAGAAAAAAGGATGTTGTAAAATTGCTTTTTTCGGTGAACAGCCTGTAGTTGACGATAAAATGGCTGTATTGATCTTTGACAAAGTACCCGGATCTGAAAAAAGAGAAAAAGTATGTCCTTGGTAACAGACATTTTTTTCTGCAAAAAATATGATCGAAATTATTTGCCCGAATAGAAAAAATAAATTTACTTTGTAACCTAAAGGTTATATAAAGAAACGTTAGGGTTATTAAATAATAGTTTAAGGTTACATTAAAAGCAACAAATTATGGAAACATCGATGATTGAAAAATTGGACGCCGCTAGAAGTAGTTTTCTGAAATGGGCAACTGTGGGTTATGCCATCTGGTTTGGAACTTACATTGTAGCAGATCCCTTTTTCCTGCCTGAAATTCCATCAGTAATCCAATGGATCAGAATATTGGGGTGGCTTATTTTGGCTGTAAGTGGAATTCGTGCGATTAAGCTAAAACGTGAGTTAAGATGGGATAAAAAAATGAGAGGTGCCTTGGAAGGGGAGTTGCACCAATACAATCTTCGCAAATCATTTCAAACGGGTTTCTTTGTGGTTATGGGCGTTACGGCTGTATTCCTTATGGTTTCCCTGTTTTATACCATACCTGCCCTGTTGGTGACAAAAGTAATCCTCTATTTGGGTGGCTTGACTGTCCTGATTTCAAAAATGTTCTATAACCGCGACTAAACATGGAGAATCAGGAATTAAGTAATCAGATTAAAGTTCAACGGGCGATGAAAAACATCACCCAGGAAGAACTTGCCGCTCACATTGGCGTGACCCGAAAGACCATCAACACCATCGAGACCGGAAAATTTGTGCCATCCACCATTCTGGCCATCAAACTGGCTCGTTTCTTTGAGATAAAGGTGGAAGAGCTGTTTACCTTGAATGAGAAATAAAAACTCACGCGCTTATCATTTCGGTGTCATTGTCACCACCGGAATGATCATTTCTTCCAACGAAATTCCTCCGTGCTGGTAGGTATTCCGGTAATATTGGGCAAAATGGTTGTAGTTATTTGGGTAAGCAAAAAAATCGGTATTGGCAGCGAAAATGTACGAAGTACTCACATTGCGCGACGGCAGGTAAATGGTTGCCGGAGTTTTAATGTCGTATATCGATTTCGAATTGTAATTGAGGTTTCTGCCCAGTTTATAGCGCAGATTAGTATTTGTTTCGCGGTCGCCAATCACTTTCAAGGCATTGTCAACCCTAATGGTTCCATGATCGGTAGTCAGAACGACCGTAACTTTATTTTCGGCCAGCAACTTCAGTAAATCGAGTAACGACGAGTGGTTAAACCAGCTCAGCGTAAGCGATCGGTAAGCCGATTCGTCACTGGCCAGTTCTTTGATCATATCCATTTCGGTACGGGCATGCGAAATCATATCCACAAAATTGAAAACCATTACCGAAAGATCGTTTTGAAGAATGTTCCCGATGTAATCGGTCAACGTACGGCTTCCTCTTATGCCGCCAATCTTTTCAAAGAACAACTTGTAATTCTTTCCAAGTCTGGCTAATTGTGTTTGAAGAAGTTCGTGTTCGAAGCGATTTTTGTGACCTTCATTGTCGTCATCTTCCCAAAATTGCGGGAAAAGCCGTTCAATTTCAGAAGGCATTAATCCGGCAAACATTGAATTTCGGGCATACATGGTGGCAGTTGGTAAAATGCTGCAGTACAGATCTTCTTCTTCAACACGGTAATAATTGTTGAGCACAGTAGCTAAAACGCGGTACTGGTCGTATCTCAGATTGTCGATTACCAAAACAAAGACTTTGTTTCCACTGTCAACCTGCGGAATTACTTTCTTTTTGAAGATATCAGGTGAAAGCAAGGGACGCCCAACTGGGTTTTTCCCAAACCACGATTGGTAATTATTCCTGATGTATTTAGCAAATGAATTGTTTGCCTCAGCTTTCTGCATTTTAAGAACTTCGTCCATCGCCGAATCTTCGGAGCTACTCAGTTCGAGCTCCCAGAAAACAAGCTTTTTATAAATGTCGACCCACTCGTCGAACGAGAGTTTGTCGCTGATTTGCATGCCAATTTTCGAAAATTCGGTACGATAGGCCGTGTTGGTGCGCTCGGTAACCAAACGCCGCTGGTCGACATTCTTTTTGATCGAATGCAAAATTTGCTTTGGATTGACGGGCTTGATCAGGTAATCAGCCATTTTTGACCCGATGGCTTCTTCCATGATATCTTCTTCCTCGCTTTTGGTAATCATCACTACCGGAACATTCGGATTGAGCGCTTTAATTTCATTCAGCGTCTGAAGGCCGCTTAATCCTGGCATATTTTCGTCCAGAAAAATGATGTCGAAAAAATCACTTTTTACCATTTCAATGGCATCCGTTCCGTTGTTGGCCGTAACCACATCAAATCCCTTTTCCTCCAGAAATATGATGTGCGCATGTAAAGAATCTATTTCATCGTCGGTCCAAAGTATTCTAGTCTTTTTCAATTGCATAAATTTAATTTGAATAAAAATGGATTTTTGAATCCGCATCTGTATTCCCGAACCTTTTTAAACTGAATCCATTTGTAAAATTAACAATGTCAACGCATTAATAGCCATTTGTGGCCATTAATATTTAAATCAAAAATCATTTGCCCCGGGTTACATATTTATATACTAATGCTTTGTCAGCCGAAGATAAGCCTGCTTTGGGTGCCATACTTGCTAAAATACTTGTCCAATTTGAAGCGGAATAACTATCAGGTGAATATAATCCATGGCACGCGCCACAGCTATTCTTATAGAGGTTATACCCACTTTGTAATTGGGTAAGAGTGGCGGTGGCTGTAGCATCTGTTGCTGTAGGAACATAAAGCGTATCAGTTGCAGCAAATGAGCTTTTTTTACATGAACTAAATGAAAGTAAAATCGCAACAAAAAGAAAACCAATTAAATGCTGTTTTTTCATATGTCTGTAATTTGCTTTTTAATTGCCATATGGAACTCGCCAACTAGTCATTTTGGTGTGTGAGTAAGTATTACTCATGGCTCGTTTCATCTTTACTTATTGTTTGTTTTTGATATAAACAAACGAAAAGGGCATATAGTATCAGTTTAACAAACTTTAACCTGAGACAAGAAATTGTCATCAGTCATCAGTAAAAAGGAAACAGAAAATAGAAATCTGCTGTATACATTCACTTTCCTTATTTCGCTTTTTCTAATGACGATTGACTTTTTCCTGATTTATTGCTTCAGGTAGAATTGTTTGTAGAATTCCATGTAAGTGAGAATGTTCTTGTCCTGCCTGAAAATCGCTTCATTTTCAGGAGTGATGACGAAATTACGGTAGTTGGCATCCTGAATAGGACCATAAACCTGTTGGTCAGTGGCAATTGCACGCAGATATTCCAGTCCGGATTTAGCGTTTGAAATACCTTCAACCTTTATCATCAGCCTGAAATCGTCGAGCATCGATGAGGTTACCTGTAGCGATTGCGATCCGTAATTTTTCTGGTTAAACTGCCGGATTGCTTCAACTAGCGCATCAGGTTTAGTTTCCTCCTTTGGAATGATCAGAACAAAGGACTGTATCCCTTCAGTCTTAGGGCTGAACGGTCCGTTGTAGGCAGGTTTCGCTTCCGATTGTTTATTTGAGCCGGCCCCAGAATCGATGTATTTAACCTTGAAGAAGTTCAGATATTCAGCAATCTTTCTCGTCTCGGTCAACTTTTTCAGGTTGGCATCAGTAATAATGAAATTACGATAGCCCAGCGTGTCAAGACTTTTGAAAAGTTTCCGGTTGGCAACTGTGTTTGTAAAGTAGTTGATTGCTTCGTTTTTTGTTTTAAACTTGCTGACAATCATCAACTGATAATCGGCAACCTGGCTTTGCCGAATCGAGAGATCGGCCTGCCGGAACTGGTCGCGATTATGGGTATTGAAACCAGCAATGGCCTGTTTCAGACTTGCCTTTGTGTTGTTTACAGCAACTACAAAATTCTGAGAACCCGATTCCACGTCCGAATAAATATCAAGTCCAGAGCCTGTTGGGGCAACGGAAACAAAGCTTCCCTTTTCTTTCAGCATTTCTTCCTCTTGCCGTGCTTTTGCCAGTAATTCTTCTGGTTCAGGAAGAAGTTCACCCGAGAAATCGCCGGTGATAAACTGGCTGTAATTTTTGATGAAGAATTTCAGGTATTCAGCGTAGTCTTTGTCGGCTGTAATTTCCCTGAAATTGGTTGAAGAAGCAATGAAATTAACGTACTTGATGTTTTTAAGCGCTTCGAAAACCTCTCTTTTTTTGATGATCGACCTGAAGTAGATTAATCCTTGTTCTTTATCGTTTAGCGATCGTACAAGCAAGAGCGTATTGTTGTTATTCAGATTTTGAGTTTCAATATCAAAATCAATTTTGGTGTAATGATCGATGTTGTAATTGGCCAAATCAAATTTCAGACGGTTTAGGTCAACTTTAGAATTTGTGGGGTAAGCAATCACAAAATAGTGCAATAAATCTTCGTCGTACGAGAATTTGCCCCCAAATTCATCAGAGCCTTTAGGGTTTGCCGACAACAGCTCAGGATTGTTGATTTTGTCGCTCAGGTAGCCCGATGCAACCAGTTTCTGGTAATCAACCAGCGTACTATCCTGAATCAATTTTAGGATTTTCTCGGCCAGCGGCTTTGGTTCGGCCTTTGGATATGAGCTTATGTATTCGGCCAGCATTTTGCCAAAAACATCCCTGGTCGATGCAGTTCCATCGGCAACAGTTTTGATGAATTTGACTTTTGGGATAAGCAAACTGTCAGGATTTAATGGCAGAATCTGATCGGTAATCTTGCCAGCCTCGGTATATTGGCCTTCTTTAAATTTCAGGAAAGCTTGCTGATAAAGTCGGTTCATGCTGTCGGACTTTGCTTCGAGCTCGATAAAGTAGTTCGGATTCAGCAGGTATTTGGCATATTTCGAATCCGGAAATTTAGAGGTAATCAGGTTTTTGTAATAATCAGCTTTTTCCTGATTGGCCTGTTTGGTGTATAAATCCCATAATTCGAACCACGACGAAAGTGCAAATAAATTCTCAGGATATCTTTTATTCAGATCTTCAAACGCTTCAATTGACCGGGGAAAGTCTGAAAAGTCGGTTTTGAAGATGCGTCCTTCGTTGAATAAGGCATTTCTGATTTTAGCATGCGAAACTTTCATCAGCGAATCGTTCACCGGCAGGTCCTGAGTGTAATATTCCCGGTTTTTCGGATCTTTTATCTTTTTGGATTGCCCAACATCGGTCAGGATCGAATCTTGTGCCTGTTCGGCCATTTCATCTGCAAAAGTACGTTTGTCAGCACGCCTCCAGCTATCTTCAAGTTTGCGTTTGCCCCACAGGCGTTCGAATTCAACCTTTCCGTAGGCAACAGTTGTCGGGTTATAAAAATACCACCCTGCACTTTGTTGTTGCTGACTTAACCCAAACCTGCTTTCGTTTTGCCTGAAATAACCACGATCCATCATTTGGTTTGCTTCGGCAAGCTTAGCCTTCGCTTCTTTTTCAACAACTTCAGCAATCCATTTGTCAATTAATTTGTTCCTTGATGGTTCGTCCATTTGAGCGATGCGCTGCAAACTGTCTTCTCTTTCAACAGCATAAATATTATCCGTCAACCGGGTCAAACTTTTGTGGCGGTCGGAGATTTGTTTGTAATTCGGATATTTTTCGTCAATAACAACCATGGCACTGTCGTAATAAGCTTGTGCCTTTTTATATTCAGGTTCTTCAAAATAAATCTGAGCCAGAGACAAGCACGAAAGAGCCCGCTGATAAAGATTATCAACACTCAAAGAAGCCGATTTGGTATATTCTTGCTTAGCCTGATCTTTTTTGCCCTCTTTCATTGAGATGTTTCCCATAGCGAAATAAATCTGGTCGCGAAACTCCAGATTCTTTTTATCGCGGAGCATTCTTCGCAATTCTTTTTTCAGTTTTTCTACATCACCAGTTCCGGTGAATGTTCCGGCAGCGCTAATTTGTGCATTGAACTCCATTTTATAGGGAGGATTCTTTCGGGCAACTTCCCTGAAAGTCTGAGATGCTTTTTCAGGGTTGCCAGTTTCCTGATACCATTGCGCCAAAATGAATTTGTAACGCAATTTTTCCAATTTCTGCGGAGTTTGTTTTACGGCTATCGATAGAAATGGAATTCCTTCAACATAGGAAAGCTGTCGGGCATAATAATCAGAGGTTGCTACCGCCAGTTCGCCCGATAATTTTTTCGGAAAATTCTCGTCTAATTGCAATTGCTGGATAATTTCAAAGGCTTCAACATATCTTCCCATTTCGGTGTAGCTCCTGATCAGCCAGACGTATGCAGTGTATCGTGAAGGATCATCTGGGAATTTCCGGACTACATAAGAGAAATTCTCGATGGCCGATGCAAAGTTGTGTTGATAAAAATAGGCTTTACCCATTAAGATATACGCATCATCGACCCAGTTGTTAAATTCATCGCGGCTGGCGAATTGGATGTATGCTTTACTCCTGTGCTTCCGGCGTTTAGGTTTTTTTGTAATCGAGTGCGACTGTATCAGCTTCGAGCCTTTCTGAATTGCATTTTCCATTTGAGAGGTGGCTGCTTTCCCAGTTGTTGGGTTGCTCGATTTGTACAAGGGAAGAACTTTCGAGTAGTCATCTTCAACCGAGTTATTGATCTTTTCAACTCCGGTTCTCAGGCTTTCCTTGCCATTGAAATATACATTGTAATGTGCTGTCAGGTTCTGATATGCGCGTGAAACAGCAGTATTTTTCTCTGTCGTACATCCGGCCAGAAAAAAAAGCACTGTAACTAAAAAAGACCTGTATAAATAGTGTTTGCCCAATAGTTGAAATTTGTTGACTTAAGGATAAACTGCCAAATTGGAATATTATTGTACGAAACTCCCTTGAAAATACTGGTTTATTCGTATTATTCATGGCATTTTTTTAAGCGTACAATATTACAAACTTTCAAAGAAACGAACATGTTGTTTCAGCCAGAAACACCATTTTTTATTACTTTCTGCGTCCATTTGAGTTTCCCGGTGAACATTGACGATTTCGTTTAATAAAAAGATCTGTTGGTGACCGACAAAATTTAGCTCGGGTCATTAATGAAAAATAATCTGTTTGCAGACCAGATACCCAAAAGAAAGACTTAAATTGGTGAACTTAATTATAGCTAATGCATAGGTGCATGATAAGAAACAAGTTGCGCTCAATTTTCAATCCTGATCAATTTCAGGGATGGAATCGCCGAAAAAGCTATTTTGAAGGTTGGTATTTTAAAGTGCTGAACGAAGATGAAACCAAAGCATTTGCAATTATACCGGGCATTGCAATTGACGATCAGGGAATGGCACAGGCGTTTATTCAGGTGCTCGATGGTAAAAAACAAACAGCCCGATATCATAAATTTGCCATTCAAGAGTTTTCGCCTTCACCTGATAAATTCAATATAGCCATTCAGCATAACCATTTTTCAATTCAATCAATTCATTTGGATTTGCCTGAATTGAAAGGCGAGCTTTACTTTTCGAATCCGGTACCTTGGCCTAATCATTGGTATTCGCCCGGAATTATGGGGCCATATACTTTTTTACCTCTAATGGAGTGTTACCACGGAATTGTAAGTATGGATCATACCATAACCGGCCATCTTATGGTGGAAGGCGAGAACCTTGATTTTACAAATGGCCGCGGATACATTGAAAAAGACTGGGGACAATCGTTTCCAAGTGCCTACATCTGGATGCAATCGAACCACTTTAGTCAGCAAGGAATATCAATTAAGGTATCGGTTGCTAAAATTCCATATCTGGGTTATTCATTTGTGGGGTTTATTGCCGGAGTTTGGCTTGGCGACCGATTGATCCAATTCACCACTTATAATCAAAGTTCAATCCTAAAATCGGTAATCAATTCTGAAAAAGTTGAATTGGTTTTGCAAAACAAAAACTATCGGCTTGAAATTCATGTTCGACGCGAAAAAGCAACCGCTTTGGCATCGCCAATTCTGGGATTGATGGATGGCCGCATTGAAGAAAGTATGAACGCCCAAATTGAAGTTTGCCTGATTGATCGGAAAACAGGCCATGCAATCTTCAATGATGTAGGCCGAAATGGCGGATTGGAAGTTGCCGGGAAGATTGAAGAAATTAGAATCCCATGATTTCCTGATTTGAAATGTCATACGAATCTCCAGTTTCATAAAAGTGTGAATACTGTAACTTTTTCAGAAAAAGATATAATGAGTATCTGATATCATGCCTAAATTCAAAATGGAGTCATTAAATGGTCATTAGTCGTCATTAATTGTAGCTCAAATGGCTGCCAATGACAATGAATGACAATTGAATGACGGTATTTTCCAGAGCAATTCTGTAAGGATAAGAATATTCATATAACATATACTATTGCACTGAATTTTGCTTTTACTTTGACTTATCAGGAACTATCTATCATGCAGTTTCGTATCTTGAGAAATCAGAATTGTATTGAATCAAAATAAATCACTTTT
The DNA here is from genome assembly GCF_009689585.1 of Aquipluma nitroreducens. Taxonomy (GTDB): domain Bacteria; phylum Bacteroidota; class Bacteroidia; order Bacteroidales; family Prolixibacteraceae; genus Aquipluma; species Aquipluma nitroreducens. The sequence goes on along the minus strand of NZ_AP018694.1, from coordinate 1,992,309 downwards.
ATCCTATAGATGAACCAGAATCAAAATCCGTATAAATTTGGAATTGCACTTAGCGGTGGTGGTGCTCGTGGCATTCTCCACATTGGTGTATTAGAGGCACTTCGGAAATATGGCATTCATCCTGAAATCATTTCAGGAACAAGTATGGGTGCTTTGGTTGGTGTTTTTTATGCTTCAGGAATGGAGCCTTTACAAATTCTTGACCTGGTAAAATCGAGTAAACTACATAAGATGATTAACTGGAAATTGCCGACCAGCGGATTACTCGACCTTAAAAAGGCTCGTTCTATACTTGAAAAAAACATTCCGGAAGATGATTTCTCAAGCCTTAAAAAGCCATTCTACTGCACCGTTTCGAATTTAAATTCCGGACTTACTGAAACAAAAAGTTCGGGGAAACTCTTTCAATGGGTATTGGCGTCGGCATCCATTCCGGTAATTTTTGAACCTCAGATGATTGACGGGACAACCTATGTTGATGGCGGTCTTTTCAATAATCTTCCGGCAGATTGTATCCGCAATCAATGTCGGTTTCTGATTGGCGTACACGTCAACCGCAATGGCCAGGAGGAAAATATTACCGGATTTAAATCTATTGCCGAGCGTACATTCAGGCTTATTTTTGCAAAGAATGTGCACGAAAGCCTTGCGATATGCGACTTTGTGATTGATCCTCCGCAAACCCGGCTGTTTAATACATTTGATTTTGGAAAAGCTGATGAAATTTTTAAAATTGGCTTTGATGAGACCGAACAACGGATTCTGGAATTAGCAGATCTGGTTGATTTGAATGGCATAATTCAGGAAAGGGCATACAGGATAATAAAAGATAATTAGTTCTCGTTTCTACTTTTAGATCAGATTGTTGAATATAAATTAAAAAGCTGATTATCTTTGTTACTAACGCCTAGACCAAATGTTTTTATTGAAATTTTTTATCAATCTAAATTTTATCCAATGAAAAAGTTATTATTTGTTTTATCAGTTGTGGTCTTAGTATCGTGTGGCCAGCACAAAAAAGAGATTGCCCGGATGCAGGCGAAACAAGACAGTATCGCTCAATTGGGTGTTCAAAAAGATAATTCTATTTTGGAGTATATCGGTGCGATGAATGAAATCCAATCGAACCTTGATTCGATTAAAACAATTGAAAAAATTGTTTCTGTGCAAACCGCTTCTGGTGCAGAGGTAAAAGCTGAAGCTAAAAAGCGTATTATTGAAGACATTGCTCAAATAAACAGCCTGCTTCAGAAAAACAAAGAGTTGGTGAAATCACTTCAGGGAAAACTTCGTAATTCGAACATGAAGATTGTGGAACTTGAAAAAATGATTGAATTACTCAACAAACAAATGGGTGATAAAGATGTAGAAATCGCCGGACTGAAACAGCAACTTGAAAAACTGAATTTTGATGTTGCCGGATTGAACCAGAAGGTTGAAACCATTACCAGAGAGAGTGAACAAACGATCAAAGAGAGGGATGATGTTATTGATACAAAGACAACCGAATTAAACACAGCCTATTATGCTTTTGGAACAAAAAAAGAATTGGAAGCTAAGAATGTAATTGAAAAAGAAGGTGGCGTTTTGGGTATGGGCAAAACATTGAAGCTGAAAAAGGATTTCAATCGCGATTTTTTCATGAAAATTGACATTCGCCAGTTTAACTCATTACCTTTGAACACCAAGAAAGCTAAATTAGTTACCTATCATCCTGACGGTTCATATCACATGGTTATGACTGATAAAAAAACAGTTGAAAGCATTGTTATCGACAAACCAGAAGAATTCTGGAAAGCTTCGAAATACATGCTGATCGTTGTTGAGTAAGAATAATCCTTATATAAAATACAAAAGAGGCTCCATTTGGAGCCTCTTTTGTATTTTATATAAGCGTAGAATTGTTTGAATAAGCAGGAGGCGGGCAACAGAAAATGTAGTTTGTAATTGAATTTATAAGTTTGATATTAAATTAGTTAGTTTAATTAAATAGCATTTGAACCACCTCCATAAATCTAGTGTTGAATAATTTTTAGCGCTGCAAGTTTATTCAAATATCTCATCAAAGTAGCACTTTGATACTTTTTACTGCTTATTCTGGTAAATTGATCACAAAAGTGTTTGCATTATGACAAAGTTCATCTTTTCAAAAAATTAATATAGCTTTCTTTGAAAATGTGAATGAGTTACGTTTAAATGAATCCTCATTATTTTGGTGCTTTTTCTTTGGATGATTTGCGATCAATTGATTTATTTGCTTAACAACATAAATTGAGTTTAAATGATAGTAAGATCAAATTTTTACTATTTTTTTAGTTTAGTGGCCATAAGGCTCGCTTATATTATCGGTTAATTAATGAATCTTTCAAATAATGGCTTAGTAGCAAAGTATTTTTAATCGAAACTGTTTAATTTAAAATAATTTTCTATGAAAAAAATCGTGTTATTGTTTGCATTCTTTGCAATTGGTTTGCAGGTCCTCATGGCTCAAACCAAGGAGCTCTCAGGCTCGGTAACCTCTGCCGATGATGGAGGTGCTATTCCTGGAGTATCGGTTTCAGTAAAAGGAACAACATTAGGAACCATCACCGATATGAATGGTGTGTTCGGACTTAAAGTTCCTCAAGATGCCAAAGCTCTTGTTTTTAGTTTTGTTGGTATGAAATCTCAGGAGGTCGCTATTGGCAACCAAACAAAAATTAATGTTAAGATGGCTTCTGAAAGCATTTCGGTTGATGAAGTTGTCGTTACCGGGTTAGGTATTTCTCGCGAGCAAAAATCGCTTGGATATAGTGTTACCAATGTAAAATCGGAAGCTATCACTAAAGGCGGTCAAATGAACCTGACAAGTTCTCTGACAGGGAAAGTGGCTGGGGTGCAGGTTAACCAGTTTGGGGGTGCCGTTGGCGCTTCTTCCCGCATTTCAATCCGTGGTAATTCGTCATTTAGCGCTGATCAACAGCCTTTGATTGTTGTTGACGGTGTCCCTATTTCTAACAGTTCAAACCGCTCCGGAGATAATACTTATAACGGTGTTGACTATGGTTCGGGACTAAACGACATTAACCCTCAGGATATTGAATCGGTAACTGTTCTGAAAGGTGGATCCGCTGCAATCTATGGGATGTTAGCAGGTAAAGGTGTAATTTTGATTACAACCAAATCAGGTAAAGGAAAAGAGGGTGTAACGGTTTCTTATGACGGTGATATTACTGTTGATCGTGTATCGACTTTGCCTAAATTGCAAAATTCATATGGTCAAGGCTATGGTGGTGATGAATCGCATTGGAAAGCCGACGGAGGTACGTTATCTTATCAGGATTTTGCTCAGGAAAATGCTTTTTCGTGGGTTGATGGATCGAACGGAGTAAATGATTTTTACGATGAATCATGGGGACCTCGCCTGGATGTGGGACTTAAGCTTCCTCAGTATGATAGCCCTGTAGTTAATGGCGTGCGTCAGGCAACTGATTGGGTATCGAGACCAAACAATGTGAAAGACTTTTTTCAAACAGGTTATTCGCAAAATCATACCATATCTGTTCAGTCACAGTCAGCTAAGAGCAATACACGTGCTTCGCTATCGTACCGGAATCAAACAGGAACAGTACCAAATACTGACCAGAGACGGTATAGTGGACAATTTAATACCGACATGAAATTGAACGATTATTTTACTATTGACATGAGTGCAAATTATACACGTACAGAAAGTGATAACTTGCTCGGTCAGGGATATGGAAGTAATAACCCTATTAACGGTTTATTGGTATGGTCGGGACGCCAGATTAACATGAATACTCTGAAAGCCAACTGGGATGAAAAAGATGCTGCTGGTGAGTATACTTACTATAACTGGAACACGAATTATCATATGAATCCATATTTTAATGTATATAAAAATACCAATAGCCTCTTGCGAGATCGCCTTTTTGCTAAATCATCGCTATTCTTTCAACCGATCAAAAGCCTGAAATTCGAAGGTCGTTTAGGTTTTGATACTTATAGTATGAAGTCTTTTGAACGTCATTATTTTGATCATGGCGATTATCCTGAAGGAGGATTTGACCAACGTACTTATAAGAATTCGGAATTGAATATGGATTTTATTGCCTCTTTTAATCAAGTATATGGCGATTTCAACGTTTCTTTGGTTGCTGGTGCAAACTATCGTAACGTTGTTTATGAATACGACAGGTCAGGAGCCAATGCCTTGACTGTTCCTGGTGTTTATACTTTGTCGAACATGTCTGGGACACCAATCGGGGAGATGGATCACAGTCATACACGGTCAAACTCTGTATATTCAACCGGTTCTTTTGGTTGGAAACACCAGCTTTACCTTGACATGAGCGCCCGTAACGACTGGAGCTCAACAATTAACGATTCTTTCTTCTATCCTTCTGCCAGTTTAAGTTGGTTACCAACCGAATCATTTAAGGGATTAAAGAACGATGTTTTATCGTTCCTGAAGCTACGTGGAGGATGGGCTCAAATTGGCTCGGCAACCACTGCTTATCGTAATCGCGCATACTATTATTCCGAAAGCAGTTCTTTCAAAGGAGTTGCTCAGATGTATAAGAGTTATACTTACCCCAACGAAGGATTACGCCCCGAAAGCGTTAAAACCTGGGAAGTTGGAGTCGAAGCAGGATTCTTTGATGATCGCTTACACGCTGATGTGGCTTATTACAACAAGAAAACCGAAGATCAGATTATGAATGTTTCTACCTCCAATGTGGTAGGATTTTCAGCAATGACGTTAAATGCCGGTAAAATTGTGTCTAAGGGGATCGAAGTACAGTTACGTGCCGACGTCATTCGTAGAAAAGAAGGTCTGAACTGGACGAGTACTCTGAATTATTCCAGAGACAGGAGTAAAGTATTGGAATTGGCTCCCGCTTTCCCTGCCTTAAAATCGTACCAATTGGGTTGGACCTGGGGTATTGCGAATCAGGCTATTGCTGGTGAACCTTGGGGTGTGCTTGTAGGTACCGGATATGCACGTACTGAAGATGGCGCAATAAAAGTCAACAGCAGCGGATTGATTTCAACTGAGTCGAGCAAAAAAATAGGTTATGCTGCCCCTGATTACTTAGCTGGTTGGAGAAACGACTTTACTTTCAAGAATTTTTCTTTAGGGGTTTTTCTTGATCTTCGAATTGGCGGTGATATCTGGTCACAGTCGATGAGCCACAGTTATGCAGCAGGAACTGCAGCCGAAACAGTAAAAAATGGTGTTCGTGAACACGCTATTGTTGCAGGAAAAGATGTGATGACAAACGAACGATTTGTGATGAAAGACGCCAGCGGAAACTGGGTAACCAATACTATCGAAACCGACGCACAAACTTGGTTTGAAAGTGGCGGCGTAGCCGAAATGTATATATTTGATGGTTCTTTCCTGAAACTGCGTGAAATAAATGTTTCTTACAATGTTCCTAAATCACTGCTTTCAAAAATTAAATACGTTAGTAACGCTACCGTTTCTGTGATTGGTTCAAACTTAGCGTTGTTATGGGTAGACAAATCAAACACCTTGCGTCTTGATCCTGAAGCTGGTGGTGTTTCCAGTGATACTCGTGGAGTTGGTTTCGAGCAGGCATCGGTTCCGGCTTCCCGCAGTTTTGGTCTTAAATTAAATCTTACTTTCTAATAAACGAGGAGATATAAATATGAAAATAAATATAATTAAGTGGCTGAGCCTTTCGCTTCTAACTGCTACATTAATAACAGGGTGTACAAAAACCTTTGATGAGATCAATACTGATCCGGATGCGCTTTCTACGGTGCCAGCAACGAATATACTTGGAGATGTATTGCGTACGACCACCACTCAGCAGGGTGGCGACATGGATGGTTACGGTACCTTTGCAGGGTACATTGTAAAAATTCAATATCTCGACGATTTGAGTGGCCTTATTCCTAGCAATAATACATACGGGAATCGCTGGAATAACTGTTATTGGGGAAATACACAATTGAATACGCTGCTTGAAAACACTGAAGCTGCGGCCGATGGAAATAAAAACATTCGTTGGGCAGCCAGGATCTGGAAAAATTACTTATGGTTTTACGCGTTAGATTCATGGGGCGATATTCCTTATTCTGAAGCTTTGAGGGGGGAAACCAGCAAAGGAGGAATTTTACTCTCGAAATACGACAATCAGAAAGATATCTATACGGATGTTTTGGCCAATATGAAGACAATTGCCGATGAAATGGCTGTCGGTGGTGGTACTGATAAAATCGGAGCCGGAGACTTTCTCTTTAGTGGCAGTGTTGCTAAATGGCAGAAATTTTGTAACTCAATCAGGCTGCGTGCTGCAATGCGCATCTCAGCTGTTGCCCCTGCTTTGGCCAAACAAACCATCGAAGAGATCTGTGGCAACCCTACCAAATACCCGTTAATTGAGACCAACGATGATAATGCTTATTTCTTTTGGCAAGGTTCTTCTCCCTATTTCGAACCTTGGTACGACAACAAACGTACCCGGGATGATCATGGATTGTCTGACATTTTCATCAATCATCTTCTAGATACGAACGATCCACGTATTTCGGCTATTGCCAAACCAGCAACCAAAGATGATACTTATCGCGGATTTCAAAATGGAGCCGCTGCACAACCTCAGCTCAATACCATTTCGCGAATTGGTGCGATATATCGCGATAATCCTTCTGGATTCACACCATACTATAAATCATGTGAAACATTCTTTATCAAAGCTGAAGCTGCGATGTTGGGTTACAATGTGGGCATTACTGCTGCAGATGCTTATGACAAGGCAGTTCGCTTGTCAATGGCTAGCAATAACATCTCAAATGACCTAACCGATGCTTATTTGGCCGGAAAAGGGAAATGGGATAACACAAAAGCCAGAATATGGTGGGAACAGTGGGTTGCCTTGTTTAAAGAAAACCACGAAGCATGGTGTTTGTATCGCAGAACAGGGGTTCCTACAACCAATTATGTATCACTTCGTTCGATATACGGAACTACTCATACTGATCAACCATTCCGTTTACCTTATCCGCAAAACCAGTACCTTTATAATAAAGCTCAGCTTGATTTAGCGGTAGCATCTCAGGGGATAGTAGATTATTGCTGGGGAAAACAGTTGTGGTGGGATACCCGCACTGGTGTTAAATAATTGAAACAATACTATGAGAATACAATTGAGGCTGCCTTGTTTAGGCAGCCTCAATTTTTTTGTATAAAGTTTATTATCGGCTGAACATTAGCCTTTTCCCTTGTATTCCCGAAATAATGTCGCCATTGGCGTAAATCAGGTTGCCATTGACAAATGTTGCTGTAACCTGATGAGAAAATTCTTGACCTTCGAATGGTGACCAACCGCATTTATAGAGGATATTTTCTGGCGAAACGATCCACGATTGGTTAGGATCAACCAGAACCAGATCGGCATAATATCCTTCGCGAATATATCCCCGACGATCAATCCGGAACAAATCGGCAGGAGCATGACACATTTTTTCAATCACTCGTTCTAGGGGAATGAACCCTTTTCGGCTCATTTCGAGCATTGCAGTCAATGAGTGCTGAACAAGTGGCCCGCCCGATGGCGCCTTAAAGTATGAATGTTCTTTTTCCTGAAGGGTGTGCGGCGCATGATCGGTAGCTATAACATCAATTTTGTCGGTAAGCAGCGCTTCCCAAAGGGCAGCTTTATCAGCAGCCGACTTGATTGCCGGATTCCACTTAATCAGGTTTCCTTTTGAAATGTAGTCGTGTTCGTCGAACCACAAATGATGCACGCAAACTTCGGCTGTAATGTGTTTGTCGGCGACCTTTCCTGAGCTAAAAAGTTTCATTTCCTCAGCAGTTGAAAGGTGCAAAACATGAAGGCGTGTTCCGAATTTGGTCGCGAGTTCAACTGCTTTTGCCGACGATTTAAAACAAGCCTCGGCACTTCGTATTTTAGGATGCGCTGAAATCGGAACAAATTCTCCGTATTTTTCGCGATAGAGTGCTGTATTCCGGATAATTGTTGGTTCGTCTTCGCAATGGGTAGCAACCAGCAATTTGGTATTCCTGAATATTTCAGAAAGAACCTCTTCATTGTCAACAAGCATATTTCCTGTTGAAGAGCCCATGAAAATTTTGATTCCGCAAACTTTGGAACCATCGGTTTTTAGCACTTCGTCCAGATTATCGTTGGTAGCACCCATGTAAAATGAATAGTTTGCTGCTGAAACTTCAGCTGCACGCTTATATTTTTCTTCAAGTATTTCCTGGGTTACTGCCTGTGGATTGGTGTTGGGCATTTCCATGAAAGACGTTACACCTCCGGCAACGGCAGCTCTTGATTCGGTAGCAATTTCGCCTTTATGAGTCAGTCCGGGTTCGCGAAAGTGAACCTGATCATCAATTGCTCCCGGAATCAGGTATTGACCTGCTACATCAATAACAGCAGCGCCTTTTATCAGTTGTTCCGCTATGTCGTTATTGTGAAAGATCCTGGAAATAAGCTCTCCATCAATCAGAACAGCTCCGTCGAAAATCTGTCCTTCGTTGATGATTCTGGCATTTTTAATGAGTGTCTTCATATTTGGGTTTTTCTTATTCGGTGCAATACAATCAAATTTACTGAATATATAAACAAAAAGACCGCGGTTGCGGTCTTAAAATTAGCTTATTTTTCTTGTCTGGGTTAATCCATTTTTTCATAGTGGGTAAACCAGCTTCTGATTTTCATTTTTAATACGCCCCAAAGTGCTTCGTTGAAAATGCCACCACTCATTTTTGACGCTCCTTGTGTCCGGTCTTTAAAGATGATGGGGACTTCAACAATTTTAAATCCATGCTTCCAGGTTTTAAATTTCATTTCAATCTGAAATCCATAGCCTTTTAGCCGAATGTTATCAAAATCAATGGTTTCCAGTACTTTGCGGTGGTAGCATTTGAATCCGGCAGTAGTGTCCATAATTTTCATTCGGGTAATGGAACGGACGTAAACCGAAGCCATATACGACATCAGTACCCTTCCCAATGGCCAGTTTACAACATTGATACCTGTTATGTATCGCGATCCGATAGCCAGACTTGCCTGGTGCCCGACACATTCGGCATATAATCTTTCAAGATCCTTCGGATTGTGCGAGAAATCGCAATCCATTTCAAAAATATAATCGTATGGCCGTTCCAATGCCCAGTGAAATCCAGCAAGGTAGGCTTTACCCAGTCCCTCTTTACCAGCTCTTTTCAGAATGTGAAGCTTGTCCGGGAATTCAGGCATTAATCGCTCAACAATGGCAGCAGTTCCGTCTGGCGAATTATCGTCGATAATTAAAATTTCAAAAAGAGTTTTCAAGGAAAAAACCTTTCGAATCATTCGTTCGACATTCTCCTTTTCGTTATAAGTTGGAATTAAAACCAGATTGTGATGCACGCTTGCTGTTTTATGATTTTGCTACGAAAATACTGCTTTTTACGAAGCTTAATCTGTATTAAACAAATCATTAACATTTTTTAGTGTATTTTGCTTCGGTTCGTTTCATAAAGACTTAATCTTCGGATGTAGTTTGTCCTTTTTTTGATAATAATAAACGATTATCTTCATCACATTTAAAATCAGAAACCATGTCTGTCAAATACTATTTTGTTCTCTTTTTTAGTTTAGTGCTGAATTTCACACAGGCTCAGCCGACAAATAATCTGAAAGTCGTTTCCTCTCCTTCCGGAAGTCAGTACACGAAGATCAATAAATCAGGAAGAACAGTAATTCCGAATGGACGATATTTAACTCCTTACGGAAAATCGGTTGAGGTAGCGCCGCATCCATACGGATTGGCACTTAGCGCTGATGGAACTGTTGCTGTTACAGCAAATTCGGGCACTTCACCCATCTCTATTTCAATCATCAAAAATCTGAAATCGGAAAATCCAATCGTTTTACAGGTTCCGCCCGGACCGTCAACAGACAAAGGTGTGTTGGCTTCTGTTTTTATGGGTCTGGCTATTTCTCCGGACAATAAAACGGTTTATGTGGCTGGCGGACAGGAAAATAAGATATACCTATTTTCAGTTGATACCGGAGCAAAGCTCGATTCTGTTGATTGCTCTGTTGCAGTAAACGGGGAAAAAACACCGGATGGATACATTGGCGATATGAAACTAAGTAAAGATGGCCGCTATTTATATGCAGTTGACCAGATGCTTTTCCGGATGATTGTGGTGGATACGAAGTCGAAAAAGATTGTCGCCAGCGCTAAATCAGGGCGGTATCCGTTTGGCATCATACTTTCTCCCGACCAACAAAAAGTGTATGTGGCCAATGTCGGCATGTTCGAATACAGTAAAATAGGAAACATTGAAGCTGAAAAAGATTATAAGAATGCGCTCGATTTCCCGGCGTTTGGATTTGGTTCTGAAGAAATGAAAAATGGAACCCGTATCAATTCGCTGGATATTCCGGGTTTGGGCGATCCCAATGTTCCTGAATCGTTTTCCGTTTGGTCGTTTGCGGTTAAGGATCCGCTGAACCCTGAAATTCAGGCTAAAATAAAGACCGGCGCTTTGGTTGGCGAAATGATCGAAGGCATTCCGGCGGTAGGAGGTTCGAGTCCCAATTCGCTGGCGGTGACCGATCGTTACGTGTTTGCAAGTAACGGAACCAACGATAATATTTCGGTCATCGACATGGAGCACGACACCATTGCTGCTGAAATTCCGCTTAAATTGCATGAGTCGGTCAAGCAATTTCGCGGTGTAATTCCTTTTGGTCTGGCTGTTTCACCCGATCAGAAACGACTTTTTGTAGCCGAATCGGGGGTGAATGCCATTGGCGTGGTCGATATTCCTTCGCTGAAAGTTGTTGGGCACATTCCATCCGGTTGGTTTCCGGCCAAACTCGAAGTTACTCCTGATGGAAAAACGCTGGTAGTAAGTAATGCCAAGGGGTTTGGTAGTGGTCCCAATGGAGGCAAAACATTTCAGGAAGGAAAAGAGGGCAGTTACATCGGGAATCTAATGAAAGGATCGGTTTCGGTAATGGATATTCCGGACGAAAAACAACTTCACAAACTTACTCAGGAAGTAATTAGCAACAATTACCTGATTGAGAACTATCACAAGATTCAAAAGCACAGGGCAAATAATCCCATTCCAGTTTATGGAGGAGAAAAAGAATCGCCGATAAAATACCTGGTTTTTATCTCGAAGGAGAACCGGACATATGATGAGATTTTCGGTCAGGTGAAAAAGGGGAGGGGCGATCCAACTATCGCTCGATATGGACATCATGCCACATTTACGAATAAGAATAAATCTGTACTCGTTGATAATTCGACGGTTATGCCAAATCACCTGAAACTGGTTTCGGAATTTGCCATGTCTGATAATTTTTACGTTGATTCAGATGTTTCGGCCGATGGGCACCGCTGGCTGGTAAACACTTATCCAAACGAATGGGTTGAATCGACCGTTCCGGCAAGTTATGGAGGCAACAGATCGTACGACGAAAAGTCGAAAGCTCCGGGTAGTCTGGGGATGAACGGCTCAGCCGGCGCTATTTATCCGGAGGATTACAACGAAGCTGGTTCGATGTGGGAACATTTGGAGCGCAATAAGGTGGAGTTTTATAATTTTGGTTTTGGGACTATGTTTGAACCTGCGTTTTACGACGACTCATTTAAATATTCAGGAATTAAGCATTACGTGAATTTTCCGGTACCACTGCCCATGTTCAGCCGGACTTCGAAAACTTATCCAACATACAATACTGCTATTCCCGATCAGTTCAGGATTTCACAGTTTATCAATGAATTTGATGAGAAATGGATAAAACCAGGAGCCGAAATGCCGTCGATCATTACAGTGATCATTCCGAACGATCATGGAGCTGGTGAACGGCCTGAAGCTGGTTACCCATTCCGTGAGAGTTACATGGCCGATAATGACTTAGCTGTTGGACGGATTGTGGAGTATTTGTCGCACACGCCTTTCTGGAAAAATATGGCCATTGTCATTACTGAAGATGATGCTCAAAACGGGATTGATCACGTGGATGCGCATCGAAGTGTGCTAATGGTTATTTCGCCATATGTAAAGCGAAACCATGTATCGTCTGTTCACTATAGTTTTGGAAGTATTTTCAAAACTTTCTGGAATGTGATTGGGTTACCCTATTTGAATCAATACGATGCTGCGGCCAACGATTTTGCCGATTTTTTTACTGCAAAACCCAATTTCACTCCGTACAATGCTGTTGATGTTGATCTCCGCATCTTCGATCCGAAGAAGGCTTTGACTCCTTTAGATGAGAAATTCGATTGGAAGGCCGTAAAAGAATCGCCCATGATTGACGATGTGGATGATATGCAGGACGATCAGAAGGAAAAACCTGAATACAGACTGGAAAACCAGAAACGAAAATAACGCCAATGTTTTTGTCATTCATGATCAGTATTAGTCATTAGTTGTAAAATCATTTTTAACCAGTCAAACCATAAATGACGTGAAACTAATGACTATTAATGGCAATTAATAACTCATAACCGATTTGTTTGATTTGGCTTTTGCTGGTTACAATTTCTTCAATCCTTCGGGAGTTGGAGGTAAGTTGGCATCGCGCAATTGCATCGACTTGGTTAAAAATATTTTTAGTTTTTCGGTTTGCGCAAGATTCAGTTTTACATCGATTCCTTCCTTTCCGATATAAAGACGGTATTGAATATCTTGAGTGTTTGCAATTGGAAACCAAAGGTTTTCAGGGATAATGTATTGATGAAACAACAACTGATAACTTCCATTTTCAGTTGTTGTGGTAACGATTTTTTCTTCCTTTTTATCGCCGTTGGCAATACTGACAGCAGATGTTGTGTTTGGCCTCCTCCCTTTTATTTTTAGACTAGAATCAGCAGAAACTAATTTAATTTTTTCGTTGTCGAGGTTGATAAAGATCACCGAATCGAGTTCGTCGACCCGAATTGGAGTCTGCGTTTGAATTTCAAGTGTAAGTGACGCTGGTTCACTTTTCTTTATTTCGAGATTATAAGCAAATGAAACAGAAAGATATTTGTTCCCATTTATACTTGCGTTTTTCTCAGACGATATTCCTATCAAATTCTGCATCAGCTTAATGCCTTTTGTTTCCTTATATGGATCGTTGATTTCAACCAGATGACTTGTGGATACACAAGAAGTCAGAAAAAATACCATCCAGAGAAAAAGGGATTGTTTCATGGCAACCTATTTATTATAAATATAGGTATTGTTCCTCAAATATCATTCCAACAAACTTAAAGAATGAAAAAGACCATTTACAATCGTTAACAACTCTTTTTAAATCGCAATTAAACTTTGTCTGCTAAGTAAGGTCTTAATGGCATTGATTGAAAATATAACCAAATTTTGAAAATAATAAACAAAAAATGAATCAGATGAAGAAGCTATTGACTGTGCTATTTTTATTTCTTATTACTGCAAGCACAATATTTTCACAGGTACCTCCGGCAGGTGCACGTCCTGGAGGACCAGGCGCAGGGATGAATGGAGTACCAAAAAATGGGAAGATTTCAGGAAAAATTATTGATACAGAAACGAATACACCTATGGAATATGCTAATGTTTCAATATTCCGTAAGCAGGATTCTAAATTGATTACTGGAAGTATTTCAAACGCCTCGGGAGCATTTGTGATCACCGATCTGCCATTGGGAGAGTATTATGTGGAAGCTAGTTTTATTGGATTTGAAAAAACAACGATAAAAGATGTTAAGATAGCTCCAAATGCAGCCACTGTAGATATGGGAACTATTGGTCTTTCGGCATCGCGCGAACAAATTGGTACTGTTGATGTGGTTGCTGAACGTAACCGGGTTGAATACAAAATTGATAAAAAAGTAATTAATGTGTCAAACGATATTAATGCGGCTGGTGGTAGCGCTGTTACCGTACTCGAAAATACGCCTTCCGTAGAAGTTGACATCGACGGAAACGTGAGCCTCCGCGGTTCATCGAGTTTTACTGTGCTGATCGATGGACGTCCCAGTGTACTTAGTGGAAGTGATGCACTGAAACAAATTCCGTCATCGGCTATCCAGAACATTGAAATTATTACCAATCCATCGGTTAAATATGATCCGGATGGAATGGCAGGAATTATTAATGTGGTGATGAAAAGAAATGTGCTTTCAGGCGTTAACGGAATCGTAAATGTAAACCTTGGAACCGGGGATAAATACGGTACCGACATGATGCTGAACTACAAAACAAAGAAATACAATTTATTCTTTGGTGCGAACTGGAACGACAACACTGACAAGGGAACTCAGAAATCGACTCGCGAAACTTACGCAAATGATACAACAACTTATCTGAATACTGAAGGAACAAGAAACCAAAGTCATGGAGGCAAGCAAATTAAAGGTGGTTTTGATTATTATCTGACTGATAAAACTTCAGTTACCGTTTCCACGCAATTGGGCAGCTACGATTTTAGTAGCTATGGCAGTGGAAACCTGCATAATTACGATCTCCCAAGTTCGTTCGATATCTATTCGATACAAAAAAACAACTCGACCAGAACCGGAAACTATGTAAGTGCGAATGCCAATTTTTTGACCAAATTCGATGAGAACGGTACTCACAAATTGGAAGGTTCGTTCAATTACCGTAACCGGAATGGAGGGTCTGATGAAACCATTGATGAGTATCAGACGGATGCTAACTATAGTCAGGTTGGCGAATACCTTTCGCGTGTCATTACTAATGAAAACAGCAATTCAAACGACTACAGAGCCAAACTGGATTACACTTTGCCGTTAAAAGGAGGTTCTAAATTCGAAGCTGGCCTGCAAAGTAGAATCGAAGACGAAAGCGAAGCTTTAGACTTTAAGGATTTTAATACAACAACCCAGCAGTTTGAAAACAATCCGAATTTTACAAGCTCAATGGATTTCAAAGAAAATATACATTCCGTTTATTCAACTTATACCGGAAACCTGAAAGCAATACAGTTTGTTGTTGGTGTGCGCGAGGAATATAACAAGCGAAGTATCACTCACTATAAAGAAAATGTCCCTAATAAGTATAATCTGGATCGTTTCGACTTTTTCCCATCTTTGCACTTGTCGTATGAATTGGTTGATAAAAGCCAGTTGATGACCAGTTATTCGCGTCGGATTAATCGTCCTGATGGTCGCGATCTGGATCCGTTCCCAAGTTATATGAACCAGTATACCATCAGAACAGGAAATCCGGGACTAAAGCCAGAATATACCGATTCGTACGAAGCTAGTTACATGAAGAAATTCGGTAATTCATTTGTTTCGCTCGAAACATTCTACCGCACCACCAATAACCTGATGACACGTTTAACCAATGTTGTTGATGGAATCAGCTACATGACAGTTGATAACCTTAACCGCGATTATTCAATGGGTGGCGAGATTATGGGAAACCTTAATATAACCAAATGGTTGCTGATAAACACCAGTTTTACCTTATACAATTATAAAATGAAGGGTGAAGTATTGGGCGTTTCAGTCGATAAAGAAAGTACAAACTACTCTGGACGGATGAATGCCACTATAAAATTTGCACCTGAAAGCCGTCTACAGTTGACTGGTTTTTACCGTGGCCCATCAGTATCGGCTCAAGGCGATCAAAAAGGAATGGTATTTACCAACCTGTCGTACCGTCAGGATCTCATGAAAAAGAAACTTTCGGCCACTTTAAGTGTACGTGACTTGTTGGGAACCATGAGGATGCAGGGAACCTCGTATGGCGATAATTTCAAATCGACCTTTAAAATGACACGCGAACCACGTGTACTGATGCTCACACTGAGCTACAAAATTAACAACTACAAGATGGACAAGTCGGCACCAGCCGAGGAAAATGTTCCGGCCATGGATAATAGTGGATTCTAATCGATCCGTTTAAAATATCGTTTTAGAAGCGAAGCCCAGAAGACTGGGTTTCGCTTTTTTTGTGGGGTGTAATATTAGTATAGTACAAAAAAGGCTGCCCTTTCGGACAGCCCATTTTACCTATTCTCTGATCAACTAAACAATTACAAAGTTGCTTCACCCGGTACCCAATCGCATGGAGTTAATTCTCCGGTTTGCAGGGCATCCAGAATACGGATGATTTCTTTTACATTTCTACCAACATTCAATCCGTTTACTGAAACGTGCTGAATAGTTCCTTCCGGATCGATGATAAAAGTAGCACGGTATGCGATTTTGTTTACCGGCTCCAGAATGCCTAATTCTTCTGAAAGTGATTTGCTGGTATCGGCCAACATCGGGAATTTCAGCCCTTTCAACCCAGGATGATTGTTTCTCCAGGCCAAATGTACGAACTGCGAATCGATAGAAGCACCAACCACATTGGCATCACGTTTGGCAAACTCTTCAAAATGTTCGTTAAACGACACAATTTCGGTAGGACAAACAAAAGTGAAATCCATAGGCCACCAAAAAAATACAGTCCATTTGCCGGTTATATCTACATTGGTTAATGTTTTAAACTCTTTGCCGGCTTCTAATGAAACCACGGCTTCTTTTGTAAACGAAGGAAATTTTTCTCCAATAGTTTTCATGATATTTGTATTTATAATTTATAATTCTTTAAAAATATTAGACAAATATAAGTTCCTATTGTTCGCCAGTCAAATCGAATTTTTCAATCCTGAATAGACAAAAACTATTCTAAAAAATTCATTTGAAGAATTCATTCTGAATAAGTTAAATTTCGTGCGTTCTTATAGAACTCATGTACCAGAAGGCAAGTACTTCAAATTAAATTTCAATCTCTTTTTCTGCTACCAAAATCGGTTCAGCGGGATATTCGTTTCATTTACTTGATTTTATACTAAAGTGTCTGAAAAACACTTTAAAACCCTTGATGTAAAAGGAAAATTTGTATTCTAAAAGATCGTTCAATTATGCTTGGTGAATAGGGAAGATAATTTTACCTTTAGGGGATTTTTTGAACACAAACAATTTTTTTTATACCTAAATCAAATTATTTACCAATGGAAAACAAATTTAGCAGAAGATCATTCCTTGCTACCTCAGCAACCGCTGCTGCTGCGGTAACCATTCTTCCGAGCAATGTAATTGCCGGAATGGGCCACAAAGCCCCCAGTGACAAATTAAACATTGCTGCTGTTGGTGTCGGCGGTATGGGCCATGCAAATTTAAAAAATCTTAAATCGGAGAACATCGTTGGTTTATGCGATGTGGACTGGAAATATGCCGACGGCTGTTTCAAAGAATTTTCGGGAGCTAAAAAGTACAAGGACTGGAGAGTAATGTACGATGAGCTTGGCAAATCGATTGATGGTGTTTTGGTTGCAACTGCTGACCATACACACTGTATTGTTGCCGCTCATGCTATCGAAATGGGTAAAAGTGTATATGTACAGAAACCATTAACTCACACTGTTTACGAATCACGCCTATTAACCAAGTTGGCTGCTAAATACAATGTAGCCACTCAGATGGGTAATCAGGGATCTTCTGGCGAAGGTGTTAACCTCACCTGCGAATGGCTTGCAAATGGCGAAATAGGCGAAGTGACTAAAGTTGAGGCTTTTACCGATCGTCCGATCTGGCCACAAGGCTTGAACACTCCAAGTCAAGGACAATGGGTTCCTGAAACATTGGATTGGGATTTATTTACAGGCCCAGCCAAAATGCGTCCATATAACGAAATTTATCACCCATGGAACTGGCGTGGCTGGTGGGCTTATGGTACAGGTGCTTTAGGCGATATGGCTTGCCACATTTTACATCCTGTATTCGTAGGTCTTGAATTAGGCTACCCAACTAAAGCTCAGGGTAATTCAACTTTATTGTTGCAGGATTGTGCTCCAACTGCACAGTCAGTAAAATTGACTTTCCCTACCCGTTCGGTAAAACGGCAGTGGAAAGGTTCGAAAAAAGCTGTACTTCCGCAAGTTGAAGTTTCATGGTTCGATGGTGGAATCAAACCAATGCTTCCAGCCGGATGGCCTGCAGGTAAAGATCCTAACGATCAGGGTGGTTGCGTTTTCTTCCATGGAACAAAAGGTATTTTAGTTTGTGGTTGCTACGGTGTTAATCCTTGGATTTTACGTCCGGATGGTACTGTTGCTAAACCAGAAGCTCCAAAATTCCGTCGCCGCGTTGAAACTTCACACGAAATGGATTGGGTACGTGCAGCTAAAGAATCACCAGAAAGCCGTATCCAAACTGCTTCTAATTTCAGTGAAGCCGGACCATTTAATGAAATGGTGGTTATGGGAGTATTGGCAGTTCGCTTACAAACCCTAAACAAAGAATTATTGTGGGACGGACCAAGCATGAAATTTACCAACATCACTGACGACGAAAAAATCAAAATCATCGTTGAAGATAAATTCAAAATTCATGATGGACATCCTACGTTTGACAGATCCTATACTGACCCGGTTCCTGCTACCGAATTTGCAGCAGAACTGATCAAACATACATACCGCAAACCTTGGAGCCTTCCAGAAATGCCGGCATAATTGTTTAAATGGAAATATAACTGAAAGGTGGACATGAAAATGTCCGCCTTTTTTTAGTTCTTTAACGATTAGAGTGTCCGTTTCATTTCTGAAATTAAATCGGAATACCTATTTTCACCGAATTAGAAAATATATTCTTACGGAGTAATAATACCATGGGAAATCATCATTCGAACATCAGTCGCCGACATTTTCTTGGGACAACTGCGCTGGCTGCAACAGCTGTAACCATTTTGCCATCAAAAGTAATTGCTGGTCTTGGGCACAAAGCCCCGAGCGACAAACTTAATATTGCCGGAATTGGTGTTGGCGGTATGGGTTTTAATAACCTTTCGAACATGGATACCGAAAATATTGTTGCCTTGTGCGATGTTGATTCAAAGTACGCCGGACGAAATGCATTCCGGAAATGGCCGCTTGCTCAAAAATATCAGGATTACCGCGAAATGTTTGCCAAGCAGAAAGACATTGATGCCGTGATGATTGCAACGCCCGATCACTCTCATGCCTTGCCCGCTTTAATGGCTATGAAATCGGGTTATCATGTTTATCTTCAGAAGCCGCTGACTCATTCGGTATTCGAATCAAGGATAATGACCGAAACGGCCAAACGATATGGAGTTGCTACCCAAATGGGAAACCAGGGTAACTCAGGAGAAGGAATCCGTAAGGTTTGCGAATGGATTTGGGCTGGAACTATTGGCGAAGTGACTTCGGTGGATGCCTGGACCAATCGCCCGATATGGCCGCAAGGTTTGGAACGGCCTACTGATAAAATGCGGATTCCGAATACACTGAATTGGGACCTTTTCATTGGACCAGCCAAATTTCGTCCCTATCATGAGGTTTATACACCTTGGAACTGGCGCGGTTGGTGGGATTTTGGCACTGGTGCATTAGGCGATATGGCTTGCCATATTCTCGATCCGGTTTTCAAAGCCTTGATGTTGCAATATCCAACAGCTGTTGAAGCTAGTTCAACCACAGTAAATAATGAATCGGCTCCCAATGCTGAAAAGGTAACCTATTGGTTTCCCAGAAGAGATAATCTTTCGAAAGTTGGTATGCCTGAGGTTAAAATAACCTGGTATGATGGTGGAATGCTACCGGAACGCCCGGCGGAACTGAAAGACGGTGAACAAATGGGTGACTGGAATGGTGGGGTAATTTTTTACGGAACTAAAGGTAAAATCATGTGTGGCTGCTACGGCGCTAATCCAACATTGTTGCCCACATCTGAAATGACTCATTTTAACGAACCCGAAAAAATTATCAGGCGTATCCAGAATGCTGATACCAATGGACATGAACAAGACTGGATTCGTGCAGCAAAAGAGAATAAAGACAATAGGGTAGAGGCTAGTTCATATTTCGGTTATTCAGGTCCGCTCAATGAAATGGTAGTGATGGGTGTTCTGGCTGTCCGTCTTCAGGATTTGAGAAAACGACTGATTTGGGACGGTAAAAACATGCAATTCACCAACATCGGGCAATCCGAAAATATCAGGGTGGTAACTTCCAACAAATTTGAAGTGGTGAACGGCGACCCAAAATTCGATACCAAATACGATACTATTCCTGCATTGGCATCGGCAGAAGAGTGGATCAGGCACAATTACAGGGACGGATGGGAGCAAATTTAGGCTTCGACAGGCTCAGCCACCTGCTTTCAAAATTAACCACATAGGCACAATAGGACACATAGATTTTATCATTTATGTCCTATTTGTTTTTATGATTCTCCAAATTCTTGTCAGGCTAGTGCGAAATTTGCTGTGAAAATACTTTTCTATGTGACCTACGTGGTTTCAAGAATATCATTTCCCAATCACCATTCGATTATCGGCCATTCGGTTGTTGAACTGTTGGACGATGGCTTTTTGTAGCTGCAGTTCTTCCACAAAATCAACAGTTCCAAGCAAATTTTTCTTTAATTCAGGATCTTCTTTCCGGTTGTAAATGGCGGTAAGTTTGTCGTCGGTGAGGTAAAAAGCATAATCGCCACTTAAAAACTGGTACGAATCCTGTATGTAATTAATCACAAATCGTTTGCTGTTTTTGTCTAATAAATTGGTTCCAAAAGCCACATATGGATAAGGGTAATTCAGGTAACTGAGTATGGTAGGAAGAATATCAATTTGTTCAGCCAAACCCGTATCTACACCTTTCAGGCTTCCGTCGGGTTTGTAAAAAAGGATTGGAATCGCAAAATAATTTACCGAAGTGTAATATCCTTGTATGGCAGAATCAACAGCATGATCGGCTGTAATGACAAACAGTGTATTTTTAAACCAGGGCATGGTTCGGGCTAGGTCGAAAAATTTCTGAAGCGAATGATCGGTATAGTGAATGCATTTATTAATCGGAAGTCGTCCTTCAGGAAATTTACCCTTGTATTTCTCCGGAACTTCATATGGATGATGCGACGAAACCGAGAAAATGGTTGTTGCAAACGGCTGCTGCATCTTATTCATTTCGTGGGCAAAGAACTGGAAGAAAGGTTCGTCCCAAATGCCCCAAACGCCATCGAAATCAGCTTCTTTCCCATATTCGTTTTTCCCAACATATTTCTGAAACCCAGCAATCTTAGTGAAAGCATCAAAACCCATCGATCCATTGGGCGCTCCATGAAAAAAGGCAGTTTGATACCCCTGCACTGAAAGCAGACTGGCAATGCTATTGATCGAATTTCCAGATCGTTCTGAAATAACATATGGCAGTACCAGCGCTGGAATACTTGCAGTAACTGATGGAATGGCGTCGATTGATTTACGTCCGTTGGCAAATGCATTTGGGAAAACAAGACTTTCGTTGATCAGTGAATCGAGAAATGGGGTATAACTTTTGTCGCGTGGGTCAGTCAGTTGCGGATTTAGCGAACCTACAAATGCCCGGCTGAAACTTTCCAGAATAATGATCACCACGTTGTCTTTTCGGGCGGGCCCAATGCTGTCAGGAACATGAACAGGCGAATAAATTCGGTTCAATTCGTCTTCCGAGGCGAAATACGATTTATGAACAAAGGCCTTTTTCCCCCAGGTGCGGAAAATACAAAACGGGGTATTTTGTACGATAGCCATTTCTTCAGGCGCATTTACAAATGCTCCGGCATTGTTCATGTTAATCGGTCGGGTACTGTGCCGCCAACCTCCACGCATTCCAATAATCGATAGTACAACTACAATAAAAATTACAGGTATTCCTGAAAGAAAATAGATAAACGGGTGACGGAATCTGATAGCTTTGGGCTTAATCAGGGCGTACAATGCTGAAAGTAAAACCAGTAAAACGATGAGAATGACTGGGATGTACCAGAAATCGTAAAAGAAACGTAGGATCAACCTACCATTTCCGGCATCGAAGGCTGCAACATCGAACATGCTGGCAGTTGTCCGTTTCAGGATGTATCGGTAATAAATAATGTCAATCAGGTTAAAAGCAATCCCAAAGCCATTGCTAATCATGAAAAGCCATTTTAATGTTTTCTGGTACCAATTGCTGAATTTGAACTCAAAGGGTAGGAGAAAGAGCAGTATGTAAGCCGCGTTCAAATATAATAATGCGCTGACATCAAACATAAGTCCGCCTTTCATCATTGTCAGGAACGAAAAAAACGTGACTTTGGGAAATGAGGCGGTGTTGAATAGAAAAAATAAAATCCGGCAGATCGAATAGAACCCCAAAAGGAGCGAAAACCGGTAAAGCAAAACCAGATACTCGTTAGTTTCGTATTTCTTCAGGCTTAACTGTCGTTTCAGCATCAGTTTCTTAAAATTATTTAGAATTCATTTTTCAGGTTCCGTTACTGATTGATTTTATCATCGCGGATTCTTTGGTATTGTTTGTTGGCAAAAACAAACTCCTGAAGTTTCTGGTTCTCGGAATACAAAATTTCTTTACGGTTTCCTTCCCAACACATTTCACCGTCAGAAATAAACAGGATATTGTCCCCAATTTCCATCACCGAATTCATGTCGTGAGTATTAATGATGGTTGTTATTTTCAGGTCAACGGTAATTGAATGAATCAGTTCGTCAATAACCATTGAGGTTTCAGGATCAAGTCCCGAATTGGGTTCGTCGCAAAACAAGTATTTGGGATTTAGTACAATGGAGCGTGCAATGGCAACCCTTTTCTGCATACCTCCTGAAATTTCTGAAGGATAGAGTTTGTTTGCATCAGTAATATTAACACGATCGAGACAAAAATCGACCTGTTTTTGTTTTTCTAGAGAGGTAAGTTCTGAAAACATATCGAGTGGGAAGCGGACATTTTCTTCTACCGTCAAGGAATCGAAGAGGGC
This sequence comes from Aquipluma nitroreducens, assembly GCF_009689585.1. Taxonomy (GTDB): domain Bacteria; phylum Bacteroidota; class Bacteroidia; order Bacteroidales; family Prolixibacteraceae; genus Aquipluma; species Aquipluma nitroreducens. The sequence continues at coordinate 1,969,500 of NZ_AP018694.1, read as the reverse complement.
ACCACCCTGAAAAACCATACCCATTTCCTGCCGGAGTTTTTTGCGGAGTTTCTGTCCCATCGAAGTAAAATCGCGATTGTCGTACAAGATCTGACCTTTATCAACTTCGTGCAATCCTACAATTGACTTCAGCAGAACCGTCTTTCCCGATCCGCTTCGTCCGATAATCAGGTTGGTTTCCCCTTGGTTGAATACTTTCGAGATGTTCTTCAGAACATCCTTGTTTTCAAATGATTTGTATATGTTTTTAATTTCGATCATCTTACAAAAGCAGTTGAGTTAAAATCAAATCCCAAACCAGAATCTGGATGTTTGTGTTGACCACCGCCCGGGTGCTTGCCGTACCAACATCGAATGCTCCACCTTCAACGGTATAACCAAAAAAGGCTGAAATAGATGAAATAAGGAAGCCAAAAACCAGACATTTCATCAGTGAAAAGGTGACATAATAGGGATTAAACGAAGATTGAATTCCATTAATATAATCGGTAATAGTCACCGCCCCAACTGCCGGACCAACAATAAGTCCGCCAATTATTCCGAAGAATACACTAAGAATGTAGAGTAATGGAAACATCAGAACTACGGCTATAATTTTAGGCAATATCAAGTAACTGGCTGAGTTAACTCCCATAATTTCAAGTGAATCAATTTGCTCAGTCACTTTCATACTTCCGATTTCGGAGGTTATGTTCGACCCGATTTTCCCAGCCATGATCAGTCCCATTATGGTCGATGAAAACTCAAGAATCAGCGAATCCCGGTTTCCTAAGCCAATGATTGTTCTTGGCAATAATGGATTGACCATGTTATAGGCAACCTGTAAGGTCATGATTCCACCCATGAAAATGGAGATAACAGCTACAATACCAACCGATTTAATCCCGAGGTTCTCAATTTCATTAAAGGTCTGTCGGATATACAAACTATGTCGTTCAGGTTTGCTGAAGACTTTCAGTAGGAGTGCAAAATATTGACCTGTTTGATTAAAAATATTCATTCAAAACCTGTATTTATATCTTTCAGTGACGTTTTATTCTGATCAAAATCTAAGTAAAAAGCTACAAATCAATGTATTTATGATTCTGAGACAACTGTCAATTCATTTATTTGTAATGGTTAAAGGTACAAATATTCCAAAAACAGTCATTTTTTCGAGGGTTTTAATTTTAAACTCAGTATCTTGATAAAAGATTTTGACCCAAAGTTGGACGACCTGATCGGGTTTATTTTATAATGCAACCAGGGTGCAACTAGCTAATCATAAATATCTTGACCAATGAATAATACATATTGTGTGATAATGGCGGGAGGAATTGGTAGTCGTTTCTGGCCTTTAAGCAAGAGTAATATGCCGAAGCAATTCCTCGATATTCTTGGAACTGGCCGTACTTTTATTCAACAGACCTACGATCGGTTTACGAAAATCTGCCCCAATGATAATTTTTTTATCGTAACAAGTGTCGACTACAAAGAGCTTGTGATGGAGCAGCTCCCTGAGCTTAAGGAAAGTCAGATACTTCTTGAGCCTTTGCGCAGAAGTACAGCTCCTTGTATTGCTTATGCCAGCTATAAAATTCAGAAGATAAATCCCAAAGCTAATATCATAGTATCTTCTTCTGATCATTTTATACAGCAGGAAGATGCATTTCTGGAAGAGATCAGAAAGGGAATTGAATTTGTTAGTAAAAATGACGCCTTGCTAACTCTGGGTATTCAGCCTAATCGGCCGGAGACTGGTTATGGCTATATTCAAATTGAGAGTAATAGAGCTATTGAATCTGTTGCAAATTTGCATAAAGTAAAAACATTTACAGAAAAGCCTGATATCGAATTAGCAAAAATATTCATTGAAAGTGGTGAGTTTTTCTGGAATTCTGGAATTTTTATCTGGTCGCTTCCTTCCATCTTGAAGGCTTTCAACACTCATTTGAGTTCGATTTCCGAATTGTTTGAAAGGGGAAGTCGATTGTACGGGACTTCCGACGAGATCCCATTCCTGAATAAGACTTATTCTGAATGTCAGAATATCTCCATTGATTATGGAATCATGGAGAAGGCCACCAATGTTTATGTTTTGTGTTCCGATTTTGGATGGAGCGATCTTGGAACCTGGGGATCGTTGTATGAAAATTCAATTAAGGATAATCAGGGAAATGTTGTTACAGGTAAAAACGTGATGTTGTACGGCGCTAAAGACTGTATTGTGAACATGCCAAATGAAAAACTGGTTGTTCTTCATGGTCTTGAAGGATATATTGTTGTCGAATCGGAGGAAACATTATTGGTTTGCCGGAAGGAAGACGAACAGCAAATCAGGCAATTCGTTAACGATGTTCGGATGAATAAAGGCGAACAATACATTTAAGACGATAGGAATAAGGACGATGGAAAAGAGTCATTAGTCATTCGAAAAGGGGGTTTTTAAACAATTTCACAATGACTAATGACTTTTTTCTATTCGTAATACTTTGGCTTAAACGTGCTTCTAACGCATCTGAATCCAACATACGACTTTGCCGAATCCTGATATTCAAAGCTTCGGGTCGAAACCTGAACGTAATAGGCAATGTCTTTCCACGATCCGCCACGAATGACTTTTCGTTTCAATGCAGGAGGATCATCGGGTTTTGCATTGTATTGGAAGTCGGGACTGAAATCACTCATGATCTCATAACCTGATTCAGCGTAGGCATTCGAAGTCCATTCAGCTACGTTTCCAGCCATGTCGTACAAACCATATGAGTTTGGCAGATAGTTGGCAACTTTCATAGTTGTTATGCTTGATTCACTGTCCGATACATAATTTCCCCGCATCGGTTTAAAATTGGCAACGAAACTTCCCTCTTCGTTTCTTGAGTAATAACTTCCCCACGGATAAAGAGTCATCTGATGACCGCCACGGGCAGCGTATTCCCATTCAACTTCTGTAGGCAATCTGTAATCCATTACTCCCGGATTCTTAATCATATCCTGAAAGTTATTCATTTGCTTCGTTCTCCATTGACAAAAAGCTTTGGCTTGTGCCCATGTGACACCAACAACCGGATAATTATCGTAGGCAACATGGGAGAAGTACTTTTCGGTTAAAGGTTCGTTGTAGGAAAAGGTGTAATCGCGTATCCAAACTAAAGTATCCGGATATACCGGTGTTGTTTCATGCATGATAAACGATGATCGGTTCTGCGTAGGACTTTCTTTTCCGTTTGCATCTATAACATTTCCTCCGTAGCTCTGTGTCTCAAAATTATAACTATTTGCTCGTTTGGCAGCTTGCCGGTAGTCAACCCAATAATATTCAAATTTGAGTTTTCGTGAATCAATTTCTCTTCTGTTGAAGAATCGTTCTGCTTCTGGAATATAAATTTCAGAAAGTGCGGCCTGATATTCCGGATTTTTCCATTCAATAGGTTCAAGCCAGTTGAGTCGGGGATTTTCAAGAATGACTCCTTTTCTTCCTTCAGAAATCAGAAATTCAGGGATTGTTTCGGATAGAAGTTGGCGTGCGATTGAATCTCTGACCCAATAAACAAACTGGCGATATTCATTATTTGTGATTTCAGTATCGTCCATCCAGAATGACGGAACGGAGACGGTTTTCACCGGAGTACTTGAGCGATCAACTTCTTCTTCGGACGGGCCTACGTTAATGCTGCCTTGTTTAATGAAATTCATTCCGTAGGGAATAGGCTCAAAATATGGTTTTCTATTCTGGGCACTAGTTAGCTGGCTCGTCCAGTCTCGATGACATGAGCTGAAGAGGAATGAGGCCATCAAACTTATGAGCAGAATTCTATACATACTTTAGATACCGGATCACAAATAAAAACCATCAATTTCAGAAAAACTCTGGAAGAAGATTTTTATTGTTCAGAATTTAATTCTTCAAAAAAAAAGCCTTATCAGGAATTTCCCATAAGGCTTTAGCTTATGCTGTTAGTTATTAATATTCCCAAAGATTTTGTTCGTAATCGAATATCGAATTTTCAATTCGTTTACTTTCAAGCATAGCATCCTTACTTCCAAGATACTGGCTAATTTCTCGGTTGTTGTAAATATTTTCTTCCTTTACGATGTACGAATTAAATTTTCTTTTCAGAAAGATGTCGTCAAACGATAAGTTACGTGCTGTGTTTTGGGGATTGAAAACTTCATTGGCAGCCATGATTTCCCGAGCTTCAGGGAAATAAATCCAAAATACCTGACGGCGTTGCACCTGTTCCTGATTGGTATCTTCGTCGCGGTAGAATTCCTGAATTGGACAAATTCCAATTACTCTCACATTCATTGTTGAAGTCTGTTTGTCGAAATACCATTCTTCTTTCACCATGAATTGTTTGACTTCTTCAGAGCGGATTTCACCTGCTACAACTTTGTCCTGAAGTTCACCTGTATCAACGTTTCGAACTTTTCGGGTTCTTGTTGTTGCACCAAAAGCTTCCTTCACTTGCTCAAAAGTCATAGGAACTTTAAATTCGTCATCGTTCTTAGCATCATAGGCGGTTAATTTGCCGTCTTTTACACCTTGAATCATCAGGTTTACCAAATTGAATCTTCCATCAACTTCTTTCGTTGGAAAATACAAAGGTTGGTTAATCTTTTCCCGAAGGTCAATGATACGCCAGACTTTCTTACGCCACATCACATCGGCTTCTCTGACGTAGGGTAATGGCGTTGGTTTGCGATTATAAACGTCGGTGCGTTTATATGCTCCATCAATAATCTGAGCCTTGGTTTCTTGCTGGGTGGCTCCAAACAGTAAAGCCAATACACCAATGAATACTAAAATCTTTTTCATGACTATCTTATTTTAAAACTGATAGGAGATAATGGACGCGCTGGTTGGCCATCGTCCCCTTTCGCCATAATGTTATCTATAAATATTATACTTCCTTGTGTTAACTTCCCAAACTGGTCTTTTTGTTCGGAAGTAAACTTATTGTCTTTCGAACTGTATGTTTTTACGTATGTTCCAGAAATGTTTACATCAAATTGCGTTACCTTGAACTTCAAATCAAAGTCAAAATCCTTTAAATCAGCAAAGAGTCCATCTTCAGCTAATAATTCTTCTTTTTTTAGGTTCCCTCCATTTTTTCCTCCAATTGTTGCAAGTGGTGGTGGTACTTCTTTTACCCTGAAATCCATCGAACCCATTGGTCTTAATTCGCTGCCAGATCTAATTGAAACCGATATTGTGGTACTTTTGCCTGTAGCATCAAGTTTTGATGGATAGGCAAGGTAATCATCTCCGGCTTTCTCAATACGACCATTGTTTAAAGTGACTACCAAATTCTCAGATGCAGCGCCTGGAACCGAGATTTTTATAGGATTTGCAATTCCGATATACATCACATTCATTTTCGTAGGTGAAACAGTGGCGCTTGGCTTTCCTACCTGATATTCGCCCTGAAAAGGATAACTGTTAATGTTCCCTTCCGGATTTTTATATTTTATTAAACCACCCCATTTAAATGTACCAACTTGCGAAGCAGGAACTTTATATATTCCTTTTCCATCACGCATGGTCAGTTTAGTATTGCCTACAAATATTTCGGGTTGTTGCGTTGTATCCTCGGCTGCTAAGAAGATTTCGGCCTCAAACTGGTCACCTTGAAGCACGTAAGTTGATGTTGCAAGTATTCTTGCTCCCAGTCTGTTGAATTTGAACGATGCAGCATCTATCTGGCTAAAAAGACTGGAAATAACATTTGTTTCGGCATTTTCAATGTCGATTTGCATTTTCGAAAGCAAAGTTATGACCGCAATCAATGGTTTGTTTTCAAAATGCAAGCTTTCCCAAGACTTCTTTTCCCCACCCTCTTTCAGATTAATTTTGGGGTCGGATGTGTCCAACTGTTTAATAATATTTTCACTTAGAGGAGAACCGTTTTCCATAAAGGACGCTAGGAAGTCGCGGTATCCGTTTATGCTGTTCTTCAAATCATTTGCTTTCTTCTGCTTGATCATGATCTCCGAAGGAGTATTTAAATCATCCTCTTTTTTGATCAGGATGGTATCGCCCTTGCTATTAACAAGGAATGGTTCCCCAGATACAAGAGATGCACCTTCAGCCTGGGCCTGCTTTAGTGGTATTCCACCCGAAGCTAATGCCAGTTGTTCTTTCAGGTCCTTAATTTGTGTAATTAAATCAGTAGTTCTTTTGTTTACCTGATCGGCTTTATCTTTCCATTCTTTAACTTTAGCCGGATTCGAAATATATGCAGCATCAAATGCCCCATATATTTGATCATTTTTCCGTTTTATATTATTAAGAGTCTGGGTTAAACTAGCGTCAACAATCCGGAACGATTCAAGTACTTCGGATGCCACATTTAATGCTAACATTGCTGTTAACACCAGATACATCATATTAATCATTTTTTGCCTCGTTGATTCCGGGCAATTTTTACTTGACATAGTGTTCGCGAATTAAATTACTTCTTTTTATAATTCATGGCTCCCAGCATATTTCCATAAACCGAATTCAGAGCATCTAGGTGTGAATTTAATTTTTCGGCATTTTCCTTGTATTTCTTCATTTCTTGTGCCGATGAAGCGATAATCTGGTTCATCTGGTTAAGCTCTTCGAAGAATTTTGCTGAGGCATGTATTTGATCGCTTGTCCCTTTTAATTGTTTTTCGTAGCCTACATTCAATGATTCAATATTCTTGTTCAGTTTATGTAAGCTTTCACCATAGCTCGAAGAATTTACTTCGAAATCTTTTAATCCCTTTTCCATGGTGCCAGAAAACCTTTGGTAAGATTCGGTAAGTTTACTGCCTGATTCATCCATTTGTTTGGTGAATTTTACACTTGATTCATTTAGTCTCGACAGCATATTTTCACCTGTTTCCGAAATCTTGTGTGCTGTGTTACTATATGAATTTACCAATTCACCAATCGAATTATTAATTGTATGGTTGGCCTGAGTATTCATTTCTGAAAACGCCATCATCGATTCTGAAGCTGAATTCAGGTTCCTGACATAGATGTCGGTCGCCAGAGTTGCTGTTGAAATGTCGCTTATTCCTGATGCGGTATTAGACAAATCAACTAAGCTTTTGCCAATTTTTGCCAACAGCTCAGGAGTAATATTGGTGCTGTTTAATAATGCGTCTAAATTTCCAACCTTGCCATTATTCTGAGCTTCTTCAATCGGTTCTAAAAGTTCATAATCTTCCTGTAATTCAGGATAAACTTTGGCCCAGTCAGGTTGTTCCAATGGTGGTTCAAAAGCAGAAAGGAAGAAAATAAATGCTTCTGTCAACAAACCAATGGTAAGCATGATTCCGGAATGATTCCAGTGCTGAAGTTTAAATAGAGCACCGATGAGTACCAGGGAAGCACCCCAACCATAGACATACCCCATTAATACTTTCCACCTTTTTGTCTTAAGTATTTCACCAATATTCATTTGTTCAGAATTTAGATCGTTAATTAAAATTCGTTTCCAAAGGAAGAACGAACGCAACGGAAGCCAATATAGGATTTGGTCGTATCCTGATATTCAAAGCTTCTTGTTGAGACCTGGAGAAATGCGGAAATATCTTTCCAGGAGCCTCCACGTATAACTTTACGCTTCATCGCAGGAGCATCTCCTGGTCTTGCATTATATTCAAAGTTTGGATTGAAATCATTGATGTACATGTAAGCGGACTCATCATAGGCCGAACTTGTCCATTCAGCAACATTACCTGACATATCGTAAAGCCCGAAATCATTTGCTTCGTAACTTCCAACTTTCATGGTTGCCATTCCTCCATCTTCAACATAGTTTCCTCTTAACGGCTTAAAGTTGGCAAGGAAGACACCATCTTGCTGGCGGGTATAATATCCACCCCATGGGTACATTGATGACTGGTGATCTCCACGAGCTGCATACTCCCACTCAACTTCAGTTGGTAATCGGTAATCCTGCAAAGTTGCTTCTCTTTGGCTTGAAAGGAAATCGTTGTGAAGTTTGGTTCTCCAATTGCAGAATGCCTTGGCTTGTTCCCAGGTAACTCCTACAACAGGATAATCATCAAATCCGGGATGCCAAAAATAACGGGTCGCCCACGGCTCATTGTATGAAAATGTAAAATCTCTGATCCAGGTTAAGGTATCAGGATAGATATTTACCTGGTTGCTAAAAATAAACGATGAACGGTTTTCTACTGCTTTTTCTTCTCCTTTTGTGTCGGTTACACTTCCACCACTGTAGCTTTGGGTTTCATAATTGTACATGTTTACACGTCGGGCAGCCTGTTTTAAATCAATCCACTGGTAATTGTAAAACAATTTTCGTGAGTCGATTTCTTTTTTCTTGAAAAACCGTTCGTTTTCGGGAATAAACATTGGAGCCAGAGCTTCGCTATAATCCGGATTACTCCAATCCAATTTTTCTTTCCAGTTAATTCGAGGTGGATCAATCGGATTACCTTTTCGATCCTCACTATTCATAAATTCCGGAAACTGCTCCGATAAGGTTGTTCGTGCAATTGAGTCTCTAACCCATTGAATAAACTGTCGGTATTCATTGTTGGTGATTTCGGTATCATCCATCCAAAATGCATCAACTGAAACTGTTTTTGCTGGTGTTGAGGATGATGTTACATCCTGATCATTTGGTCCGAGATTGAAAGATCCTCTGTGAATAAAGGTCATTCCATAAGGAGTTGGTTCAAACCATTTTCCTCTTCCCTTTACTCCCGTTAGTTCTCCATTGCCTGATTTGTTACAACTTGATAGCGAAAAAATCATCAAAATAACTAACCCAATAGAAAAAAGTTTTTTCATAGTATAGCTGTATGTTGCTTCTAAAATATTCTTTACAAGTATCTTACACTCTTGTATTTTTTATTCCTGTTTTTGCCAAGATCAAGGCTGTAACTCAGATAAATCTCGTGTGAGCCACCTGTGTACCCTGATAATGCAGATGTTATTATATCGTAGGCATAACCTATCTTTAATCCATTATTTAATTCAAACCCTAAAAGAACGCAAATTGCGTCGTTAATTCTGTAATTTAAGCCAGCAGAAAACCGCTTTTTATAAACCAGATCAACTAAGAAATCGGTCTGGAAACTAACTCCATCCGATTTGAAATAGACCGCTGGTTGCAATTCAAATAACGGATCAGTTAACCTGATATTGTAACCTGCTGATAAATAATAATGTCGTGCCAAAAATGAACGTGCCTCGTCTCCGAGTATAATTGAAGCCTGATTTAAATGTGTTACTGAGGCTCCAAAAAAGTAATCCTTCGATCTTAAATGTACTCCCAATCCAGCATCAAATGCCAATTGACTCGCTTCAGACTGGGGAAATTTGGTGTCTGATGAATTCCAAAATTCACCTGTTGGGAAATGCCAACGATCGGCACCATTGATTGCCATGTTGTAAAAACCCATACTAACACCAAAACCTAAATCGCCAATCCCTGTTTTTTTCTGGTATGCATAATCAAAGCTAACCAAAATATTCTTTGAAAATCCGATTTCGTCGCTAATTATATTGAACCCAAAACCACTATTTAAGCCAAATACTTTGCCGGCTGAACCAACGCTAAATACCAGTGTTTTAGGGGCTCCTGAAATACCAACCCACTGATATCTGTTGAGTATCACACCACTCATTGCTCCATCAATTCCTGCGTATCCCGGGTTAACAGTAAGCTGAGTCGCTTTGTTAAAGCTGAACTGCGGATCCTGTTGGGCAATTGCGGCTAAGATAGCTATTATATATAAAAATAAAAAACAAAATATTTTTTTCATAAAAGCATTGTTGTGACTCTGTTTGCCCAATTTATGTGCAGTAAAATAATGAAAAAATGTTTACTGTACCAAACACTGAGAATATCTAAAGTCAATGAACGCAGGTTTAGATCATTTATTTTGTCTTTTGCTCATCTTTCTTATGTTTTTCCACCATCTGTCTGGTATATCTCCGAGCGATGCTTTCTTGTAATCGTCCTCATCACAAGGCACAATATACATTCCTCCTTTTCTGTTTTCAAAATCCGAAATTTCCATCCACCATCTTCCTGAAACCCGGCTTTGAAAAAAGACCAGCGTCATGTTGATGTCAGACATATCGACCATGAATTGATTAAAGTCTTCCGAATCGTCCAGCGGATCTTCTGGTTTGCGATTAAAAAATCCTTCGATGAAATGCCAAACAATTTGAGCCATCAGGTTTGACGAATTCGAACTGAGGTCTTTGTCGGGTAGTAGATTGAAAAAGCCTGCGATATTCAAAACATCACTTATTCCGGCATATCTTGCGACCTGACAAGCTTCTTCCGAATATAATCCGTTGGGTGAGGCCATGGATTGTCCGGGTGCATCAATACAGCGAACGGCATTCATGTCGAAACTAAATACATTTGCATCGCGCAGAATTGGTTCGACTGAGGTGAGATCGTATCTAACCTGACCTAATCTTTTTACTTCCCAGTGATAATTGTTAAAAAGGTCAATGTCTGATGGATCTACAAAATAGTTTTGATAAGCCAGTGCGGTATACGAATAAAGGTTCTTTTGCTTTTCAAAAATCAGGTTCAGGTAGTTTTCTGAATTAAGTGTCTTTACTCCTTTCCTGAAATCAAGTTTTGGATCAACAGTTACCATGTTGAAAAGGCGGCCTTCAAAAGCTTTGGACATTCCAAATGTGAGATCCTGGCTTCCACCAAGAACAACCAGGGTTTGATGGTGGTTAAGAATTTGCTCGCAAATATCACGTAACGCAAAATACGAATCGTTGGCTGTAACGCCCAGTTTCAGATTCCCCAGATCGTAGATTTTAAATCGCGAACCAATCCGGTTCAAACTATATAAGTGTTTCCTGATTTCATCAGGAGCCTTAGCAGAACCCCCAACAACCGAATTCCGATCTTCAGGAACACCAATAATAAGCAGGTCTGCTTTTTCGGGCTTGAGTTTTTCTTGATTTTTCTGCAACAAATACCCTAATGTATGTTTCTTGTTAGCCCATTCGGGACATTTAACCTTTTCAAAATCAATAGGATCAAAATAATGTAGCAAGTCCATCAGTGGTTTTTTATCAGGAGTTGAAAATACGTTTTTAAATAAAAAGGGCAAACAAAAAGATGTTTACCCTTTAAAAATTATTTTTTCCTTGACTTTTTGGGCGCTGGCTGTTTATCAATCAGCGTCATACAATCATCGAGTGAAAGTTGTGCCGCATCCGTAGTTTTCGGGATTTTGTAATTGTTCTTTTTGTAAACGATGTATGGACCCCATCTTCCATTCAGGATTTTGAGTTCAGGATTTTCTTCAAATGCTTTAATTAATGCATTTGCATCTTTCTCTCTTTTGCCTTCAATCAGTTCAATCGCCCTTGTTAATTCGATGGAATAAGGATCATCGACATTTTTTTCGAGCGAAATAAATTTACTGTCGTGTCGGACATACGGGCCAAATCTACCGATGGCTACGGTAACTGTTTTGCCTTCGTACTCTCCCAAATTTCGCGGTAATTTAAATAGTTCGAGTGCATCTTCAAGCGTAATCGTCTCGATGTGTTGCCCTGAGCGCAAACTGGCAAATTGAGGTTTTTCTCCTCCTTCGGTAACCTCGCCCAGTTGAGCCAGTGGGCCAAACCGTCCGATTTTTACTGAAATTTCAAGTCCCGAAGTCGGATCAGTTCCGAGAACCCGAACTCCATTTGTGCGTTCGGCCTCGTTTAATGCGTTTTCAACTTTAGAATGAAATGGAGTATAAAAACTTTGAATCATATCGTTCCAAACCAATTCACCTTCAGCTATTTCGTCAAATTCCTTTTCAACTTTGGCCGTGAAGTTATAATCCATGATCAGATCAAAATACTTAACCAGAAAGTCGTTAACGACCATCCCAATATCAGTAGGAAACAATTTCGATTTTTCAGCGCCGGTCTGTTCCGTCTTTACTTTTGATGAAATCTTTTGACCTGAAAGGATTAATTCGGTGAATTCGCGTTCAGTTCCTGGGCGATCTTCTTTGACTACATAACCTCTGTTCTGAACAGTTGTGATAATCGGTGCATACGTTGATGGCCGGCCAATGCCTTGTTCTTCGAGCTTTTTCACCAGACTGGCTTCCGTATAACGTGGTGGTTTTTGGGTAAAACGTTCGGTTGCATGAATTTTATCCCAACGCAAAATTTGTTTGGCACTTAAAGCCGGAAGTAATCCTTTTTGTCCGCCATTCTGATCTTCGTCATCGCTTGATTCAATATAAACCCGCAAGAACCCGTCGAAAATCAAAACTTCGCCGGTTGCAACGAATTTTTCCGGAACAGTCGAGATGTCAATGGTTACCGTAGTTTTCTCCAGTTCGGCTTCGGCCATCTGAGAAGCTATGGTGCGTTTCCAGATCAGATCGTATAATTTTTTTTCCTGATTCGTTCCCGAAATTTCTTCCTGATCCATGTAGGCCGGGCGAATGGCTTCGTGAGCTTCCTGCGCTCCTTTCGACTTTGTTTTAAACTGACGAACCTGGTGGTATTTTTCACCCATCGTTTTGATGATCATTTGTTTGGCAGCATCAATGGCTAATCCAGACAGGTTCACCGAGTCGGTACGCATGTATGTGACCTTTCCTGATTCGTATAGCTTTTGGGCGATGCTCATGGTCTGAGAAACCGAGAATCCTAATTTCCGGCTTGCTTCCTGTTGCAAGGTTGAAGTGATGAACGGTGGGGCTGGAGAGCGTCTTGCTGGTTTTTTGACAACTTCACTAATTTGAAATTCGGCATTTTTACATTTTTCAAGAAAAGCGTTTGCTTCCTCTTTTGTATCAAAACGGCGATTCAATTCTGCCTTTAGTTCAGTTATTTTTCCATCTTTTTCCGGAACAAGAAAACTTGCAGATACACGGAATGCTGAAGTCGTTGTGAAACCTATTATTTCACGCTCTCTTTCAACAATAAGCCTGACTGCAACCGACTGAACCCTTCCTGCAGACAACGATGGTTTTACTTTTTTCCACAAAACCGGTGAAACTTCGAAACCCACAATTCGGTCAAGTACCCGGCGTGCTTGTTGGGCGTTAACCAGATTCAAATCGAGCGGACGGGGATTCTGAACGGCATTCAGGATTGCTTCTTTAGTAATTTCGTGAAACACAATCCGCTTTGTCGTTTTAGGATCTAATCCGAGTGTTTCCTGAAGGTGCCACGAAATGGCTTCTCCCTCGCGGTCCTCGTCCGATGCCAACCAAATGACCTTAGAGTCTTTCGCCAGTTTCTTTAATTCGGTTACTAATTTCTTTTTGTCGGATGTGATTTCGTATTTGGGAGTAAAGTTATTTTGAATGTCAATTCCAAAATCTTTTTTTTCGAGATCCCTGATGTGCCCCATGCTTGAGGTAACAAAAAAGTCTTTCCCTAAGAATTTTTCAATCGTTTTTGCTTTGGCAGGTGACTCAACTATAACAAGATTTTCGTACATGTATCGGATTGTTTTTCGTTCAGTATTTAAAATTTTGTGCAAATTAAAGAAAAGGAAACGCTAAGTTCAAAATTAAATCCAATAAATTTTTAAAGCATATTTATTTGAAAATGATTTATTTATTCAAATATGAAGGTTTTAGTCGTCGAGAAATGACCTCGTTTTGAGACTTCTGTTGAGTTTAGTTTGTAACTGCTTAATGTGCTCATTAATAGCGTATTGATCTTGTTCCTTCCAATTGTTATGGTTTAGCATTAATTTGAACCACCGGGGTAAGAGATAGGCCATTTTCAGATCACTATTATTCTAAGGAATTCATTTGTGTTTCATTATCTTTGTCGGCTCAAACCGTAATTAGTGTCGAATGACGAAAGATATTTCAGTATATAAAAAATACATACGCCTATTTTGGTATTTATACACGGCCGGTGTTGTTGCCGTTTTTCTGATGTTTTTTATGATTGCACAAGGATGGCTTGGTTTTATGCCTTCGTTTGAAGATCTTGAGAATCCGGAAAGTTTGCTTGCATCGGAAGTTGTTTCAGCCGATGGTGTTGTGATGGGTACGTATTTTAAGGAAAACCGCAGTTTTGTTAACTACAACGAACTTAGCCCGGTATTGCTTAAAGCGTTGGTGGCAACCGAAGATGTGAGGTATTACGATCATTCAGGAATCGATATTCGTGGATTGATACGAGTTGTAAAAGGAATTGTGACAGGTAACACCAATTCGGGAGGGGGAAGTACAATTAGCCAACAGCTTGCCAAAATGCTTTTCCCACGCGATAATCTCGATAATAAACTTCAGCTTATTTTCAGGAAATTTAAAGAATGGGTAATTGCGGTAAAACTTGAGAAAAGCTACACCAAAGAGGAAATACTAACCATGTACCTGAATAAATACGACTTCCTGAACCTTGCTGTTGGAATAAAGTCGGCTGCAACAGTCTATTTTAATACCACTCCTGATAAGTTGACCCTCTCTCAGTCTGCCATGTTGGTTGGAATGGCAAAAAATTCCTCGTTGTATAATCCGGTACGTCGGCCCGAACTTACACAACAACGCCGGAATGTGGTATTGGCTCAAATGGAGAAATATGGTTACATTTCGAAAGCTGAACAAAATGATGCCCAATCGCAACCCTTAAATCTTGATTACCATAAAGTCGATTTCAAAACTGGATTGGCGCCCTATTTTAGGGAATATCTTCGCCAGGCATTGAATGCTGATCAGCCCAAACGATCGGATTATGCCGGATGGCAAATTCAGAAATACAAAGAAGATTCGGTGGAGTGGGTTGTTAATCCATTATACGGATGGTGCAAAAAAAACAAAAAAGCCGATGGGTCGACCTATAATTTGTATCGGGACGGACTCAAGATTATCACAACCATCGATTCGAGAATGCAGACTTATGCCGAAGAAGCTGTGAATAAACACCTGAAGGAAAACTTGCAGCCATCGTTCAATAAGCACATGCGTGTTTTGAAGAATCGTCCATTTTCAAACGATTTATCGGCAGAGGTAGTTGACGGGATTATGAATCAAGGCATAAAGCAATCGAAACGCTATTGGTTGGCCAAAAATAGTGGCAAGTCATGGGACGAAATCAAACAAGAATTCAACCGTCCGGTGGAGATGTCGGTCTTTTCGTACAAAGGCGATCGCGACACATTGATGACCCCTCTAGATTCGATGAAATATTATTACAGTATTCTTCGATCCTCGTTCATGTCGATGGAAATTAAAACCGGTCATGTAAAAGCTTATGTTGGAGGACCCGATTATCGTCATTTTATGTACGACATGGTAAAGGGCGGAAAGCGTCAGGTGGGATCGACAGTAAAACCATTTTTATATACATTGGCCATGCAGAATGGTATGTCGCCTTGCAGCAAAGTGCCAAATGTGCCTCAGCAATTCATTATGTACGATGGTTCTATCTGGGAAGCTAAAAATTCGGGGAAAACGAAGTTTGATGATAAGATGGTTACGCTGAAATGGGGTTTGGCTCACTCGGTGAACCAGGTTTCTGCCTGGGTAATGAAACAGTATAACCCGCAATCAGTCGTTGATGTGATGAAGAAAATGGGTATTTATAGCCCAATAGATCCGGTACCTTCTATGTTTTTGGGTACATCAGATGTTACTTTGTATGAAATGGTGGGAGCCTATGGTACATTTGCCAATAAGGGTGTTTTTACCAAACCCATTTTTGTAACCCAAATTGAGGATCGACATGGAAACATTATATCCACATTTCGATCGGATAGGCATGATGCAATTGATGAGCAGACGGCTTATCTGATGATTGAATTAATGCGCGGCGTGGTTGATGCTGGTTCTGGTGGCCGGCTGCGATGGAGCCCCGACTATGGTGGGTTCAAAGGTCCGATTGCAGGTAAGACCGGAACTACGCAGAATCATTCTGATGGCTGGTTTATTGGAGTTACGCCACAATTGGTAAATGGGTCATGGACCGGCGCTGAACTTCGAAGTATCCATTTTGACGATTTGCAATCGGGGCAGGGAGCTCGTATGGCTCTTCCGGTTTGGGGATATTTTATGCGAAAGGTATATGCCGATCGCAGTTTGCCATATCACGATCAGGCTGATTTCGAAAGGCCAGCCAATTTCTCGGTGAATATCAATTGCGATGATCCGGAGAGTATTGAACAGGAAAAGGATAATTCGGAGGAATTCTTTTAGGAAAGGAAGTGTTGAGAGTTCGAAGTTTGGAGTGTTAGAGTTAATTTTCTCTAAATCGCTGGAAGCTACTATGCTATTCCCTGTCAATCCGGTAAGCTTTGTTAAGTAGAATGAGGTACACTGAGCGTTATTTTCTACCGCATTTGCAGTTGCAATCAGTGCTTTCTTGTCTGTAAGTAAGCTATTTTATTTTATTATATGTTCTTTTGTCAAAGTCCTTTGTTTTGACTACGATTCTGTTGTTAGATATACTGCCCCAATAATTCCGCTCATAATATCTTAACCCAATTGTCCATTGTTTGTTATTCTTTGGGTTATCAAAGGGTGTAATTGCTTTTTCATATATATCTGAAGCTTTTACGTTAACTCGAAAATTTATTGTTGAGTCCGACATAGATATGTTGAGCATATCCGCTTTAAAGGCATATTACTGAAAAATGGTTGGTAAAAAGCTCTGAAAGCATAGCCAGTATTGGCATTACAGAAAGTTTGATGAACTTAGTTTCATCAAACTTTTTATGTTTATGAAAAAATCAAAAAAAACGTTGTTGGGCATGTGGTTATACCGATGTTATTTGCTGGGGAAAACGAGAGGGGAAACAGCGATATAAATGTAAAAGATGTGGTATTCTTCAGACTAATAATCGTCCGGAACTGCGTGTTCAAAACAGGTTTGTTTGGTTCCGTAAATGGGTTCTGGAGCGTCAGACTTACCAAACCTTGAGCAGGGATAGTGGGCTATGTCGTGATACACTCCAACGGACATTCTACGAGTTATTGGAGAAAGCTCCCCGGATCAGGATAATCAAGCGGGACCAAGTTCACTTGCGAATAGATGCCACCTATTTTGCCAAGTTCTGCTTGGTTTGTTACCAGGATGATTTCGATGGATATACCCAACTATTACGTTTTACCGATGGAGAGCACTATGAGGAAATCAGGGAGGATCTTTCGAACTTACTAAAGCTTGGGATCCAGATCGAGAGTATCACCAGCGACGGACATAAAAGTATCCTGAAGGCAATTAAGAAGTCAGTTCCTGATGCCATTGTCCAACGCTGCCTGGTTCATATCCAGCGCATGTGCCTGCTGTGGCTGACCCAATACCCCAAGCATCAGTCCGGGAAGGAACTGCGCAAGCTGGCGCTGCTGATCCTTAAGATTAAAACAGAGAATGATCGGATTTTCTGGATCAGAGAGTTCTATAAGTGGTATGAATCTCACAAGGATTATTTGAATGAAAAAACATACAACACAGAAACCGGAAGATATTGGTATACCCATAAATTGCTTCGACGTTCATATATAACCATCAAACGGGCTTTACCAAACATGTTTCATTACCTGTCAAATCCGGATATACCAAAAACTACAAACGGGATAGAAGGCTACTTCAGCCACCTGAAGAATCATCTGGATATCCACCGTGGATTAACGGTAAAACACCGCATTAACTTCATCAAATGGTACATCTATTTTACCAACGAAAAGTGAGTTTTTTTAGCCATCCAGCATCCCAGTAATATGATGAAAAAGGCAGCCAAACCGACTGCCTCATATTACTGTAAACGCATTAATCTTATTGCCGACAGGTTGATCTCCACCAGAGCCTGTTTCCCCTTCAGATTAACAGTGGAAGTTTACAAATTATTCCCCTGAAAATCACCAACCATTTTTCAGTACATTACCGCTTTAAAGAATCCTGGAAAATAGCCTTCTCGGGCTTCGTCAAAGTCGTCGCTTGTCCCGTAATAAATACCAGAAATTTTATTGTTGATTTCTTCTAGTTTGATGTAATGGTTCTCGATTAGGTCTTTGGTATTGTTCTCATACTTATATTCGTAAATCCCCAATATATTCTTTGGTCTATTGTCAACCTCCGTTTCTGCTGTTTTCTGAGCAAATCCAATATTGATTTGGAGGAATGCAGTTGCCAAGATGAGAAATGTTGTTTGTTTCATGCTCTGTTCTGGCATTAGTAGGAACTATTTCATGTCCCCATAATATGCAAACTTTAGAAGAGAATAGACGAAATTATATAAAAAGTGCCTGAAGTTAATAAACTTCAGGCACTTCGAATTTTAGGCACTGCCCACTATTTTTTTGTATTATTTTTCAAGCTTTTCAGAGTCTTTCTTTGGCTCGTCGTCGTCAGTTTTAGAAGCATTCTTGAATTCTTTTATGCCTTTTCCCAGGCCTTTCATCAATTCAGGGATTTTGGTTCCGCCAAACATCAATACAACCACAACCAACACAACAATAAGCTCCTGAGGTCCAATTACACCGGCGATAATTAATAAGTTCATAATATAAAGTTTAAATGGTTTTACAATTAAAAGGTTTCCACAAAAGTAACAAAAAATACAAATTCAGATATTTATTTAAAGAGTTTATAAATATCATTTAAATTGGCAAAGAGTACCAACGAAAGTAGTACGACCATGCCTGCAATTTGCGCATATTCCAAAAATTTATCACCCGGTTTACGTCCTGTAATCATTTCGAAAAGAAGGAACATGACATGACCTCCATCAAGTGCAGGAATAGGTAAAAGATTCATTACTCCAAGAATAATTGAGAGGAATGCAGTCATACTCCAGAATGAGAACCAACTCCAGGCTCCAGGGAAAATATTACCAATGGCAATAAAACCGCCGAGACTCTCGTAAGCCTTGGTTTTTGGAGAGAATATCAGTTTAAATTGTTTCAAATAATCACTAATTGTACTAAGCCCTCTGTTTATTCCAGCAGGTATCGATTCAACCAGGCTATATTCAATGGTTTTTAATTCGAATATTTTCTCAAGATTCAGATCAAGTGCAATCCCAAGTGCACCTGATGGAGGAATAACTATGGGGAAAGCCATTGCCTGATTGTTTCTCATTACATTCAAGGTGATTTTCTTTCCAATATGCTCCCGAAGTGCTGCTTTAAACTGATCATTGTATTCATACTTCAGACTGTCCATCCCCAAAATCTGGTCACCGACGTTAAGACCTGCTTCTTTGGCTGGCGAATCCTTGGCGATTTTTGCAATTTTATAATTGAACGGAATACGAAACGACATATCCAGTCTGTTTTTAATCATAAGAGCAAGGTCCTCGTCCGAGATTTCAACATCTACTTTTTCCCCATTACGTTCAACCTGAACCGCAGAGGCTTTGTCAAGAATGATCGTTGGAACTACTTTACGAAAATCCTCAACAGGCCTATTTGCTACTGAAAGAATTTTATCGCCATTCTGAAAACCAACTTTCATTCCAATGGAATCAACTTCAATTCCATATTTTACATTAGCAGTTGGCAAGTACGATTCGCCCCAGGCATATAATATGCCTATGTATATAACGAAAGCCAGGATGAAATTCATGACCACTCCACCAACCATGATCAACAGGCGCTGCCAGGTTTTTTTTGCACGAAATTCGTAAGGTTGGGCAGGCAATTTCATGGCTTCCTTGTCCATCGATTCGTCGATCATTCCGGAAATTTTGACATAACCACCCAAGGGTAGCCAGCCGACGCCGTATTCGGTGTCTCCCTTTTTAACCTTGAAAAGAGAGAACCATGGATCAAAGAAAAGATAGAATTTCTCAACTCTTGTTTTAAATAACCGGGCAAACATAAAATGCCCAAATTCATGTATGATAACTAGAAGGGATAAACTTAGAATAAGTTGAGCAGCTTTTATTAGTACTATTTCCATCGACTGTTTTTTCTGTTTTTAAATCTTTTGTTTTGTCCTGCTTTTCACTAAGGCTGATGTCTTTATCCTGACTTCTTTATCTGATTGGACATAGTCTTCCAGATTCGGATTTTTTAGATAAGTGGCCTGTTCCATGGCCTGTTCAATAATTTCGGGCATCTGAAGAAAACTGATTTTATCGTTCAGAAAAGCCTGTACCACCACCTCGTTTGCTGCGTTTAGAATACAAGGCATATTTCCACCAAGATTCAGCGCTTCAAAAGCGAGTGCAAGGTTACGAAAATTTTTTGTATTTGGCTGTTCAAATGTTAGTTTGGGGTAATCTAAAAAGCTGAATCGTTTGAATGTTGAAGGTAACCGATCAGGGAAATTAAGTGCGTACTGAATCGGCAATTTCATATCGGGCAGTCCCATTTGCGCTTTCATTGATCCATCGCGAAACTGAACCAAGGAATGAATGATGCTCTGCGGATGCACCACAACATCTATTTGTTCCGGCTTTAATCCGAAAAGCCATTTTGCTTCGATCACCTCGAATCCTTTATTCATCATCGAAGCGGAGTCGATAGTAATTTTGGCGCCCATGTCCCAATTGGGGTGTTTCAGTGCATCTGCCTTGGTCACATTTGCCAATTGTTCTAGCGAAAATCCTCTGAAAGGGCCTCCGGAAGCAGTAAGGTATATTTTTTCAACTTCGTTGTTGAATTCTCCGACCAGGCATTGAAAAATCGCAGAGTGTTCCGAATCGACCGGATAAATATTCACTTTGTGTTCAATGGCAAGCTGATTGATGATTTCGCCTGCCACAACCATTGTTTCCTTATTAGCCAGTGCAATGTGCTTGCCAGCTTTGATGGCGTTGCAAGTTGGTATCAGTCCGGAATAGCCGACCATTGCAGTAACCACCAAATCAATGGTGTCCATCTCAACTACTTGCTGCAAAGCTTCTCGGCCGGCGTAAACTTTAATGGGTTCGTTTTTTAGAGCTTCTGCTAATTGGTCGTAGTGGCACGAATTCGAAATCACGACCACATTCGGCTGGAATTTTCTGGCCTGATCGATCAATAAACTGATGTTGTTGTTGGCAGTCAGAACCTCAACCTCAAAATGATCGGGGTTTTGTGATATCACTTCCAATGTTTGTGTCCCGATTGATCCGGTCGACCCCAAAATGGCAATACGTTTCTTCATAAAAAGGTTTAAAAATCAATATAGGTTTCTGGATCAAGGGCAGTTCCATTGTGCCAAAGTTCAAAATGAAGATGCGGGCCGGTAGTCAGTTCGCCGCTATTCCCCATAATGGCAATCGCATCTCCGGCTTTTACTTTATCGCCAACCTCTTTAAGCAATTCAGCATTGTGTTTATAGGCCGAAATGAGATTGTTCTCGTGTTGAATATAAATAGAATAGCCTGTATTCATGGTCCATCCGGCAAAAACAACTGTTCCGTCCAAAACGCTCGATATCCGGGAGTTTGGACTTCCAACAATATCAACCGCAAAGTGCTCTGTTTTGGTGTCGAATTTATTGGTAATTAATCCGCGTAACGGTGTAAAGAAATGAATATTTGAAATGCTTGGCAGCTTTTTGGAATTGTTTGAAACCGATAAGTTGAGCTTTTCCTCCAATAACTTATCCTGAAATATTGAATCGGCATTTGAATTTTTAAATTTCACGTCATAGGTTTTTAAGCCAGATGACGGTGTTGAAGATTCATCCAAAGGAACATCTCCCTGAAACAAGGTTTTTATCTTCTCGAAGTAGCTGTCTCTATTCTTTATTTCATTTTCCAAAGAGTCGACCAAAATGTAATTGTAAATAATCTGCTGACGCACTTTGGCGCTTGGATACCCGGGAATATTTTCGCGTAAAGGAGTATAAGCAATAATAACTGTTGTGAAAAGAATAAGCAGTATGGCTCCTATGCTTCCAAGGGTCAATACCTTTAAGGGGGTAAGTTTAATGCTCCAAACCGTTTGAATCGACGAGTCATTGTAAATGATCAACCGATAATGGTCTTTCAGCATCTGAAATATTTTCTTCCGAAACTCCTTTCTGTTCATTGTACGATTTTTCGCACAACAAAATTAGAAGAATTTAGAGAAAACCAGCCGGCTGTACAGTTTATTAATACTTTTTAACGATGAGATTAGACGAATAATAAATAATTTTTTCATTTCTGATTAGGAAAATCTAAAAGGTTCTTCTATATTTGCACCCGCTTAGCAGAAATAAAATCAGCAAGCGAAGTTCTTAAAAACGACGATACATTATCTAAAGATACATTGCGGGATGGAGCAGTTGGTAGCTCGTTGGGCTCATAACCCAAAGGCCGTCGGTTCGAGTCCGGCTCCCGCTACATTGAAAGTCAGTGTTTTACACTGACTTTTTTTATGCCCTTAAATTTGTGAGGTAAGGAATCGAGGTAAGGAAAATCTCTGAAACTCTTAGTTGACGCACACTTCATCACTTGAAAATACCCTGAAATTAATACTCTTTTTTATAGCTTCTATTTGAGCTGTATAATGTTTATCAACCACATTGGCGTTACTATGGTCACTAATGATTGCGGTAAGTCCTCTATCACCAAGTTCAGCCCGATGTCTGCTAATATATGTTGTTCTTAATTCCTTAAAACATTTGTTTTCATCAATACCAGCGATTCTTTTAAAATGAGTGAACCCTTTGGTGATAATTCCCTTAACAGTATTTCTGTCTAATTCAGGGGCAAGGATGTATTCATCCATGTCTTTATTGTTTATATAATGGCATTCATCAAATAACACTTGTTGCAATTCAGGAATTACAGGTATTCTTTTGATACGGCTATTATCTTTACTTCGGATAAGCTTGTTCGCCTTTTGATTAATTGATTGCAAAACCAATATCCCTTGTATTTCAGTAATATCTTTGTACTTCAAATTAACAAGTTCTTCAAGCCTA
Organism: Aquipluma nitroreducens; assembly: GCF_009689585.1. GTDB lineage: Bacteria > Bacteroidota > Bacteroidia > Bacteroidales > Prolixibacteraceae > Aquipluma > Aquipluma nitroreducens. The sequence continues at coordinate 1,946,708 of NZ_AP018694.1, read as the reverse complement.
AGGCCAGTAAATGCACCTAATTTAAATGCTGTTGGTAGCCATTCCTTAAATCTATTACGTTTTTCTTTTACATCGTAACCTTGTTCACGGTTTGTAACCGACAGAACTTTAAGAAATTCAGCGGCAGAAAACGATTGTGGGTCATAAAAAACAGAGTGTACAGGAACTGTATCAAACAAATTTTCGATTTTGAACTTCTCGTATTCAATTAAATGGTTGTAGAATGCTTTAAGCGAGCTCATTATGTTGTTGTATGTCTTGTTTGAGTCGGTTTTCTTTCGTATGAACTTGTGAAACAGTTCAACATGTTCCATTCGTAGCTGGTCTATTCGTATTGTTTTTATATTAATTGAGCCAGCAATACTTTCAAAAAAGTACTTGAAATTCCGCTTGTAGTCGTTTATTGAACCATTAGTTAGTCTGCGAGCATCCTCATGTTCGTAAAACCCCCCATTTGTAATGAAATCAAAATACCTTTTCATTTGGTAGGTGAGCAGATACCTGTCCTCACCTGTTGTTTCAGGTCTTGAAATAACAACATTGTTATAATTGTTTGTTTTCAAGAGCTCCATGAATTTTAACCTTTCATTATCAACCTCTTTTATATCTCGCGTACTTAATACGTGAGTCCGAGTCATGTTCTTTGTGCCGGGGAAATGTACTTTCAGTTTATACACTTGCCTTTCTGGTGGGTGATTGCAATCCAATGTTTTTCGTAAACAGCCAGTTTTGATGTTTGAATAACGTTTGCATTTATAACAATAGATGTATAATCCTGTTCTTCTGTATTTATCAGGTATTTTTAGATTTTCCATAACCGATTTCATTTAAAAATGTGTCAGGATTGAAAGTACTTGACTTATAATCCATGACATTAGAGTCTTTTTCTAATTCGTAATATTTTGTTACATCTTCACTTTTATACACTTCATAGTACATTGGCCAACTTTCACCATATTTCCGTTTTAGTACGTCTATTAAGGGCTTTTCAAATGATAACTTGAAATCGAATTCAGATACCACTCTCTTGTTTCCTAACGACATTATTTCAATGTTTCTGTCAATGCACCAACGTGCCGCCGTATCTGCTGATTTCATTTTAAGTTTTTCCGCAACCTCTTTCATATCGAGATATTTTATTCCATACATTGTTGAGTCAATGGGGCTGCCTTACTTTTTTAGACCCCAAGGCTTATTTACCCTATCAAATGGCTTAGTTCCTGAATGATGGAGTTTATTAAAATATAAGCAATTTTATCGACTTAACAAAATAGTGTTGTAATATTCTTACGCGCTAATGTAGAGTACTCGTAGGTTCTGGCCGCATACTTAAAAAATAATTGTTCAATTTATCACATCAAATGTTGTTTCGATTGTATAATGGAACAGGATAGATTCTTAACGGAACCATCTTCTATAAAATCTTAGGAAGCTAAACAAATAGTAGATCGATCTTTCTCCGTGGACCCTTTTTCTGTATGGGGCTACCGGGCTGGCTGCTGGCCGTATCCCCTATTGCATAAAGCGTTTTTTACCTCATAGATTGGTCATCAATGATCCGACTGAAAATTTTTTCCGGCAAAAGTTTATTGAACATTACTTTTGGAAAAAAGGACTGAAAAAATTCTGGCCAATTTTCAGAAATACCAAGAGTCCCATTTATTTCAATTCTGGTGAGTTTTCTCCTTCAAACCAATGTCTTTGTTTATTTCTAAACGAAACTACACCAGAACTCACTGGATTAGGTCTGGTTACCATTTTAATACATAATCTAACCATATCTAAAAAAGGGAGGGGTCGAGCGGAATTGGGGTGGGTTTCGGTGTTCTATCGTGCCAGTAATTCGTCTGCGACAAATATGTTGGAATTCCTTTTTTCAAATGGCTGGGCTAAGAATACTCACTGTCGTTCGGTTGGGAGTTATTTAAATTAAAAACGGAATTCCTACAATATATAGGTCCAGCAATCTCACTTCGTTCGACAGGTTGAGCTATAATTCATAGAATTCCCTGATCAAGCCAATATACTTTGGATCGTTGGAATGGAAATACTCCGTTTTACCAATAAATTTTTCCAGTCCCAGAGCATACATATCAGCTTCCCAGCTTGAGTAGCCTTCAAAGAAATCATTCATAATAACTCTAAATTCTTTTGTTGAGATTTTAGGTAAAGCTGGATTGTTTCCAGTACTGGAAGAACTATCACTGGTAGTTAAGTCAGTTGGAACCTCCTCTTCTGAAATAAATAAATCATCAAAAGAGTTAAAAGAACCAGTTTTCCCAGTATACTGGTATAATAAATGATCTTTTATATCTGAATTAATAGATGTATTAATTGTATTCCCAAGGGAAGTACCCCCTAATTCTTTAGGAAGTACCCCAATGATCGTATGGGAAGTACCTTCTGGTTCCTCAGGTGGGGTATTGTTCCTATCGGAAGTACCCCTGTGTTGAACGTCATTTCGAGTCGGCTCATTATTTTTAATCTCAGGAATTGCTATTTTTTCTTGTTCAACTTCTCTTTTCTGTTCTTCTGAAGATGATTCTGTCTGATCAGTGGGTGCATTTTCCTCCATGGAAGAACGCCTTACTGTAATTTTAATAAGCGGGGTTATTATCCTTCCAACACATGATCTCTTTTTATACACATCTTCAGTAGAAATATAACCAAGTTCTTTAAGTTTAGTTACTCGTTTCGAAGCAGCAGGACTCTTTATTCCAAGTAGTTCAGCAAAGTGTTCATTTGAAGCGATACATCCACCTGGTAATTCATGCAAAGAAGCGATTTCAAACAACAATGCTTTGTTCGCCCAATCCAGTTTTTTGTCACTCATCAATTCAATCGGAATCCAAATTCCTTTTCTTTTTTCATTCATCATTTTTTTAAGGTTATAAAAAGGAAACCCCATACGTATCAGTGTCTCGACTCACATCAACGCAGGGGTTCATATATCTAATGGTTGTAACTGTCGAGATCCAATATTTAAAATATACATAAAATATTTTGATAAACAAAGAGTGGATTAACAAATACTGCTCTTTTTTAGCGAATTATTAAATAAATCTTCGGCCTGCATTACGTTTTTGAAGTGTGTTGGATATTTATAGATACTATGGAATACAAAAGTCATATCAATATAAGGATTAGCGAAGATCAGCTAAAACGATTGATGTCAACCATGCTCAAGGAAAAGGTGACACTATCAACGCTGGTCAGGAACATTCTGCATAGTTACAACGAGGCCAATTCGATGTCAACTGATACGGTAATGACACGAAAGAAAAAGAAGTAATATTCAAATTGGATTTCCTTTTGGCCAATCACATTTCACTTTCCTTGTTTTCATGAGAAGTGAACCTGTATTTTCATAACTTCCCATGTTTTCATGAGAAGTTTGTTCAGGTACCAGCGATGAAGTGTTTTAGTGTGAAAACATTTGATTACTCCCTCAGGTACCGCCCAAATAGAAGTACTTTTCATGTTTTCTTGAAAAGTGAACTAATATGTCAACCCAACCTTCCATGTTTTCGAGAGAAGTTATTCAAGTATGTTCAGGTACCAGCGATTGTGTGTTTAGGTGCGAAATCAGATAATTACTCCCTCAGGTACCACTTAAAAAGAAGTACTTTCCATGTTTTCTTGAGAAGATTTCATTAAAATATCACTTGTTTTGACCAACAGATTATCATTTTATTTATTAATTATTTAGAATGAAGATAAATAATGATATTCGAAAGTTAGGATTTAAATCTTTAAAAAATCTTTATTGACGCAGAATATAGACGAAAAGTGATAGTGCACAATTGCCAGCTTTATATACTTTTGCTTTATAGTTGTTCATATATATTGCACAACTCAAAAATTATTACTAGCTTTGTACCATTAAGCATTTAAAAAGATGGAACTTGTCGATTTAATCATAGGTGGTACTGGCGTAGTAAAGGGGTTACTTCTTCTTTTGGGACTTGGTTATGATGAAAAAATTATGAAAGAAGAAATTAAACGATACTATGAAGATTTCATGAAAATGAAAAGTACACCTGCTGATAACAAGGTCGATGAATTAATCGCTTTTGTCGTTGATGACAATTTTAAACCTGGGACTCATCAAAGAGGTCAAAATTGGGGTTATCTATTTGCATTAAAGAACCTTAAAGAATCAATCGTTAAGTTCTACTTTACCAGTTTGGAAGAAATACAAAAAGGGAAAGGTGAATTTACAGATGTTAGGGACGTTTATCTTCGGATTAGTGAATACATGCTTCAACTGATGAGATTACGTATTGTCATCGATCCTGACTACAAATTGTCAAGAAACAAACATCCACAAACAGGAATCACCTATCTGGCTATTAAAGCCTATTGGATTGACGATGAAGGTAAAAAGGTAAGAAAGTTTACTAAGTCCATTGGTCGGGAAGACCATTATAAAGATGGGATTGATGATAAGAAGGCAGCAGAAGATGGATTAAAACTAATCCAACCCGTGTTGTACGACTATTATAAAGAGATTTATCCGGACTGATATTTTTTTGTCTTTTATGTGGGTCATATACACAGACCCACTAATAGATAAAATAACAGTCAAATTCAAATAAAACGTGTTGATCTTATGAACTGACAGGGGACAAAAATCCCTTGAATGGACAATCTATGCTCTGAAAATTCTAAGGATTGGTACCGATCCTTTTACCAAGTAGGGGAAGTTCTTTGACATGATGGGATAGTATTGATAAGGAATACAACCTCAATGAACTGAAGGTAGTGAAGAAATAACCTTGTTATTGACTTCCATTTCTTCAGTTCATTATCACCTTCATTTCAGATGATGGTGAGTACCCTATATTTTTTTCTTTATTACGTGGGTCAATACATTAGACCCACTAATCATTTAAAAACAAACAAAAATGAAAAATATCGAAGTAAAAATTTCAGACCTCAAGGAGGTACCTGAATTCAAGTTGTTTTTTTCACCACAGTCCAATGAAGACTTGGTTGAAAGTTATGAAACCTATGGACAACTGGTTCCAATACAGATAAGTGAAGACCTCGAAATCATCAACGGTTACCGAATGGTAGATGCCATTAGGATGGCTGGTGGCGAAACAGTGATTGCCCGAATAATGGATGGCGTGCCAACCCTTCACCAGCGTATCATGCTGAACTTGTACCGAAAGAAAACCACTGAAGACGAAATCCGGGAAGCCCGTGAAGTCTTTAAAATGTTCCCCAACCGACAGGGAAAGAAAAGTGAAGACGGAAAACCCTATGAACGGGCGAAGAAAATTTCAGCGGCGTTGAATGGAAGGTGTAAAAATGATGTCATTCAGAACAAGCTTGAGTACGTCCTGAACAATGACCTTGAAAACGATGTACTTTCCAAAGGTATTTTTGAAAAAGGATGGAAAGTTGACACCTGCTACGATTTCCTGAAAGAAAAGAAAATTGTGGATGACGAAAAGGAATATGGGTTTACTCACAAGCTGATAGATGGAACCTATTCAGTCACAGAAGTCAACAAGTTCATAGACCAACGGCTGTCTTTGGATACTAAACATGATTACACCTTTGCAATTCCGGGTAAGGCCAATTTCTTTAACATGGATTGTGTAAGGTTGGCCGAAATGGCAACCTATACTAGCAAGGTCGATCTGGTTACAACTTCGATACCCTATTGGGATTTGAGAAACTACGAAAATGGTCAGGTAAGACAGCTGGGACAAGAAGAAACCAAAGAAGAGTACGCTGCCAATATTGCTACCATTTTCAACAAACTCTTTCCTATCCTGAAAGAATCCGGGAATGTCATTATCAACATTGGCGAAACGTATAGGGATGGTGTAGCTCAGGGAATACCCTTTCTGGTCAGGGATTATATCAGTAAAAATACCCCGTTAATTTATAAGGACACTCTGATCTGGTCAAAGAAGAATCCACGTCCACAGGGAGAAAAAGTAAAACGTCCGGTCAACTCCATTGAATATCTGCTTTGGTTTGTGGTTGATCCTACCAAGTCAAAATACAATATGCTGACCTTTCCAATTGACGGAAAGAAAGCTGAAGTGACAGGCGGATGCAAAGATGTTGCGAGCAACGGTAAGGTATCTAAGAAAACCAAGTCCATTTCTAAAGATTATGGGAAGATTAAATCCCATCTATACGAACAGGAAGTCGAGAATATCATCATTACCAGCGTGGGTAAAAATCATGATATTTTCAAAATCAGTTCGGAAGGTCATCCGGCAGCAATGAGTCCGATGCTGCCAATTACCCTAACCCTGATGCTCAGCGATGAAGGTGATCTTGTATGTGATCCGTTTGGTGGTTCTAATGTGGTTGGTAAATGTGCATTACTGTTGAACCGTGGCTATCTGGGAGCTGAACTATCCAAAGAATACTACCATATTGGTTGTGAAATGCTTGAGTTGGGCAACCAAAACTACAACAGGGAAGAACTTGATCAAATCAATCAAATGTTATATGGTAGTCAGTTTGGTGATAGCCAAACCGACCACTTGGTTCTTGTAGGTCAAGTATGTGATTACCCATATTATCAACTTGTTACTGCTGCTTAGATTATTTTTTAAACATTCATTAAAGCGTATCATACAATGAGACAGTCAATTAAATTAACCAATCGGTTCGGGATGAGCCAGATGGAAGCCATTGAAAGAGGCAAGGTAAACCGTTTAAGGTTAAAACAGCTGGTCAAAAATATCTCCCTTGTCAAAGAGGGAGATAGGTATCCGCACCTTTATTTCTTTTCGCCACCTGGACTGGGGAAGACCTACACTGTGCTGAACTACCTGAAAGATTCAAAAATCAGGTATATTCAGGTGTCAGGTAATGTTTCCATGTTCGCTTTTGGAATCCAACTGGCGGTAATCAACTACCTGAATCCTGAACGTGAAAACATCGTGATTTTCGTTGATGACTGCGATGAAATCCTGAAGAATGAACCTAACTGCAACACCATGAAAAACGTGCTGGACGGTAGTAAGGTCTTTACCTATGAAAAGTCTTTAACCAGCCAGTTTAATAACCTTTCCGCCATTCAACAGGCGGCCATCACACACTTTCAGGAAGAAGGTAAAATGGGATTTTCAGTTCCAACGGACAACCTAATCTTTGTATTTACTTCAAACTTTAAATTACCTGTGGATGATGAAGTTCAGTTGGCAAGGGAAAAAGGATTGGCCAAGTCAGTTTTGCTAAGTCATCGCAATGCCATTCGTTCCCGGTGTCGGGTTGCTGACTTTGATATAGGCTGGGCTGAACAATGGGGCTGGATTGCTGATGTGGTGCTCAATACATCGTGCCTTGCACCATATCAACTAACATCTATGGAAACACAGATTATACTTGATTTTCTTTGGTATAACTGGGAGTTCCTAACCGAAAGGTCTATCCGTTTGGTGGAAAAGATGGCCAATACGATGAAAGAATACCCTGAAAACTTCAAGCTATTGTGGGAAATTGACTACCTGAAAAACTAACAGATATGGACATAATGGCGATACAAAATGAAGTGGGCAAGGTCTGGAATACAGACTTTGCCCATAAGACCGACCGACAACTTATTTCCTATCAGGAATTGTCCGACCTCTATAAGAGTGAATGCAGGGGAAATCAACCTCGTTCATTGGTTAAGTTCAACCAACCTGTAAACCGTAAATGTAAGCTGACTCCCGAACAGGTTCTGGACATCCGGAGTAAGTATGTTCCTCATGTTTACGGGAAAGTTCGTTTAGCACAGGAATACGGGGTTTCGTCTTCGGTTATACTAAGGATTTTACGTGGTGAATCATGGAAGATAAGTGATAGTATATGAGGTCATTTGATCTCTAAAATTATAAGTAATGGACTTCATTAATAAATTAAAAATCGTTACAAAATGAAAAATAACAATACAGTGAAAAGAGAAAATAAAAATGAGCATTCAACAAAGAAAACATTGGTTGAAACTTCTACAAATGGCGTAAAGAAAGAAAAACTTGTTGCAGGAACGGGAGAATGGGCATCACAGAACGCCAATTTCATTAATGGATGTGCTCATGATTGTAAATACTGTTACGCCAAATCCATGGCCGTTCGATTCAAACGGAAAACAGTCGATAGCTGGAAAATTGAAGAGGTAAATTCAGCAAGACTTCAGACGAAGCTAAAAAAGAAAGACGGATATACGATGTTTCCATCTAGCCATGATATTTCGCCGGAGAATCTTAGTTATTCACTTGAATTTATGAAACGGTTACTCGAAAATGGTCATCATATTTTGGTTGTTACCAAACCTCATTTGTCTGTGATTGAGTCAATTTGTGAAAGTTTTGATTGTTATAAAGACAAGATTCTGTTCCGATTTACCATTGGTTCCAGTGATTCTGAAACATTGAATTTTTGGGAGCCGTATGCTCCATCTTTTGAAGAACGCTTAGCTTCGTTAAAACATGCACATTTATTGGGTTTTCATACAAGTGTATCATGTGAACCTGCCTTGGATATAAATACCCTTAAATTAGTTAATATCCTTTTGCCTTACGTAACAGACGCTATTTGGATAGGGTTACCGAATCGTTTAAAAGGTATTTTAAAGGTAAATGGTGCAACTGATTTCGCTACATCAGTTCGAGCAGAAGAACTAATTGCTGGTCAGTCTTTGGAATGGGTAAAAGACCTGTATGGTAAATTGAAAAGAAATCCTCGCGTCAAATGGAAAGACAGTATAAAGAAAATTGTAAATATTGAAAGATCAACACGAAAGGGACTTGATGCTTAGAAACTAACCCTGGCAATTTGGTAAAACAGTTGTCAGGGTTTCCTTTTTACTTCCTGTAACCTGAAAAGATGTTTACCCAACTAAAGATGCAGATATTGCAACCAGTACTAATGGGAACTTTTTAGACGAGTTTTTAGGGTAGCTAAAGACCAAATACCTTTCTAAAACACCAGACTCACCAGATCGTCCCAGATTGACCTTTTTCAAATATTAACCAACAATTGCCAGTTATTTAGAAAAGGAGTGTAATTCCAATCGATGTCATCGGCCATCCTACCATTGGCACCTTTCGACAAAAAGAACCATTCCCCTTCCGCTGAAATGTTCGTGCAATCATATAGACAATCATCAGGCATCAACCAAAATGTGACCTCCAAAGGTCTTTTAATGAGATCATTTTGATGTCTTGTGCGAGTTCTTTCGATAACGATTTGACTTGGAACCACCGCAAAGTTTAACTTGCCACGTTTAGGGTTGTGGATGGGAAATATGTAAAAGTTTGGTGGTGACTTCTCTTCAACGTCAGGTACTTCAAATCTGGCAATTGTATCGATTTCGGTATTATTGCTTGACCCATGAAAATATTTGTGTACAGGTAAAGACAATAGATATTGGGCAGTAATAACTACATCCGGCTTACTGAAGTGGAAAAGTTCAAAATAACCTTCGTTTTCAGAAACAATGGTGATGTCGTTGTCCGACAAATACCTTTTTAAAATTTCGATTAAGTTTTGGTGGTATTGCTCCATGATTTAGTGCTGGTAAGATGCTAATGTAGAGAAATTGGTGCAACTGACCGCACGGATAATCAGATTACTTGGGCTGCTTTTATCGAAGGAACAGAGCTAAGATTTGTCGTTGATCAGGATTACATCCTCATTTTAGGAAATTGGTGAAAATATTGTGATTAAAGGGTTTCTAAACGGAAATGTTGAAGTTTTACGGTGAGATAATTAACCAAATAGAATTGACCTGTTTATGAATCTTGAGCTACTTTCCGGAAAAGTGAAACTGTATTCATATTTTCCCCTGAGATACTCGGATAAACATAAAACTTTGATAATTTTGGATAGTCATGCAAATGGCGACGTATTTGAACGCTTTTTTTTACTTCAAATGAAAGAATTAAGACAAATGTCGTAGAAATGTCGTAAGAAAACCGCTATCAAGAGAAGTCAACTGAAATACCTTTACCAAACCAAATATTATTCGAAAATGAATGTTATTGGCAAAAAGATTTGCGAAGTAAGAAAACTAAAAGGACTGACTCAGGAAGAGCTGGCAGAACTTTCCAAAGTCAATATAAGGACAATTCAACGGGTAGAAAACGATGAAAATATACATCGTGGGAAGACGCTGAGCTCGATATGTGAAGTTCTTGAAATAGATCAGGAAGACCTTCAGAAAGTAGAAAATGAGGAGAAAAAGAAGAGTTATCTGAATAAAGTTATTGAAGGTATTTTTCTTGTTATCCTGAATATAGTGATTATTTCCATTTACGGGTACGTCACGCTGGCTCATAATGCCAACCTGAACAGCAGATTTGGGGGGATTTTATTAAGTTTTTTTGTTCCATATTTTATTGTTTCGGTTACAAGATCAATGAGTGGGCTTGAACGAATCCTGAAGTTCGGTAGCGGGCATTTCTTTTATTTCATTTTGATTTCTGTGAGTCTAGGTTTTATAAGAGGATTTATTTCGGGGTTATTTCCCTGTTTGGGGATTTCATTAGCGGTATTATACTATGCAGGTAAGTTGCTAGGAACCCTTGACCAGAAAAACAATTGATTTGGGAGAATACCGAAGATCGGCAAGTTGACCGATAGAAATTAAAACAAACAGGACCATGAACCAGAAGACAAATAATAATAATAAGTATAGATCAATTTGGCAGTAATGGATTTCGGCGCGAAAGTTTCCTCTTTAGCAACCTATTGACTTAAGAGGAAAATCGCCCGCAATCCGCCCCTGTGTTTGGATTCCTACGTTAACACCCATAATAATCGCAACTGACAAAGTAATCATTTTTATGAAGAAGATAATCGTAATTTTATTATTATCAGCCATTTGTGGAATGACAAACGGACAGTTACTGACGAGAAATGCCAATAAGTATGCGCAACTAAAAATTATTGCAGACAAATTGAATACTATTACCAGCTATCAGTCTGATTGCGATCTCGTTATAACAAGCTCCGAGCAGGGTACGTTGCATTCTGCATCAACTCTCATTGTCCAAAAAGTGCCAACTGATACGCTGTGCGGTTTTTACTACTATTTCAAAACAGATGAACAATACAAGAAAAACAATAATGACTTTATTGCCTTTTTCAATAATGCTTTTTACTTATCAAAGAATAACGCAATAAACAAATACACTCTGTTTGATTACCCCAAGAGATTCAAAGACACTAAGTTTGATAATGGTTATTCTCCTGCAATTCATCGTTCTTCTTTATATTTTACTGTTACTCCGAAAGAATTGAGTGAGTTTATAGATAAATCAATAATCGACAATGAAAAAATAATTGAACAGAAACCTGACACTTTAATTGGTGGAAAGAATTGCATAAAGTATGTTATCAAAGCTAGTAAATTAGCTTATTTACTTAGTACTGAACTTTGTTTTGAGAAAGAGCAACTTTTTCCACTCTATTATAGACATAAATTAATTAGTGGGATGAGTTCTCAATCCGTTATCGCTACATTTTCAAATACAAAAGTTGATTTTCAATTACCTGCAAGTTATTTCAGTGAAGAAAGTTTATTTGGGAGAAAACTGGAGAAAAACACTAAAGAGATCAAATACAAACAGTTGAAGATTGGAGAGGTTGCTCCTGACTGGGAATTGCCCATATTGGGGAAAATGATCAAACTTTCGAGTAAAGAGTTGCTTGGCAAATATATCATGCTCGAATTTACTGGAACATGGTGTCCTCATTGTTGGGACGCCGTAAAAATGATGAACAGGCTGGAAAATGAATTTAATGGGAATAATAAGCTTTCAATTCTATCTGTTTTCAGCACCGACATTGACAATGAAGAAAAGATAACGAAATTTGCTAATGAGCAAAAAATTAAATCAACCATTTTACATTCAGCTAAAACTGTTGGCGACAAATACTATGTGGTTGGTTATCCGTCTTTTTTCATTATCGATCCAACAGGAAAACTTGTGTTAACAATAGCTGGGTATAGTCAAGACATAGAAAATGAAATCGCTAATTATTTGAAGGATAATCTAAAATGATAAAAATTACCGGTGTTAATCAAGTAGACGGCCGACGGGATTGTATCCCTGCCAGTGCGGCTCTGCGAGGAGCTGAAAAATGTTATGGGCAAAATTAGACAGACTCAACCTCAATATTTATGATGATGAAATTAAAACCAACTTTTTTGCTTTTTCTATTAGGCATTTTGTTCTGTAGTTGCACTGATTCAGACCGAGAAATACTTTTAAAGACCAATAAAAAGTTGCAAGAACTAACAACCGTTCAATATAAGGCTGCCTTTAAAAATTATAATCCAATGACAGGTGAATTAGGGAAGAGCGATTCTGCCATTGCACTATACGATTTTAAAAGTAATGATACAATCATTGGTGCACAATACCTTTTTGCAAAAAAATCCATCGATATTGGATTTAATGGATTGAGTTCTTTTTTTACGAATAAGGAAAAGAAACAACTGGTTTATAATACTGTTAAATCGCCGGATGATTTGTTCGGAATGCCTTTTAATATGTTCTCAATTCAACAATTACGAAATCTAATGCCTCAAATGCTAAGTGACACATCTGTACAATTCAAACGACTTTCAGATATATTTATCAATGGTACTGCCTGCTATAAGTTCGATATATTAATGCGTGGAAAAGGTATTGATATGAATGGAAAGATTGTTCAACGGAAAAATTCTAACAGAAGTTATTCCATAATGATTGGTAAGAAGGATTATCTGCCAAGGCAGTTCATTAGCTATTTTGAAGAGGATTCGCCTGCTTGGATTATTTCCTATAATAACTTGGATTTATCGCCAGCTATAAATGATTCTCTTTTCAATTATTCTTTGCGTAACCCTGATTACAAAAAATACACACAGGACGAATACAAAATTGTTTCTACGAACGGAAATATTCTGAAAGACAATTCTTATAAAGGAAAAATTGCACTTAATTGGACATTACCATCAATGGCTGGTGATTTGGTGACTCTTTCCCAAATAGATGCCAATTTAGTAATGCTGGAATTTTGGTTTCCATATTGCACTGGTTGTGTTGCTGCAACACGTGATATAAATGAAATTCAAAAAAAATATAAGGACATGGGATTGCGGGTATTTGGAGTAGAATTTACAAAGCCTGATAGCACAAAACTGACTGATTACATTTCTAAGATGAAAATTGAGTATCCAATACTCTATGCAGCAAAAAAAGTGGCGTCAGATTATGGAGTTTCATCTGGGCCTACTATTTTTATAATTAATAAAGCAGGAAAATTTGTTTACTCCAGAACCGGATTTATAAAAAAAGAAGTTATTAATGCAATTGAGTCAAATACTAAATAAAATTCTGCCCATAACAGTATTATACCCGGCAGCGGTGGTTTCGGTGTGTATCTTTACGCTCATTCTCTTTTTCGGCTTGACAGGAAACCGCCCGCAGTCCGCCCCTGCGTGTAGCCTCCTACATTAGGTGCCATTAAAAAGTCGCGTTACACAAAATTGAAAATAAGATGAATATATCAGTTACACTGACAAAAAGTGAATTTCAAAATGTTCTGCTAAAGCATTTCATTGAAACATATTTTAATTACAAACGACTCATTATTGTAATGTTTATATTTCTCTTATTGAGTATTCAAGTCGGTGGATTCGAGGAAGGTAAAGCATTTGAGATTTTTATTTTGTATCCATTATGTGGACTTATATTGTATGCATTATATCTTTCTATGAGATTCTGGATACCATTCATAAAATTCAAAAAAATAATGGATCCAAAGACTTTAATAGCTTCATACAATGTATCAAACAATGTTGACAACTTGAAAATTGAAACAATCACAGGACAGAAAGTCGTATTCTGGCGCAAAATTATAAACATTAAAAAAGTAAAAAACCATTTGTTTATTAGCTTATTAGATAATTCAACTTACATCATACCAGAAAGTCAATTCGAAGATGAAGCTGCTATTAATGATTTTGTCCAATCAGTAAAGAATGGAATTATTAAAACTAGAGGAACGCTGAGTGTATCGATATTCTTAAGACCACCTTATTTATTGGGTCTTGTCTGTTTTATCCCACTTTTTGGACTAATTGTTGGAATTGTATTGGTTCTTTTGGGACTCTTTTATTATAAAGACAAATTATTGGTTTTAATAGGTTGTTTGGGAGTTATTTTTACCATAGGCTATTATAAGTATACATTTCCCGATTCAGAAAGAGACAAGCAATTTGCAAAAATATCTCAAATGCAGCTAAATAGCTTAATCAAAGATATTGAGTATTATAAATTGCAGAATGGAAATTACCCCGATAAATTAGAACAATTGCAAAACTCAAATTCAATGGTTATTATCTATGATCCACTTCAATCGAAAAATGGTAAGAGTTCCAAATACAATTATATTTTAGTTGGAGACAGATATAAACTCTTTTCGTCAGGTATTGACGGAATTGCCAATACAAAAGACGACATTTCCCCAGAGGTTGAGGACATTAGTAAAGTTGGACTAATTAAATGATTTATAAAGATGAACTTAGTACATGACAAAAACATAAACAATTGATTATCAACAAAATAAGCATTAAAATATTTGCATAAAACCCTGAATATCATTATCTTACAAGGGATTACCACATCACTTAGTAAGAAATATGACACCCAGGGTAGATGCTAAAAGTAGTGAATTAGTTTCCATTTTCCATAAGCAATCAGGTTGGAATCTGGCACGAGTAAAGTTCTTTGTTTTCATGATCAGTGCACTATGTAAGGTGCAAACAGTTGGTTTTGAGAAGTTGGCTACAGCTTTTGACAGTAATGCCAGTACCAGTTCCTCTCTGAGGAGAATACAGCGGTTTATGTCTGAATATCTACTTGATACAGATTTGATCGCCAAATTAATATTCAGACTATTACCTCATGAACCACCTTTCCGTCTGGCAATGGATAGGACAAATTGGAAGTTTGGACAGCAGAATATCAATGTATTGGTAATTGCAGTTGTTTATCATGGAGTTGCTTTTCCGCTGTTGTTTAAGTTGTTGCCCAAGTTTGGTAATTCAAACACCAATGAACGCATTGAATTGATTGAACGGTTTATCCGTCTTTTTGGATCTGCTTCGTTGGATTGTTTGACCGCAGATCGGGAGTTTGTTGGAGAACGATGGATCAAGTATCTGAATGAGAACCGGATTCGTTACTATATCCGCATCCGCGAAAACTTTTGGGTTTTGCAACCTCACAATGGCAAACGAGTTAAAGCCAGTTGGCTGTTTGCCGATTTGCCGCTAAATGGTTGCCGAGTGAACCACCGTATTATTTATCTGAACGATCAACTGTGTTATCTGTCAGCCTCTAAAGTAAAGAACAAAGATGGAAAGCCTGAATTGCAGATTGTTATCTCATTCAACAAGCCAGAAGATGCACTTTGTATTTACAAAGAACGATGGCAGATTGAAACTGCTTTTAGAGCTTTAAAAACAAGTGGCTTTAATATTGAAGATACACACTTGACTGAAATTGGAAGAATTGAAAAACTGTTTGCATTGGTGATAGTAGCTTTTACATGGGCATACCTTGTCGGTGATTATTTGCACAGATACATCAAACCAATCCCGATCAAGAAACATGGAAACAAAACTAAAAGTCTATTCAAATATGGTCTAACATATATTGCAACTGTTCTTTTAAACGCTTTCTTTCAAGATGATATCGATATTTTTAAATTTTTGTCATGTACTTAGAAAGATGAAATAAAAACGGCTTATAACTTCAGCTACCCGGCAGCGGCAGCGGTGGTTTTCTGTGGGCATCTTTCCGCTCGGGCTGTTTTTCGGCTTGACAGGAAATCGCCCGCAATCCCGCAACTGCATATAGTTCCGTCCGTTAACGCCAAGTTTTACAAATGAACAATGATTTAAATTAAGAATAAGAATTAATTAAAAAGCCCAAATCAAAAACAAAATGAAAAAAATATTATTTTTAACAATTCTACCCCTTATGCTAACAGGTTGTTTTTGGGACAACAATGATTTTGTTGTTGAGAAAATAGTTACTGTTTCACAAAATCCTGTCAATTTAAGTGCTTTAAATTCTGAATATGATGATTATAACTCAACCCTTGATTTCATTAAGGATAAGGAAATTATTTTTTCATCAAACCGAAATAGTCGAGGGAAAGACTTTGACTTGATTTATAAAAATTTAGTTATAACAGAAGACCCAGAAACTAAAGATATTACAATCGAAGTTTCAGATTATGGTACTCCCCATTATTGGGAAAATATTTTTCGAAATGTTAATTCAACTGGAAATGAATTTGGACCATATTTTAATTCATCTGGAGGAAATTTATTTTTCATGTATTCTACACAAAATGCTGCTGGTTACGATATCCATTTTTTGAATCTCACTGATTGGTATTCTGCTAAATATGATAGTTTTGATTCAATTCCAAAGTTAATTCCAAAAATAAATGAATACGATGATGACCTTTATCCAACCTTCTCAACAGACAAAAAGAATATAATTTTCTGTAGCAATAAGAACAGTAATGTATTTAATATTTATAATGCTTCTTTTAAAGATGAATTTAACCTCGAATCCTTAATAAATGGGGAGTTTAAAACTATAAATAAAATTGAATCTTTATCAAGTATCGCTGACGATAAATGCCCATTTATTGGAGGAGATGAAATGATGGTATTTGCGTCAAACAGGGAAGGAGGATATGGTGGATATGACTTATGGTATTCATTCTTTGTCAATGGACTATGGACAGAACCTGAAAATTTTGGAAGTGAAATAAACACAAGCAAAGATGAATTCCGTCCCATTACCTTTAAAATGTTTGGGCGCGATTTTATAATATTTTCATCAAACAGAAAAGGGGGAATGGGTGGATTTGATTTGTACGTCGCAGAATATAAAATCGATTAGAAATTGAAAACCAGGCGTTAATATCTGCTACCCCCAACATTAACGCTTATATTAAAATAGCAGAACAAAAACGAATAACCATGAATAATTATTTAAAAGTAATTCTACTCTTTACGCTCTTTGTACAGGCATGTTCAAAAGATGAAGTTGAAAAAGTTCCAAGTCCAGAATACCCATATACCTATGGTGTATTGAGTAAACAAGAGTTAGACATTGAATTGCAGAAATTTAATTCGATTAATACGATTGAAAGTTTAACTCTCAATGAATTCGGAATACTGTCTGGCAGCGTCCCTGTTAGTTTAAGCAAAGGTCTGGATTCGACTTTAGTGAAAGAGAATATTTCGATGATATTAAAAACATACGGTAATTTTATTGGCATCGATAAAAGTGTTAACCTTAATATCTCAACGGATATAAGTATTCGTCTTACTGGTGGTGTTGATGTTTCATTAGGTGATTATTTCAAATATGGGTTAATAAAAGCCTCTCCAATGTTTTTATTAAAGCAAAATAAGTTGAAAGACAGAAACATGGAGAATGTTCAGGTGAAATTCTATTTTTCGCAAACTGACAATAAAATGCAAATACTTGGACGTTGGTATCCTGAAGTTTATATCCCCGAAGAAGAGATAAAAAATCCAGATCAAGCATTAGCTATTTCAATTCAATATATCAAAGAAAATCATAAGGATGTTACTCCTTTAAATTTGTCAAATGTTGAAAAAGATAAGTTTAATAAAGTACTTTATCCGCTCCAAAAAGAAAATAAAGTTGAAATACGTGAGTGTTGGGAAGTTACTTTCTGGGATAATAGTGTAAAAACTTTAGTGGATACACAGACAGGAGAAGTCGTTTATTATTTAGACTACGGGGGTATGATTTAACCAAAGATGAAACTTGGAAATAAAATACAAGCTTTAATAACAGCCACAGAAATCCGGCAGCTATGGTTTTCGGTGTGTATCTTTTCGCTCTGGCCGTCTTTTCGGCTTGACCGGAAATCGCCCGCAATCCGCTCCTGCGAGTAGCTTCCTCCTATTGTGTGCCATTTAAAAGTCGCTTCACACAAAAGAATATGAATCAATAGACATACCCAGCTTATGAAAAGAATCTTTGTGCTTTTATTTGTAATTTTTTCGTTTTCAATTGTTAATGGACAAAAAATTATTCAATCGAGCAAGAAAACATAAAAGTTTGTGTTAATGGAGTAGTACAGGACTGGCGTATTTCACCAGAAAATAATCCGGACAGACTGAAAGTTTATTGTTCCAATGAGAAAAATAAGGTTGTATTTCAAACCAATATTGACACAGCTTCTTTTTACGTTTCCAAAAACGACACCTTAAAATTCAATATCATTCTTAACAATCAAGACACTGCGCGTACTGAGATTATTGGAATAAAGGATTTGCCAAATAAAATTTCCGCAGATGAAAAGTTGTATTGGTTGAGCCAAGTCTGGTCAGAAACAAAGTACAATTTTGTTAATATTGACCGACTTAAACTCAATTTAGATAGCCTTTATAAGACTTTTATCCCTTTGGCACTGGCAACAAGAAACGACTATGAATACTATCAGGTGTTGAGAAAGTTCATGGCAAATTTACAAGATGGTCACAGCGAGGTATCGGATAATGGACAATTTTATCCTTATACCGATTATATTCCAGTCTCCTTGCAAAACTTTAATAACAAAGTTTATATAACGGCTGTGCGTAAAATATCCGAACTAGATTCAACTTGGGTTGGTGCTGAGTTAATTGAAGTTGAGAATATTCCTACTTCAAAATATCTCGAAACAAATATATTTCCATACATATCAGCTTCGACTGAACAACATTTATGGATGCAAGGAATTTCAAAGTTGCAGAATGGCTTCAAAGATCAAACGTTCAAAGGAACAATTAGAAAAACCAATGGTGATACTGTTAAAATTGAACTTCGGCGCAATGGCGAGGCTACTCGCACCAATAATGATCAATATTGGGGTCCGGTAATAAATTACTCGCGGAACATTGTTGATCTAAAATGGTTGGATAATGACATTGCATTGGTGAGTTTCAATCGATTTTCGCCAGAGGATAAAGCGATCAAAGAATTTGACAATGTCGCTGATAAGTTATCTAAAGCAAAAGGGGTAATTATTGACCTTCGTAAAAATGGTGGCGGATCCACCGGTGTAGCTTGGCATTTGCAAAAATATCTGACAAAGGGGAATTCTTTTCTCAACTATTCTTGGGAGACAAGAACAAATGATGGTGTAAGAAAAGCAAATGGAAATTGGCAAAAGGAATATAAAGATTACTTTTTAAATCGTGCATATCGTTTCGAGAGACCTGATTCCGTATTTGTATCAGATACACTAAAAAGGATCACTTGTCCAACGACTATATTAATTGGACGATTTACTTTTTCTGCGGCAGAAGATTTTTTAGTTAATATCTATGAAACGCCCAACAGACCAAAATTGATTGGTGAAGAAACCGGAGGCTCAACAGGTTCGCCATTAGTGGTACCTGGATTACCAGGAGGAGGATATGCAAGAATTTGTACCAGACGCATTTGCTATCCGATAAGCGAAAAAAGATTTGTAAACAGTGGTGTTAAGCCAGACATTGAAGTAAAACAAACGATTGAAGATTACATGAATAAAAGAGATGCAGTTCTGGAACGTGCGATTAAAGAAATTGAAAACACCCTATAACTTCAGCTCCCCGTGTAACTTCCTACTTTATAGCCCATTTAAACGCTGACAGGGACAGCAATGAGTATTGATTGAATTTTCATTTTGACTGTAATAATTGGACAAAATAGGATCGACTTAAATGAAGTATATTAAGAAAATAATTGGTTTTGCCGTTTTTATCGGGTTGATTTATCTCGCGAATAAATTTACTTATTACATTCATATACAGTATATTGAGAGATTTAAAAAAGAAAAATTCAGTGGACGAATTATTAGAAAGTACATTGACACGAAACAGCATAATTATGAAATGTTAGTATTTATTAATAAGGACGGGAAGGACAGTCTGAGTTTCAGTAATGATACAAGTGGATTTTATGATTTTGTTGCAGTAAACGATTCAATAATTAAAATTGAGAATAGCGATGAAATTAGAATTGTCAATAGAGACACATCCTTTTTCATTTCTTTTTAGATTTAAAAACGTGCTATGACATCAGCTACCCGGCCGGTAGCAGTGGTTTTTGGTGGGCATCTTTCCGCTCAGGCTGTTTTCAGCTTGACAGGAAATTTGGAGTACGGGTCTTTGGTTGAAATCATTTGAATAACGCCAGTACTTTAATAACCTAAGACATATCCACTTTAACAAAATTCCTTTAAAAAAACTTCCTGTCATGTGGAAGGACTTTTGTTTTGCTTATACTAATAACAAAAGTATAAGCACCCAATTTTCTGAAATCCTTGACCAGCAACGATCTCACTAAACCATCTCATTTTCAGCATGATTTAGCTTTTACTTAGCACAGAAAATGCAGCAAAGTATAAGGAAATTCTCGTTCTTGTCCCTAAACTTTTAAACCAAAAGCTATGTCACTAAAGGGTCAACGAACAACAACTACGAGCATGGATTGGGATCAATTCAAGTCACTAATCAGCAAACTTGAAAGAGATGGTGAATACAAATACTGTCTTCTTATCGCCACAGGTGTTTTCACTGGTCTTCGGATTTCCGATTTACTTCAACTTCGATTTAGCCAGTTTGAAAACACTGACATTCTAACCGTTCAGGAACAGAAAACGGGTAAGACCAGAAGAATTAAAATCAATCCTGACCTTAAAACCATCATTGAACGTATCAAAGGTAGACTGGTCGTTGTTAACACCGACCAGTACATCTTCCTGAACCGATATGGTACAAAGCCCATTGACAAGAGTTGGGTAAACGTTGAACTAAAACGGATTTTTAAGAAATACGGGATTGAACTGGAAGGAAACGTTTCCAGTCACATGTTCCGTAAGACATTGGGGAATCGTGTTTTGAAGTTGAACAACTATTCCAATGAATCCATTGTGTTGTTGATGGAGTTATTCGGTCACAGTTCGGTCGCCCTGACGAAACGATATTTGGGGATTCGGGAAAGGGAAATCCTTGATGTGTATGACAGTTTGAGGTTGTAACGCTTAGAATTATGAAAATTACCCAAAAACATTTATCTTTCAAATCATTCTTAACAGAACAATGAATTAATCTATCTTTCAGTATATCAATTATTAAAATGAAGTATTCTATTCTTATTTCTATTTTCTTGCTTGTTGCCTTTAAATGTGCCATGGGGCAGAACATTGAAGACCCTATATCTTTTATTCAATGGAAGAAAGTCGTGTTAAGTAATGATGCAGAATTTACTGACGGTAAAATGGATTGGGGTTTAGGATTTTTAATCAAATACAAGAACGATACGATTGCCTGTACCGCTCGTGATTTTACCGGAACAACTTACACAAGAGGAAAGATGTTATACATCAAAGATTTCGGTAAAGAAATGAAATATTGGAGGATGTATGTTTCTGATGATCCAACCCAGAAGGTGGTGTTAGACACATTATTCATGAAGGATAAAATAGAAAAGAAATATTCGATCTTTTTATATTCAGCCTATTTCTTGACCTTTTCATTGAAACAGAAGAACAAAAATCTAATCCCATTAGAACCAGACATAAGAAAGACAGCAAATAAGGACACACTGTATATAGTTGGTTATGACAAGGATCACAATTTAAAAATTGTCCGTGGAATTGTTGAGACACCATTAAACGAAAAATATTCAGAGCCGGAAATCCGGCTTCAAACAGATGTTTTTCTTTACTATTCTAATTTTGTAGGAGCACCTATTGTTGATAAGAACGGAAAGGTAGTCGGATTAGTTAACAGAGCCTATGACTTATATAAAAATACGAAAGGAAGGATTATTAATGATGATAAAGAAGTAGCTGGAGCACATTATGAATACTTTATTAATGGCACTTCCATGAGATCAATATTGGGAAAGGATTATCAGAAATAGTTCAAAATGACTGTATTTTAGAATCTTCTTTTGTTCTTTTGACAAACATACTCCACACAAACCCTCTTGCTTCTGATTCACTTTGAAACCATGAATCTGGCCTAACCAAATCATGTGGGTCGATTTCTTTAAGTTCATCCAAGATTGGTTGAAGTTCGGGTTTGATGACTTGACTTATTTCGTCAAGGTAATCCATGTAATTCTTAACAAATACAATTGCTTCCATCTTTATAATTGTTTGATATTAGCTAAGATACTATTAATATTTAGGAACAACTGCAAAAAAAGGGACGACCCTCTGGTCGTCCCAATGAAATTTTTAATAACAGAACCAATTTCTTGATTATATATTATAAATATATCCATCCCGAGCAAAAAACCACAACAACGAATTCTTTCAAAAACTTTTCTCCGGGCAAGGAAAATTGTAGCAAGATGTTGCTTGGCTTGAATAATGTCTTTATGCAGCTAATCTTTAAAGCGATCCAGAGATCTAAGGAGTTTTAGATATTGCTTGGCTTAAAGGACAAGTCAAAAGCCAAGCAATATTTCATTACCCATAAATAAAAATGGATCTTGATGATCCGGGCGAACAATGATTAAAAATTTGATTGTTTTAATTTGTTTTCCCCTGCTCAGTCTTGGCTTATGATAATACTGAGCGAGGTAAGGAATGAGGTAAGGAAAAAGGGTGGATTTTGATAGTGGAGTAAGGAAATCGTAAAATTTAAATTGTTGTATTGTGTTGATATTTAATTACATATATACTTTTAAATATTTGATTTTTTTGGCTCATAACCCAAAGGCCGTCGGTTCGAGTCCGGCTCCCGCTACTACGAAAGCTTTGGCATTTTATGCTGAAGCTTTTTTATGCCCTTTTGTGAACTATTTTAGAAAAAAATAGCTGTTTCAGTTAGCACCAAAACAGCCATAAAGACAAAAGCTTATTATTCGCAAATATCGGTTTATCGAATATTACTTATCGAATTTTTAGCCGTATCGTGTTTCGTTTTTAGTTTAATCTGTCCATATTCAACACCATTCACATAAATAGTGTGCAGCGTATCATGCTTCAGGGTAACCGAAAAATTTCCCTTTTCATCAGCAAAAGTGCTTGCTTCGTCGCCGGTTTCGGGTTGCGAAATGGTGATTTTAATATTACCGTTCGCTGCTTTCCCGGTTGCGGCATAAGATGCTGCTGCAGCTCCTCCACCTGCTCCAGCCAGATTTCCGACTGATGAAACCGCAGATGAAACAATTACTCCTTTAACTGTCAGGCCATTGACAACTGCCCTGTTTTGATTGTCTTTCTCTTTACTCGAAAATATTTCGATCGTTATTGGCTGTTTAAACGAGCCATTAGCTGCAATCTTAGTTTTGACCGGATTATTCACTGATTCAGCAGCGGAATCGATTTGTCTTTTTTCTTGTCCGAATGCCGTTGAAAAACAAAAAAATGCAAATACCAGAATGAAAAGTTTTACGTGGTTCATAGTTATTTATTTATAGGTTTTTTTCAAACACCTGCTGAAATTACCTTATATGTTCGGCCTTCTACTTTAATTCCCAGCCGAACCTGAGTTTTTAAGGTGTCTTTTAATCCTGAGGTTGCTTTTTCGACCACTATGGTCAAAGTATATTCCCCATCTGTGAGGTTTGATGGTAATAGAAATCCGTCGCTTACATTTTTAACTTCCCAGATTGGCCTTCCACCATCAGCTTTCGAAACGGCAGCCGAAATCACGGCTCCACCTGGCAATGCTCCGCCAACCAACGATGCTCCTTGAGCAACTGCACTCCCTGCTGCATGTAGTCCTGCATTTACTTTGGCCACTTCTGAAGAAGTCATTTCAGAAACTTTATTACGGGTAATCAGGAAAGCTTGTTTATTTGGAAAGATAACGTATGCCCCACCCGCAGCTTGAAGACCGGCATTGACTTTTTCGCCAAAAGTTGCGCCTTGCGTTTGTTTAGCTACAGTTACATTCATCGAAATCCGGTTGGGCATGCCGCCATTGATATTATTTACCGATTTTTCGGTTTGCCCTACAGCACAAATTGTCGAGCCCAAAATCAAAACGATTGTAAAAAGATTGTTTTTCATAGGTTTATTTTTTGTAGAAAGGGAGAATCAGGTAAGTGTAAATCAAACAACCCGCGCAAATAGCCAAAAAGAACTCAAGACTCGCAAAAAATATCAGTATTGCAGCCACAGCAATAGCTGTAATTTTAAAGCTGAAAATAAATAAAAGGAACATTGCCAATGTCATCAAAAAGCCCAACCGTGCGGCAAATATTTTAGGCGCCTTATCAATCATTCGAATAGGTAAATTGAGGGCGTTGCTCAACGAATGGCTTGCAAAACTAATTGGACTAAATTTTAGATTGGTAAAAGCCCGGATGAAAAAATCTGCCATCAGGAAAACGAACAGGGATAATGAGTTCAACACAAAAGCCAATACAATAATTCCGATAACAAGCATGGCATTTAAACGTGTGATTTGCTCATTCACGCGCTGATCTGATATGGGACAAACTAAATTCTGCATAAAATTTCAATTTTAACTTGATAATAACAACAGATAAAGTCGCGATTTGATTATTGAATCACGAATAAAAGATAAAAATGTCTCATTTAAATTATTGTAACCGGACTTTTGCTTAAGGAATCAGTTTGCTCAATGATTTAATTAAACTAATTTGAATCGAAGAAGTCATAAAGTGGCGTCTATTTTAAATAACTCATTTCGGTTTTCCGAATGATAAATCAAATCATATTTCTAACTTTAGCGCTTCCATCAATACTGTGAAAATATGTTTCAAGCAGAAGTTTACATTCAAAGAAGAAAGATTCTTTGCGAAAAGATTGGTTCCGGATTGATCCTCTTTTGGGGAAACGATGAAAGTCCGATGAATTATGCAGATAACACTTATCACTTCAGGCAACATAGTTCATTCTTATATTATTTTGGTATAGATTTTCCTTCTCTTGCGGCTGTAATTGATATTGATAATCAGCATGAAGTTGTATTTGGGGATGACTATACCATTGACGATATTGTGTGGATGGGACCCCAACCTACCATTGCCGAACGTGCGAAGCTTTCAGGAATTGAAGAAACGCACCCCATGGTAAAACTTTATACGATTCTTAAAGAAGCTCAGGCTTCGCGTAAAGAAATCCATTTTCTGCCGCCATACCGACCTGAGAATAAAATAAAATTGTTACGCTTTCTGAATATTCGTCCCGACCAGATTAATCTTAATGCTTCGTCTGAATTGGTAAAAGCCGTGATCAGCCAGCGGGAAATTAAATCGACACTAGAGATTTCTGAAATAGAGAAAGCAGTTGATTTATCGGTTGATATGCACACTGCTGCAATGAGGTTTGCCAAGCCAGGTATGACTGAGGCTCAGGTAGCAGCTAAAGTTTATGAAGTCGCTTTGGCTCAGGATTGCAATATTGCGTTCCCAATAATTGCCACCATTAATGGTCAGACTTTGCACAACCATTCGCATCACAACATTTTGAAAGAAGGTGATTTGTTTTTAGTCGATGCCGGTGCCGAATCTCAAATGCACTATGCAGGTGATCTTTCGAGTACTTTCCCGGTGAGTAAAAATTTTACCGAAGTTCAGAAACAGATTTATCTTGCCAGCTTGAAAGCTCATCGGGCTGCAGTTGAGGCGATTGCTCCCGGAATCAATTTCAGGGAAGTTCATTTTGCCGCTTGTCGCTCCATTGTCACATCAATGAAAGAATTGGGACTAATGAAAGGTGATGTTGATGAAGCCGTATCTCAAGGTGCACATGCATTATTTTTCCCTTGTGGAACTGGGCACATGATGGGGCTTGATGTTCACGATATGGAAGACTTGGGCGAAGTGTGGGTTGGTTATGGTGGAGAACCCAAAAGCACTCAGTTTGGACTGAAATCGCTTCGCTTCGCTAAAACACTTCGTCCCGGACATGTTTTTACCATTGAACCGGGAATCTATTTTATTCCTGAATTAATTGATTTGTGGAAATCGGAAGGAAAGTTCAGTGATTTTTTGAACTGGAATGAGATTGAGAAATTCCGTCATTTTGGAGGAGTTCGTAACGAAGAAAATTTTGTGGTTACTGAAAATGGATATAAAATACTTGGAAAAGCAAAACCAAAAACGATTGATGAGGTTGAGGCCCTAAGGAACTAGCAATTTTTCTTTAGGAAGGTGTTGATTTTGCTTTAAAATTAAATCCTTCGAATCTTTATCTCAGATGAATTATTCCTGAAAATTTCGATTGATTTTTGTTAGATACATCATTGTCAATGACTTTCAGTTTACATTAAGAATTGAATAAATTTCTTCTTCTGTTTTCTTGATTTATAACTGAAAGTCCTTGCCAATGTCTGTTAAAAGTTGTTAAATTTAGGCAATCGTATTTAAACTTAACAAGAGATATGCCCCTTAAATCTTTTGAAAGAAGAACTTTCCTGAAGTTGATGAGTGCTGGCCTTGGCGCGGGTATTCTCTCCTTTCCAAGGTTCTCTCAGGCATTTACCCCCCCACCGAACGATATACGACATCTCGATTTTAGTCTTGGTAAACCAGAATGGATTTTGCACGAAGATGGCACATTTGATATTTTTGCGGGAAGCATCCGTTTGTCTAATTGTCGTCCATCCATTAACGGGCAGAGCATTTTTGTGCGAAATACGTTCATGGGTGACTCCCCCAAAGGCAAACGTATCATCTATGAAGTTGATGGTGGTTTTGTAATGCTCGATTTGAGGACGCATTCAAATACGATTTCAATAGGAGCCGAAATAAGTGGAATGAAAAATGCGCCAACCTGGTTTAATCCACTGGGCGAAGGATACATAACCGGAGCCAATCATTTCTTTAAACAAGGATTTGGAACGGGCGGTCAATCCGGAATTTTTGATTTCAGGAAATCGACCAACAGGAAATCACTCAATTACCCGAACGAAGAAGCCTGGTCGTATGATAGTTTTATGATGACTGGTCTGATTGCACCGAATGGCGACACACTTTCAATTGGAGCCTACGAGCAAGCTGACTTTATTCAACGCAGCTCTGTTTATAACCGTCCGCGTCGTAAGGGGCTTAATGATAGTAAATTCGGGAAAGAGGAAGTTTTTTTTGAGGCAGGTTTCGCAACTGAAAACATCCCGTTGAAAGATGAATTCATCAAACTCCCCGATCTGTTTATTTATTACGGTAATCAGCCTTTTGGGGCCATGCAAAATCTGGCATGGAGTATTTCAGAGCAAAATCAGGCCCGGCGCGATACCCGTACCAATTATTTTTGGTCTTCTTTTCAGGATTTCCGGACTTCATTCAGCTATAAATATTTACTCGAACAACTTCAAGTCCTCGATGAAATAAATCCACCAATTCCATTAACTACCATTCATGTCGGATCTGGTTACTGTATTCCGGGCGATTGGCTCAATAATGGCGAAGGCTGGCCAAAGTCGATGGACGTTGTGGCAAGGGAAATTTTCAGCAGAAGATATCGTGCCGGAATTTATGTGGCTCCTTTTGTTGTTCATGAAAAGAGTCGGACCTTCAGGAATCACCCTCGCTGGTTATTGAAAGACAATGAGGATAATCCGATTGTGATGGATCAGGATGTGGAAGGGAAACTTTACGCATTGGATGGAAATCTTGAAGATGTAAAAGATTACATTGAAAAAGTATTCAGGAAATTTCATGAAATTGGATTTACTTATTATGAGATTGACCGTTTGGACTGGGGGTTACAGGAATCATCGGATCCACTGAAGTCAAAAAAAGGTAAATCATCGGTTCAGGTTCTTCGCTCAGTCATGGATATTATTCGGAAAGCAGTTGGTGCCGGAAGCTTCATCACTGCAAACAGAACCCCTTATTCGCCATTGATTGGATATGTCGATGCAGTCAGAATAGACAAAGATCAGGGATGGAAATGGGAAGAACAAACCACCGAACATATTATTGAAGAAAGCTACAACACACAATATTTTAACAATGTCTTCTGGCAGAACGACCCTGATGTAGTTTTTCTTCGCGACTACAAAAGCGATTTCACGCTTGACGAACAAAAGAGCATTGCTTTATGGGTTGCATTTATGGGTGGATCGGTTGGAATTTCGGACAATTTTAAAACCATGGGAGGTGATAAATTGCAATTATGGCGTTTCCTTGAACCATCAACCCGGCCTCAAAGTGCATTGCTTCCATTCTGGGGTAATAATGTCATCAATAAAGTTGCTGTAAGGCGATATAAAAAGGTAAAAGCCTGGAGTGTTCTTATACTCAACGATACCGATAGTGTTGTTACCGAAAGTTATCTGCTATCCGATTTGATTGGATTAAAAGAGGCTTGGGTATTTGTTTGGGAGCCTGGGTTTAGTCTTGGCCTTGGAAAACCAACAAGGATTTCAGTTACGCTTGGAAGCCACGAATCAAAATTATATTTCATTTCTGAAACGAAAGAAAATCCTTCGTTGGATCTAAATATCTCAGGCAATGATTTTTCTGAAGAAATGGACACCAAATAATCGGTCATTCATCCAATTTTTAGTTTAGAATTGTCAGCGTCATTCCATTTTCCTAATTTCACGCTTTTAATTTTACTTGGATGAATATACCAAAACTTACCTATTCAACTCCGGTTGAAATGCTCGGCCATTACCTGAAAGACACCATGGTTGAGCACCTCGGAATACGTTTTACGGCTTATGGCGAAGGTTGGGTTGAGGCCACCATGCCTGTTGATCACCGTACATTTCGTCCGGGAGGGTTTTTGCATGGAGGCGCAAATTTGGCATTAGCCGAAACTGTCGCCGGATTTGGTTCGATGCTTGCCGTTGATATTCAGGAATACGATATTCGGGGAATTCAGGTGAGCGCCAGCCATACAGGGAAGGCCGATGGGGGCATCGTGTATGCCCGTGCCGAAATACTGCATTTGGGAAAACGGACTCACATCTGGAACGTTGATATAAAATCGGAATCGGGCAAGTTGATTTCTACTGCAAGAGTGACTAATATGATTGTAAAAAGACATGAGAAATAACTGGACGGTCGCATCCATTCTTGATCAGTTAATTGAAAAACAAATTGCTTTTGCCTGCTGGTTTTTCCCGAACGAATCGCGTTTGGGGCTGATTGTTGGTAATGCTTCTGATGTTGTATTTTTCGATCGGTTCGATCAGTTAAACGGAGAAGCAGGATTCGTTTTTGCTCCATATTGCATTACTGAAAAAAGTCCTGTTATTTTACTTCAGTCAAATACTTTTTTTGAAGATTTTAGTCAGGAAGATAGCTTAGATTTGGCTGGTTTTGAACCTTTCAGCAAGAACGAAGATACGGGAATCTATGAATTTCAATCGAAAGAAGATTACCTGGAGCTGATTGGCAAAACCGTTACTGAAATTCGCGAAGGCGCTCTTTCCAAAGTTATCATCTCGCGCCAGATACCTACAAAACGAACAGATACTTCATTGGGAAGTACTTTTTTACAGTTACACGATCAAACGCCTAATGCGTTTACTTATCTTGTTAATTTGCCGGTTGCCGGAATTTGGATGGGGGCAACTCCCGAAATTTTGATTAAATCAGATGGAGAACAGTTCGAAACCGTTTCTCTGGCCGGAACTCAGGTTCGTAAATCGGACGCCGA
The DNA here is from genome assembly GCF_009689585.1 of Aquipluma nitroreducens. Lineage (GTDB taxonomy): Bacteria > Bacteroidota > Bacteroidia > Bacteroidales > Prolixibacteraceae > Aquipluma > Aquipluma nitroreducens. The sequence goes on along the minus strand of NZ_AP018694.1, from coordinate 1,917,062 downwards.
TGAATATTACTGGAGTACCAAAGATATTGAAGAACAGGCATTTGTTTCCAGGTATATGTTGGATGTTTTCTTTAATTTCGACATTCATAAGTACAAAACAAAAGGCCCTGAAACATTGGAGAGCGGTAAGGTGGCTCATCTGAAAACCTCGTTCTTCTTTCCGGCTGAAAAGATCGGAAAGTGTATGGGAAATTTTATTGCCGATTTGCACCCGACGCCCGCTGTTTGCGGATTACCGAAGGATCTGGCTGCAGAGTTTATTCAGAAAAATGAGGAGCATGAACGAAAATACTATACAGGATATTTGGGTCCTTGGCGATTAAATCAACAAGTCGCGCTGTTCGTAAATTTACGCTGTATGGAAATTACTTCCGCAGAATTTATTTTATATGTGGGAGGAGGAATTACCAGCAGATCGATTCCTGAAAAAGAATGGGACGAAACCAACCAAAAGGCAAAAACCTTGTTGTCTGTAATTAATCCTGAAGGATAAATACAAAAATGATAACGAATAAAAAACACATTCAGCAACTGGCTTCGCTGCTTTTGCAGAAAGGAATTACCGATGTGGTAATTTCGCCCGGAAGCCGCAACGCACCCTTGATCAATCAGTTTTTCGGATTATCAGAATTTAACTGTCTGAATGTGGTTGATGAGCGAAGCGCCGGTTATCAGGCCTTGGGAATTGCGCTGGCCAAACGAAAACCAGTTGTTGTGGTATGTACTTCGGGAACTGCTGCCATTAATTATGGACCAGCTATTGCCGAGGCTTTTTACCAAAAAATACCATTGGTGGTGCTTACCGCCGACCGTCCGCGCCGTTGGGTCGACCAGGCCGACGGGCAAACCGTTCGTCAGGAAAATCTTTTTCTCAACCATACCTTGAAAAGTGTCAGTTTGGAGGAAGCTGAACGCGAGGATGATTTCAGGCACAACAACCTGCAAATTAACGAAACGCTTAATCTGGTTTTATCCACAAATCCTGGACCTGTTCACATCAATATTCCGTTGGGCGAACCACTCTACGGGTTCTCCGACGAGGAACTTCCCAACTTTCGAAACATAGAAAGTTGTTCTTCCAATGCTCAAATTCCATCTGCGGAACTTGAAAAATTAGTGGATAAATGGAATGCGTCAACTCGTAAAATGGTTATTGTCGGTCAGCTTTCGCCCGATGAGCAAATCAATTCGTTGGTTCAAAAAATGGCTCAGGATTCTGGAACGGTGATTCTGGCAGAACATCTTACCAATTTATCAGGCCAACATCTGGTTCATGCAACCGATGTGGTTGTGGCCGCTATTTCTGCGGAAGAAAAGTTAAAGTTTCAACCCGAGATTCTCCTGACTTTTGGTCAGCAAATCGTTTCGAAACGCTTAAAATTGTTTGTACGCGCCAATCAGCCGCTCGAACACTGGCACATTTCAGTTGCCGGAGAGCATACCGATACCTACAATTCGCTTAGCTGTGTTATTTCTTCGGATGTTTTTTCAATCCTGAACTTTTTCGTTCCTGAAATCAGAAATACTGAAAGTAACTACCGCGAAATATGGAAAGCAAAAGAACAAACGGCTCTTCAGCTTCAGGAAAAGTTCTTGAACGATGCTTCTTTTTGCGACCTGACTGCCAGCAAAACGATTACTGAAATGCTTCCTGAAAACTCGGTGTTGCATTTGGGAAACAGTTCATCAGTTCGGTTAATCCAAATGTTTGAACCGAATAAAGAATGCGAATATTTTGGCAATCGCGGCACCAGCGGAATTGATGGTTCAATGTCAACTGCTGTTGGTTTTGCATTGTCGTCCGAAAAAATAAATACTATTGTTTTGGGTGAATTGTCGTTTTTCTACGATTCCAATGCACTGTTGAATCAGCACTTTCCGCAGAATTTACGAATTATCGTGCTGAACAATGGTGGTGGCAACATCTTCCGTTTGATTGGCGGACCACGCCAGTCTCCGGCATTGAATGAACATTTTGTGGCTCAGCATAACCTGAAAGCCGAAGGATTGGCCAACGCATTTGGCATCAATTACCTGAAAGCCGAGAATCAGGAAGAACTTTCGACTGCTTTAAATACTATTTTTGCTCCCGACTTTTCGGAGCCTGTTATCCTGGAAGTATTAACTGACGGCGAAATCAGCGCTGCGGTTTTTCAGGAATGTTATCAACAACTTAAAAATTAAAAATATGTCAGCTATACGCGAATGGCAAACCATCCGGGAATACGAAGATATTTTCTTCGATTATTTCGACGGGATTGGCAAGATTACGATTAACCGCGAACGCTACCGCAACGCGTTCCGACCAACAACAGTGAACGAAATCTCGGATGCCTTAAAAATTTGTCGTGAAGATCAGCGCATCAATGTTGTGGTTTTAACAGGTGCCGGCGATAAAGCTTTTTGTGCTGGTGGCGACCAAACCGTTAAAGGCAAAGGTGGGTACATCGATAAAGACGGAATTCCGCGCCTGAACATTCTCGAAGTTCAGAAGCAAATCCGCTCGATGCCAAAACCGGTAATTGCTATGGTAAACGGCTTTGCCATTGGTGGTGGACACGTGCTTCATGTGGTTTGCGACATCAGCATCGCATCAGAGAATGCAATCTTCGGACAAACCGGTCCTAAAGTGGGGAGTTTCGATGCCGGATTGGGTTCATCCTATTTGGCCAGCATCGTTGGTCAGAAAAAAGCCCGCGAAATCTGGTTTATGTGTCGCCAGTATTCGGCTGCTGAAGCTTTGGAAATGGGATTGGTAAACAAAGTGGTTCCGTTTGATCAGCTCGAAGATGAAGTGGTGGCGTGGGCTCAGCAAATGCAGGAACATAGTCCATTGGCACTGCGCATGCTAAAACTCGGATTGAACGCCGAATTGGATGGCCAAATCGGTATTCAGGAATTTGCCGGAAATGCAACTTTGTTGTATTACCTCACCGAAGAGGCACAGGAAGGGAAACATGCGTTCCTCGAAAAACGCAAACCTGACTTTAAAAAGTATCCTAAATTTCCTTGATATCAATACTTTGATCATGTAACACTTTTGTTAGTAACAGATTTGTTACTAACAAAAGTGTTACATGATTTTCATTTATCGAATTAAATTTACACTAGATCGGGATTTAAAAGAGTAATAAAGTAATGGCATCACTAAAAAGTTGGATTAAGGCGGCACGATTGAGGACATTGCCATTGGCTATGTCTGGTATTTTGATGGGAGCAGTGCTTTCGTATCTGGACGGTGGGTTTAATCGAATAGTCACAATCCTGGCGGTTGTAACGGCATTGTTTATTCAGGTATTTTCGAATTTTGCAAACGATTATGGCGATTCGCAGAAAGGAACCGACAATCAACATCGTGTTGGGCCAAAGCGGACGGTACAGAGTGGTGAAATAAGCCCGTACCAGATGAAAATCGGAATGATAGTTCTGATTATTCTCAGTCTGGCTACTGGAATCTGGTTGGTTGTCGAAGGAACAAAAGGCCTTGATTTGCCAATGTTTCTGCTTTTTCTGGCATTTGGAATTGTGGCTTTGATTGCCGCCTATCGATATACCGCGGGAAGCAATCCATATGGATATGCCGGATTTGGCGATGTGGCGGTATTTCTTTTTTTCGGATTGTTGCCAGTAGTTGGTACATATTTTTTGAATACTCACCGTATCACTCCGGAACTGTTTTTACCTGCAATTAGTATTGGCCTTTTCAGTACTGGCGTTCTGAATCTGAACAATATGCGCGACATTGAGAATGACCGTAATTCAGGAAAACACACGGTAGTTGTGCGAATGGGAAGTTCTAAAGCAAAAACCTATCATTCATTGCTTATCGTCATCGGAATATTGAGTTCAATTCTGTTTATTACTGTATCTGGAAAGTCTGCTTTTCAGTGGCTATTTCTGCTTGCCTTCCCATTATTTATCCGCGATTTGATTCAGATCAATCGGATTGTTGAACCACGTAAATTCGATCCGTTTCTGAAAAAATTATCGCTAACAACTCTACTTTTTACCGTGCTGTTTGGGGTGGGGATTATTCTAAGCCACTCGTAATGGGAAAGAGTCAATAGTCATTGGAAAAAAGTTAAAACCCGACTTTTCGAATGACTATTGACTTTTTCCTGACTAGTGCGAATCAATTTTTGCTCCGAAAGCTAAATCGCCGGCATCGCCAAGCCCCGGAACGATATATGACATTGAGGTCATCTCAGAGTCAACAGCGCCGATCCACAAGGTTACATTATCAGCAGTAATGTGTTTGGTTACATATTCAACGCCCTGAGCGCTGGCAATAATTACAACCAAATGAACATGTTTTGGATTTCCTTTTTTCAAAAGCGCCTGATATCCAACTTCCATCGATGCTCCCGAAGCTAACATCGGATCAGAAAGAATGACATCTTTGCCATCGAGTAAAGGTGTGGCCAGATATTCAAATTCGATGTGAAATTCACCGGCTTCGTCGTATTTCCGGTAGGCCGATATGAACGCATTTTCAGCACGATCAAAAATATTGAGTAAGCCTTGCTGAAGAGGTAATCCGGCACGTAAAATAGTTGCTAATACTGGTTGTTGAACCAAGGTTTCTACCGGGGCAACTCCAAGAGGAGTTTTTATGTCGGTAGTTTGATAGTTCATCGTTTTGCTGATTTCGTAGGCAAAAATCTCACCCAAACGCTGAAGATTTCTGCGAAAACGCATTGGATCTTTTTGAACTACTTCGCACCTGATTTCTGAAATGAACTGATTGAAAATGGAATTTGAATCCCCAACGATATTTACCTTCATGATCTAAAAAGTTTCGGCGAAAGTAATTAAAATTACCTAACCAAAAGAATGCTGTACAATATACAAGCAAAGAACTTTTAATCGTATTAAATTACTTTTTGAAAATTTGGAGAAGCCTTGGTAGCTGGTTTTGATGAACGGAATAATACGTTTCGGGTATTGCACCAAAGCCAGCATAAAATCGTGCAATTCCCGGAATATTTGAACCTTCGAAGTCGAGAATTTGCTTTTTGCCGGCATTGTTTTGAATAAAAGTATCGATTAGTAAAAACATGGCGCTTTGTTCAATCCCGGTTTGATTGGACGATGCGGCCAGATAAATGCTTTTCTGATTTGAAGTCAGAAAGAAAACCGAAGCAACCAGATTATTGGCCGAATCCCATGCTCCATAGATTTCGCCAAGCTGATGATAGAGCGCATAGCTAATGACTTTCTGAAGTGCCTGGTAGTGTTTGTTTTTTATCTCAGGAGATTTTTTAGTTAGATTGGCTTGAGTAAATTTCAGAAACTGGTTGATGTCGTAAACTGAAAAAATGCTGATTTTATTCTGAATGGCTTTTTGAATGTTCCTTTTGGTGTTGGAGTTATAATAGGTTCGGATATTGTCGGCACCCGAATGAAGGTGAAGTTGATAAGTTGTATTTTTTCGGATATTGTAACCATCAGCAGTAGGCATGTTCCCAAGATTCAGATTCATATCAGTCAATCGGAATTTTCCCGGAATGGAATTTAGAAACTGATTGACGATATCGGGCTCAGGTGGAAAATTTGAAAAAACACCGAGTTGCTGTGTGAAAAATGGCTGATAAATATAGCTAATTCCATATTTTTTGTTGTTGACCAAAGGCATAACGTACAGGTAATTACCCCAGACCAAGGCATCCCAGTAGGGGCAAATCCGGTCAAGATACCAACTGTAGGCATAAACAATCCCAAAGGATGAATTGGCAATACACTGATCCCACTTTGTACGGTCAATGTCTTTGTTGTCAACAAATTTGATTTCGGGATTACTCATTCTCCAAAATTAAACCTTTTTCGAGAATCTGTTCAAAAACCTTACGCCACTCCATCCACAGCCCCGCATCTTTTAGCGACTCGTTATGCCACAGGCTGACGAAAGTTCCGTTTACTTTTTTTACTTCGGTCATCAATTCTTCAATCAGCTGCCATGCTTTTTGCGGTTTTAAGTGCATGTAGTTTTTCAATGTCACATCCATTGTTTGAAACGGGTGAATGATCAGTTCAGTACTTTTATTCTGACTTAAATCAAAAAACGGAAATGGAGTGCAAGTTCCAGCCCGAAACCCAGCCAGACTTGCAAAGCCCATGGTGTAGTCATCGGAAACACCCGATTTCAGTAGGTTTTGGTAGGTTTTCGGGAATTTCAGTTTTAAATAATGCTGACGACTTTGGGTTACCGGTTGGTGAATAATTTTTTCGAGCCTTTCTTTTTCCTTTTCAAACAGCCATGGCTTATCGTTTGAGGCATACGATGGATGAATGCCTACTTTACATACCGATGCTAGGCTGGCAATCAGTTTCCTGAATGGTTTGTTGTGGTATGAAACATTTTTGTCGAATTGATTGCGGTCGCCAATCAGGAAAAAGAACATGAGGTGATCGAGTTTCGACTGATAAGTTTCAAGAATGTATTGATAGGTGTCATAAGGATCATTCCGGAGTCGAAAAAAAACTGCAATCCGTTGTTTTAATTCATCCCATTGACGATTCATCCCGGCTTTTGCGATGCCTCCAAGTGAAATAAGCAGGCTTTTGTTCTTGAATGCCCAGGCATTGTCGATGTCGATGGTGGTGACCAACTGAAAAGTTCGTTTTCTGATTTTGAACTCCGGAAATTGTTCAGTGATTTTTTCTGCAATCCAATAAGCCATTTGATCGACAACAGGCTTTTTGTGCATCCCAAGTTGCACCAATGTGTTTTCTGAATCGGTGAAACGTTCGTGTTCGTCGGTTATTTCGCCCAGGTATTCTTCATATCGCGAAATGAAATAGAAAGTGGCCGCAAATGCATCGAAGGGGAGAAAAGAGTCATCCGAAGTGGGAAAAAAAAGTTGCACTTGCTGGTATTCAACGATCTGAATTTCCTGAGTGGAAATGCTTTTTTCAAACAGGATTGGCTGAGCTTTAAGAAATAATCCGGAATAAAGATTGGTCGATGAGTAGTTTATTTTGGGTAATTCCGACTGCTGAAACTCTTCCGGATGGGATGTATAAACAAGATCAACGCCCAGGATAGTCTGGAAGATAAATCCAAAAGTGTATTCAATCCGAGGAGTAATCTCCGGAGTAAAAATCAGGATTTTGCTATGAGTTGTATTTTCCACAAGCTAGAATAAGTTCCAAATTTAAAACTGTATTTTTTAAGGCAAAGTCAGATCAGTCCTTCATCGGCGAAGCTAAAGTACGCATCATTCCCGATAATCAGATGGTCCAATACCGGAATATCCATGTGTTTTCCGGCCTCTCTGATTTTTTTTGTGATTTCTTTATCGGCTTCGCTGGGAATAAGGTTTCCAGAAGGATGATTGTGGCACAGAATAATGGAGCTGGCGAGCTTATCGAGAGCCATTTTCAGGATAATCCGAACGTCGATCACTGTTCCTGAAAGCCCGCCCTGACTAACCATCATTTTGTCGATCACCAGGTTATTCCGGTTGAGCAACAAAACCCAGAATTCTTCGTGCGGCAAGTCACTCAGCAAAGGTTTGAAAATGGCTGCGCCATCAGCGCTCGTCACTACTTTGGGCTTTTCGTCGGGTTCCGATTCTTTTCGCCGCCGTCCAAGCTCCAGAGCTGCCATAATGGTTATTGCTTTCACTTCGCCAATGCCTTTGAATTTGCGTAAATCGTTGATGGTTTTTTTGCCCAGTTCGTTGAGGTTGTTATTTACCGAGGCCAAAATGCGGCGCGATACTTCTACCGCCGATTCGTCCAAATTTCCTGATCCGATTAAGATTGCAACCAGTTCGGCTTCCGAAAGCGAGCGGATTCCCTTTACCAACATTTTCTCGCGGGGACGATCTTCAACAGCCCATTCCTTGATGCTTAGTTTCTTGTACATGGTTAAAGCTTTATGCTTAACTAAGTTATGAAACTGGCATGAATTTGCCAAAAGAATTTTGTTTCCTTACATCGGGAATAAAATACAAAATCCGGAGAAAACACTTTCCCCGGATTTGCATATAACTTTTAACGTATTTTAGATTTGAACACCTTCCATCGATTTTTCGAGTTCCTCGGCCATGCTTAGGAATTGGTCAACCGTTAATTCTTTTAAATAGATAAGCCCGTGAGTGGCGCGAATCAGTGGTTTTTCGTGTTGGTAGAAGAAGTTTTTTCCCAATAAGAACTGGATTTGTTTCAGTTGTTCGACCCAAATGCGCTGGGTAAGCTTGCTGAACTTTCCATCGAGCTGATAACTTGGGAATGAGGCGTCAACCTGGCTCAGATAACAATCGGTAAACGACGAATCCAGTATAGCCAGCGCATTTAACGAAACCGGAACAACAACTTCGGTATCGGCAGGATGATATCTGAACCAAACATTCCGGTAACCAATCACCCTAACTTTCGACAGATCTTCTTCCTTTTTCCATTCTTTTACGGCTGCAGCAATCGATTTCAGAACCTTATAGTGTGTGTCGGGTCCACTTCCTTCGGGATCCATGGCCAGGCTAATGCGGGTTGGTTTGTATTTCCTGAATTCTTCCAGAACAGGCAATACATCGCGGGTGCTGTCGGGTTGTTCTCCAAAAACAGAACCCTGATAAAATCCCAATCTGAGGTGATGAACATTTTTAACCGGAACACCATAATGCGCCCAAACCAATTCTTCTTCCATCTCACGTAATGTTCCTTTCAGCGTCTGTATTTTAGGCGGATTTTTACCTCCGTCGTAGGTGTTTTTCAGACTTTCCAAAATTTCGAAGATCGTGCCAACCAATTGTTCTTCGTTGCGTATTTCCCAAATTTCAACGATTGCCCGAACTAAACGGTGGCAAACCCCACGACGTTTTTCATCGCTGTCGTTGGCCGCTACACTGTCAAGGTAATGGTAAATATCTTTGTCCCATTTGTATTTATAACCGTCTTCAAAGAAATCAGGAAACCTGATCATCTCAATTTTCCCTTTACTGATGAGGCTGAGCGTCTCAGTTAGCAAGTCAATCACGTATTGGTTGATCACCGATGTAAATCCTGAAGTCAGTACCGAGAAATGGAATTCGTTGCTGGCATCCCTTAATTGCCGGTTAGCATAGGGCATGATGCCAAGCATAATGTCGTCGTGGTGAGGCCCTGTATGGTAATATACCTGATTCGATTCACGCTCGGTGCCTTTGCTTAGTTTGACGGTAATCGAATCGATAACTGACTGAACCGTGTTTTCATTCAGGTTCGGAATCATGCGGCAATATCTATCGGCCTTTAAGTCCTCAATTGTTAAGCGATGTCCAAATTTGTTGATCTTCGGACAAAGGTCGATGATTGCACGTTCGGTTTTCTGGTGCGACCATTCTCCCGTTTGGTAATAGTTATCGACACTGTCGGTCAGTTTCACTGCGGCACCGTTGGTCAGGTAAAACCTGGCATTCGATAATTTGTGCAACGCACTGGCCGGATATTGGTTCGATGGCTCGTTCTCGAGCGAATCTTTAATAACATCAGCAATTGCCTCCCCGGCAGCAAAAATAATAGCGGTTGAATCCGGATTAAAAGTGATTGTTTCGAGTCCGATGGTAATGACTAAGCGGTGACGTGAAATTTCTATTCCACCCAAATCGCCTGCAGAAACTGCCTGAGTTTCGAAATTGGTAGCTGTCAGTCGGGTTGTCGAAAAATGGTCGGTTCCGCGGGTGTTGAACGCAATGTGGCCATCGGGACCAATACCTCCGAGAAAAAAGCCGATACCACCCAAAGCCCGAACTTTTTGTTCGTATTCAGAGCACCAGTTATCGATCATTAAAATTGATTTTTGCTGAATTTTTTCGAGCGGATTCTTTGCTTCACGGTAACGTAGCGATAAATCAATTTTTAGATCGGGAAAAACCTCGTTGTACGATTTTTCTTCGGCTAAAGGAATTAGGTCGGAATTGATGAGCAACGCTTTATTTGGATCGAGTCCGAATCCTTTGATGTAGTAGGTCTCTATGTAATTGCAAAAACTGTTGTGTTGTTTGGATGAAATTGGATAGAATTCGTCCATCTGAACAAAATGCAGACCACTTAAATCTGGTTTTTTTAATCCAGAAAGCCCGAATGAATTCAGAAGTGCCTGTCCTTTTGGGGAATCCCAGTTTTCAAGAAAAAATTGAGTGTATTTGATGAAATATTGCGATGATTTGCTTGTTGGAAGACTGATCACCCCATTGGGATTTTTAGCTACCCATTCCAGAAAACGGAGGGAAGCAAGCATTCCCAGTTTCGGAAAATTTTCAACGGTAATGTAAGGCATTTGCGTGCTCATCTGATCAATGCCTGCTTGTTGAAGGAAAATTTTTTCTACCTGACTGAATTCTTTTGCTATCATTGTTATTCGTTTTGAAGGATTAAACGGCTTGTTGAGACAAGTAACCATTCAACCCTGATTTGAGTTTACTAAAGATGTTAATTTCTATCGAGAACGTGTTCCAGAAATAATGCAGCAACCCCTTGTATGCCAGCTTTACTGCCTAATTCCGAAACTTTTATTTCAATTTCATTGCCTAACTCCGGATTGCAAAAAATCTGAATTGACTGCTGAATGGGTGGAAGAATAAACTGGTTGGCTTCCGACATTCTTCCGCCCAGAATAATCAATTCAGGATTAAAGATCTGGATGAGATAAGCAAGGCCTTTTCCAAGCCAGTGGCCGACATTGGCCAGAATTGAGATCGAATACTGGTCGCCCATTGTTGCTGCCTGAACAACTTGTCTGATTTCATTATTCTCCTGATCGTGGTCTTTCAATTCACCAAGAAAAGTTGAACGGCCTGCTGCCATTCCTTCTTTTGCCATGCGGGCAATTGCTGTACCCGATGCAATGGTTTCGAGACAACCTTGTTTGCCGCATTTGCACAATATTCCGTTATCGACCATTGGCAAATGCCCGAACTCACCGGCAAATCCATCACGCCCCTTGTACAGCTTCCCGTTTACGATGATTCCCAGGCCAATACCCCAATCGAGGTGAATAGCCAATATGTTTTTCCTGCCATGAGCCAATCCAAATCGAAGCTCGGCAAATGCCCGAGTTTTGGCGTCATTTTCAATCAAAACTTCCATCCCGAATTTCTTCCTGAATACTTCGGCAACAGGTTGGTCAGAAACCATGTATGTTTTATTTATACCTGTCTCAGAGTCAACCATTCCAGGCATTTCAATTCCAATACCCAATATTTTTTCTCGTGGAATCTGCTTTTCGCGGATGACGTTTTCGGTAAAATCAACAATTGGGTCGATGATGGTTGTTCCGTGCGAAATGGTCAGTGTTAAGATATGATCGTCGGTAACCTTCTGGTTTTTTGCATTGAATATGGATACCGAAGTTTTGTATATGTTTATTGAAATGCCGATGATGTAGAAAGCATCCTCTTTGTTGCCATACAAATTTGGCCGTCGTCCTCCGCTCGAATTGCCTTGTCCGAGCTCCTCAACGAGCCCTTCTGCTTTCAACTCGTTGAGCAGGCTGATTATCTTTGGAGTACTGAGTTTGACAAACTGGCCGAGATCGGTGTTGGTCATAGCTCCATAGAGGAATAGATTTTTGATTATTTTCCGTTTCTGAAAATTATTTTTCAGTTCCACGACATTCATATCGCTTCCTTCATCCTGATTTACCTGAGAAAAAGTCATAATTGAAAAATTTACCTCGGTTTATGGAAATACAAATGTATTTTATTTATTTGTGAATCAAATTACAACTTTCTTTAAATATTTAAAAAGTTTTAATGATTATTTCAGATCACATGATATTGTTATGGGGAGTTTTAAATTCTGATTTAAGTCCTTCAATAAGAAAACCCAAACTCATTTACCTCGTCCTCCAGCCGGACAGGCTGTTACTTTTTCCCTTCAGCTGGAAAAAGTAACCAAAAAGAGCCGCCGCTTAAGGATAAAAAGCTAAATACGAATACGTTTCGCTGAAAATTTCCAAACTCCTCCCTCTGGTCGTCAAACAGGGAAATTTTCTTAACGCTCACTTCATCGTTTTCTTCACGCTTTTTCTCCTTAGGCGGAACAAAGACAATGCATTGCAATGATTTTTAAATCAAATGTCCAATTTAATTGGTATCCTTTGAACTTAGTTCTGCCTCAATCGAAGCGAGTGGGCAGGCCGTCAAAACGCCCGGCGGAGGGTTCGTTTTGACATCCCGAAGTCTCGGGATTGCTTCCTTTTCATCCCCGCCTGCTACGGGCAGGGAATGGAAAAGGAAGAGCCAGTCCGGCTAGAGGACTAAAACGTTTGAATACAACTTGATCATCTTTTTCCTTCCCACAAGAATATGAATTGATCCATTATTTCGTTGGAAATGGGTTTTACTAAAAAGAGAAGAGCGGTGACAACCACCGCTCTTCTCTAAACAAACAACTAAAATTACCTTACGAACTTTGCTTTTCACAAAAAAACCAATCAACCCAAAAAAGTTCAAAAATATAAATTGCAAAGTCAAGTGTAAGTACGCTAAGCGACTCATCATTGTTTCATAAATAGCTTGAATTAACAATTATTAGCAACACGAATATGAAGTCTTGGTTTTTCAGTATTAGTTGCTGGCTGATATTGTGTTAATTAAATCCTGAAGAAAATTTTTCTTCGATTCAACCAGTAGCACAGACCCCATTCAGCGGCTAATATAACAAGGCTGGTAACTAAATTCAGAATAAATTCAGAAGCGCCAGTCCATTGAAGAATGCCTTTTGAAAAAATGGCAATGAAATCGTTGACCCACTGACTACCTACTGTTTGAAAGAAAATGTAAATAAAGATCGAATTTGTTCCTACAACCGTAAAGATAAATATCCAATTTTTATACCCTTTAATGTCAATCAACCAGTAACTTAGTGCCAGCCCAATCAGTGCCCATCCGCCCGAGGTAAAAACAAATGAAGAAGTCGCAATTCGTTTGATGATCGGGGTAATCCCTGTCAAATCGAGACTGTAGCCAACAAACAGGGAAATACCTCCCACGATTAAGAGTGTTTTGAATTTGCATTTTTGGCTGACATCTTTGATCAGTAACTGTCCCGCTAAAACTCCCCATATGGTGTGTGCTGCTGTTGGAATACAATTGATAGCGACCCAACCTCCGCCATTATTCAACTTGCCCATTAAAATCATATCCATCCAGCTTCCAAAGTTTTTGTCGATTACCCAGGGCTGATTAAAACCTTCAATCTGAAAATTACGGTAAATAAGGTCGGTTATCAGCAAAAGTAAAAGTGAAACAGCAAGTTGCACCTTAATCAGATACTTCATCAGGAAGTAGGCAATTGGTATGGTAACAGAAAGTTGCGAGAGTACTCCCCAAAGTTCCCAAACCAGTTTTTTGCTGTATCCGCACTGAAGTCCCACACCAAAAGCCAGCAGGATGAACGCTCTTTGAATAATGTGTCGGGTTATGGTGCCGCGGGATTCGCCTTTCGAGATTCGGTTGCGGTACGAAAAGGGCATTGCAACTCCAACGATGAACATGAAGAATGGCTGAATTAAATCCCAGAATCGAAGTCCGTGCCAGGGATGATGCTCAAATTGAATAAAGAAATGCTCCAAAAATGTGCCACGTATTGGATCCTGAACAAGCGTCCACCAGAGTCCTGTTCCTTCGGCAACCAAAAGAAACATGGTCAATCCACGAAAAAAATCGAGAGAAAGCAAACGCGAAGATGAACTTTCGGAGGGATTCTGCATCATCTGGCAAATGGTTTAGTTAGAAATCAAATGTAATTATTTCAATTGACCGAAGGGTCAGTCCGGGAATGGAATTTAAATGTTAAAGAACAATCAAGTGACGAGTATAAATAAACAATCCCCGCGATTCAAAAAAGCAGGGATTGTTCGAAGTATATTTCGTTGTTACAATCTAATTTTCTTCCACAATCAGCACATCCCAAGGTTCAATTTCGAGGGTCGCTCCTGCAACAACAGCTTTTCCTGAAGTCAATTCATTACCGGCTTTGTGCGGATAAACCAAGCTTGATTTCTGCGAAGTGTAATTGTAATAGTAATGTACTTTTTTGCCTGCATCGTTCACTCCGCTTTTGGTTATGAGAGGCCAGTGCAGATTCTGGTCAACCGTTTTAATCCCGGCACGTTCCATTTCCTGAAGAATCAGTTTTTCCTGAATACCATCCGAAACTCCGGTTCCTTCGTACAGCAAAGTTCCCTTTCCGAAGTTATTGATCGTGACGGCCGGATATTTTCCGAAGTATTGATGATCGTAATAAGCCAAAGGTTTGGCGGTTTCGGCAACCAGGTATTCGCCCCAGTCGTAAACTTTGTTCGAGGCTTGGTCAACATTGAAAGGATTATCTTTCAGGCTTAATTCCTTAAAATTAGTGAATTCCTGATAATAGAATCCACAGGCTTTGCGAAGTGGGCCAGGTGCCAGCATTGGGCGAACCATCGAATTCTCGTCGCAGAAACCGCTTTTGAACTGCATAATGACGTGGCCTCCATTCTCCACATATTTGCTGATCTTGTTGAGCAAATCGTCGCTGGCAATATAGAGAGCAGGTATTATCACCAGATCGTAATTTTCGAATTTGGCATTTTCAGGAAAGATAAAATCGACACCAATATTGTTACGGAAAAGGACTTTGTGAAACTGTCCAACCAGCTCGTTTCGATAGATATTTCCTGATCCGCCCCACATATCTTGTTTGCTGTTTCTGAAAGGCATCACATTCAGCGCTGCATTCGAATCGTGACTAAACAGAATAGCTACTTTGTTGGTGATTTTCAGGTTAACCAACTTCTTGCCGAATTTCTGAAGTTCGTGTGCCGTTTTCGAATATTCGGCATAGGCGCGGTTGGGTTGCAGGTCGTGCGACAAAACACCTTTCCAGTAGGTTTCCTGTCCGTAATGAATCGAGTGCCAGTGCCAGTATTCAACCATATTGGCTCCCGAGCCCATGTGAGAATAAACATTCATGCGGAGTTGTCCTTCGTAAGGTGGCATTTGCGATTTCGAGTCCCAGCCAATGGTTTGCGCGTTGGTCTCGGTAA
Organism: Aquipluma nitroreducens; assembly: GCF_009689585.1. Taxonomy (GTDB): domain Bacteria; phylum Bacteroidota; class Bacteroidia; order Bacteroidales; family Prolixibacteraceae; genus Aquipluma; species Aquipluma nitroreducens. The sequence continues at coordinate 1,902,049 of NZ_AP018694.1, read as the reverse complement.
TCAGGTAATTTTTCATTTTTACCGAACGGAAGAAATCGCCTGCAAAAGCAATTTCGTCGCCAGTCAGATTGTCCTGAGAACCATGATAAACATTCACGGCCAGGATATCCATCTTTTTCGAGCTTTCAATCTGGTCGATATCCTGAACCGAGGGCATAAAACAATGAGTAATAAACTGATCGGGACGTTTGTATTCGCTCACAATTCCGGCTTGCCAGGTCAGGTAATCGGCCACAGTTTTGCGTTTAAAACGCTCCCATTCCAGTTTGTATGCGGTGTTGGTTACGCCGTCTTTCTCCGGAAATTCGTCCCAGCCGTTCATGGTCATTCCCCAGTAATTGAGACCCCATATTTTATTCAGGTTTTCGGTTGTTCCGAATTTTTTCTTCAGGTAATCGATAAAGCTGATGTGAAAATCGTAGTTATTCACGCCGTACGAAGTTGTTTCATTGTCGACCTGATACCCAATAATGGCGGGATGTTTAGCGTAATGTTCCATCATCTTCCGGATAATCCGTTCAGAATAAAACAGGAAAGTTGGGTTGGTGATGTCCATATTTTGGCGAATTCCGTAGTAAGCTCTGGCTCCTCTTTCATAATCGACCAGCACTTCCGGATGTTTGTGCCACAACCATGCGGGCATCGAATAGGTAGGCGTGCCAAGAATAACTTTGATCCCGTTGGCGTGCAGTCCATCTATGATTCGATCCATCCACGCGAAATCGAATTCACCCTCGCGCGGCTCGAATAAGCTCCAGGTCGATTCGCCTAAACGAACCACCGACATCCCTGATTCTTTCATCAACTTCAGGTCTTCGGCAAGACGGTCGGTTGGCATATATTCCTGGTAATAAGCTGCTCCATAAAGTACATTATCCATTTTTACTGGTTGTGCTTTAAGAGTTGATGCAAAAGTCAGGAGCAAAAAGAACAGAAAGAGATTCTTCATAATCGAATAGTTTTTGTTAGTCAGAGTAGGACAAATATAACCAATAGACGGTAAATGTTTAACAAACACTTATTTCGAAATTTAATAATTTCCATGCTCAATCCGACTTTGTTTCACAGGCTTTTCACATATTTGTAACTTCTGCAAATTTAAAGATGTCACTATTCAACGAAATGCTCATTTTTATGGCAGCGGTGGCTGCCGGTTTCATCAATGCAATGGCTGGAGGTGGAACGTTGGTAAGTTTCCCGGTTTTGCTGGCGGTTGGGATTTCGCCGGTAGTAGCCAACGTTACCAACACGGTGGCTTTGTACCAGGAACAATAGGCGGAATGTGGTCGCAGCGTAAGGATTTTAAATCTCAGTACCAACGTTTGCTGAAACTGTTACCTGTGGCTGTCTTTGGCGGTATTGTTGGCGGCTTACTCCTTTTAAATACCAGCGAAAGTTCGTTCCGAAGTATTATTCCTTACCTCATTTTAGTGGCAACGCTATTGCTTGCAGCTCAGGTAAAAATTAAGAACTGGGTGGTTGCGCGTATTGGTCATGCTCATTCCGAGCATCGCAATCCAATGCTCATGTTGTCGTTGGTTTTACTGGCAGCCGTATACGGAGGCTATTTTGGCGCCGGGCTGGGCGTTATTTTGATGGCGGTTCTGGGTTATGTGACCGACGATTCAATGACCCGGCTGAATTTTCTGAAACAAGCTCTCGCATTTGCTATTAACCTTGCAGCGGCTATTTACTTTGCTTTCTCCGGAAAAGTTGATTGGTTGATTGCATTTGTTATGATTTTTGGATCGCTTTCTGGTGGATTAATCGGTGGTAAACTGGCCGGAAAAATAAAACCCGAACTTCTGCGCTGGATTGTTGTGAGTGCCGGATTAATTGCTTCGGTAATTTTCTTTCTGAAGAAATGAAGTAAAATGATGACAGCAGAAACCAACCTCAAAACGATCCTGAAATCTATCAGCCCCTTGCTTCATGAGGGTGAATATGTTTTCTGCACGGTGGAAAATATTGAGGCAATTGATCCGAACGATCTGGTAATGACCTTCAGGGAAACGGAAGGAACGACAATTATTCTCAGGAAAGAAGCCGCCGACAAACTAAATTTGAATTACGACTTTATTGCTGCCTGGATTTCATTGATGGTTCATTCATCGCTGGAAGCGGTGGGATTAACAGCTGCTTTTTCTACTGCACTTGCCGATGAGGGAATCAGTTGTAATGTAGTTGCAGGTTATTATCACGACCACCTATTCGTAAAACACTGCGATTCGCAAAAAGCAGTTGCTGTGCTTGAGAAATTATCGCTCTAAAATTTTATCTTTGGATTTAAGATATTTAAATCTGGCTTACTTCATGAGGATTTTAATCACTTCCCTTTTTCTATTGTTTTCAGTTGGTTCTTTTGGCCAATTATTTCCGAAGCTTCCTGAATTCAGGGGAAATATTGAAAAAGTGACAGAAAAACGATATGGCAAAGAACAGATTCCGACGAAAAAAGATTCATCGGTATTTAAACCCGGGAAATATTCAGGATGGAAATACACCTTTCTTTTTGATGAGGACTCGAAGCTGAAAAGCAGGGAAAATTCTTTCCGGAATAAAGTTTTGACTGAATATACTTACCAGCGAAATAAAATAGGCGATCGTAATATTGAACATGAAATCATTGAAAGAGACAATGAAGGACATGCTGGCGACTTTGTTGAATATGAAAATTTCATTGATTTGGATGGGCGGATTACAAAGGTGAATTATTGGGTTGGTAATCATCAAAAACAGACCCGCGAATTATTTATGATCGAAATGAATGCGGTATATAAAGAAGGGAAGCTGATATCGTTTACTCGCCACAATGTTAACAGTGCGGGTGTTATGGATACTGGAGAAAGATGTGAATTATTCTATGATTCGGCAAATAGAATAGTCAGGATTGAGCGAAAGGACATTGAATCGGATCTGAAGACTGAGCTTTCGTATTCCTTAAATCCAAATGGTTTTTTGGATCATTATTCAATTGATTTATTAGTTGGGTTGCCTGTTTATGGCAAAAATCCGACACAGGATATCTACTATAAATGTGACAGCCATGGGAATTGGGTGAAAAAGTACACGCTTGCAGATCAAAAAATGATTATTGAAGCCAAAAGAAAAATCCAGTACAAATAGTTTATTTTCAGGCGAAACACACAAAACATAAATTGCATGTCAACTGATTTCATTCAGATTAACTCTGATCGACTGCTTTTGAGATCGATACAAATAGAAGATGCTGACTCCATCTTTTTATATCGGTCAAATGCCGTTGTGAATCAATATCAGGGTTGGATTCCAAAAACGATTGATGACGTACATAACTTCATAACAAATAAAGTCTCGTCCGAAATTAACCAACCCGGTACCTGGTTTCAGTTTGTGATCACTGAAAAGGAAAATAGCAAAATAATTGGTGATATTGGAGTTCACTTCCTGGCTTCAGATGCTTTCCTTGTTGAGTTGGGATGTACGCTAAGTCAAGAATATCAGGGCAAAGGTTATGCTTTTGAAGCGGTAAAGGCAACAATCAATTACCTTTTTGATGAGTTGGGCAAACAACGGATTATTGTGTCTATTGATTCGCGAAACCGGCCCTCAATCCGGTTAATTGAACGTTTAGGGTTTCGAAAAAAAGGACTTGTGAAGGAAAATTCTGAGCTAAACGGGGAATGGGTCGACGATCTGGTTTATGCTGTGTTGAAGGATGAATGGATGAGTACATAAAACATCAAGCCCGAAATACCTGACTATCGGCAGATATTTCGGGGAGACAAATTACTTTTCAGATGATCTCTTTATTTTTTCAGGACTTGCTTGTATTCCAGTTCCTTTTGTTTGTAGAAATCCTGAAGTACATAGAATGCTTTCTTTTTGGTACCATTCTGCCCGATCAGACCTTTACGGTTCCATCCATCCTGAATGTTGGTTAGCATGCGTTTAGGTGAACGGAAGTCGCACAAAATCCATGGTGTCAATCCGCGAAATTGCGGAATTTTTGAGAGCATTGGCAATGTCCGTTTATACAAATCTTCCTGATATTCTTCAGTCCAGCGCGTTAAAATATCGCCATGAAGTCCTTGTAGCGCACCAGCTCCAAATTCGCTGATCATCACCGGTTTGTTGTATTTAATCACCCAGTTAATCCGGTCGCATTTTTCGGGCAGGCCATCGTACCAACCGACATATTCGTTGAAATTTACAATGTCGACATATTCAGCGAACGGATCTTCCACCACTTTGTCGTTCGGATTGCTGTTGCCATGAACTTCCAATGCAGCCGATATCAGGCGGGTATCATCCAAACCTCGGGCATGTTCGGCCAGTTTGCGCAAGAAATTGGTGCGTGCTTCGCTCACCGGAGTCTCATTGGCCATCGACCAGATGATGACACTGGCCCGGTTTTTATCGCGGGTAATCTCATCGGTCAATTGTTGTTGTGCATTGGCATAAGTTTCCGGATTATCCCACAAAATAGTCCAGTAAACCGGATTTTCTTCCCAAACCAGTATTCCCAATTCATCGGCCACCCGTGCCATATTTTCGTTGTGCGGATAGTGTGCCAGTCTCACATAGTTGCAATTCAGTTCTTTAGCCCATCCCAGTAACATTTGAGCATCTTCTCTGGAATAGGCACGTCCGCCTCGCATTGCATTTTCTTCGTGGATGCAAATGCCCCGCAGAAAAACTGATTTCCCGTTGAGTAAAATATCGGTTCCTTTTGTTTCAATTGTCCGGAAGCCAATGCGTTCTGTTACTTTGTCGGTAGCTGAAGTAACGGTTATTTCATAAAGTTTTGGATTTTCGGGCGACCATAAACTTAAATTCTTCACCGAGATTGAAAAATTAGCCTCTCCGTTTTCGTTGGTATTAATGGTAGCGGTCTGTTTTATTTCCGGAATTTCAATTTTTACGGATTGACTTTTCTGAGATCCATCCAATTTCACCATTCCTGAAATTTCAGCAGAAGAGCCTTTCTTCAATTGAATCTTGTAATCAGCAATAAATGTGGCCGGAACTTCAACAACATCAACATCGCGGGTAATTCCACCATAGTTCCACCAATCGGTATTGAGTGTGGGCACGGCTTCGCGCTTGCGCTTGTTGTCGACTTTAACCACAATCGAGTTGTTTTCATCTTTCAGCAACGAAGTAATTTCGTAGTCGAACGGAGTAAAACCTCCGATGTGTTTCCCAAGTTTTTTGCCATTCAGGTAAACATCCGTTTCGTAATTGGCTGCGCCAAAATGAATAAATACCCGGTTGTCAGCTGCCGATTTTTTATAGGTGAAAAGCTTACGGTACCAGATTGTTCCTTCGTAGTAAAGCAATTTATCGTCCTGCGAATTCCAGTCCCCGGGAACCATCAATGTCGGACATTTGTCGAAATCGTATTCAAGCATTTGTGATTTATCCGTTTGGTGCTGGTCGAGGAAAAATCCTGATGTGGGATTCGGGTTTTGATCGGCTGGTTGGTAACGGTAATCGTAATAACCGGTTTCGTACGGATCGATGATGTAATTCCACTTACCGTTAAGCGAAAAGGTTTTTCGCCCCGGAATATTGGTCATGGCCTGCTGTGCATTCGAATACATCGCCGACATTACCATCAAAAGAATAATTAGCTTTTTCATTGTAAAGGTTTAATTTATACGATTTAAATGTAACACAAAACTATCGATTTGTCGGATGTACACAAGAGAATCCGTGAAATGATTTTGCCGGTATTTGATCAATTGCCATTGTCTTACTAGCATCAAAATCTGTAAGGATTAATTGCAGATGGGGACAAGAAAAGGAATTAGGACTGGAAATTTGTTGTAGAAATTGTACCTTTGAAAAAAAGAAAGCGATGACCACATCTGATTTAAAACTGAAGATATTTCGACAAATTGATTCTTTAGAGAAGAGTAGATTGGAAGAGTTCTATGGCGTTTTGGTCAATTTTATCAATGAGAAAAACGATTTAGCCGATTGGGAAAAACTGACTGAAGAACAGAGAAATGGAATTGCTGATGCCATTGACGAAATTGATTCTGGAAAAGGAATTGCCCATGAGAAAGTGATGGCGACTGCCCGCAAGAAATACAACAATGCCTAAGCCAATTATTTGGTCCCCATTATCGGAAAAGGATTTTGAATCCATTCTTGAATACCTTGATGACAATTGGGGCGATAAAGTAGTAAATCAGTTTATTGAAATCACTGAAAAACTGATTGATCAAATTTCTCTAAATCCGAGGCAGTTTCCAATAATTCATAGAAAGAAAAAGGTTCGTAAATGCATAATAACCAGGCATAATGCCCTATTTTATCGCGACAGAAAAGATTATATCGATATTCTAAGAATTTACGACAGCAGACAAGATCCTCAAAAACTAAAATTTCAATAACTACTAACCTGTCTGGAAAATTATTCGAATCGAGTTATTTGGGCAATTAAGAATTTATTCTTCCCCAACCCCTTCCAGCATCTCTTTCGCTTTTTTCACACTCTTTACCTTATCAAAAGTCAGCGATAACTTGTTGTTACCTTCTTTCATTCGGCAGGTTTGAGGGTGGGTTTGCACGTAGCGAAGTACCTGGCTAAATGTTGGCGACTGGTAAAACACCGATTGCGGATCGGAAATAAAGTGGCAAACCATTTTGTGGTTCTTCAGGATAATTTTTTCCATTCCCACTTTTATAGCTGCCCATCGCAGGCGAACCACTTCAATCAATTCAATACTTTCGTTCGGTAATTTTCCAAATCGGTCGACCAACCCGGCTTCGAACTGCACCAAAGCTTCTTCGCTTTCAAGGTTGTCCAATTCTCGGTAAAGCAACATTCGCTCCGAAGTACTTTGTATATATTTTTCGGGAAACAGCAGTTGTAAATCGGTATCAATCTGGCAATCGCTGCCAAATTTTACGTTCAGGAAGGCTTGCGACGAATCTTCTTTTTCGTCCTTGAAAAGTTCTTTAAAATCGGTTTGTTTCAGTTCCTGAATGGCTTCGTTCAGGATTCGGTGATAGGTTTCGAACCCAATATCAGCAATAAAGCCGCTCTGTTCGGCACCCAAAAGGTTTCCGGCGCCGCGAATGTCCAAATCCTGCATGGCAATGTTGAACCCGCTTCCCAGTTCCGAAAACTCTTCGATGGCGCGCAGGCGTCGGCGTGCTTCGGGCGTTACTGTCGAAAGTGGTGGCGCCAAAAGGTAGCAGAATGCTTTTTTATTCGAGCGGCCAACCCGACCACGCAATTGGTGCAAATCGCTCAACCCGAAGTTCTCTGCATGGTTGATGATGATCGTATTTGCATTCGGAATATCCAAACCCGATTCGATAATGGTGGTTGAAATCAGTACGTCGAATTCACCATTAATAAAACTCATCATCACGTTTTCGAGCTTTTCACCCTCCATTTGCCCATGCCCGACAATCGTGCGAACTCCTGGCACAATCTTTTTGATGACAGCCTCAACCTCGTAAATATTCGACACCCGGTTATGGAGAAAAAATGCCTGTCCGTCACGAGCCAATTCATACTGAATGGCTTCACGGATAATATCTTCACCGAATTCGTGTAATTCGGTTTGTATCGGGTATCGGTTGGGCGGCGGTGTCTGAATGATCGATAAGTCGCGGGCGCCCATCATCGAAAACTGCAACGTACGCGGAATTGGCGTGGCAGTCAGCGTGAGCGTGTCCACATTCACTTTCATTTGTTTCAGCTTTTCCTTCACCGAAACGCCAAATTTCTGTTCTTCATCAACAATCAGTAATCCCAGATCTTTAAAAACTACTTGTTTACCAACCAGTTTATGAGTGCCGATCAGGATGTCCACTTTCCCCTCTTTTGTATCCTCTAAAACCTGTTTTACCTGAGGGGCACTTCGCAACCGGCTGATGTATTCGACCCTCGCTGGGAAATCGGCAAGCCGGTCGGTAAAAGTTTTGAAATGTTGAAGCGCCAGAATAGTTGTTGGAACCAACACGGCTACCTGTTTACTGTCGGCCACGGCTTTAAATGCCGCGCGGATGGCAATTTCAGTTTTTCCGAAACCCACATCGCCGCACACCAGCCGATCCATCGGAATTTCCTTTTCCATGTCTTCCTTCACGGCGATGGTCGATTTCACCTGATCTGGCGTATCCTCGTAAATGAATGATGCTTCCAGCTCATTCTGAAGGTACGAATCGGGCGAAAAAGCAAATCCCAGTTCCTGACGGCGGGCGGCGTACAACTCAATCAACTCTTTCGCAATGTCTTTGACCTTTAGCTTGGTGCGGTCTTTCAGCTTTTGCCAGGCTCCGCTTCCCAATTTACTGATGCTGGGCTCGGTGCCGTCCTTCCCTTTGTATTTCGAGATGCGGTGCAGGTTATGAATGCTCACCAGCAACACATCGTTGTCTCTATAACTTAACCGGATTGCCTCCTGAAGTTTCCCATCGAATTCGGTTTTTACCAGTCCCATGAATTTTCCGATACCATGATCGACATGAACCACCCAGTCGCCCTGATGCAGCTTATTCAGTTCTTTAAACGTGATGCTGTCGCGCTCGGCCTTGCGGGTTTTCACTTCGTAACGGTGGTATCGTTCAAAAATCTGGTGATCGGTGTAACAGCAAATCTTCTGGTCGTGATCGATAAATCCTTCGTGTAAGGTAAAATCTACCGGACGAAAACTAACGTTCAAGCCTTTGTCGTCGAAAATCGCCTTCAGTCGGTCGGTTTGCGAAACATTGGTCGATAAAATATAATTGGTGAAACCGAAATTCTGATAGTCAACCAGGTTTTCGGCAAGCATGTCGAAATTTTTGTGGAAAACCGGTTGGTGATTGGTGTGGTAGGTAATTATTTTTGAATGCTTGAAATAGATTTTTTGCCCAAATTCGGCACAGGTGAAAGGTTTGATTTCTTTAGCAAAAATTACGCCTGAAAGTAATTTGTCGAACCACATTTTGCGTTCATCTTCGTCTTCTGACTTTTCAATCGTCTGATCGAAATTATATTGTATTTGATCAATAATTAGCTGAATATCATTCAGTAAAAGCAAGGAATTGGCCGGAATGAAATCGAGAAAGCTGATGCGTTTTTCGTCTTTTAAATCTTGCTGGATGTTTGGAATGATGCTAATTCGGGTCAGTGCTTCTTTCGAAATCTGGTTATCGAGATCGAAACTGCGAATGGTATCCACTTCGTCGCCAAAAAAGTCGAGGCGGTACGGATCTTCGCTCGAAAACGAGTATACATCAACGATGCTTCCGCGAATGGAATACTGTCCGGGTTCATAAACGAAATCGACCCGCTCGAAACCGTATTCAAACAGTACTTCGTTCACAAATTCGATGGAAAGTTTATCGCCCTTAGTCACCTGAAATGTGTACGAAGCCAGTCCTTCACCCGAAATTACCTTTTCGACCAAAGCTTCAGGATAAGTAACAATGAGCAACTGATTTTCGGCTTTCAACCGGTTGAGTACTTCGGTTCGCAGAATGATGTTTTCCTGTTCGATGGTCTGATAATTCACCGATCGTTTGTACGACGAAGGGAAAAACAGTACGGGCGATTCAGGAAGAAGAATATTCAGATCGTCATAAAAATAAGCTGCTTCTTCTTTGTCGTTCAGGCAAATAACGAATGTTTTTGGTATTTCTTCGGAAAGTAAACTGGTTAAAATGCTTCGCGATGAGCCAACGAGTCCCTGCAGGTGAATCTTTTCACCCGGGGTATTCAATAAATTGCACAATTCGTTGGTGAGATCGTGCTTTTTGAACAGATTCCTAAAATCCTTCCGCTCCAAAATCAAAATATTAAGGTGCAAATGTAAGGAATTTAAGTTGGAAGTCTGGAGTCCGAAGCCGGAAGAATTCGGGATGTAAGGACAAGGTTTGTCATTTATGGTAAAAGGTGAGCCTGTTGACAATCATTGACAATTGAATGACTTAATGATAATCATGACCTATTCATGACCTAAGTTCTCCGGTCTTCAGTCTTCTAACTTTTTGTTGATTAACTGCCTGATGTTTCTTAACTTTCAGGATATTTAAAATCGCATATCATGAGCAATAATTCAGAAAAGAAACATTCGAAACATGGAGGCAAGCACCTTAAACACATTGAACCCGAGAAGAAAGATCACCGATTGATCAGCAAAAAGAAATACAATAAAGAGTTGAGGAAACTTGAGATTGAGTTAATCAAACTTCAGGAATGGGTGAAGCAAAAGCAATTGAAGGTAGTTGTGCTTTTTGAGGGCCGCGATGCTGCCGGGAAAGGTGGAGTGATTAAGCGAATTTCGGGGCCACTCAATCCGCGTATTTGCCGAATTGCAGCTTTGGGGACACCAACAGAGAAGGAAAAGTCGGAATGGTATTTTCAGCGATATGTCGAGAAATTGCCTGTTGGCGGAGAGATTGTATTGTTCGATCGAAGCTGGTACAATCGGGCCGGAGTTGAGCATGTAATGGGGTTTTGTACCGATGATCAGTATGAAGAATTTTTCAGAAGTTGCCCTAAATTCGAACAAATGCTTATCCGTTCAGGAATTATCCTGATTAAATATTGGTTTTCGGTTTCTGATGAAGAACAGGAGAATCGCTTTCAGGATCGGTTGAATGATCCGACTAAACGCTGGAAACTGAGCCCGATGGATGTGAAATCGCGCGAGAAATGGGTGGAATACTCCAAAGCAAAAGACGAAATGTTTATACATACCGATACCAAAGAGTCTCCTTGGTTTGTCGTTCCGGCCGATAATAAAAAACTGGCACGGCTCAATTGTATCAGTCACATGCTGAGCTTGATTCCATACGAGGAATTACCTTCGGAACCAATTGTTTTTCCTCCTCGCATCGAATCTCAGGACTATGTCAGAACACCAATGTCGGATCAGACTTTCGTACCTGACCGGTATAGTCGAAAGAAAGATGACGATAAAAGTGATTCGAAATGAAAACAGGAGAAAGCTTGTGAACAATGAAACATTATGCTTATTTCGCATCAATACTTAATTCAAACGGATACCAATAATGGCACGATTTCTAAACGACAGAAAAGCAGCTTCAGGACAAATGCCTGGCTCGCTTATCCATTTGGGTACAAAAAAGCTTGAAAAGGTTAGGATTCGATTACTCAATTATTCCATTGATGATTTTGTTGAAACGGAACCCGATGAGCTTGATGATTGCATGCCCTATATTGAAAAGGACAAAGTCAGTTGGATTAATATTGATGGATTGCACGATGCCGGAGTGATTCAAAAATTGGGCGATTTGTTCGAAATTCATGGATTGTTGCTCGAAGATATGCTGAATACCGATCAGCGCCCCAAGGTTACTGAAACCGAGAAATTGATGATCGTAATCTTAAAACTTCTGGAATACGATGAAAAAACGGACAGGCTGAGTTCTGAGCAAATATCTTTGATACTGGACGATTCGTACCTTATTACGCTTCAGGAAAAAGTAGGCGATTATTTCGATCCGATTCGTGACCGTATTCGCAAAAGCAAAGGTCGTTTGCGTAGGAAAGGTGCTGATTACCTGACTTATGCCTTGCTTGATACCATTGTTGACAATTACCTCTTGATTATTGAGACCCTTGGGAATATGATCGAAAAAACTGAAGCTCAGATTTTTACGCCCAACCAACCCAAAGGATTGATGCAAAAAATTTATAAGCACAAAACTGAGATTAATTTCCTGCGGAAGAACGTTCGTCCGGTCAAAGAAATTTTGCACCGGCTGATCGAAAACGAATCGGGTTTTATCGCTGACGAAAACATGAAATACTTTCAGGATTTAAACGATTTGGTGATGCAGGCCACCGAATCGATCGAGATTTACCAGATGATGTTGAATGACCAGATGAATATTTACCATGCCAATCTGGATAGCAAAGCCAACGAGATTATGAAAGTTTTGACAGTTTTCTCCGCTTTCTTCATTCCGTTAACATTTGTCGCTGGAGTTTATGGCATGAACTTCGATAACTTGCCCGAATTGCATTTCAAATATGGCTACCTGTATTTTTGGATAATCCTGATTGTTATTACGCTTGGATTGCTGATTTATTTCAGGAAGAGGAAATGGTTTTGATCCATTTTTAGAGAACGAAATCGGATGCACCCATCAAACGTCTAAAAGATTTGGAGTGATTTCTGAAGGAAATTAAAACGGAGCAATGTTTAAAGCACCTGCATCTGAAATTGTCATTGGGGAACCTTTCACAGCAATTATGCAGTAAACAGAAGGCCGGTTAATCGACCTTTTTGATTTTGAAGATTATTAGTTTTTACTTGAGTTCGGGAGTAGAATATGAAATGTACTTCCCATAAATTCGGTACTTTCAGCCCATATTTTCCCGCCATGCCTTTCAATGAAATCTTTGCACAGGATCAACCCTAAGCCGGTACTTGGCTCGCCGTTGGTTCCGGGGCGACAATTCAGTTCGCCTATTCTGAAAAGATTTTCCAGAGTTTTTTCATTCATGCCGATACCCGTATCTTTGATCGAGATCTGAACCCCACTCTGGTTTTCAGCTTGCGCCGATACTAATATCTTTCCACCTTTATCTGTAAATTTAACGGCATTGGTAACTAAATTCCTGATGGTTGATTCCAACATATTTTCATCTGCCAGTACATACATCCCATCAGGGATATTTACCACTATTTCAACACCTTTATTTGATGCAATTTCCATTACCGGACGTAAACCGCTATTTATTTTTTCGACTAAAAGAAAATAGTGAGGATCAAATGCAACCATTCCTTGCTGAAGTCGCGACCATTGCAATAAGTTTTCGAGTAACCGGTGTAAATTGGTAGCTGAGTCCCTCATCAATAAAGCAATTTCCTGAATATTATCCAATTTGAGCGATGGAAGGTCTTGTACCATCATTTGGGTTAATCCAAGAAATGCTGCAAACGGACTACGCAAATCGTGAGCGATAATGGAGAAGAACTTGTCTTTTTCTGCATTGATTTTTTGAAGTTCCTCGTTCTTAGATTTTATCCGCTCTTCTGCCTGATTCTGTTCGGTAATGTCGCGCGCAGTGGCAATCAATACATCTTTGCCAAAATATTTGCCTTTATTTACAAATACATCTTTCGGGAAAATCTCGCCATTTTTTCGAACAGCCCAAAAATTGAATGATGCAGAAGTTCCGGTTTCGTAAACTTGCTTTAGGATACTCTGAACATCTATAAACTCATTTTTTTCATTGGCAGCAATTGATTGAAGCGATAGATCAACAAATTCATCTTTAGTATACTGGTACATTTTTTCAGCGCCTTTATTGATGTCAATAAAAGTTCCTGATTTGTCTAATACAAAGATTGCTTCCGATACCGAATTGAAAATATCTATATAGCTTTCAATGGCTACGTTCAACGATTCTTCAATCTTCTTTCGTTCAGAAATGTCTCGTACTATTGATAAAACTTCTTTATTTCCGCAAGGTACATATCTGGATTCGAAATACTTTAACTCATCGCCAATCTGCAATTCATAGGTAGAATAATCTGGTTCGCCTGAAGCTAATACCGCTTCAACTTTTTCCTTTGTAATAATCACGACTTCGTGAGGTAATAACTCGTCAACAAGTTTGCCAAGAAACAGCTCCGGACTTACAATCAGCTGATTATGTGACTCGGAATGAAAATCAACAATTTTGCAGTTTGAATCGAAAACAAACATCAGATCAGGAATAGCTCCCAGCAGCGCGATGTTACGGTCTAGGGTATTCTTTAACTCTTCTTCTGCACGCTTTTTTGCACTTATGTCTCTGATTGTTCCCTGACCAACAAATTCACCCTTCAGCTTTATCCGTTTAACATTGATTTCAACATCGACCAGATATCCGTCTTTATGATAGATTTGAGTTATAAAATTGCATATTTCGCCGTTCGAAAAAATATTTTCAAGCTGAATAAGATATCCAGGAATATTTTCTTTTGATAAAAAATCGGCAAATGATCTGCCAACAACTTCTTCGACCTTATATCCAAGAACCTTTTCAACCACATTATTAAAGAAAAGTTGTTTTCCAAAGCGGTCAATTATAAAAATGACATCAATCATGGATTGAGCAATCACGCGGTAATTTTCTTCGCTCTCCTTTAGCGCTCCTTCGGCCTTTTCTCTTTCAGTAATATCGCTCAAAATTAATACTGCATTTTTCACCACATCTTCAACGATTACAGGTGAAAGCCGTGATAAGAACCAGCGGATTTCATGATTAATTCCCAATGCTTTGGATTGATAGGTCTGGGATATGGACTTGCTAAATACGTCTTCGAGGGCTTGTCGCATTACGGGATGATACTCTGTTGCCGTCCAGTCGCAAAAATTCTTACCAATTACATCTTCCTTTTTATAACCCGGGAAAGCCCGGCTTGTATAAATAATGGTTCCCTCATCATCCAGTTTCAGAATAATGTCGGCAGCATTTTCGGTAATCGTTCGCATCATTTCTTCGCTCTTCAAAAGAGCTTCCTCCGACCGTTTTCGTCTCAATTCGGCAGCTGCAAGCGAAATAAAATTTTCAAGAATCTCAATCGACGGATCAAGCCGATGTTTGCCCATCGCAAGTATAGAGGTGCCGTAGAGCTTTCCCTCAACAAGGAAAGATACTTCGATAAAACGATCAGCTTTTAGTATGGCTTGTGCAGTCAGTCCAACAGCATGCGGGATAGTTCCGGAATGAACTTCAGACAATGAGCCATGGAACTTAATGGTATTTGTCGTTAATTCATGATAAGTGTAATCACTTACAACTGTATATATTTTATGTACATGTTTATCGAGCAAGGTTACGATAGTTTCTAACAAGCCCGAATCAAGTTCAATATGTTTAGGCGTTAATGTTCTGTTTTCAGGGCTATACTCAGAGAAAATTGCACCAATTGCACCTGTAAAATCTTTGATTCGCTTGGTAATGATAGCTTCCAGTCCATCTTCAAGTGTAGACTTTGACAATTCTATAGCGAATTTATTGAGTTTGGATAATGCTTCATTCTGTATCGCCAAAGTCATTCCCAAATGATCCTGGGCACTGATGTCTCTGTGGGTTACGACCAATAAATTTCCATTTTGAGATGCTGTGACGAAAGTTGATATTTCAACAGTTATATCAGTACCATCTAAACGGGTCATCTTTTGTTCATAAACCTGCCTTTTCCAATAGCCTGATTCGTTGATAATACCAAGTAATCTTTTTTCGAGAATATTAAAAAAATCTGGAGTTTTAAATTCTTTTGGAGATAATTGATAATGGATATCCCAGATATTTAATCCGATCGCATTCGATTGTTTAATACCAGTAAGGTTTTCCAATGCATTGTTCCAACTGATTATTTTCCCGGTACTATCTCCGATTAAAATTCCTACTACTGAAAGCTCAATAATACTTTTATACTCTTCCGGGTGTAAAAATGCGATATTTTCTGAGGCAGTTCCTCTGCTTTCAGCAATCATGTCTTCAAAATCAATAACAGCTTTTCCTACTTTTTCTGAAGTAGGGTTACCCTTTTCCATATCAATCATTTAGACTTAGCTACGCCTGGTATCTAAATATAGACAGCTTCTTTAATAAATGGCTTATTTATGGTCTTCACGTCGCAAAAAACACTAAGTTAATTACCCCTAATCAACTTCTTTTCCAGAATCTAAGCACAATTTAATCTAATGCTTTGCAAGTTAATGATTTTCTTTTGATTAATTATTATGGTGATATGTGGTATTGGCATTTATTTTTTATTTTTTAGTTGCTTTATCAGGATTTATTTGTTTTTACTTATGTTTATTTTGGCTGTTTCACCTGCTATTGTTTGGGAATAGCAATTTTCTATTGAGCTAGTTGTAATTATTAGAATACTGTGTAAAAAATAGAATTTGCCGAAAGAAAATAGAAGTGATCTATGCGGAAAATAGAAAATCTGAAAAATTAAAGAATTGGCTTCAATTCGAAGTAATATATTTAATCTGCTCAGTCTTTTGAAAATAAGAAAAGAAAATCTTTGCCGATATTTTAAAATAGAAAAGGCTGTCCTCTGACAGCCTTTTCACCCGTTACGACGGGAAACTAACCTAAACCAACTAAACCTAATAAACCATAAGCTTATCAAAGTAACCAACTTTGTAGAAGCTACCTAAGTAACCATTAAAGTTGCACTTTGGTTCGCCAAGTGTATTATATTTTTAAATACTTTTTGTCAAAAGAACACATTCAGTTTACTGAACGGGTCAAAGGTATTAAAAAAAATAAGAAAGTACCAAATGTCCATTCATTGAAAGCTGAATATTTGATGATTTTTTATTTAGGTAACATATCTATTTTATTGGCTGTTCGTGGGGCATGACTTAAGGCAAGTTTTAGGCCGTATTGTTTGTTTTACTGGCTTATTCATTACTGTTTTGTGATTCTTGAGATAGTTAAAAATGGCAATTCCCTGAAAATTGTTTTCAACAGTCTGGTCTTAATAAAAACTTCTTCCTAATTGGTTGGTATTTCTCAGGATAGCCGTATTTTGTGTATCATTTAATTCAGTTCCTATGCTTAAGTTTCTTTTTCTTTTCTTTTTCTTTTTATCATTTGATTTGTGTGCTCAATTAGCCCCTAAGCGAGAATTTAGAGCCGTTTGGGTGGCAACGGTGAACAACATCGACTGGCCTTCAAAGCCTGGACTTTCAACTGAACAACAAATGAAGGAAGTCATTGACATTCTAAATATGCATTCTAAAAATGGAATGAATGCCATCATCATGCAAATCAGGCCTTCCGCCGATGCTTTTTATCATTCAGACCTTGAACCTTGGTCTAAGTATTTAACCGGCACTCAGGGTAAAGCGCCAAATCCATTTTACGATCCACTTCAATTCTGGATTAATGAATGTCACAAGCGTAACATGGAGTTTCATGCATGGTTAAATCCGTTCAGAGTAGCACAAAATATAAATGATCCGCTGGCAGCGAACCACATTGCCTTTAAACATTCTGACTGGATTGTGAACTATGGCGGCAAGTTATACTTTGATCCGGGATTGCCGCAAACCCGGGAATTTGTTGTTAAAGTTGTTATTGACATTGTTTCGCGATACGATGTGGATGCGATCCATTTTGACGATTATTTTTATCCTTATCCGCTGAAGGAAGATTTCCCGGACGAAAATTCATTCGCTCAATTTAATAGGGGTTTTCAGGCCGATCAAAAAGCCAATTGGCGGCGCGACAATGTCGATATTTTAATAAAGACGCTTTCAGAAAATATTAAAAAAACCAAACCTTGGGTGAAATTTGGTATCAGTCCGTTTGGTGTATGGAGAAATAAAGCTGACGATCCGGAAGGATCAGAAACTACTGCAGGAACAACAAACTACGATCATTTGTATGCCGACATTTTGAAATGGCAGAAAAATGGGTGGATTGATTATTGTCTTCCTCAATTGTATTGGCAGATTGGTCATCCGTCAGTCGATTTCCTGACGTTGAGCAAATGGTGGGCGGCTCATACTTATGGCAGGGCAATGTATATTGGTCAGGCAGTTTATAAACTTGAAGCCAATTCAACCGTTCCGGATTGGAAAGACCCGAATCAGTTGGTTAAGCAAATACAGATTATTCGCCAGATTCCTCAGCTTGGTGGAAGTGCTTTTTACAGCAGCGTTCACTTTAAACGCGATTTATTTGGTTTCGATCAAAATCTTCGCGATAACTTGTATAAGTTTCCGGCTCTGGTTCCACAAATGCCTTGGATTGATAAAAAGGCGCCTGAGTCTCCAACGCATTTCAAAAAAAGAGGGCATAAGCTGAAGTGGAAGTCTTCAAAGACAGAAAATGATATGGATAAAGTCGCGAATTATGTGGTTTACTTGAATCCGGTTGGGCAGCAATTTGATGTTAGGAACCCCGAAAATATTTTTACCATTACGAAGCATAAAAGCATAAAATTTAAGCAAAATTCCCGTAAATTACAGAGAAAATATGAAGTGCGCATATCTGCTCTTGATCGGCTTCACAACGAAAGCGAAATAAGTAAAGTGAAAGTGCTTAAACTATAAAGTAAGATCGGTTATGAATCCAAAAGTTGACTGTTTTTTTATTTTTACAGATCAGTTTTCCAGTCAAAAACAAATTGATCAATGCCGGGATTCATTACTGGTGAATCAAATATATATTCTCGCTCCCGATCAGGTTCAATTGAATAACTGCGAGGTGGTGATTGTAGAAGAGAATGGCTCCTGTTCAACAATCCGGCTGATTGCCAAATTGCTTCGGGCTGATTTTGCGTTGCTTGCTCTTGGCGATTCACCGACTGAAATTGGCTCAGGGGCAATCGAGCGATTGTTGCAGGTAGCTGAATATACTGATGCACCAATGGTTTATGCCGATTATATGGAATTGAAGGATGGAGTACTTTCGCCTTATCCTTTAATTGATTATCAGCCGGGTAGTTTGCGCGATGATTTTAATTTTGGACCGGTAAGGTTTTTCAGATCTGAAGTTTTAAAAGCTTTCAGGTACGAAAACTACGAAACACTCAAATATGCCGGATGTTATGCACTTCGCTTACGCGCCAGCCGGATGGGAGAGTTGATCCATGTTCCTGAATTCTTGTTTACTAAAGTAGAATCAGATACTCGTTCGTCAGGCGAAAAGCAATTTGATTATGTGAAAGCCACTGCCCGCGAACGCCAGTTGGAGATGGAGCAGGTTTGTACCTCTCATTTAAGAGAAATTGGGGCTCTGTTGCTTGCCCCATTCCCGGAGACTATCTTTTCTGAGCAATTTGAAACCGAAGCAACTGTTGTAATTCCGGTTCGCAATAGGGTAAAAACAATCCGCGATGCCATTGTTTCTGTCCTTATACAGAAAACTTCTTTCCACGTTAACTTGATTGTTGTCGATAATTATTCGACCGACGGAACTTCAGAAATATTGCGCGAATATGCCCGGCAGGGAAAGCTTATACACCTTATTCCTGAACGAAAAGATTTGGGAATTGGAGGTTGCTGGAACGAAGCCGTATTTCACCCCGCTTGTGGGAAATTTACAGTCCAGCTCGATAGCGATGATTTGTATCTCGATGAAAACACGCTTCAAATCATGGTCGATAAGTTTTACGAAGATAATTGTGCCATGGTGATTGGTAGTTATCGGATGACCAATTTTAATCTCGAAGAAATTCCACCAGGAGTAATCGATCACCGCGAATGGACCGACGACAATGGGCCGAATAATGCGCTGCGAATCAATGGACTTGGCACACCCCGTGCTTTTTATACACCTATACTGCGCGAAATTCGTGTCCCGAATACGAGTTATGGCGAAGATTATGCGCTTGGATTGGCCATTTCAGGAAAATATAAAATCGGAAGGATTTATCAACCCGTTTATTTGTGCCGGAGGTGGGACGATAATACTGATGCTTCGCTGGATCTTGCAAAAATGAATATCCACAATTTGTATAAAGATCGCTTGCGTACGTTTGAACTTCAGGCTCGTATACAGCGAAACAAAAAATCTGATCCGGGAAAAGACTGGTTCGATGGAAGTTAATCGTGGCCGAATTAAATCGAGCGTTTGGGTATTTCTTTTAATGAGTATCCGATACCATGCCTAAATTCAAAATGGAGTCATTAGATGGTCGTTAGTAGTCATTAATTGTAGCTCAAATGACTACAAATGAACAATAAATGATAATTGAATATCGGTTTTTCCAGAGCAAAATCTCCTTAGGTAAGGATATTCATATTTCTTTAGTTTGCAGCCGAGTATTTGATTTTATCTTTTCGATCCAGCGATCGGTTTTCTTTTCTTGTTAGCTCATTGGCAACTTGTGCAATCATTCGGTTGAAATCGTTTTGAGTGATGTTTCTTTCTTTACGTTCCGGAAACATTTTATGAAAAGGGAATTTATAGTTTAGTTTAAATTCCAACTGATAAAACTGATTGAGGTCTTGTCCATTTGAAGCCAATTCAGGAACACTTAATTCAAGAGGGGTTTGATTTGCAGTGCTCCAGCCTGGCACCAACCAAGGTTTCAGGCAAGGATAAACCTGAAGTTGACGTTGTAACAGCACTTTACTGCTAGGCAGTTTTTTGTCGCGCGTCCACCAGACATCACGAACGGCTTCCATCGCCAGATAAGTTTCAGCTTCATTCGAAACCGCGTCCAAATCTTTCAGGTATTTATTAATTATTTGCGTTACAGCTTGTTCGTATGGTAATTCGCTTTGTAAAGCCTGAATTCCGATAGTGGCGCCCAGCAAATTGGAATAGGGATCTTCAATCGAGAAACTTGAATATCGTTCAGGCACAAACGGAATACTTGAAGCTCCAAACCAGGTGGCAATCTCATGCCACACCGATAAATCGTAAGCAATTTTTCCGGCAAGGTTAATGAGATCCTGGTTATTCAGGTTTGTTGGAATAGAGACATTTAGTGTTTTTTCGCCTCCCTCACGACCCAGGATAATGGACAAACTTCCTTTCTTTTTATGTTCAAGTATCTGAGTGTAAAGGTAGGCTGTCCAGTCCGATTGGTCGCGTAAATGCGCCATATCAATAAACCCACCTCGCCGCGAATAAATAATACCGTTTTCTTCACTGGCATCGCCCAGGTAATGATGCGGTCCAATTTTATCAAGGCTTGTTGTTTCGGTCAGTTTAATTCCAGGAATGGCAAAAAGCTGCATTTCGGTACCAAACGAACAACAAGTTCTGATTATGCGGTGAGGCTTTGGATCAGGAAGTTTATCCGGAAATATTGGAGCCTTTGCGTATGCGTTAATAGCAAAGAAATAGATTACCGTAAGAAGTAACAGGTTTCGAATTGTTTTCATGGCACAAAACTAAGGAAGGTGCAAATGTATAAGAAAATTTTTTGCTTTAATCCATTTGTAATCAACGTTATGATTCTTTAACAACGAACAAGGATACTTAAAGCTGTTAATAATTCATTAAAATGACGACAGAACAAATGCTATTGAATGAAAATGAAAATGTTAATGGCGATATTTGTTCAAAGTGTTTGTCGTTATGGTTATTCATTATCAAAAGGATTTCGGGCCTGGAAATATTCGCGAGTTGGAGAATTGCATCGAACGGGCTTGTATATTGTGCAAAGATAATGTGATGCACTGTTATGATCTGCCACTATCTTTGCTAGCTGCCGATTCTACCAATACAAAAGTTTCCGTAGGTTTGACCGACACTGTTGAACAGATTGAAAAGCAGATTATTCGCGAGGCCTTGGTTAGCTCGAAAGGAAATATTGCCAAGACTGCCGACGCGTTGAAAGTAACCGAGCGAATGCTTGGCATCCGCTTAAAAAAATACGACATTGCTTCATGACGTTTTAAGGTCTGAACTTAACAAAACCCTCTCTAACAAGGAAGGCCTGAGAATGCTCCGATCAAGGGGTTGGATGGCTAAATAAGCACGCTTAGTGAAACGCAGTGTCTTTGAGTCTTGGTGGTATTTTTTCTGAAAGAAATCGTAAATTGTAAATAATTGAACAGCAAATCTATTTTCTATGGAACTCTCAATCATTCAAGTCGATCTACAAAACCAGTTGCATTGCACCCAGGTGGTCAAACTGCTCAACGATTACATGAAAGATCCCATGGGAAATAACCGGCCCATGCCCACAGGATTGGGAACTCAAATCATTTCAGGATTAAAAAAACACTCCGGATTTCTTGGGTTCTTTGTAATGGCCGACGATCAGTTTGCCGGCTTGGCCAATTGTAACGTCAATTTCTCCACATTTCAGGCTAAGCCACTCATAAATATCCATGATTTTATTGTCGCACCCGAATGCCGTAACATAGGTGCCGGCCATTTTTTATTGCGCGGAATCATCAATTATGCTTCTCAAAATGGTTTTTGTCGCGTCAATCTTGAAGTACGCGAAGACAATCTCACTGCCAAATCGCTCTACAAAAAAATGGGTTTCACCGATTGTGTGCCCAGAATGATGTTCTGGGAGAAAAAGCTATAATCGGATATTAGTATCCGTTGGCTGAAGCCAATGCTAAAGGATAAATGTGCTGTTAATCAGCAAAATATTAGCTTGAATAGCTGCTATCTTTTGCCGTCACATTCATGTGACGGACATTTGTTGCACATCTCTCCCAAAACCTAACAGGTCTCCGAGACCTGTTAGGTTTTAATATGCCAGCCACTTTCAACCGCCTGTTGTTCAAATCTTTTATTCTTTTTTGATTGAAGTAAGCATAAAATTTGTACAATTGCTGTAAATACAAATCGCTAGTGATGTATAAGTATGTCGATTTTATTGGAGCTGAAGCGATTATAGGACAGAATACATTGAAATTCTCATCTCCAAGCAGTTTTAATGACCCTTTTGAATTTCATGATGGATTAGTCGAATATGATATTTCAAAGAAGTACTTTAAAGAGATCATAAAAAGGAATACTAATGATAATACTAGAATTAAAAGGCAACTAGCTATTTTCGAAAAAGAGAAGGAGGACTTTGTTGTAAATTTGATTGATCAATTTCAATCCTTAAAGAGAGAAACAAAAATTTGTTGTTTTAGCTTTACTAATTCCAATATACTCATGTGGAGCCATTATTCGCTATGCCATAGTGGTCTTTGTATTCAATTTGATCAAAAAGTATTATCGGATACATTTAATAAAAATAGCTTAATCTCTAATGTCAAATATGCCAGAAATCTAAACCCTTGAATTTTTCAAGATATAAGAATCGGGCTGTAGATCACATGGTCTTAACAAAGAGTAAGGATTGGAAGTATGAGAAAGAAAAAAGAATCATTTTGGGAGGAAATCCTGATGAACTTCAGACAATACCGGCCAGATCAATAATAAAAGTGACTTTTGGATGTAAGACGAGTGAAGATCATGTACGGAGAATAATTGATTTGATAGAACAAAAGGAATTTGACTGGATAAGAATTTCTAAAATGGAAATTGACACTAAAAGTTATCGGTTGATTGAGAAATACTTATCAGAATAACTTTCAAATAGTCGTTAATTATCGCATGGCAATCGTTTTTATGCCTACTTCTTCATTTCTGCAGCATTCTAGATTGACAGAGAATTGTTCTGTTTACCCAGTATTTTAGTTCTCAATTTGCTCCAATGATCAGTAAAGATAACACTATCAATTTAGTGCGAAAGCTTCCCGATTCTCTTTTTTCGTTCTCCGGCAACTGTCACCCGATACTTGTAGACTTTCTTGCCCTTCTTCCTACCAAAACGTAGATTAAGCCAATATTAATACCTTTTAAACCCTTGCTGTTGTTGCTTTTGTGCCGTGCAACATGTTTTGTACGTGCTTCCTGGGTTTCCTACCAAATGATAGGATTTTTTCATGTGCCAAAACTCTTTCATGAAAATTTATACCCTCGTAAGTTCAGATAACCAATAATCAAAGTACAACTTATAACTCACAACTTATTACTTACATCGGATTGTTCTCATGAATTGAATAGGAATTGAAATACTACGGTTCGTTTTTTCAATATGGGTAGTGTCATAGAAAGTCTCATTTGAGCTAAGCAAATAGCTCTTTCCAGAGCTTAGTGCCAGTTTCTAGTTGAAAGAGTTTGTGTCTTCATGTTTTATAACAGTCTGATCTACAGAAAGAGAGAATATGCAGTATAAATTAGTTTAAAAAAAGGTTTGTATGGTGTTTGGAAATGAAGAAAAGGGGTCTATCTTTGCAGCCGCTAAACAGAAAAGCAGCAATGTAGAATGTGAGGCAAAAGTTCTTTAAGTAGTTGGTTATAAGGAATTTGATCTGAATTAAAAAATAAGTTAAGAAAGATTTGGAAGGTTCAGATAAAAGGTATTTCTTTGCAGCCGCTTTTAACGGAAAGCTGATTGCCGGTAACGGTAATTAATGATTGAAAAGGCAGAAAAGGTACTGAAAATTATTTCGAATAAACTTTAGGATATTGTTTGGAATATTAAAAGTAAATTTTACCTTTGCAGCCGCTAAAATAAAAAGAGTTCACTGACACAAATGGGAGTAAAGGTTTAGAGTTTGCAGGCCGGTTATCCGGATGGTTTAATAGTAAAGAAAGATAGATTAAGTAAAGAGGTTAAACCAAAGCAGGCAACGAAACGGAGAAGAAAAAAACAAGAAAAAGATTAAAATACTTTTGGTAGTTTAAAAAAGCTTCATAACTTTGCACCCCGCTGAAACGCCGCTGAGAATTGATCAGTAAATGTGGAAAGCGAAAACAAAAAGAGTTCTAATAACACAGCATTGATTTTCTCATTTGGAGGACGCTTCGCAAGAGGTAGTATTAAGGATGGGGGAAACGATAGCCTAAGGGCAGAGAGTTCATTGAAAATATTGGGAAAAGGAAAAACAAGGAAGAGACGCAAGAATAGAAATTGAGTTACGTCAGAGCGAGGAAAATATTTAACTTTTATATTACAACGAAGAGTTTGATCCTGGCTCAGGATGAACGCTAGCGGGAGGCCTAACACATGCAAGTCGAACGGGATCCCCGAGCAATCGGGGTGAGAGTGGCGCACGGGTGAGTAACGCGTATGCAACCTACCTTTAACAGAGGGATAGCCCATAGAAATGTGGATTAATACCTCATAGTTCTGAGTTTCCGCATGGGGATTCAGATAAAGCTCCGGCGGTTAAAGATGGGCATGCGTGACATTAGTTAGTTGGTGAGGTAACGGCTCACCAAGACTACGATGTCTAGGGGTTCTGAGAGGATGATCCCCCACACTGGTACTGAGACACGGACCAGACTCCTACGGGAGGCAGCAGTGAGGAATATTGGTCAATGGGCGCAAGCCTGAACCAGCCATCCCGCGTGAAGGATGAAGGCCCTATGGGTCGTAAACTTCTTTTATACACCAAGAAAAAGCAGGACGTGTCCTGCCCCGACGGTAGTGTATGAATAAGCATCGGCTAACTCCGTGCCAGCAGCCGCGGTAATACGGAGGATGCGAGCGTTATCCGGATTCATTGGGTTTAAAGGGTGCGTAGGCGGCTTTTTAAGTCAGTGGTGAAATCCTGTCGCTTAACGATAGAATTGCCATTGATACTGAAGAGCTTGAGTACAATTGAGGTAAGCGGAATGTGTAGTGTAGCGGTGAAATGCTTAGATATTACACAGAACACCGATTGCGAAGGCAGCTTACTAAACTGTCACTGACGCTGATGCACGAAAGCGTGGGGAGCGAACAGGATTAGATACCCTGGTAGTCCACGCCGTAAACGATGATCACTCGCTGTATGCGATACACAGTATGCGGCCAAGCGAAAGCATTAAGTGATCCACCTGGGGAGTACGATCGCAAGGTTGAAACTCAAAGGAATTGACGGGGGCCCGCACAAGCGGAGGAACATGTGGTTTAATTCGATGATACGCGAGGAACCTTACCTGGGCTTAAATGGGGAACGACAGCAGCCGAAAGGTTGCCTTCTTCGGACGTTCTTCAAGGTGCTGCATGGTTGTCGTCAGCTCGTGCCGTGAGGTGTCGGGTTAAGTCCCATAACGAGCGCAACCCTTATCGTTAGTTGCCAGCGGGTCATGCCGGGGACTCTAGCGAGACTGCCACCGTAAGGTGTGAGGAAGGTGGGGATGACGTCAAATCAGCACGGCCCTTATGTCCAGGGCTACACACGTGTTACAATGGCAAGTACAAAGGGCAGCTACCTGGTGACAGGATGCTAATCTCTAAAGCTTGTCTCAGTTCGGATCGAAGTCTGCAACCCGACTTCGTGAAGCTGGATTCGCTAGTAATCGCATATCAGCCATGATGCGGTGAATACGTTCCCGGGCCTTGTACACACCGCCCGTCAAACAATGGAAGCTGGGGGTACCTGAAGTCTGTAACCGCGAGGAGCGGCCTAGGGTAAAACTAGTAACTGGTGTTAAGTCGTAACAAGGTAGCCGTACCGGAAGGTGTGGCTGGAACACCTCCTTTCTGGAGCTCTATTGACAAGACGAAGATTAATTAATTGCCGATAAGAATTGTTTTCCTTTTCCTTTTTAAAAATATTGTAGAGAGATTGAAGTTTTGGGAATAAGATAGAAGACCGAAGACAGAAGACCGAAGCAGTGGATCTAAACAATCTGAAAAGAGTCTAAAATCTGAAGTCTAAAATCTAAAATCTTGAAAATAACAGTCTCGTAGCTCAGTTGGTTAGAGCACTACACTGATAATGTAGGGGTCCCCAGTTCAAATCTGGGCGGGACTACAGGAATATCAGAATATTAGAGTGGTAGAATGTTAGAATAAAAAATGAAGCAGCAATGCTAATGATTACATTCTAATCTTCAGGATTCTAATCTTCTAATCTTCACAACCGGGGGATTAGCTCAGTTGGCTAGAGCATCTGCCTTGCACGCAGAGGGTCAAGGGTTCGACTCCCTTATTCTCCACTGAAAAGAAGTACCAAAGCGACAAAGTACATGAGTACCTAAGTTAAGAGTACGGAGAATAAGAAGATCAAAAGACGAAGAGAAACAACACACGTTCAAACAAATTATTGAAGAGGCAAAGGGCATAGAGTCAGGGTCAAGGGTAAAATAACCCGTAACCTGTAACTCGCAACCCGAAACTTTGAAACAAGGATATGCGGTGGCGCATATAAAAGTGGTTCGAGTCCATAAAATATCCACGTTTAACTCACACAATCTGGAATCAGAAAGGAATACCGGTTCGGTTTTTCTGGAAGAGAAAAGACGAGTTATAAAGTTCTTTGACATATTGGGAAAAATAAATAGAAGTAAAATACAGATTAACCTGTAAGTATAATTATAGAAGAAAGTTAGTAAGGGCGTACGGAGGATGCCTTGGCTCTCAGAGACGAAGAAGGACGTGATAAGCTGCGAAAAGTTGCGGGGAGGTGCAAATAACCTTTGATCCGTAAATATCCGAATGGGACAACCCACCTGGTAACAGGTATCCGATTATGTCGGAGGTCAACCCGCCGAACTGAAACATCTAAGTAAGCGGAGGAAAAGAAAACAAAAGTGATTCCCCAAGTAGTGGCGAGCGAAAAGGGAACAGCCTAAACCAATATTGTTTCGGCAATGTTG